>NZ_JBBEWC010000008.1:0-398602 GCF_037860775.1 Emticicia soli | reverse complement strand
TGTTTAAAGTAAAATTAACATTTTAGCTAAATTTTACCTTGACACAGTTTAATTTACAGTCTCTAGTTTTCTGGCTCATACAACGATAAAAGGCGCATGATGCGCCTTTTATCGTTAGCAAAGTATTAATACCTTATAGCCGACTGATGCATTTTTCCGGCGGCATAGATGGTTAAATCATAGCCGAGTTTTTTGTTTGCTGCGTCTCTTACAGGAACAATAACATAGCTATACTGCCCTGCTTCTTGTTTTGCCTCTTGGTAGGCTTGTTGTTTTTGGGCTTTTGAGGTGTAATAGTTGTTTAGCGTTTCTTGGTTGTTGCTTGCTTTTACATCCTTTTGTTGTTCGTTCAGTTTATTTACTTCATATTGTAGTTGGCGTTCTTTATCAGTAGCAATTCTGCTTTCTTCAAGATATTTGGCCCAAATCAGTGCTAAATCCTGATTATCACCTTTCTCTATAAAGTTTTCAATGCTTGGTGCCTCTTGCATATCCTGAATATACATTGCCGTTTTTTCATCTAGTGGTTTTGGCTCTTGTGGAGCATTACTTTGAGGCTGATTACTATTGCCACAACCTACCAGCTTGGTTTGAAACACAGCACCCTCAGAGGTATTAAAGCCTGGTTTTAGTAATACGTATTTTCCGGCATCGTAAGTAATATTGGCTGTTGAAGAAATATTATTGGCAGTTTCGCCCACAATTACTTTGCTTGCCTGATAAGTATTTGTACCCGATAATCCCGAATTTAGATTAAGGCTATCGGCGCAAGGGGTAAGTGCCCAGAGTTCTTGCCCGTGTATGCCGTCATCGGCCAGAAAATATAAGTTATCGTTATGTACAAAGAACTTCGACGGGCGAGAACTTGGGTATCCGGGGTAAATATCTTTTACAAGGGTTGTACCGCTTGCTGTACCATCGGTTTTCCAGAGTTCATAACCTTCACTCCCGTAGTATTTTGCCCCTCTGAAAAACAATTGGTCTTTGAATTTAATCATAGCCTCTGGGTCTACTTCACTGTGTACCTGTGTAGTTGAGTTTCCATCGCTCGAATATAATCTATACCCATTTCCTGTATAGGCTTCATAATAAACCCTGTTATTTAATACTCCAAATTCGCCTGACTCATAAGAACTCGGGTACGTACTACCTCCATATGCATCAGGAACCATATAAGTACCAGACTCAGTGCCGTCGCTTCTCCAGAGTTTCTGCGGATATACATTACTCGTTGAGAAAATTAATAGATTATCATTCAGATTGGTAAAACTGTGTAAATAAGAACTACTAGACCCCGGCAACACATCTTTTACCATATATGTCCCCTCCGAAGTACCATTGGTTACCCAAAGTTCATAGCCTGTGTTCATCTCGTTTGCGGTAAAAAATAGTTTATTTCCTACTTTACGAAAATTCCCAAATCCTGTATGAGTTGGACCCCAGTTAATGTCTCTCAGCATCCAGGTTCCGGCAGCAGTACCGTCTGTTCGCCATAGTTCATTACCATTACTATTAGTGCTATAAGTAAAAAAGGTAATTCCGTTTAAATCAGCTACTATGTTACTGCCATAGCTATAGCTATAATCGTCAAGTGTTTTAATGAGGTTAATACTTTCACCATCTGATTCAAATATTTGCCCTGAGTATGCCCACCGAATTTTGTTATTAGAACGTATTACTGAAACTGAAGAGCTATTTGTAGTGGCAAAAATCTCGGGAGATGAGCCATTTGTACGCCAGATAGCATAATCTGAGAAATAGTAGGTATAATCATTTAATGTAAATAAACCATAAACATCAGTAGAAGTAGAATAATAATCGTAAAAATTATTTGGATATTTCCTTAGCTCCTTAACAATATTTGTATTATTCATGCCATCGGTTTTCCAAACCTCATTTCCACGCAAATTATCATTGTAGTTAAAAAACAAATTATTATTCAGCCCAGCCTTATAATTAAAACTGCTACTAGCGTTGAATTGATTCATGTCAATATCTTTTACTAAGCTTGTAGTAGTGCCATCTGTTTTAAACAATTCATACCCAACGGCTGCATTATAAGCAGCAAAATAAAAATAACTGTTTCCGATGGCTAATAGCGGATATACATTTTCAAATGGTAAATTTGGGTTCGCATCTGATATAGGCACCGTTCCGGCGCTTGTGCCATTGCTTTTATAATATACATTTTTACCATCGGTATCAGGAACAGAAAAATAAATATTTGAACCCAATACCTGAAAATTGTTGTACTCTGCACTTGCAGGGCCAGGCACAAAATCTTTTACGAGCATTGTGCCGTTTGCAGTACCATCACTTTTCCAGAGTTCAAAACCTTCAGGACCGCTATTTGCTAGAAAAAACAAGGTTCCGTTTACATTTAAAAACGGTCTATTGTAATTACTAAATGTAAAATTGTCAGTTCCGGTACTTGTTAGGTTTATATCTTTTACCATTACAGTTCCGGCAGTAGTACCATTAGTTTTCCATAATTCTCTACCATTTGTACCGTCAGATGCCGTAAAAAATATACTATTTCCTACCTTAATCATATCTTGTGGGCTTCCATAACTACTTCCAGGTGCGATGTCTTTTAAAAGCTTGGTTCCCGCACTAGTACCGTCGCTTATCCATAACTCGGCACCATTTACATTACTTTCGGCTCTGAATATTATTTTGCCATTCAACTCAATCAAACTATTTGTGTAACTTGAGTACTGGCCTTGATAAATATCTTTCAACATAAAAGTACCTTGCTCCGTGCCATCACTCACCCATGGTTCATTACCATTTATTCCATCATTGGCAGTAAAAATCACTTTATTACCCAAAACAATAAAGTTACTAGCACTTGATGAACTAGAACCGTTGTTTATGTCTTTCAGCCTATATGTACCCCAAGGAGTTCCGTCTGTTACATAAGGCTCGTAGCCTCCATACTGGGAAATGGCTGAAAAAAAAAGTTTAGAATTTACAACAGCAAATGATGTAGAGCTGTAGGGATACGAACTATTTGCTCCCGGATTTAGGTCGCCCAAACTCATAGTTCCTGATTCAGTGCCATCAGTTATCCAAGGCTCTGTGCCATTTACTCCATCATTAGCCCAAAAGACATATTTATTACCTAAACTAAAAAAATAAGATGGATACGACCCCCCATAAGGGTTAATGTCTTTTACACGTGTGGTACCTCCAACAGTACCATCACTAATCCATAACTCGGCAGGTTGATAATTTCCATTTAAATAATTATAAGCACTGAATAATACTTTGCCTCCTAAGGGATAAACTGTTGAACCACTTAAAATTATTGAATTATTATACGAATCTGATGAGGTTAACTGAATTGTCCCCGCTTCAGTACCATCAGTTACCCAAAGCTCTGAGTTTGAATTTATACCTCTTGCTACAAAGAAATGCTTTCCATTGGCATTTACCATGTTTCGTGGGTGCGAGCTGGCATTGCTAGTCACGATGTCTTTTAAGAGTTTCTGGGCAGTAGAAACATAAGAAATAAGAAAAAACAGAATCACATAAAGTTGCTTCATACAATAACAATTAAAGTTTAGATATACACAGTAACACAGCGCCGGATGTATGATTATCCGGTTAATCTTCTGTTTTCAAGGCTTGAAATTTTAATGCGTTGATTTTGAGAAATAGAGGTTTTTTAGCAACAGCATTCTCTACATCAAAAAAGCGTTTATGACTATTGGCATGTGAAGAATATAAGTATAAACTCAATAACAGGGAATTTACTTTTTATTATCACAGATTTTTTATTGATACAATAATACGAAAACATTGTAATATATAAAAAATGGTTTGTATTAAATTTCTGCTCTTAAAGAAACTTAACACAAACCATTGCTATACAAAAATCTATAAATCTATATTTGTTGCGAAATAAGATAAAGGACTGCCATTCTTACGGCCACTCCGTTTTCAACCTGATCAAGTATGATTGAGTGGTGCGAATCGGCGGCATCACTCGATAGCTCCACTCCTCGGTTGATTGGCCCCGGGTGCATCAATACAATTTCTTTATCCAACTCATCGAGCATTTGCTTGTTTATACCAAAATAGAGTGAGTATTCTCTTAAAGACGGGAAGTACTTGATTTGCTGACGCTCCAACTGGATTCTTAATACGTTGGCTACATCGCACCATTGTAGGGTTTCTTTGACACTATGCGAGATTCTGACCCCAATTTCGCTGATATATTTCGGCAAAAGCGTATTTGGCCCACAGATGGTAATTTCAGCACCTAGTTTCTTCAAGCAGAATATATTTGAAAGTGCTACCCTTGAGTGTAGAATATCGCCAATGATTGCGATTTTTTTACCTGCCAAGTCGCCTAGTTTTTCCATCATCGAAAAAGAATCTAACAAGGCTTGTGTTGGGTGCTCGTGTGTGCCGTCTCCGGCATTTACGATATTGGCTTTTATTTTTTTCGACAAATAATGAGGTGCTCCGGGGCTACTGTGTCGCATCACTATCATGTCTACTTTCATGGCCAGAATATTATTCACGGTATCGAGCAGGGTCTCACCTTTTTTCACTGAGCTGCCAGATGCAGAAAAATTCACAACATCGGCTGAAAGTCTTTTTTCTGCTAATTCGAACGAAAGGCGTGTGCGGGTAGAATTCTCAAAAAATACGTTGGCAATCGTTACATCTCTCAACGTGGGTACTTTCTTAATCGGGCGGTTTATAACCTCCTTAAATTCTTTAGCTGTTTCTAAAATAAGTTGAATATCGTTTGTTGTAAGGTCTTTTATACCGAGTAGATGTTTGGTACTCAATGATTGCATCTTGATTGGAGAAGTATGTTTGGCAAAATTAAAAAAAAAGCCCCAATACACAAAAGGGGCTTATAAAAATCATACGGTTGGTTGTTCGATTGAAACAACTTTTTTCAAATCATCCCAGAAACTTGGGTAAGATTTTACAACTACGTGGGGCTCTTCAATCGTTACATCGGTTAGCATCGCCAAAGGTGCAAATGCCATAGCCATGCGGTGGTCGTCGTAAGTTGCAATGCTAATATCGGCACTACCAAAGGCAAAGCCAGAACCAGACACCTTGTATTCAGTGTTGGTTACTACTTCTGTAAGGCTGCCACCAAATTTAGCAAGCTCATTTTGTAGAGCCAATATACGGTCGGTTTCTTTTATTTTTAAGCTCTCAATGCCTGTAAAAGTAGCCTCAATGCCTTTAGCAACGCAGGTTACGGCTACGGTCTGCGCCAAGTCAGGGCAATTGGTAAAATCCCACGTTAGTGAGTTCTGTGCCGGAACTTTTGTCAATAAAACGCCATCTTTGGTAAAAGTGCTTTTTACGCCTAGTTGCGACATTATTTCAACAATGGCGCTATCGCCTTGTAATGAGTTTTCTTTTAAGCCAAATAATTCAACTTTTGTATCTTCAAAAGTCGATAAGGCTACTATGCTGTACCAATAGCTTGCCCCCGACCAGTCGGACTCTACCTGATAGCTGGTTGGTGCATAGCTTTGCGGAGCAACTTTTATTACTTTCTCTTCCCAGTTTGCTTCAGCTTCTACGCCAAAGGCTTGCATCTGGGCAAGGGTCATTTTTATATACGGAATTGAGCCTAGCTCTCCGGTCAGGTGAATCGTTAAGCCTTGTGGTAAAGTAGGAGCAATCATCAGCAAAGCCGAAATATACTGGCTGCTTACATCGCCTCTGATTGTTACCTCATTACTTTTTTGCTCACCAATGCCATGAATTTGCAAAGGCGGATACCCCTCTTGTTTTTGATAATCAATTTCTGCACCAATGGTTTTCAGGGCTTCTACCAGTATTCCGATAGGGCGCTCGCACATACGAGGGGTGCCTGTCATGGTTTTAGCCTGATTGGTAGCCGTAAAATAGGCCGTCAGGAAACGCATGGTTGTGCCGGCATCAATTACATCAGCAACTGCATCGGTCGATTGAAGCAGGCGAATCATGGTTTGGGTATCACGGGCAGAAGAAAGGTTTTGCAAATCTCCTTTAAAACCAGATAAAGCATTGATTATCAAGGCTCTGTTACTTTCTGACTTCGAAGAAGCAAGTTGAATTTTTACGTCAAATACCTGAGAGTTTTTGTAGAGAATTACTTTTTCCAAAATATAAATTTGATTTGTCGTACGATCTGATTTCATCTGCAAAATTAAGGGTTTCTGCTTAATGTCGGCAGGATAAACCTGAAAATATCTCTAATTTTTAATAACACTAGCATTTTGACTATTTTTCACAGTTTTCGGGGATTATTTTCCCCAAATAGCAAATAATTTTATTATTTTTCGTCGCTAACGCTATTTGGAACAAAATTTTGAACATTATCAGCAAGAATCAGCACACACAATCTAAAAATAAAACACACAACAAATCATGAAAAACATCATATATGCTTTCGTTCTTTTTTCCTCGCTTACCATGCTTACTTCCTGCGAGGTTATGGAAGACATTATTCCATCTAAAGGTGGCGACAACGTAGGAACAACAGATACAACATCAACAGGAACTACTAATCCGACCAACCCAACGAATCCGACAACGCCGACTCCTGCAAATGATTTCATTAATGCCTCAGCACAAGACATCATGCATGATTCTTATGGGCCAGACGAACTTCAGAAGTTTGATATTCATATTCCGGCACGACGCTCTCCGACACAAACCAAAGTAGTAATTATCTTACACGGTGGCTCATGGAAAGAGTTAGATAAAGGCTTTATGAAAAATTATGTAAGCCAGATAAAAGAAAAAGGCGATAACTGGGTAATTGTAAACGCCAACTACCGACTTACATTCCAGAACGGTATAAAATATGACCAACAGATACAAGATTTAGGTACGCTCATCAACAAAATTCTGTCGATGCGCCAACAATATAATTTTTCTGATAAAATCTATCTTTTAGGTGCCAGTGCAGGTGGCCATTTAGCCCTAGCCTATGCCTATACAGTAGATAAATCGAAAAATGTGAAGGGTGTTTCGGTAATTGCCGCCCCTACCGACCTTACCTCTGATAAAATACGTGTAGGTGAATTCGGGCAAGATATTGAAAACCTGATTGGTCAGCCATACGGCACTAATCCTGATGCCTTTAAAAGAGCTAGTCCACGCTTCCAGGTGTCTAAAGTTGCTCCGCCGACAATTCTGTTTTATGGAGGTAAAGATGAATTTATTCCATCAGACCAAGGCGAATTGTTAAGACAACAGCTACAAGCCAATGCCGTAGTTAATTCTTACAATTTCTATCCTGAACAAGGCCATGAATGGATGTTATTAAGTGAAACAATCGACAAAACGTTAGTTTTCTTTGGCGACAACAGTAATGCAGCCAACTAGAATTGACTCATAGAAGGAAACAAATTACCTACATATATATAAGCACAAAAGCCTCTCTGATTGATTTCAGGAGGCTTTTTGCTTTTATAATCGTGAATTCCGAATGGTGAATTAGCGAATAAATATTGTGCTACATTGTGTTCTAGTGTACTTTGTGGCAAATAACTTAAACGTAAGGTAAAATTACTTATTCACTAATTCGCCATTCGCTAATTCGTAATTCTTAAACGAGGTAGCTACTAATACTCATAATATCGGCAAATACACCTGAGGCGGTTACTTCTGCGCCTGCACCCGGGCCTTTGATAACCAATGGATTATGCTTGTAACGCTCGGTTGTAAAAGAAACAATGTTTTCGGAACCTGCTAAACTAAAGAACGGATGATTTCGGCCTACTGTTTTTAGTTCAATTCTTACCCTCTCCTCATCGAGCGTGGCAATGTATCGTAATACCTCTCCTTTGGCTTCGGCTTCGGCCAGTAGTTTTTCAAATCTATCGTTGTCTTTTTCAAGTTCTACAAAAAACTCATCAACTGTTTTTGCTTGCAAGCAAGCATCATTTAAGAGATTGATAATTTTCACATCGTCCGGCTCTAGTTTCAGCCCACATTCTCTTGATAGTATCAATATCTTACGAGCTACGTCTTGTCCGCTTAGGTCATCTCGTGGGTCTGGTTCGGTATAACCTTTTGCTTTGGCTTCGCGTACTACATCTACAAAACGGTCGCCAGATTTAAAATTGTTGAATATATAAGCCAAAGTACCCGAAAGCACCGCTTCAATTTTATGAATTTTGTCACCACTTGTAATCAAGCCTTGCAGCGTGTTTATAATCGGCAAGCCTGCCCCTACGTTGGTTTCATACAAGAATTTCACACCGTGTTTCTGAGCCGCTTTTTGCAGATTAAAATACTGCTCAAACTTACCCGAATTAGCCACTTTATTAGGCGTAACAATAGAAACGCTGGCACTTAACAAAGAGTAATAATATTGTACAATGTTTTTATCGGCCGTGCAATCAACAAATACGCTATATGGTAGGTTGAGGTCTTGTACATCAGATACAAACGAACCTATATTGGCAATATCGCCGTTTTCGAGCAATTCTTCTTTCCAGTTTTCAAGGCTTATTCCGCTTTCGTCTAAAAGCATTTTGCGGGTATTGGTAACACCAACCAACCTGATATTTAGATTTTTACGAGATTTCAGATAATCACGTTGCTCACGAATCTGGCGTATCAGCGTGCTGCCAATAAGCCCTGTTGCGCCAACCAGAAATAGGTTGAGGGTAAGACCATCGACCTGAAAAAATGTTTCATGAATAGCGTTGAGAGCTTTACCAATGTCTTTTTTGTAGATAACTACCGATATATTAAGCTCTGACGAACCCTGTGCAGTAGCTACTACATTGATACCGTTTTTACCTAATACCGAAAACAATTTACCCGAAGTACCCGAGCTTGATTTCATGCCCTCGCCTACTACGGCAAGCACCGACAGATTTTGTTCGATAGAAATATTATCGAGCAAGCCTTGTGCTATTTCAGTAGCAAAACCTTCTTCCAGAATTTCTTTTACACCATAGGCCGACTTAGGGTCTACTGCAAAACAGATAGAATGCTCTGACGATGCCTGCGAAATAAGAATAACGCTGATTTTGTTTTTTGCCAGAATAGTAAACAATTTGGCCGAAATACCAGCCACACCAATCATACCGCCACCTTGCAGGTTTACCAGCGCAATATCATCAATCGACGAAATACCTGTGATAGAATACTCTTTGGTTTCGGCAGTTTTGCTGATAAGCGTACCGGGATGCTTATGGTTAAATGTGTTTAATATCTTAATCGGAATATTTTTATAGAAAGCTGGCGTGAGGCTTGGCGGATAAATAACCTTTGCGCCAAAGTGCGATAGCTCCATTGCTTCGGCATAAGTAATGGTTGGTATCGTAAACGCATTTTTTACCTTACGTGGGTCGGCGGTCATCATACCGTTTACGTCTGTCCAGATTTCAATAACGGCAGCATTGAGCGCAGCTCCAAAAATAGAACCTGAGTAATCAGAACCTCCACGGCCGAGGGTTGTTGTAACCCCATCAATAGTAGAGCCTATAAAACCCGTAATACACTGTAATTTATTCGTTTGCGCAAAATGCTTGCGAATCAGTTCGTTTGTCAGTTCAAAATTTACGTCGGCATAGCCAAAAATATCGTTGGTTTTTATCACCTTACGTGCATCCAGAAATTCAGCTTCAATGCCTCGGTTTTTGAGGGTTTCAGTAATAATGGTGGTCGATAAACGCTCGCCAAAGCTCACAATTAAATCAAGCGTGCGCATCGATAATTCTTTAATCAACGATACACCTCTCAACAAATCTTCGAGCTCGTTGAACAGTCCTTTTACTTTGGCAATGGCACTGCTTTGGTTTTTTATATCAATCAAACCCCTAACCGCATTGAAATGACGCTCTTCTAATGAGCGTAGGGTTTCTAAATACTCGGTATCGGCTTGTGAGGCCAATTTACCAACCTCAATCAAACGGTTGGTTACACCACCCATTGCCGAATACACTACGGCTATTTTAAGACCTTCATCAAGGTTTTCTTTGATAATCTGAATAACCTGATTAATACTTTCTACTGTGCCAACAGAGGTACCCCCAAATTTTAAAACTTTCATTATTCTTCCTTTATCTAAAATACAATGAGTGATTGATCGTCGAACAACAGCGAATAAAATGGTGCGCCGTTGCGATCGCCGACTAATATAACAAAGGTATTGCTATACGCGAGCTTTAGTCCATTTTACGTTATTAATTAATTTAATAATAACAATAATTTCAAAAAAATACCCCACTTCTGCTAGGAATGGGGCGGATTATTGATGAAGTGTCTGCAAATATAATGATTTATATACGAATCCAAGAAAATTGCCGACAAAATTGTGTTTTTCAAAGAAAAACAATTTTCACCTACCATCATTTAGAAGATTATCTAAATATTTAAGCAATAAAATTTGGCTATTACAAAAATTATTCTGTATTTCGTACAAAGTATACATGCATGATTAATTGATTTTATTCTACCACAGAGTTGCCCTAAGTTTTGCACGGAGTTAAGCGATAATTTTCATCTAAAACTCTGTGAAACTCAGTGCTTTTACTCCGAGAAACTCCGTGGTTATCAGATTTTAATATCTATTATTATTTTCGCTATACTTACTAACGTTTAGCAACAATTGTTCAATAAAACTTATATATCTTTTTCAAGTAATGAATAGCTTATTTAAAGCCTTAAACGACTCAACTCGCCGAGAAATATTAGAGATGCTGAAAGACGGCGACATGACTGCAGGCGACATTGCCGAACGCTTCGATATGACCAAGCCGAGTATTTCGCACCACCTTGATTTATTGAAACAGGCTGATCTGGTAGCTTCTGTAAAGAAAGGGCAGTTTATCTACTACTCGCTTAATATGACTGTGATGGACGAAATTCTGGCATGGTTTATTCAGTTTAAACCCGCTACTGCCGAAAAACCAAGAATCCGTCTGCAAGTAGGACCTCGTTCTATTACTGAGTAAAATCCGGCTACTTTATACTATTGAAAACATGAAACGCAAATTGTTATTCGAATTGCTAATTATTGGCGTTGCATTAGCTCCTTTTATATATCTGTTTGCCAGTTGGAACCCCGAAATGCTTGCAGGGCAAACCAGAAGTATTATTTTGTATTCGTCTGCTGCATTGCTTTTTTATTTTCTGCCGCTACTCATGCAGTATCTTGACACCAAGAAACCAAACGCCGATTTTTTGATTCGTAGCGACAAGCGCATCAGGCTTATCTGGTCTTCGTATTTATCGGCTTTAGGCTTAATTCTTTTTTATTATCTCCTCCATTATTCCGAAGGCGAGAGCATTCCGCCACGGTATCTTGGCGTAGCTTTATCATTGTTTTTATTTGCCAGTGGCAATTTTCAGTCAAACCTTCACCCTAGTAGTGCCTTTGCGGGCAATAACTGGTTTACGAAGGGCTTCCAGGAAAAAAACTATCGTAAACTGCAACGTTTCACAGCACGTTTGTTTTTCTGGGTGGGCATTGCAGGCACGGTATTCTTTTTATACTTTACCGAAAGCCGCCTTGTTTCGTGGGGTTTGGTGTTTATTGGTGCTGTTATTTTCTATGGCATCATCATCAGGCTTATCCGTAATGTGGTTACAAGTAGGTAGCCTCGTATAGCTTTACCGTTTCAACGGCCTCTTTTACATCGTGCACACGCAAAATATGCGCCCCGTTTATAAGCGCAATCATGTTTAGGGCAGTTGTACCGTTTAATGCTTCGTCGGCAGTAACATTCAGCGTTTTATAAATCATTGATTTTCTTGAAATACCCACCAACAAAGGCAGTTCCAGTATCTGAAATGCCGGTAAATTGCGCATCATTTCAAAGCCTTGCGTAGGGCCTTTGGCAAATCCGAAACCAGGGTCGAGTATAATATCTTTCACACCCAATTGCCGCAGTTCAAAAACCTTGCTTTGCAGCTCACCAATTACATCAACCGTCAGGTTATTATATTGATTGAGGCTTGTCATGGTCTGGGGTGTACCTCGGCTATGCATCAGAATATAAGGCACATCTAAATTGGCCACGGTCTGAAACATTTCGGTATCAAGGTTTCCGCCTGCAATATCATTAATAATAGCCGCTCCTGCTTTCACGGCCGCTTTTGCTACCGAGCTACGGAAAGTATCGATAGAGATAATGGCATCAGGATAATGCTTCATTATAGCCTCAATGGCAGGCACAACTCTGTCAATCTCTTCATTAATGCTGATTTCGGCTGCACTTGGGCGGGTTGAGTAGCCCCCTATATCAATAAAAATTGCGCCGTCTGCCAGCATTTTAGCAGCGGTATCTACAACCTGTTGTGCATCGGCTTCGTAGCGGCTACCTTCAAAAAAAGAGTCGGGCGTAATATTCAGAATACCCATAACAGTCGGCCTGTTTAAAGCCATTAATTGCCCGTTCGGGAGCTTAATTTGGTAGGTTTTTATGTGGCTCATTTGGTTTAAGTGCCGAAGTTTTATAGTTTTGCAATAATAGAATATATTATTCAGAATTCCTTAAATTTATCCGTTTCGGATTGCTTGCATGAACCAAACTGAGATTGAATACCGCAATATTATAAAGATTTGTCAGGACCTTTTCGAGAAAAAAAACAAAGATTACGGTACATCATGGCGAATACTCCGCCTGCCTAGCATCACCGACCAGATTTTTATTAAAGCTCAACGCATCAGAACCATTCAGGATAAAGGATTCAGCAGGGTTGATGAAGGCGAAGTGCCTGAGTTTATCGGCATTATCAATTATTGCGTAATGGCATTGATTCAGCAGAAATTGGTTGATGAAACCACAATAGAAATACCATTTGAGCAGCTACATGATTTATACAATGCCGAAATTGCCGAAGTAATGGAATTGCTATTCAACAAAAACCATGACTACGGCGAGGCATGGCGCGATATGCGTGTAAGCTCAATGACCGATATTATTCTGATGAAACTATTCAGAATTAAGCAAATAGAAGATAACCAAGGCAAAACCATCGTTTCGGAGGGTATAAAGGCGGGTTATCAGGACATTATCAATTATGCTGTGTTTTGTTTAATCAAACTTGGGCACGCCCAAAGCCAGCAATAAATTTCTGCTTGTGTTAACAAGTAATTAACAAATGGCTTTTCAGGCCGAGGCTATATTTGCACAATAAACAGGTTTTCTTGCTGACTTTTTAAACCTTACCTTATTTATTTATGAAACTTATCGCACACATTTCACGCATTATTGTAGGCGTTATATTTATTTTCTCCGGTTTTGTTAAAGTAGTTGACCCTGTGGGTACAGGTATTAAACTAGAAGAATATTTTGAGGTTTTTTCGCAGGATATTCCTGCCCTGCAAAATTTCTTCATGTTCTTTGCCCATAACTCACTCGCACTTTCGTTGATTTTCTGTGCCTTAGAAGTAATTCTGGGTGTGGCTACGCTCCTATCGTACCGCATGAAAATTACGGCTTGGTTGCTACTGGCTGTTATTGTGTTTTTTACTTTTCTTACATTTTATTCGGCATACTTCAACAAAGTAACCGATTGCGGTTGTTTCGGCGATTTTCTGAAACTAAAACCGTGGACATCGTTTAACAAAGACATATTCCTTACGGTTCTTATCCTGATTATTTTTATTTACCGCAATGGCTTTAAAGATTCGAACCTGCACGCTGTAATGGCTGTGGTTACAATACTATCATTTGGTATAGGTATTTATGCCATTATGTATTTGCCACCAATCGATTTCTTACCTTATGCTATTGGCAAAAGCATACCAGAGCAAATGAAGCCAACGGGTGTGAAACCTATTTTTGAATATACTTTCCTGGATAAAAAGGCTAATAAAGAGATAAAATCGAGTGAGTTTTTGATGGATACCACTGCCTATAAATATGTATCGTCAATTACGCTGAATGATGATAAAGTGAAGCCTAAAATCACTGATTATTTTGTAAACGATTCGGAAGGAAATGTGTACACCGACTCTACTTTTATTGGCAACAAAGTACTGTTGGTTTTCAAGAATATAAAAGATGTAAATAGCAATCAGATAGCAGAAATAAAAGCACTAGCTAAAAGTGTAGAAGGAAGCATCATTCAGCCTTTAGTACTAACATCAGCTATACAAAGTGAGTTTGAACAGTTTAGGCAAACAAATGGCCTTACAACGCCGTATTTTACTGCAGATGCAACCGTTTTAAAGACAATGGCACGAACAAATCCATGTGTGATTTTGTTACAAAATGGAGTAGTAAAAGGAAAATGGGGTAACCATAGCATACCAGATAAGGCTACACTTGAAGAAAAATTAAAATAGACACATATACTAATTAAATTACGCCCAAACAGACAGAATGACTACAAATATTTTTCTAGTTGGTATGCCATCTTCAGGTAAAAGTACTTTGGGGAGGCAATTAGCCAAAAGTTTAGGATACGAATTTGTTGACTTAGATGCCAGAATTGAAACCGCAGAGGGGAAGAAAATTTCGGAGATATTTGCCCTGAATGGTGAAGAATACTTCCGGAAAGTCGAGAATCAACAATTGAAAAAAATACAAAAAGATATGCGTCTTGTGGTAGCTACCGGTGGTGGAGTACCTTGTTTTCTGGACGGGCTCGAATACATTAAAGCAAATGGTATAAGTATTTTTCTGGACGTTAAACCAAACCGACTTCTGGAAAGAATGCAGTTATCGAAGAAAAACGAAAGGCCACTTTACGACCTCGAAAACAAAGATTTACTGACTACGCTCACCGAAAAATACAACGAACGCTTGCCTTTTTATACGCAGGCTGATATTACGATTGAAGGTGATACCGACCCGGCAGCTATCTTGTGGATACTGGAAGCAGAGTTTGCAAAGAAAATACAATAGGTTTGCTAAAACAGTCCCTATAACAGAAAAGCCCAATCAGTTGATTGGGCTTTTCATTTTTACTCTATTTGTATTTCATCAGTTATTCCAATTATGGCATTTATCAGAAGAAAGTACCTACTGATACCACAAAATTCGTAGCTTTTGTAGTTAGGTTAGCCGAAGCATAATTTTGTGGGTTACTCAACTCATAAGGCGTATAAGCACTTTTGAACTGGTTGAAAACTGCCGCTAAATCGATAAAGAATTTAGACGAACGGTAGCCAATACCACCTGTAAAAAGCATTTGTGAGCGGTTCAGGTTGTCAATTCTCTGTTTGTATGGGTCTGGCATAAATTTAGCACCTGCTCTCACACGTACATTCTGCACACGGTACTCTGCCCCTACTTTCACGTTTACAACATCATTAAAAGTACTTTGTACACGTCTCTTTTGCTCAGGCCCCCACGACCCATCCTGAGGGTCTTTGATACCCATACCTCTATAACCTACATACTCGGCATCGGCAGTAATAAAACCTGCTTTATTAGGAAAGAAAAATGTTGCTCCACCGCTTGCTTTCAAAGGCGTTGTAAGCGAGTACGAAAACACATTTTCTTCAGTTGCAATATTTCTAACAGCTCCTTGCGGAACTACCGAATTACCCGATTTTGGGTCTATAAATATATGAGAATTATAAAGCTCGCTTACGCTTATCCACGATGGTGTTATTAAACTGGCACCTAAGCTCACATTCTCAGTAGCTTTGTAGATAGCACCAACAGAGAAGTTTACACCGCTTCCACGCACATATAGGTCTTCGCCATACTCAAAACCATTAAAGACCGTACCAGTCGGGAATCGCTCATTATGCGTTGTTACGTTGTCATAGTTTAAGCGTACAAAACCAATACCTAAACCAATATAGGTTTTATCGTCGAAATTGATACCATAACCCAAATTCCACTGGCTCGTTGAGCCTGTTGTGGCAATATCGCCGGTTTGTTGCACTGGTAAGCCTTCTTCCATAACATAATAAGGCGCATTGCCATTGGCCGAAGGGTCGATAAGGTATGACTGGTAATACATGGCAGTAGACGAAGAGGCTATTCCTGTATTAGGGTTAAATTCCTGGTCGAGTGTGGTTGAGTTTGCACCTCTTATGGTAGCTCTTTCAGCAAAGAAATCGGCCATTGAGCTGCGTTGGTTTGTACCTGTATAATTGGTATTTGCCAAAAAACTATTTTGACGTGAATAAGTAACAGCAAATGCCGAGCGTTTTTTGCGGGTTCCGATACCGCTATTGCTGAATATCAAACCTAGCTGCCCGATATTTGGGCTGGTATTGCTTCTATTGGTTGTACCGCCTGCATATAACGATGATACGTTTACAGAATTAAGTACTGGTGTAATGCTCAGCTCAGAGCGGTTATAAAAACCTAAACCTGCGGGATTTGTGTAGTTGTTAGTGGCATCGGCACCCAAAGAAACGTATCCGCCACCTAAGCCTTGCATACGGGCAGAGCCGGAAATTTTCGATTCAGAGAATCTAAAGGCATCTTCACCATAAAAGTGCCCACCTAAATTCAATTGTGCCTTAGCTCCGATTCCTCCCATTAATAGAGAAGTTGTAATCAGAATGCGTGAGATTTTCATTTTCTTATAAACTTTATGATTGAAGAATTTGTAACAAGGATAATTTATCCGAGTAGTTGTTTAATCATTCTTCTTTTTTAAGGGTACAATTACCAAAGCTTTTTTAATAGAAAACCTCGCCAAACAATGATGATCCAGCGAGGTTTCTGAATATTTTACTATACTCTAGAACGTTTCCACGTTTACTCATACGAGCTTAACAAACTTATTACCCTAATTGTTTTTGATAGCGGGCTATTATCTTGGGCCACGGCTACCGCCGCCACCGCTGCTACCACCACCACCACGAGAACCACCTACGCTACCGCTGCTGCTTGAGCTTGAACTACGGCTAGGTGCACTCCATGTTGAATTTGAAGATGGGCTTCTTGACCAGCTATCAGAACCTCTTGATGAGCTTCTTGTGTTACCGCTTCCGCTCGACCAGCTATTAGATGAACGAGAAGAAGATGAAGAAGGACGGCTGTAATCATACGTTCTGGCAGAATTACTACCTTCATAACCACCATTTCTACGAGGGCGAGCGTAGTAGGCATCGCTGCTGCTACTGCTGCTGCTTGAACGTGAGTTTGGAGAGTTGCTGAACGATGAGTTGCCTGCGCCATTTCTTCTTGGTGTGGCATAGTAGCCATCGCTGTTTGAATAGCTTCTACCTGTACCAGAACCTGAGTAGCTTCTTGCGTTAGCATCGCCACGACGAGCATTTTCTACATTTCTTACAGCAGTATTATTGAAACGGTCGTTGTAAACGCCCGAAGCTCTACCGCCATCACGTGGGCCATACGTACGTGTTCTTGCTAAACCATCTACACCTGATGTAACGTTGTAAATATAGCGTGGATAGCCATAATAGCCGCCAAATCCGCCAAAACCACCGTATCCACCATAACCGTAGTAATCATAAGGGCTGAAACCCCACGGACTACCCCAGCCACCCATGCCCCAAGGGCTATACATTGCATAATATGGGTTGTAGAAACCACCACCCCAGAATGGGTCGTAGAAACGGTTACCCCAACCACCCCAGCCATTACCAAAGCCGTAGCCTAGGCCAAAGCCGATGTTAAAGCTGTTAAATCCACCCCACGAATTCCATGAATTAAATCCGAATGGAGAATTATAACCGAAACGGTTGAAAGGGCTGGCCCAACCTACAGGTTGACTCCATGCGTAATCATTCCAACCTGACTGATAACCATCAGAGAAACCCGAAGAATAACCCGGCTCTGCCGAGTAACTACGTTGTACTTTACGAGAGTTTACATAGTTCTCATCAAAATACTCGTCAGTTCCTTCAGCTTGAACAGGAGTTTCCTCTCTCTGATAACGAAGATTATCTGTATAGTCAGGATTTTGGTAAATATTTGAAGGTTGCGTAGAAGTTTTATAAGTTACCTGCGGCGCATCTTTCGACGAGCCGTAAAGGTCATCGTAATCACCTTTGGTAGCAACTTGTTTTTGACTACAACCCCAAGTACCCAGAAGCACTGCGACCGATAGATACCTGAAAGATTTCAAAGTGTTCATTTTATCTCTAATAATTAATTGTGAACTAAAAATAAACTTCATTCTATGTGAATGATGCGCGAGCGTTTAAAAAGGTTGTACGGCATTAAAAAAAAATAACAAATTTTTTACAAACCCCGCCTCTCGCACACACTTTTGTTTGTTTAGCCTTATGCTACCTAAAAGTAACATAATTATCTATGACAAACTTAATATAAAAACTTATCTTTGCAAGCCAATCTGAATGAAAGTTTGATTAAAATCAGACCAGATTGTGCTTTTCGTAGATATAATATTAACGAAACATATATCTATTAGATTCATTTCAGGGTATAAAGTTTAATTATTTATCAAACAATTTATGAGTAAAGGGCTTCCAAAACGTAGTGAAAATTATTCGGAGTGGTACAACGAATTAGTTAAGCGAGCAGATTTGGCTGAGAATTCAGCGGTAAGAGGATGTATGGTTATCAAACCTTACGGGTTTTCAATCTGGGAAAAAATGCAACGTGCTTTAGACGATAAGTTTAAAGAAACAGGGCATACCAATGCATATTTCCCGCTTTTTGTACCCAAAAGCTTGTTTGAAGCAGAAGAAAAAAATGCCGAAGGGTTTGCCAAAGAATGTGCAGTAGTAACGCATTATCGCTTAAAAAATAACCCTGAAAAGCCTGGCACACTCATGGTTGACCCCGAAGCTAAACTCGAAGAAGAACTGGTTGTGAGACCAACGAGTGAGGCTATTATCTGGAACACCTATAAAAACTGGATACAATCTTACCGTGACCTGCCGATTCTGATTAACCAATGGGCAAACGTTGTTCGTTGGGAAATGCGTACACGTATGTTTTTACGTACAGCAGAGTTTTTGTGGCAGGAAGGCCACACAGCCCACTCAACCAGCGACGAAGCCATAGCCGAAACCAAGCAAATGCTTGATGTATATGCTACCTTTGCCGAAGAGTTTATGGCTGTGCCTGTGGTAAAGGGTTTTAAATCGGCCAATGAGCGTTTTGCAGGTGCCGAAGAAACCATGTGTATTGAAGCCATGATGCAAGACGGTAAAGCGTTGCAGGCTGGTACGTCTCACTTTTTAGGCCAAAACTTTGCTAAGGCATTTGATGTGAAGTTTCAATCAAAAGAAGGGAAACTTGACTATGTATGGGGTACATCGTGGGGTGTTAGTACACGCCTGATGGGTGCTTTGATTATGGCTCACTCTGACGACAACGGTCTTGTATTACCGCCAAAATTAGCCCCTATCCATGTTGTGATAGTGCCTATTCACAGAGGGGAAGAAGACCTTGCAACTATCAAAGAAACTATTACGCCAATTATGAAAGAATTGAAGTCTTATGGCATAACTGTGAAGTTTGATGATAGCGATGCACAACGCCCGGGTTGGAAGTTTGCTGAATATGAGCTGAAAGGTGTGCCTGTGCGTATGGCAATTGGTATGAGAGATCTACAAAACGGTGTGATTGAAGTAGCTCGTAGAGATACCTTAAGCAAAGAAACTCGTCCGCTTGAAGGCATAGCAGTTTATGTGAAAGATTTATTGAATGAAATTCAGGCTAGTATTTATGAGAAAGCTTTGAATTTCAGAAAAGAAAACTCTTTTGAAGTAAATACCTGGGATGAATTTAAGGAACAAATCGAAAAAGGTGGTTTCTTACATTGCCACTGGGATGGTACTTCTGAAACTGAGGAGAAAATCAAGGAATTAACCAAAGCAACTATCCGTTGTATTCCGCTTGATGCCAAAGAGGAAGAAGGTACTTGTATATTAACAGGCAAACCATCATCAAAACGTGTAATATTTGCGAGAGCTTATTAATTGAGCAATCTTGTTTTTCATAAGCGAGGCGAACCTTTGGGTTCGCCTTACTTTTTATAGTTCTTTTCTTAAAATCTAGTCTTCTGTTTCACGGAATGGCATTCCGTTGAACTGCTTGACGGAATATCATTCCGTCTTACGTGTCTGCATTTCTTTTCTAAACTCCTTATGCTGTTGAATCAACAAATCTAGTTTTTCGTGCAGGCTTCTTATTTCTTCTTCTGCCTTCTGGTTAATTTTTAAATCTTCTTTGGCTCGCTCTCTGTCTTTTTCTTCTTGTCTGTTCTGGCTCATCATAATTACGGGCGCTTGTAGCGCAGCAATGCATGATAGAATAAGATTTAAAAGAATAAACGGATATGGGTCAAAGCCTTTATTATTCAGCCAATAGATGTTAAAGGAAATCCAGATAAATAGAAATGACATAAACGATAAGATGAACGTCCAGCTTCCACCAAAAGAAGCTATTTTATCGGCCATTCTATCGCCAAAATTTGTGGGGATATTATCTTCTTCGAGTAAATCTTTTTCCATACATTTTTTGTTTTTGCACTTAAATTCTGATTTTTTCTAATGATGCAAAAGTATATTAAAATTTCACCTACTGTATAAAACTAAAAAAACAATTTCTGTAGAGACGTATTGCAATACGTCTCTACAAAAAATACAATTTACCAAGAATTTATATATCTTAAAATTCAGTAAATTAATGGCAATTAGCTCTCAACTATTATTATTTAACCACCTCTTTTACAGAATAGTACAAACAAATAATAACAGAGAGCAAAGCTCCCTGCTATTATGCATTACCGTGAAATTTAAAACTGTACTAATATAAAAACCTGTGTTACTCTTCAAGTGCCTCGGCAAACTTATTCCGATAGAACACATAAAATATCAGTGGGAAAACAAATAATGTTAACAAAGTAGCTGTTATCAGCCCGCCTATTACCACAATAGCCAGTGGTTTTGAGGTTTCCGACCCAATACCTGTTGAAATAGCGGCCGGAATCAGACCAATCATGGCCATTAGGGCTGTCATGATTACGGGGCGTATTCTTGAACGAACACCTTCAAAAATGGCATTATTGAGTGTCATTTTATCATGCAGGTTTTTCTTGAAAACCGAAATCAGAATTACACCATTCTGAATACAGATACCAAACAAGGCAATAAACCCGATACCTGCCGAAATACTGAAATTGGTGTGCGAAATAAGCAGTGAGGCAATACCCCCAATAATGGCAAAAGGCACATTAGTTAATACAAGACCTGCATCTTTTATATTACCAAACAGCACAAACAGTATCAGGAATATCAAAAGCAAGCTGATAGGTACCACCTGTGCCAAACGGGCAGTAGCACGTTGTTGGTTCTCAAAATCGCCGGCCCATTTCATCTTATAGCCTTTGTCTAGTTTTACTACTGCATTTACTTTTTTCTGTGCTTCGGCAATGGCAGAGCCCATGTCTCGGCCACGAATTGAGAATTTAACCCCAATAAAACGTTGGTTAGCTTCTCTGAAAATCAAAACGGGGCCGGTTTGTGAGTAAATATGCGCCACACTTTTCAGCGGAATCTGGCTGCCAACTGATGTTGGAATCATGAGGTTTCCGATAGCCTCTTCGTTACTTCTAAACTGTGGTGCATAACGAATGCGTAAGGCAAAATGGCGTTCGTTTTCATATATCTGTGTTGCGGCTTTCCCTCCTATGGCCATTTCAATAACTGCCTGTGCATCGGCTTTATTTACACCATATAGCGCCAGCTTTTGTTCATCTAGCTCAATTCTTAACTCTGGTTGACCAATGTTTTTGATGACCCCGAGGTCTTCAATACCTTTTACTGTTTTCAGTTGATCGTACACCTGAGTAGCTTTTGTTTCTAACGTTGGCAGGTCTTGACCGTATATTTTAACGGCAATGCTACCTTTCACGCCTGATACCGCCTCTTCTACATTATCCATGATTGGTTGTGAGAAGTTAAACAATACACCGGGGTAAATAGCCAGTTTTTTGTTCATTTCATCAATCAACTGCTCTTTGGTTATATGTCTTTTCCATTCTTCTTTCGGATAAATATCTACCAGAAACTCAACATTATAAAATCCGGTTGGGTCGGTACCGTCGTTAGGGCGTCCGGTTTGAGAAATCACCTGTTTCACCTCAGGGAAAGTCTGAAAGATTGCCCGCATGGTCTGGGTTTGTTTCACCGATTCTTCCAACGAAATATTCATTGGCATACTCGCTCTTACATATATTGAGCCCTCGTTGAGTTCGGGCAAGAACTCTGTTCCCAGAAATTTAAAGTTGAAAAAACCAACAACAACCAATATCAAGGCAACGAGCAGGCTCAGTTTTTTGTGTTTATAGGTAATCGAAAAGAGTTTCAACGATTGTTTTTCTAAAAACTCTACAAACACATTGTGTTTCTCTTTTACGTTTTTCTTCAAAAGTATGCTTGCCAATACAGGTACTAGCGTAAGGGTGAATATCAATGCACCAAGTAAGGCAAAGCCCAATGTCCAGGCCAATGGACTAAACATTTTACCTTCTACTTTCTGAAAGCTGAAAATCGGAATCAGACAGGTAATAATAATGGCTTTCGAGAAGAAAATGGCTTTGCCCAATTCGGTTCCGGTTTTCTTCAATAAACCTAGTTTAGATAATTTATTGAAACGCTCCATGCCTATTCGGTGCGAAAGTTGGTCGAGCGTTACAAAGATACCTTCAACCATTACCACAGCACCATCTACAATAATACCGAAGTCGATTGCACCCATTGAAAGTAGGTTAGCTGACATGCCTTTTAAGCGTAAACAGATAAAAGCAAACAGCAAGGCTAAAGGAATAACAATTGAAACCGTAACAGTTGTACGCCAGTCGGCCATGAACAAGAACACGATACAGGTTACAAAAATGATACCTTCGAGCAAATTGTGCGTTACGGTGTGCGTAGCAAAATGAATCAGGTTTTCACGGTTGTAGAAAGTGTTTATCTTCACATCTTTTGGCAAAATACCCGAGTTAATCTCTTCAATCTTAGCTTTTACTTTTTCAATTACCTGGCTCGGGTTCTCGCCTTTGCGCATCACAATTATACATTCCAACACATCACTTTTATTGTCTCTACCTGCTTGGCCGAGTCTTGGCAATGCTGATTCTGACACATTAGCCACATTTTTTACATAGATGGGTACGCCGTTGGCATTTTTTATCACAATGTTTTCAATGTCTTTTGCGCCTTTCAACAAACCGATTCCTCTAACCACATAAGCCTCTGAGTTTTTCACAATCACATCGCCACCAACATTGATATTCGCATTTGATACGGCCTGATACAACTGGATAGGCGTAATATCATAATCAAGTAATTTATGTGGGTCGGCTGAAATCTCGTATGTTTTTACCTCACCCCCAAAACTCACTACATCGGCTACCCCAGGCACACTTTTCAGGTTACGCTCAACTACCCAGTCTTGTAAGGTTTTCAGCTCTCTTACGCTTCTTGTCGGACTTTCGAGTGTATATCTAAAAATCTCTCCGGTTGGCCCGTAAGGTGGCTCTACCTCAGGGTTTGCACCTTCGGGTAGGTCTACCTCACGCAATAAATTATTTACCTGCTGGCGTGCAAAAGCATCGTCGACCTCATCTTCAAACATTACTTTTACAACAGATAATCCAAAAACTGTTGTTGAGCGAATGTCTGTTTTTTTCTGAACCGGATTCAAACCAATTTCTAAAGGAACAGTTACAAATTTTTCTACCTCTTCGGCGCTTCTGCCTGGCCATTGAGTAATAATAGTTATCTGAGTATTGGTTACATCAGGAAATGCCTCAACGGGGGTATTCTGATAGCTGATAAAACCTGCTACTATTGCCACGAGCGTCATGAAAAATATGAAGTATTTATTTTTCAACGAAAACGCTATAATATTTTTAATGAACTTGTTCATGAGAGAAATAAATTTAGTGATTTAGCGAATGAGTGGTTGAGTGATTAAATGGTATATGAGATTAAATGAATTTGTGATTAGAAATTGTCATTTTCAGGGCAAAACGCACCCATAGAAGCTGATTATCAGCATCTTAATCACTAATTCGCTCATTCACTAAATCACTAATTATTCAATGCTTGATAAATAAGAAGTTGGTTATCAGTAATCACCTTTTCGTTGGGGGCTAATCCACTGGTAAGATAGGTCGTTTCGCCAGTTGTTTTATAGACCTCAATTGGTTTTACAAGCAAATCTTTGCCGTTTTGTAATACCACCACGTAGTTCTGGCTTTTGTCGAAAACAATCGCTTTCGACGGAATCGCCACTTTCTGGTCGGTTCCGGCATATTCCAGATGTACATTAGCAAACATCTCTGGTTTCAGAAAGAAATTCTTATCATTATTATTCAATACTATTCTTACTTGCTCGGTTTTAGAGCTTGGGTCTAGTACATTAAATATCTTATCAATTTTACCTTTAAAAACCTTGTTCGGATACGCCAACGTTGAAATATCGGCAGAATAACCCAATTTCACATTTGCAAGGTCAGACTCGTAAACATTGGCGATTACCCAAATCTGGTCAAGATTACTTATCGTAAATAAGTTTTCTGGGTCATCAGAGCGCAGCTCCATTCCCGGCGCAGCTTTTTTCTCTACCACATAACCACCAACCGGAGCTTTTACCACATATACCGAACCATTACCACCTAGTATATTCTGACGCTCGCCTACACGGTTCAACTCACCTTTAGCTGCCTGTAATTGCTCTTGTGCTGCTACTAAATCTTTTTGCGAAGCCAAGCCTGATTTCGACATATCTTCAGCTACCTGGGCATTCTTTTGTGCTACTGATAGTTGCGAACGAGCTGATATTGCCTGCTGTTGCAAATCGGCTAAATCACCACTTCTGATTACAGCCAGCACTTGTCCTTTTTGCACATAATCGCCTAATTCTATTTTTACATCTTCAATATGACCACCTACCAGCGGAAATACTTTCACAACTTTATCTTCGTTAAACTGGATTTTTCCAGTCAGGCTCAAATCATTAGCAACTGTTTTTATTTCGGCATCTGCTGTTACCAGATGTTTCATTTGTTCAGGCGTAAGCGCAGAATTATCTGCAACACTGTCTTTCTTATCTTCTGCTTCTGAGTTAGTACAAGAAGCCAATCCTAGAGCCGAAAATGCTGCCAGCCCTGCAATTATTAATATATTGAATATTTTAAGCGTTTTCATTTTACGTATTGTTTTAAATTTCGTTCCTGATTTATTTGTCTGAACTGTGCCGCGACGGCGTACCGTTTTACCTGATTTAATGATTTATAATGACAACTACACTCTAAATCAGGTAAATCAAACAAATCAGTTAAAACGGTACGCCGTCGCGGCACAGTTCAAGACATTCACTAAATGATTACCTTCCCAACTGCGTAGTTTAGGTCTTCGAAGGCTTTCATGCGGTTGTTTTGTAATTGGTTAAACTGGATAACGGTATTCTTATACGAATCGAAGAAATCTATGAATTCGACCACGTCGATATTCTGTTTTTTATAGTTTACTATTACCCCATCTATTAGTTTCGAGAAGTCGGTGGTAAAGCGATTATCAAAAGTCTGATACATTTTATCCGCTTGTAAGGCCTTACTAAAAGCACTTATTACACTTTGCTGTACTTGTAGTTGCGAAGCCTGCAAAGCAGTTTGCACCGTTTGGATACGTATTTTAGCCGCCTCTATGTTACCTTGGTTTTTGTTAAAGAATGGCAACGAAATACCCACACCTACACCCAGATAATTACTGATGTATCCACCGTTACGGTCATAATTCAGTTGCAGGTTTATATCTGGTTTTGCCAGTGCCTTTTGTAAAACCAGGTTTTGGTTTTCTAGTTTTACGCCTGTTCTTATTACATTCAAATCACTGCGGATTTCTTCTGCTTGCGTTACCAAATCGCCTATTTTAAACTGATTCAGGTTAACGATTGGCAAGTTTGCATCGGCTACTATGTATGTGCCAACATTATTGGTTAACACATTCAAGTCAGCTTGGTCGTCGATAATTGTTGCTAAAATCTGCTGTCTTTCTGTATTCAGGTTAAAAAGGTAGGCTTTAAGGCGAGCCAGGTCTTTCAGAGGTACATTGCCTTTATCAAATTGTTGTTGATAAAGGTTAACCGTTTGCTGCAAGGTCAGAATCTCCTCATCATATACTTTCAATTGTTGTTGTTGGTAGTACAAATCATAAAAAGAAGTACGAAGCGCATATTGCAAATCACGAAGCAAAACCAAAGTTTGGTTCTGTATTTGCTCGGTGTTCAGCCGTGCCAGTTCTACCCTTTTGTTTCTCTTACCTGCAACCTCCAACAACTGTTGGTATTGCAAAACTTGTTGTGCATTGTTTTTGCTGAAACCTCCTAATTCTTTTCTTTGCGTATTATAAGGCATGTGTTCGAGATACAAACTCGGATTTGGCCTTAAACTCGCTTGCAATTCATAAGCTTTACTTTCGTTGATACCCATTTTGGCTGCAATTAATTGCAGGTTTTTGTGCGTAAACTCTTCTTCGGCTTGTGGGAGCGTCAGGTGAAGGGTATCTTGTGCTGAGGCAGTTTTTATGGCTAATAGGCAAAACCATAAAAAAGTGTATCGAATGCGTTTCATTGTTGCTGTTTTGATACAGCAAAATTGTTGGCAAAGAATTATACCCGCATTAAACAAGGATTAAAAGAAGATTAAACTAAAACACAAACACATAAAGTACTTAAAATCAGTTACTTATAAAAAAAACAAGAGATTAAAATTGTATTTTTACAATACTGTACCCTAAAAACAAAAACAATTTCAGAACTTTGTTGCTTAAATAAATGTAGATATTAAATAATATATATTCATTTTAAGCCCCTATCAGGGTAAGACAAATACAGTTATGGTAAAATCAGGCGACACAGTAAATGTACATTATAAAGGCTCGCTAAGCGACGGAACAGTTTTTGACAGTTCGGAAGGACGGCAACCATTACAGTTCACGGTTGGTAGCGGTATGGTTATTCCGGGTTTTGACAATGGCGTAACAGGCATGGCCATCGGCGATAAAAAGACAGTTTTTATTCCGGCAGAAGAGGCTTACGGCCCGGTAAGAGAAGACATGATTTTCACATTCAACCGTTTGGATATTCCGGAAGATATACCTCTTGAAATAGGTGGTACCTTGAATATGCACAACGGACAACAGGCAATACCTGTAATTGTGCGTGAAATATCTGCTACCAAAGTAAAATTAGACGCAAATCACGAACTTGCCGGAAAAGATTTGATTTTTGAAATTGAATTGGTGAGTGTGAGATAAGAGGACAAATAATTTTCGGGATATAAAACCTTATTCCTTAATAGAAGACCCCATCCCCGACCCTTCCCCAACCGTGGGGAAGGGAGTAAAAAAAGTCCCTCGCCCCACAGTTGGGGAGCGGCCGCTGCGTAAGGATTTAGGGCACAAGGTTTCAACATCAAGTATTCCCCTCCCATGCTAAAACAACCCTTCATAAACTTGCTTAAAAGCTATACATCAGATACCAATCTGGTGCATAAATACTGGCATGAACTTGAAGAAGCCTATTCACAAAAGGGGCGGCATTATCATACATTGGCACATCTTGAAAATATGCTTGTTGAATTAAACAACATTAAAACTGAAATTCAAGATTGGGACACGGTTTTATTTTCGCTCTATTATCATGATGCCGTGTATAACGTACTAAAAAGTGATAATGAAGAGCAAAGTGCCGACCTCGCACAAAAGAGGATGCAAGCAATTGGAGTGCCTACCCATATAGTTGATACCTGCCACACACAGATTATTGCTACTAAAAAACATACATTGAGCGATAATACTGATACCAACTACTTTACCGATGCCGACCTCTCTGTTTTAGGCAAAGACCCAGAAACGTATACGCTCTACACCCAACAGGTAAGAAAAGAATACAGCATTTATCCTGATTTGCTTTATAAGCCCGGCAGAAAAAAAGTATTAAGGCATTTTCTGGACATGGACAGGATATTTAAGACTGATTATTTCTTCAACAAATACGAA
This sequence comes from Emticicia soli, assembly GCF_037860775.1. NCBI lineage: Bacteria > Pseudomonadati > Bacteroidota > Cytophagia > Cytophagales > Leadbetterellaceae > Emticicia > Emticicia soli. The sequence goes on along the minus strand of NZ_JBBEWC010000008.1, from coordinate 370,683 downwards.
TCTGCCGCTAAGAAAAACCTTCAGAAAGAGCTAGAAACGCTGTAAATCTATCCGTTTAATATTCCAGCTTCTTATTAATAGTTTCTTTACTAATTTCATCCTTTATCCTCATTCTTCTTATTTCTTGTTGTTTTAGGTGCAACCTTATCCGCTTTTCTGTTCGTCATTAAAGCAACAACACCGATAATTAACACCAAAAGAATCAAAGGTAATTATGAAAGAAAATAAGTTGAAGTTGCGGGTAATGGCTTTGCTGTTATCGATGGTTTTTGTTGCCTGTAATAAAAATTCTGACCCCTCTCCCACTAGTTCGAACGACGCTGATACCGTAAGTGCCGAAGCACATGAAGCGGATAGTGATTACGTATGGGCCAGCACCGATGTAGTACCCATCACACTCAATGGTACATCTATTACTGTCAGCGGCGCAGGCGCAACGGTATCGGGCAGTAAAGTAAGCATTACCAAAGCAGGTAATTACAGCATAAGCGGCACATTGAGTAATGGACAAATAGTTGTAGACACCGAAGACAAAACCATTGTGCGCTTGATTCTGAATGGTGTAGATATTGCGTCTGCCAACAGCTCACCTATTTACATAAAAAACGCCGAAAAAACATTGATTGTGCTGGCCGAAAACACGCAAAACAAGCTGACAGACGGCAAAACTTATGTATATGATGATGTTGCTGAGGAAGAACCAAACGCCACAGTTTTCAGCAAAGACGATTTATCTTTCTTTGGTACGGGCTCACTTACCGTAAATGCCAATTTTGCCGATGGCATTGTGAGTAAAGACGGGCTGGTTATCAAAAGCGGTAATTTTATTGTAAACTCAGCCGATGATGCTATCAGAGGGAAAGATTACCTGATTATAAGAGACGGTAGTTTTACTATTAATTCAAAAGCTGATGGACTGAAATCGTCAAACGATAGCGATGCTGCTCTTGGCTATGTAATTATCGACAAAGGCACTTATAATATTGCCGCCGGAGACGACGGGATTCATGCCGAAACAAAATTGATTATTAATGGTGGCGATATTAATATAAGCCAATCATACGAAGGAATTGAAGGCGCCGAAATAACAATTAACGATGGCACAATCCACCTTGTATCGAGCGATGATGGTATCAATGTAGCTAGTGGTACGGCAAGCCAAGGCGGAGGTTTTGGCGGACAAAATAATGCAGCATCAAATGGACTGCACCTTTATATTAATGGCGGGTATATCTACGTAAATGCCAACGGCGATGGCCTAGATTCTAACGGCTCTATTACCATGACGGGCGGAACAGTGATTGTGAATGGCCCTTCTGCCAATGGCAACGGTGCACTTGATTATGACGGCTCATTTAAAATTACAGGCGGTTATCTGATAGCCGTTGGTAGCTCTGGTATGGCACAAATACCAGGCACTAGCTCAACTCAAAATTCGGTACTCATTGGTTTCACGGCTGCACAAAATGCCGGAACATTAGTAAATATCCAAAGTGCTGATGGCAAAGCGCTTGTTACATTTAAGCCAGCCAAAAGATTCCAGTCTTTAGCTTTCTCATCAAAAGACCTAGCCAACGGCTCGTACGATGTGTATATAGGTGGTAGTTCAACAGGTACCGAAAAAGACGGTATCTTTAGTACAGGCACGTATAGCGGCGGCACAAAAAACACCAGTTTCACGGTTTCAGGTGTTGTTACTAAGGTTAATTCGAGGTAGATTTTTATATGTATAGATTTCGTTAGTGCAAAAAGGCTGCCTTTTTTAGGTAGTCTTTTTTATTATTGCTGTACATAATTTTGCTAAATGCTTATTATTGAGGATATTTGCCTAAACATTACCTTCAAAACAAGTATTGAGTGAAAAACATCTACCTTAAAACTGCTTTTTTGGTTTTATTATCAATAAACCTCTATGCACAAGATAAAATGGCCATTGGTGCTTCGGCTATTTATAATTTTCCGTTGCAAACCATTGGTGCGGGTCTCAGAGTGCAAATGCCTTTAGCCAACCGTTTTGCGCTGGTTCCTCAAATAAAATATATGCCGGTCTTTAACGATATTCATGAAGCCTATGGCGGAATAAATCTGCATTATTTTCTGTTGAACAATACTTTCTCGCTAGGTTACCGCAAGGCCGTGAATCCTAAACGCCCTGTTGTGTACTTAGCTGCCGGAGTAGAATATAACAGATGGATAAACTATGCGCCAACTGTGAATGACAAAGCCAAGAAAAATAACATATTGCCCGAAGCCGGCCTGGGCGCATCGTGGGGTGGTAATTATGTACGCATATTTGCCGAAGCCAAGTATAATATTCTTTGGAAAGAAAGTTATGGCGAAATAGGCGTGTTGTTTTTCCCATTCAACGACAAGCTTTTCCGTAACAATAGCTGTCCGAGACCTTAAGCATATACAATTATGAAAAAAATCAATATTGCAATAATTGCCATTGTATTGTTTGCCATTGCCTGCTCAAAAGACAGAACAATGCTGCTTGGCGACGGAAACCCCACGCCCGAAAAGCCTAATAGCGGATTTGCAGCAGTTAGTAAAGAAGCATTTGATAAACTAGGGGCGCAACCTGAGCGAAAAACAATCAAAAACCAAGACGACTTACCATTTGTAGGCTCGCAAGGTACAAAGGTCTGGCTTTTTGACCGAGACCTGAGAATGCCCGATGGCAGTATTGTTTCTTACCCTTTTGAAATTGAATTGCTGGAATTGCTAACCCCAAAAGATATGATTCTACACCTGATGCCGACGGTATCGAGAGGAAGGTTACTGACTACAGGTGGGCAAGTAAACATAAGAGCCTATAAAGACGGAAAAGAATTAAAAGTGACTAAATTTAATAGTACACAAATAATTGTACCTGCACAAGGAAGAGTAGATGGACTTATGGATTTGTTTTATGGCGAAGAAACGAAAGATGGCATTGTAGATTGGATTGAATCAGATACTTCAAGTGTTCCAGGTCAAAAACCAAGAAATATTTATGGTAATGACGGAGCATATTTTCTTTTCCCTAACAGGCTAGGCTGGATAAACATTGATAAGTTTTATGAGTTTACTGAGGCTAAAACACAAATTGCATTTAGCTCAGAGAATCCGCCGCTTGATAAGATAGTTATCTTTTTATATTTTCCTGATTTAAAATCTTTAATGCAGACATATGGGGAGGTTTCGGGCGAAGTTCCGGTTGGGCGAACAGTAAAAATAATTGCCATGAGTATTTCAGACGATGAAAAAGAAGAAGACAGGGTTTACCACTCATTCTTTCAGGACCTTGTGGTGGCTGATAAGCAAAAAGTAGAAATAAAACTGGCCCCGACAACAAAAGAATCATTGCTGAGTTATCTGGAAAGCTTATAATAATTGTTTAGAAACAGACTATTAGTCTTGAAAGCAATAAAGCCCTGTAGACTAAAAAAACTAACACTTATGAAAAAAATCTATATTACGCTTATTTCCATTGTGTTATTGGCCATTGCCTGTTCAAAAGACCGAACAATGCTCCTTGACGATGGAAATCCTACGCCTGGCAATCCGAACGATAAATTTACAACAATCGATAGAGCCGCATTGGCCAAACTTGGTTCGCAAACTGAGAAAAAAACTATCAAAAGCCAAGACGATTTACCATTTGTAGGCTCGCAAGGCACACAGGTTTGGCTTTTTGACCGAGACCTGAGAATGCCCGATGGCAGCGCTGTTTCTTACCCTTTTGAAATTGAGATGTTGGAATTATTTACGCCTAAAGATATGATTCTGCACCAAATGCCTACGGTGTCAAGAGGACGATTATTGACAACAGCCGGCGAAATGAACATAAGAGCTTATAAAGATGGAAAAGAGCTAAAACTAGATAGATACAGTAGTACCCAAATTATTGTGCCTATTAAAGGAAGGGTTGATGCTAATATGGAATTATTTTATGGAGAAGACAAAGGCGATGGATTTATAGATTGGTACCCGGCAAATATGCCCGGTGTAGAGACCCAATGGGGCTTGTACCCTGAAGGAAAGACTTATGTTATCTTTCCGGAACGTATTGGCTGGATAAATTGTGATAAATTCTACAATTTCACAGAAGCTAAAACAACAATTACTTTTAGTTCAGAAAACCCTCCGATTGAGAATATCCTTATCTTCTTGTATTTTCCTGATTTACAATCCTTAATGCAGGTATACAGAAATACATCCGGCGAAGTACCCGTTGGCCGAACCGTGAAGGTAGTTGCTATTGGTATTACTAAAGACGAAGAATACCATTCATTCTTTCAGGAAATGGTAGTGCAGGATAAACAAAAAGTTGAAATTAAACTGACACCAACCACAAAAGAATCATTTTTGAAATACCTTGATACTTTGTAATAATTTATACTAGCTTTTGTTTTGCTAATTATTGACTAAAAACCAACAATTAATGAAAAAAATCAACATTGCAATTCTTGCCATTGGTTTATTTGCCATTGCTTGCTCTACCGACAGAACAATATTGCGTGAGGTTAAACCTATTGGGCAAACTGAAACACCTACAACGCCCGTTGAAGAACCCGAAACACCTACAACACCAGTTGAGACAAAAGAAGAATTTAAGAGTATCGATAAAGCAGTATTGGCCAAGCTAGGTTCACAAACTGAGAAAAAAACAATCAAAAGTCAAGACGATTTACCATTTGTAGGCTCTCAAGGTACAGAGGTTTGGCTATATCCGCAAGACCTCAGAATGCCCGATGGCAGCGCTGTTACTTACCCTATTGAAATTGAAATGCTAGAATTGTTTACACCCAAAGATATGATTCTGCACCAGATGCCAACGGTGTCGAGAGGGCGATTATTAACAACAGCAGGAGAAATGAACATAAGAGCCTATAAAAATGGACAAGAATTAAAACTCAATAAATACAATAGCACACAAATTGTTGTACCTGTAAAAAGGGAGCTAGATAACGATATGTGGTTGTTCTATGGAGAACCAACAAATTTAGAAGGTAATGAATTTATAGACTGGTATTCGGCAGATAGTTCAAAAAGAGAAGATGGAGGACGTTTGTTTCCGAGAAAAGAAGATTACGTAATTTTCCCGTCACGTATTGGTTGGATAAATTGTGATAGGTTTTATAATTTCAAAGAGGCCAAAACAGTTGTTACGTTTAGTTCGGAAAACCCTCCGGTTGAAAACATTCTTATATACTTATATTTCCCTGACATAAAGTCTTTAATGCAGGTCTATAAAGAGACCTCAGGCGAAGTTCCAGTTGGGCAAACGGTGAAAGTAATTGCCGTTGGCATTACTAAAAACGAAGAATATCGTACATTCTATCAGGAAATGGTAGTGCAGGATAAACAAAAAGTTGAGATTAAACTGACACCTACCACCAAGGAAGCCTTTTTGCAGCATCTGGATACTTTATAATCTTAAATAAGACTTTATTCTAACAGAACGGTGGCAATTACTACCGTTTTTTTTATTTTCTGCACTTTCTACAAAAAATATTTTAAAAAACGCTTGACTCTTACCTTACGTGATAGCCTATGTTTGCAAAGTCAATCAAAAAATGATAGCAAATGACGAGTTATTCTGTGCAAAAAATGGCAAAACTGGCTGGTGTAAGCGTACGTACCTTACATCTTTACGACAAGTTAGGTTTGCTAAAGCCCTCTATCCGTACCGAGGCCAGGTATCGGATGTATGGCGAAAAGGAACTGTTAAGGTTACAGCAGATTTTGTTTTATAAAGAACTGGATTTTCCGCTCAAAGAGATTCAGGCGATTCTTGATAATCCTGACTTTGACTTGGTTGAAGCGCTACTGAGTCATAAAGTATCCTTACAGGCTCGCAAAGACAGAATAAGCACCCTATTGGAAACGATTGACAAAACAGTTAATCATTTAAAAACAGGAACAATTATGTTAAAACCGGAAGAATTATATAGTGGTTTGGCTAAGGAAACAGCCGAAGCATACAGAACAGAGGCCTCTAAAAAATATGGCGAAAAAGCAGTAGAAAAATCTGAAAAAGCATTAGGTAGCTTAACTAAACAGGAATTTGAAAACCTGAAAACAGATTTGAAAGAAAACGCTGATAGTTTATTTGTTCTAAAAGACAAAGACCCAACAAATGCGCAGGTACAACAACTGATAGCCCGCCATTACGAAATCATAAGAATGTTCTGGGGTACATCTGGGACGGCAGATAAGCAAGCTGAAGCTTACAAAGGTTTGGGGCAATTATATGTAAACGACGAACGATTTACGATGATTGAAGGTAAACCTCAACCAGCGTACGCTTTATTTCTAAGTAAAGCAATGGCATATTTTGCTGATAATGGGTTAAAATAGATAAATATCAGATAGGATATTCAGGCTGAATATCCTATCTTTCTTTGCAAAAAACCTTCAGTTTCCATTACTCTCCCACCCCAAAAATTACCTCTCCGAAAGCATAAAAACATACCAAAACAACTTGTCGCAAATAACCCTTTTATTGGCGTATTTACCCTCTGTTTGAATAGTTTCTTTAGCCTAAATTTGTCTTGTAATTAATACATAAACAATCAACACAATGGCAACTAAAATTTTTGTAAACCTTCCGGTTAAAGACCTCCAGAAATCAATTGATTTCTTCACAGCACTTGGGTATTCGTTCAACCCGCAATTCACCGACGAAAACGCCACTTGTATGATTATAGAAGAAGGCAGTATTTATGCCATGCTTCTTACACATACACATTTCAAAACGTTTATCGACAAAGACATTGCTGATGCTACCAGTGTAACGCAAGTGATAAATGCACTCGAAATGCCAAGCAAAGAAGCTGTCGACGAAATTGTACAAAAAGCACTGGAAGCAGGCGGCACAAGATACCGTGATTTAACAGACATGGGCTGGATGTATCAGGATAGCTTTGCTGACCTTGACGGCCACAAATGGGAGGTTTTCTGGATGGACCCGAACGGTTTCCCACAAGAGTAGCTCTACTCTTCCACACATCAAATATCAATTCTAAATCCTTTATTGCTTAAAAACATTACTAACATGAAAAAGAACCGAATCATTTTTTGGGTAGCAACTACCATTATTTTCCTTTGGGAGGGTGTAATGCCTGCTTTAACCTCACAAACCGAATTAGCCAAAGAGGGTATCAGTCATTTAGGCTATCCTGCATATTTTGGCGTAATGCTAACAGTTTATAAGGTTTTAGGAGCGTTGGCAATTATGCTTCCAATTGTACCCGCCCGAATCAAAGAATGGGCTTATGCAGGGCTTAGTTTCTCTTTAATCTCGGCTTTTATCAGCCATTGGGCTGTTGATGGGTTTAATGCACAAACACCATTCCCGCTCATTATTTTGGCTATTCTGATGGTTTCTTATGTGTATTATTACAAACTTAAAGAACCCGTAGCACATCGAAAAGTATCAATCGCCTGAGTGTATTTCGGCTATTTATATAGTTGCCATACATTTTCTTGTGGTGTGCTGGCAGCATACTACAAGAAAATGCACGGCAGTTAACCAAAGAAATTGGTGATGGAGAGACTAAAAATCAGGTTATAAACTTACCATATCAAAAAGGTAACAATACTATAAACGTTCATATTCTTACTTTCATGAACCGAAAAGACGTTTAACTCATTTAAAAAAACAATTGGAAACCATTTTAAAAATATTTCATTTCTATATCACTAGCCTAATCATAGCTTTTCCTTGTCTGAAAAGTGAATTAAATTAAAGCGTTTATGATTTAAATCTTATGTTTTTTCTTAGCCTTTTTTGCCATAATTTTGTGGTTTAAGAAAACAACATATCATGTTTACATATCAAATTAAAAATCCGGCAGAGGCTTTTGTCGGTTTTGAAATAGAGGAGGGTGAGTTTGCCGGAAATAAACTGAAATCGAAAGATTTACAGCCTTGTCTGGAATTAACCTGTAATTGCGGAAATATCTATTTTACCGACGATACCGAGCAACTTTATGCACTCGATGTATCTAAGAGTCAGGTATTGAGATACACCGAGACTGAGGCCATTGATAGTACTCAGGATACTTTCCTGAAATCGTTGGAGACACAAATATCTGGCGAGCAATGGAGCGAGTTAAATGCCTTTTTTAAGAATCTGAAAGGTATGTCGTCAGAAATGGCAGACGCCGATAAAATACAGGCTAATTTCCCGAATTATAAGAAGGTATTGCAGGATTCGCAGATGGTATCGTACTTTGAGGTACTGCCTTGGTCTATCGATTTAAACATCGAAATAGATGGTACAAAATACTGGATTAGCGATTTTTACTGTCTGAAACCATCGTGTAACTGTACAAGCGTGTTATTGTTGCTATCGCTGAGCTACGATGTGGAGCCTTCTTTAGAACTTTGGTACGATTACAGAACGCAGGAGGTATCAATGGGACAGCTTGACGATAAACAGCTGCCAGCTACCAAAATCATCAGAGAATTAAGATATACACAAGCCGAAAAGTTCAGACAAACTTTCAGGACGCGTCATGCAAGAATGACTACATTCTTTACTAATTTCCTGAAACGAAACAATATTTCTCCGGCCGTGCAGTCACCTATAATTGCGGGTAATGTAGTTGGGCGTAACGACCTTTGTAGCTGTGGTAGCGGCAAAAAATACAAGAAATGCTGCGGAGCATAATCGACAAGATTATTTAGTTATTTCCTCCTTAAGAAGCAGAATTTTATAATAGTTTTATAATTCAAAAACTCTACTAAACCAAAAAGACAATGTTTGTTTTTCAGATAATTGAAGGAGACGGGGCAACCCTTAAATTTAAAATAGAATCAGGGAAGCTTAAAGGAAATGTTTTGAGGTCGTTTGATATAGAACCATGTCTGGACTTAACATGTACCTGCGGAAATATCTATTTTAAAGATGAGGAAGAGCAGCAATTTGTGCTTGATACTGACGAACACCGACTTGTAAAACTTGTTGACGAAGAGACGATAAGTAGCGAAGACGATGAGTTTATAGCAGCACTTGAAAACGAAATTCTGGACTCAGATTGGAGTGAATTAGAAGAGTTTTATAAAAGTTTTAAAGGCGTAGCTTCAGAATTAGTTGAGCCGGAAGAGATAGAGCTTGAGTTTGAAGATTACGAAGACATACTCAATGGCGACCGCATGGTTGGCTATTTTGAGGTACTGCCGTGGTCGATAGATGTAAGCATAGAGGTTGATGAAGAAACCTACATGATTGTAGATTTTTATTGTGTATTGCCGGGTTGCGATTGTACCGATATGGTATTGTATCTATCAAGAGACTTAGAGCAAGACCCTGAGCTTCAGCTGTTTTTTAATTATGAAACTAAAGAAATAGAAATTGGCGAAATAAACACAAAGGCATTGCCTAATACCAAAATAATAAGAGAATTGACACATAATCAGTTTGAACATTTTCAGGGTATTTTCGCAAATCGCCACCAAAAACTGACTAAATTCTTTGCAGATTTTCTGGTAAGAAACAACATTACACCAAAGGTTAAACAATTACCAATTACGAAAGAAATAACCATAGGTCGAAACGACCCTTGCAGTTGTGGGAGTGGCAAAAAATACAAGAAGTGTTGTGGGGCGTAAAACAAATAAGGGGCTTACGCCCCTTATTTGTTATTTCAAAACCAACGAAGCATCTTCGGCCTCAACAAGTTTGGTTACAAAAGTTTTAAATTCATCAAATTCCTGTACACTTATATTCCTTCTATCGGCTTTGTAGCTTCTTTTTACTTTTAGATTTTGCGCATCAACCTGAGTATAGATTAAATCATATACATTTCCCTTGAATGTCAGATGAACGTTCTCGGGTACTTCCATGAATTTAAGCGGACTACTCAGCGTAATAGTAAAAGATTCTTCGTAGAAATCAACGTTTTCGTAGGCGTTATAATCAAAATCAAATACTCTTTGGCCATCATCAAAAATATTAAGCTTTGCAATAACATCCGAAAACGGAATCTTTAAGGTTTTAAAAGACCCAACTTTTTTTATTTCGCTCTCAACACTATATTCATAACTATAAGAAGCAGTATCAGCCCTTGGCTCGAGCTTATCAAAGGTCAAAGAGTTAAGTTTTACAGTTGAGCTAAAATTTCCGGCTAATTCTTTTTTCAGGTCTTCATTTCTTTTTTCTTCGTCTAAATAATAAAAGTTACTACAAGTATTTGCAGCTTGGTTACCTGTTCTTATAATATGACTTTTTACTTCAATACTATTATTAGTATTTACTTTAATATTTCCTTGTCTTGTTACTGTGTTTATATAGCCATCGTTAAGCTTTAAATTGCTTAATTTTATGTTTTTAGAAATGTTTTTGGTCGGAATCTCAAGAATCGATGCACCATTATGGCTGTAATATAAATGCCCGTATGGTAAATCTGTATCGGTTAACTCTAAAAACTTGCTTCCACCTTTCAGATTAACTTTTACAATACAATGATTAAAGTTCAACGAAGGCAATACAACGTTTTTCTGTCCATTGTTACGGGTATTAATCAAAACCAGATTTACATCTAAACCTGCTACACGAGCAATAGAGGCATAGAGGGTTGAAACATCTTTGCAATCGCCTAAGCGGGTATGATAAACCGTAGACGCTTTCTGAGGGATATAGCTTCCTTGTCTAAAATCTATTGAGCTATACTGAATATTTTTACAGATAAAGTCATAAATTACCTTTGCCTTTTGCTCATCAGTATAGTTTTTTCCGTCGAACAACGATTTGGCAATCGAACGGATGGTAAAGTCTGGTTGTGCTTGGTTGTCCGACAAATCGCTATACCATTGCGCAATATCCTGCCAGCTATTACCCAAATTGATATGTACAAAACTGCCAATATCGCTAAAAGGTAGTGCATAAGCTTCTTCTTTTATACGCTCAGGGCTGGTAATTTTCCAGCTTTTCACATTAAATCCGTCTAGTTTTTTTATTTCTGGTTTTAGTTGGCTGTTAATCAAGGTATCTTTCAGCATAAGACCTTCTTCTGTAAAAACGGTATATTCTCGTTTGTAAAGTGGGTCAGAAGAAGTAAGCGCAAAACTATCATAAATGAATAAAGAAGATTTACTTCCATCTACTTGCCGGGCGGTATAATCTACATATATATAATCACCTACTTCAAGATTCGTAAATACTACTTCGTCGCCATTGCGCTCTGCATCAATTTTATTGCCGTTTTTCTTAATAGTTTTGGTTTCATTTATCAATATTTCCATATTGGGTTCTACTGATAACTGAACTTTCTGCCACTCTTCAATGGCACTTTCCTGATTTATTTTTATGATATAAGCTCTTCGGTATCCGACAGACTTAGTTTTAAAAATAACAACTGATTTTACTTCCGTAATTATGTCATAAGGTTGCTTGTTTTTTGCAACAAATTCTTTTTCATAAGCACTAATCAATTCGTTTGGCGAAATACTACCTGCTATATCGAAAACAGCTTTTTGTCCTCTCAGTTCTCTGATTTGTTCATTATAATTAAACGAAAACGGAAAATACCTGAGTGCTTCTTCGTAATAATTTATGGCTTTAGCTTTATCTCCTTTCATTTTATTTAGCACAGCTAAATCGCCAATGGTTTCATAGTCTGACGGTCTGTTCTTCAAAATCTCCTGACAAACCTTTATTGCACCATCATAATCTCTTTTTCTTGTTAATAAGTTAATTATTTTTCGGTCATATAATAAGTCTTTTGCTACCAGTTTTGTGCGTTCAAACAATGCAATGGCATCGTCTAATCTTCCTTGTTCAACATAGGCTGCGGCCAGAGTCTCAACAATTGTGGGGTTAAAGTTTAACTTCAGGAAGTTTTCAAGCACCGCATTCGCTTCTTTTGTATTGTTATCTAGCGATTTTTTTATTCTATACTTCCCTATCACAGCTTGCTCCTCATCGGGGTATTTTGCATAAATATCATCAATTGACGAAATAATTTTATCTATGTTTTCATCAAGACTCACCACTATCAAATCGGCCATCATGTTTATATACGCATTATGCGGATATTTGCTTTTAAGCAATTTGACCTTTTCATTTACTTTGGCTTTATCTTTCTGGTCGGTAGCGTCTTTCAGTTCAAGCGCTATTACATCAAAATCTTCGGGGTAGGTTTCCTTATAAATTCCGTAGATTTTATTAAACTCTGTTGTATTACCCGATTCTTTATAAAAGCTACTCAGAAGCCTTAATACCAGGTAGTTTTTTGGATAAGCTTCATAAAGAGAAGACACTATTTCTTCTACTGAATAGAGGTCGCCGGCTCGAAAATAGGCTCTTGCTAGCAGAAATGGATATAGAATTTCGTCTGGATTCTCTTTGATTTTCTTTTGTAGGCCATCAATAGCAAAAAAAGGAATTGAGGTAAAGCCTTTTTTATCTTTCTGATAAGGCTGATACTGTGTAGATACAGGCAGAACCAGAGCCTTGTTGTTAAGGTCGGTAAATCTGAGTATAAAATTAGCATAAGCCGTTTCAAAGTCGCCTAGTTGTACCAAAACTCTATTAAAACCTTTATTAAGGTGGCATTTTACCTGATAATAATCTATTTCGGTAGCTCTGGTTTCAGATTCGGTATAAGCTAGCGAATCATTAAGCCAGACTTTCATCGAGCCCGAATAGCCAAATTTCATGATTACGTCTTGCTCTTCGGCCGATTCTATAAACGATTGTGCATAGACGATTGAATTACTACTAAAAAAGTTATAGTCTTTTGTAAAATACCCGTAAACAGAGCTTACAGGTGGTGTAAACCAATTAACGAATGAACCGTATCTCGATTGAAAAGACTTTTTCATTTCAGGGTCTTTTATTACCCCAAAGTCTTTATTGAAACCGCTGTTCATTACATTATCAAATGGCCCTATTACTGCCCAACTTTTAACTGAAGACATCTTGGCATCGTATTCGTCGAACATTCGATTATCAAACGAGAACGAAGCATAGTTATTCATTCGATACTTGATAATTTCCTCATACTTCTCTTTGAGGCGCTTATCGGTTTCTATCTTTTTTAATAGCTTATACTGATAATCTTTGTTTTTTTTAGGCTGCCCTATTACGCCTTCCTCAAACCAAAGTGCAAATAATTCATCGGCAGAATCGGTGGCATTATCATAAAAATCATTAAAAAACTCTGACGCTTTTTCGGGTCTTCCTTGGGTACTGTAAAGCAGCGTAAGGGCTAATTGGGCCTTTTCTTTGGTCGATTTATCTTTTAGTGCTTTTTCGAAAGAAACAATAGCATTGTTTACATCGGCTTTGTTCAGATACTCCCAAGCTTTTTGATAATGGTTTTGAGCTGATAAATGGTTAGCAATTGAAAAGCAAAATAGAATAACAAATAGAAGGATGTTTTTTTTCACGGTTTTAGTCACATTTAAATTTAACAATTTTAGCAAAGCAGTTGACGGATAAAGCTATTTTGCCAAACTCTTTGCATTGAAAAAGAGGCTCTTCCGAAGAAAAACCTCTTTTAGATATAAGTCAAAAAATACTTACGCAAGTCTCAATACTTCAAAGCGGCGTTGTAGTAGGTAGAAACTACCAAACAATACACTTGAATAGAATAAATCACCTATAATCTGGTTTTTCAGGAATGGTAAACCGGCTTGATAAGAAGCCACAATGCCCGTCCAGTTATGCGGGTAATGCCCTAGCATTGGGTCGGCTATTGGTGCTTCGGGGTACAAGAAAGCAAAGTTGGTAATTAAGAAGAAAACCAACGAGCTAGCAACTGCAGCTGTTAAGACTCTTAAAACCGTAACTTTTTGCAAACCAAAGATACCAATCAATGAAACCAGCGCAAACGAGCCATAAACTACCGGCATACCTGAGTGAAAACCCCAGCCTGTGAGTAATTCCTGCATTGTATCGCTGATGAGCATGGCTGCAAACGGAACCAGAAATGCCATCCAGCGATTACTGAAATAGGCTCCTCCGAACAAAGCAATAGCTGCCATTGGCGTAAAATTGAACGGATGCGGAAAAAATCTTGACAAAGCGGCTAATACAATAATTGCGGCCAGTGTCGAATAACGAGTAATATTCATAATAAATCAGTATTTCAGTAATTGGCTGATTGTTAATCAGCACAAATCACCACAAAAGTACAAACCAAATTGCACATTCAAAAATTCTTTCGCCAATGGCTTAGTACAATACCCATGTATCTTTGCTACCACCACCTTGCGAAGAGTTAACTACCAGAGAGCCTTTGCGCAAAGCTACACGGGTAAGCCCACCCGGTGTTACATGAATACCATTACCGTAAAGAATATACGGGCGCAAGTCTACGTGGCGGCCTTCGAGCCCATCTTCTAACACACAAGGGCTACGTGAAAGCGAGATAGTAGGTTGGGCAATGTAGTTACGAGGATTAGCCTTTATTCTTTTCTTAAATAAATCGTGTTCTTTTTTCGTTGCTTTTGGGCCAATCAGCATGCCATAGCCGCCTGCTTCGTTGGCTTCTTTTACCACAAGGTCGGCAATGTTTTCCAATACATATTTCATAGAGTCTTCTTCTCCACATATATAGGTATCAACATTCGGAATAATGGCATCTTCTCCGAGGTAATATTTAATAATTCGAGGTACATAGGCATACACCACTTTGTCATCAGCTACACCTGTGCCCGGTGCATTGGCCAGGGCAATATTTCCTTTTCTGTAAACATCAAACAAGCCCGGAATCCCGATTAACGAATGCGGGTTGAATGTCAAAGGGTCCATAAATGTATCATCGATTCTTCTGTAAATCACGTCAACGGTTTTAAAACCTTTGGTTGTGCGCATCTTTACGTAATCGCCCGAAACCACCAAATCACGATAATCTACCAACTCAACACCCATTTGTTGTGCCAGATACGAATGCTCAAAATAAGCCGAATTATAAATACCAGGTGTTAATACCACCACGGTAGGGTCAGGACGCCCCGATATATAGCGTAAAACTTCAAGCAATTTGGCTGGATATTCTGAAATAGAGCGCACGCTCGATTTCGACAAAACATCAGGAAAAGTCTGCTTAGATAATTCACGGTTTTCGAGCATATACGAAACACCTGACGGGCAACGCAGATTATCTTCCAATACTCTGAACACGCCATCGTTCCCACGAATTAAATCAGTACCTGTAATATGAATCCAGATTTTTTTCGGGGGTGTCAAACCTTTACATTCTTTCAGGAAACCTTTACTTGATTCGATGATTTCGCGAGGAATGATTTTATCTTTTAATATCTTCTGCTGATTGTATATATCTTGTAGAAAAAGATTCAAAGCCGTAATGCGCTGAATCAAGCCTTTTTCAAGCCGATTCCATTCTGACGAATCAATTACCCGCGGGATAATATCTACCGGAATAATGCGTTCTGTTCCGCCTTCTTCCGAATACACATTAAAAGTAATTCCGGCCGAAATCATGGCACGTTCAGCAGCACGCTGTTTCGTTAGTAATTCGTTGATAGAAAGTTTCTCGATACGCTCTTTTAGAAAATTATTTCCTACACGGGCAGCGGTCTCGGCGGTAAGCATTTCGTCAAAAAAGTCTTCAGTTTGGTAGTTTTTGAAGTCGTAGGTCATATAAGTTTCTTTGGTTTTAGAATAAACTAACGTACTAAAATATTATAAGTACTTATTAATTCAAAATCTTCTATCTGTTTTTGTGCATAAATCCTTAATTTTGTCGTTCTCTTAAAAAAGATGCTATTGTTTGACTATTAAATCGAGAAATAATCCTATTCTTAATGCGGGTATCCTTTTGTGTTCTTTTCATATTTATTCAATTAAATACTTTCGCACAACAATGGCTCGGTATCTCTTCGAGCAATTACGCAGGTACTTATGGTATCTATGCAAACCCGGCGAATGTGGTCGATTCAAGATATAAATTCTTTATTAATCTGGCCGGAGCTAATGCCGATATTATCAATAATTATGCTTCGTGGGGTGCGCCTTATTCTATTATTGGGCTTATGACTAATACAGTTTCGAGCGCAAATCGGGCCTCAAATGGTAGAGTACTTTACCGTAATACTTATACGGAAGAGGCAGTTAACAACAAAAACTCAACAGCATTTTTTGGTACTGATGCTAGAGGGCCATCGCTGATGTTTAACCTCGAAAAAGCCAAAATGGCTATCGGGCTTACTACACGTATGCGTGTTATCACCAACCTCAATAATACTACTGCCTCAATTGCCAGTTCTTTTGTAAATGGTACTATAAGGCCGAGTATTTATGATATTCCACAAGATAATAACCATTTTTCGGCGAACCTGAATGGCTATGCAGAGATGGGCCTAACCGTTGGAAAGATTATCAGAGAGCAAGAAGAACATTTTCTGAAAGTGGGCCTTACTGCCAAGCGTGTAAATGCTTTATTAAACGTTCACTATATAACCGAAGATATTGATTTTACCATAAAGCCTGTACCTGCGCAACCACGACGCCAGATTGTTGATATTGCCAATGCCTCAGGTACTTTCGGATTAACAAATAGCGCTGCCATGAACATTGCAGGATTTAGCCCTAAATGGTTGTTTGGCAATGCTCCGGCTGGCTATGGCTATGGGCTCGATATAGGTTTTGTGTATGAGTACCGACCTGAATACCGCAAATATAAGGTAAAATTAAAAGACGGCTGGACAACCGACGGTACAAAGAACAAATACTTATACAGATTTAGCATGGCGCTTGTAGATTTCGGGCGCATGAGCTTTAAGGGAGATAATCTGGTTTACCAGACCAATGCTGTAAATATTAATACTGTTATTCAGCCTGGTACATTTAACAAAATCAACTCGCCCGAGAGATTAATGGAGCAAATGAATACTGCCTTTAACTGGACTGATGTAGATTACACACATGCCTTTAAAGTACCATTGCCCACGGTTATTTCAACGAGTTTTGATTATGCCTTTTCAGAAAAACTGTATGTAAATGCCACCTGGATTCAGAGTGTGAGAGAGACAAAAGGAATAGGGATGAATCAGCCTTCTTTAATTGCTGTTATTCCTCGCTGGGAGTCGAGATGGTTTGAAGTTTCAATGCCCCTTTCTTTGCAGAATGGCTACCGAAATCTGTCGATGGGTTTGGCAGGTAGAGCAGGCCCATTGTTTGTGGGTACCGACAATCTGCCTGGAGTGTTGAATATTGGCAAACCGAGAGGCATAAATTCGTATTTCGGCCTTTTTATACCTATTTATCGCACATTACCCGACTCGCCGAATCCTTGTTACGAAGAGCGCAGGCCACGTTGGGGACAAGGCATGAGAGACGCCATGAAGAAAAGAAAACAACGTAGACAGTGGAATAGAATAAGATAAAATAAACATTATTAAAAAATAGAGACAGGGTGGAGTGCCCTGTCTCTACGTATTTCAGAAGGTATTTTTCTAATTCTATATCTTCACCCCATAAGGCTCACGCATTTTGCGGCTAAGCATTTTATTGGCATTTGCATCATCAAACTTCTCGGTTTGTGGGTTCCATTTCAATGGTTTACGGAGTTCGTACCCTATATTGGCAATGTTACAAACTGTGCAGGTGCGGTGTCCGGTTTCAACATCAACAAGTGGTTTTTGTCTGGTGCGCATTGCGTTCAAAAAGTCTTTGTAATGATTGCCACCAACAGGCGTTGCCAGTTTAATATCTGTGGCCTTTAGCTGAACATCTTTCAGTTTATCTGGCACATTAAAAAACGAACGGCTTACTTCAATAATGCCATCTTTCCCTCTGAACTGCACCGCATTACCTTTGCCGAAGTCGTGGTGAATCATTTTTACACCATTAGCGTATTTGAATACCATACCTTGCTCGGCGCTAGGGTCGGTCGGCGGATATAATTCAACCGGACCGGTTTCATCCATGCCAAGTCCCCATTGCGCAATATCAAACATGTGTGCGCCCCAGTCGGTAACATCGCCACCGCCAAAACCTTTGTAATAGCGCCATTTACCCCAAAAGGTATCTTCGAGGCGTGGAGCCAGAAAATGATGGTATCCGTGTGGTTGGTTTGGCCCAAGCCACATATCCCAGTTCATGGTGCTTGGCACAGTTTCCGGCTGAAAATCAACGGGCTTCGGAGGGCCGCCGATAGTTACACGTACTTCGGTAACCTCGCCTATATATCCGTTTCTTACCAGTTCACAGGCTTTTCTGAAATTATCGCCTGAGCGTTGCATGCTACCAGTTTGTAAAACCCTGTTGTTTTTTCTTACAGCATTTACCAATGCCCGGCCTTCGGCAACTGTAAAAGTCAGGGGTTTTTCAAGATAAATATCTTTGCCTTTTTCGGCGGCTCTTATAGCAATAGCAGCGTGCCAGTGGTCGGGCGTGGCAATTACTACACCATCAATATCTTTTCTGTCGAGTACCTCCAAGTAATTTTCATATACCTGTGGTAGTGTTTTTTCTTCGCCCAGTATCTGCTTTGTGTTTTTCACAAACAACTCTTTTGTGAAGTTCTCGGTTTTGGTTTTGTCAACATCGCAAGCGGCCAGAAGATTAATTTCTTTGGTCTCTAAAAAGCGCCCTTGAAGCCCTCTTGCCTGACGGCCAACACCAATAAAGCCCAGATTGATTACATCGCTGGGGGCTAAAAAGCCTTTGCCCAATACATTACGTGGCACTATCGAGAATGCTGCCAGCGTACCAGTAGTTTTTAAGAAGTTTCGGCGGGTTGTCATAGTTTAAAAGGTTGAATTTTAATGGAGGGATGAATCTGATTGAACAGATATTCAAATATAAGTCAGTAAATTAACTTCTATAGCCAAAAAGATTTATTTCTTTCAACTCAGGCTAAATCATTAATGTTGTTTAATATAAATGCATTCGGGTGGCGAGTCATATTGATACGTGGGTAATACTCAACAGCTTTAGGTGCCGAAAGCAAAATTAAAGTAGCCTGTGGGCTCGCCAGTTTGGTTTGGCGTATCAGTTCTTTGCCGATACCCAGCTTCTGATAGGCTTCGTCAACAAACAAATCAGATAGATACGTACAGAAAACCCAATCTGTTACTGAGCGTGCTACGCCTACCAGTTTATTATCAATTCTGGCCGTAATAACCAGATTGGCGTTTTCGACCATTGCTTTTATGCGTTCGAGGTCTTCGATTGGTCGTCTTTCGCCTAAGCTAGAGGCAACGAGGGTTTCTAGAAATTCCTGCCAGTCAAGATTTTTTTCTTGGGTATATTGTACAGTTGTATCCATAAAGTTGATTTATTGTTTTCAGCAAAACTAACAAAAGTTTTAGGATAAAATTTCTGACTAAGTAGAATTTATCGTCTTTCTACGCACAAAATCATAAAAAAGCCAAAGACATGCATTTGCAACATCTTTGGCCTGGTAAATTTTGCAAAATCCTACTTTTGGTTTTCTTCAATGTTTTTTTGTTCTTTTGGTTTATTGGTTAGCAAAGCCTGTAAATCTTTAAAATGCTCTAACAATAGTGCTTGGTTTTTGTTAGAGTTGGCTAGCGCTTGTTTTAATTCAGCCAATTCAACTTTGAGCTTGGTATTTTCTGATTCTATTACTTTTGTTCTTTTCTCTAACGCATGAATTGCAATCAAATTAATTCCATCAAAATCGCCACTATTAATTGTTGTATCATTACCGATTATTCCTAATTCATCTCTACCAAATGCAGCGAAAAAATCCTGTGCCATAGGGCCATAATGGCGTTCTGTCGAGTTTTTAAAATTCCAGCTTGTTAATTTCAGTTTTGAGATTTTCCTAAGTATGTCTTCGCCGTTTACGGGTCTGAATCGTTCCTTTTTTGTTGAGTCTGAAGTGCCAGACCAAGAGCCCTGCCCTTCGTTGAGTTGTACAAATGTACTTTTATCATCTTTTGTATAAAAGCGGTAGGAACGGAAACCAGTCGCAAGTTGGTAAGCTGAATTTGTACTAACATAATATCCGCTTAATGCCATACTATTATTATTATAGGCAGTTGCAGAAGAACCAATAGCTATTGAATTAAAGCCTAATGTTGAGCCTCCTATGGCAATATTTCCATTGCCACCTGCAGAGGAAAAAGAACCAAGTGCAATAGAACCCGTGCCAATAGCCTTACTTTGTTGCCCAATGGCCATTGAGTTATCGCCGTATGCTTTGGCACCTGAACCAATTGCTGTTGAGGAATTTCCGGCAGCACGTGACACTTCTCCAACGGCAAAGCTATTTCTGCCGCTATGATATACCAAGCCACTACTTATGCTCTCGGTATAAAAATCTTGGAAAGAAGATGGATTTGACGAAAATACTCCCTGATATAAAAGTTGAAATCCTGAGACAACCCCTGACTCTTTAATGAAATGCAAGAAAATTCTGTTACCTGCTAAAAAAAATGTCCGCCCAAGATACTGACTTGCATTAAAGCGGTTTATTGTAAGTATTTTTCCATCAGCATTATTAATATCGCTGGAAGTACTAAATACTATTCTATTGGTAAAATAAGGGTCTGAATTTATGTCACCAATATCCAGGTTCTCAAAGTTAAAGTTGATGCCATAGGTTGTTCGACCATCTCCGGCATAAATACCGATTTCAATTATGGAGCTTAAACTCATACCAGACTGTGTGTTTCCTGTACCGCTTGGGTCTAGAATTCTCGCATTTAGGTCATAAATAGACGGAATACTGCCATTGGGGTCAACATTGGCTTGCATAGTATAGGTATTACTTGCTGGGGCTGGATTTAAATAGTAATCTCTTGATAATCTTATGTTTTCACCGATTACATCAAGTGTAGTAACAGGAGTATCAGTATTAATACCTACTTTATTATTATTGTTAAGATAGACATTACTCCCATTAATCAGCCAAGGACTAGCACCTCCGCCTGACTGAGCTAGGTTTGTCCAGTTACTTCCCGTATAGTATTGGTGTGTATTTTGGGTTACATTAAATATTGTTGCACCAATAGGAATAGCCCCACTAGGCCGAGTATTGTTAGTGTATCTCGGAAATACAACCGCATTGGTTGAGATTTCGGCGCTAGCTTGACCCCAAATCTTTAAAGAAAGTAACAGAAAAATAGATAGAATAAAGTAAAAATAGCGCATTTTGTTAGATTTTTAAATTATTAACCATAAAAGCCTAATTACACCCACCGATTTCGGCCTTAAATACTGTTCCCTTATCTGCTTTAAAATTAGGGTTTAGCAGAATCGTGTTTGCCTGCAAAGTTACTTTAGCAGTTCCTGTAATTTGATTAGAGGCTTGAATACTACCATTTAATTTGGATGCTTGTTTTAGTATATTCCCCAAAGAAATATTGTCTGTCGGAGAAACTAATGATAATTGCGTAGAGCAAGGAGAGATAAGTACTAAAGGATTAGATAAAACAGTACAATTATTATTATTATACTTCAACAAAGTATTAAGGCCCGATAACCAACCAGAACCACTCCCAATCAAAGAAATATATTGCAAGCGGTGCGGAGTTACATTAGATACTTTCTGCCAGTTTGCACCGCCATTATTTGTTGAAAATAACCCTTTACTGCTTACTAACCAACCGTTATTTGTATCAAAAAACTTTATGTCTTTATACATATTACCGCTTACGCCTCCTATATCGTTTATTGGTGTCCAGCTAATACCGCCATTAGAAGTTTTGGCAATACGGTTATCGGTAAGCACCCAACCATTGTTGGCATCTTTAAAATCGAAAGCCCGATGAGTCTCATTATAGATGCTCGAGAGACCTGTATTATACAACTGCCAATTTTCGCCGCCATCAACTGTACGGTATATTTTTCCGGTTGATTCTAGTATCCAGCCGTACTCTGAATTTATAAAATGAACATCGGAATACTCTAAGTCATCGAAAGAGGGCATCTGTGTCCATGTAACCCCACCGTTTTTTGTTCGCAGAACTTTGCTGCCTACAACCCAACCCAAGTTTGCATCTAAAAAATAGCAATCTTTTAATTCGGCATAAGTATTTTCAAGGCCGCTTACCTGGGCAGTCCAGTTATTACCTCCGTCAATAGTTTTGTTAATTTTTCCATTTGTTCCTACAACCCAACCTATGTTATTGTTTAAAAAAAAGACTCCGTTAAGTATAATGTATGTGCTGTTGGGGTATTGCTTTGTCCAGCTCGTACCGCTGTCGGTGGTCTTAATAAGTTTATTGTTTGCAATTACCCAGCCTGTTGTAGAATTCACAAAAGATGCTTTACCGAAACCGTTGGTGAAAAAGTCGTTTTGTGGATACCAGCTACTCCCCCCATCTGTAGTATGATAGACAAGCCCATACCAACCTACCAGCCAACCCTTTGAGGCATTGATGAAATGCACCCCTGTAATTGATGACCCAAACCCCAGGCCGTCTACATCTCCTATTATCTGGTAGTTCCAGGTATTACCCCCATCAGTTGTTCTGAAAATTCTCTCTGATGCAATCGCATAGCCATTATTCTGAGAAGTAAACTGAAAATCGCTTGCTCTGGTAGAAATCCTCCCTGATAGGGCTGTCCATGTTGCTCCACCGTTTGTAGTTTTCAGGAAAGTCATTGTACCCGCCAGGTTGTACATGGCCCACCCATTATTATTGTCTATAAAGCTAAGTTTAATGAATTGAGCGCCCGAATATGTAAAAGTTTGCCAACTTGCACCTGCATTGTTTGTATAAAGAATTTTATCATAAGCTAGCAAAACCCAATGCGAAGCACTACTGAAATACCCATCAACAAAATAAATATTACCTTCAATTTCAGTGGTTTGAGTCCAGGTTTGTCCGCCGTTCTGAGTTCTGAAAATCCCGTCTGTCTGGGTCATTATCCAACCATTACTTAGGTCTTTAAAAAAAACAGCGTGTATATCTGAACTTATCCCGATATTGACCGATAACCATTTTTTACCGCCATCAGAAGTTCTTAATACCGTTCCACGAGTACCTACTGCCCATCCGTTCTGATTATTTGAAAAAAATATATCTTTTAGTTCAAAACTGCTATTACTTGTTTGGTTTTCCCAGTTTGCTCCCCCATCAATTGTGTGTACAATTGTTCCTTCCAGACCTACTGCCCACCCCTCTTTTTCATTAATAAAAAAAACTTCGTTTAGGTCCATATTATGAAATGCAGGCGTGTGTTGTTGCCATTTAGGGGCTGTGATTTCGGCTGTGTATGTTCCTCCGGTTTTTGCATAAATATAATTACCGCTATCAGGTATGTTAGTTCCGTTTAACTTCCATAGTACATTACTTGCATAAGGTGCATTTACCGACAGAATAGTACTGTCGTTGGCCTCAATCGGATTTTTGCCTGCCACAATATTGTAGGTAGGCGTATTACAGGGCCTAACGTTAAGGGCAATGCTGCCTGTATTACTACAATTATTTAGGGTACAGGTGGCATAATAAACGATACTGGCCGAGGGGCTTACTGTAATGGTAGCAGTTGTAGCATTGTTTGACCAACTAAGCGAACCAGCACACCCACTGGCACTAAGTGTAACAGTAGTATTGGCAGGTATATCGGTTGATGGACTAGCACTGATAACGGGAGCGGATAATGTACAAGGGCTTACTACGTTAAATGTTTTTGTGTATGTTTGGCTGCCAAATGTAACCTGAAACGTCCATTCCCCAATCTCGGCATTAGTAGGGAGCGTATAATAGTAATAAAAATAAAATGCCGGAAACATGCCTGATTGATTCCAGGTGAAATTATATGTGGCATAAGTACTTCCATTAGGTCGTGAGATTATTGAGCTGAAATTATCACCTTCTTGTAAGTCTCTCCCCCACAAGGTTATATAAATAACCTGACCTCTTAAGAAGTCATTTTGGATATTCATAAGGTTTTGTTCTGGCGGGCACACATCAATGGTTGGCAGTTTTGCATGGGTAGTAATAGCATTAATGGTTTTATCGTAGTAAGGTTTTTGGTTTTCCCACCATGTGTCATTAGTATTACATGGACCCGAATAAGGGTCAATAATATTGTTGTTTGCATCGTGCACTTCAAAATGCAAATGTGGTGCAGTAGAAAAACCTGAGCTTCCGACATAGCCAAGAAATTCTCCTTTCGTAACAGTCTGGCCTACTCCTTTTATTGTTAGAGAGTTTTTCTTCAAATGGCCGTACCACGCCGTAGAGCCATCTGAATGGCGAACATATACAGCATTCCAGTAAGGATTAGTGTCCCACCCACAACTTCGGTCGGGGTTGCCATCGTCTTTGCCAATAATTATTCCATCGGCAGCCGCCACAACTTCCACTTGGTTCTTATCCATTTTTTGCCAGGCAAACGGATACAGCATGTAATCAATACCTGCATGATTATAGCCGTTGTTTTGGTCGTAAGTACGATTTCCGCAGTTATAGTCTTGGTTGGTGGGGCCATACTGATTGAAGCTCTGATTACCAACAGCCGGGTTTCTGTCAACGAAATTACTTATTGAGTAGAAATCATTATCAGGAAGATTGGCTGACTTTTTTAATGGGAATCCAAATAGCGGATGATTATTTGCTAAACGTGCTTTATCCAGACTTAATGTTTGAATATTGGTCTTCAGTCGGTTTTGAATAGCTATTCTTTCATGCTCACTCAAACAAATCTGTGGCTCGTTCTCTGCTCTTTTCAGGTTTCCGACATTTACAATTGGAGACTGAGAAAAAACTATCTGAAAAGATACGAATGAGATAAGGGTAAGTAGAAAACGTATCATGTTAATTTTAATGTAGAAGTACTGAGAATAATCATACTGAATAAATAGAATGGAGTAACCAGCAAAATCGGTTACTCCATTTTTTTGAATCAATTACACCCGCCAATTTCGGCCTTAAATACGGTTCCTGAATCAGTACTGAAACCGGCACTCAACAGTATTGATTTGGCCTGATAGGTGATATTAGCCCCATTCTTAACTTTATTGTTGGCATTGATGCGCCCATTGCTGGCATTAGCTTTTTTGGTTATGCTCAGGCTTGAGTAATCATCAGCAGGAGACGTGAGCGTTAATAGCCCAGCGCAAGGAGCAGGACAAATAGAAACAACCTCAAAATCTTTAGCAGGGTTGGTGGTTATCACAGGATTCGACGAAACAATACGAATCTTGTAGCCTTTTCCGTAGGGTGTGCCATAGGGAATACTTGCCGTGATAGTACCTGCGCTTGTACTGGTGAGCGTTCCCAGACTTGTTGGGTTATCAAAATTACCGAATCGGTCTGACAACTGAGCGGTAAAAATATTCCCAGTAGTATAAGTTCCTGAAATGGTAAACGGAATACTGAATGGATTCACTGAGCAAGACGAAGCCGGCGCAGCACCTACCAATGCCAGGTGACTTTGTTTATAAAAAGTGCTTACGCCCACAGTTCCCCATTTGTTTTTTGAATCTTTGGCACGTACGAACAAGCGGTGCTCACCGTTGCTGATGCTGCTAAGATTTATATTGGCAGAGACTTTGCCCGACGTGAGCCCAGCCGTAATGGCTGCTTCACGCAGGTTGCTGGTTTGTGCGGTTATCCCAACACTTGTACCATTACCAAAGCCGGGGTCGGTATCTATAAAATATTCAAAACTGCTTAGGCTTGCGCTGGTTTCAACGGGGTCTTTAACAAAGGGTCTTACAACAACGGTTGTCCATTTATTATTGGCATCTTTTACCCTTACATTTACCCAATGCTTACCCTCTGCAAGGCTTGTAAGAGGCAGGTTCAGGAGCATTTCGTTAATTTGTTGCACGGCTGTAATCGGGTAGTCAATGCCATTGCCAAAGCCCGGGTCGTTATCGTAGAAATATTCTATTTTTACAATATCAGGTGGGGTAACGGGTGTGTCTGAAAAAATCTTCAAAAACGGCCGTACTATCACAGGCCCCCATTTGTTATTTGCATCTCTGGCTCTTATACTCAAATAATGAAAACCCTCTGATATATTATTGAGCGGGATATTGACACTAAGGTTATTTACGGCCGGGCTGCTCGTAAAACCACTAATGGCTGTTCCGTTGCCAAAGCCGGGGTCATTATCAATAAAATACTCTAAGCGAGTAATGAAAGTCGAAGGGTCGGCACAGTCTGAAACAGTAATAGTTGTGGCATTACTGTTACTGCTCTGGCAATTGTTGTAAAGGCAAATGGCCGTATAGGTGGTAGTAATTTGCGGCTCAACTACAATAGTGTTTCCTGTAGCCCCGTTGCTCCATGAAACCACACCATAGCAGTATCCGGCGTTTAATTGTACTTTTGTTCCACGGCAAACCGTTTGGCTGGCTGTACTTACAATTGGTGCCGATACTATGTCACGTACATCTATTACAACGCCATTCATACTTGTAGCCGTACACGACCCAATAGTGCAAGTAGCCGTGTAAGTGGTAGATACGCTTGGACTTACAGAAACTGAGCTTCCGCTAGAGCCATTACTCCATGCAATAGTGCCTCCTGTGCAATTAGATGCCGTTAAAGTTACGCTTCCACCAGCGCATATTGTCTGATTAGGGGTGTTGATTACCAATGCAGCAGGCGATGGTGAAACCACAGTAATAGTTTTACTTGCAGTAGCTGAGCAGGTGTTAATAGTACAAGTTGCCTTATAAATGCTTGTTTTCGCCGATACTACATTTATTGTGCTTGTGGTAGCTCCGTTGTCCCATAGTATGTTGCCTGTGCAACCTGTGAGTGTCAGGGTCGAGCTGGTGTTTGGGCAAACAGCCGATGCAGGTGCACCGCTTATAGCCAACGATAATGTAGTGTTATCGACGGTTATCTGTACAGTATTACTCACAGGGCTTGCCACAGTACACCCAAGCGGCTTGCACGTAGCGGTATAACTGGTGGTAGTAGTAGGGCTCACTATCAATGGGTTTAGGGTGCTTCCTGTGCTCCAGGTTACTGTACCATTGCAATTGTTTGCTCTTAATTCAGCAGCCGAGCCTCGGCATATTGTTGGCGTACTGGTTTCAAGTGTTGGTGCCAGCGTATTACTGTTTATTGTTACGCTTACAGGAGTAGGCGAAGACACACAAGCGTTTCGAGTGATTTTTACTGAATATTCGCCGCTTTGAGTAGCCAAATAAGTATTGCTGGTAGCACCACCTATATCAGCACCGTTGATTGTCCATTGGTAGCTATTGCCTGCAGGTACGCTTAGCGTTACACTTTGTCCTTCGCATACAGTACTTGAACCTGCAACGCTGATAGTAGCATTTACAGGTGTACTACAAACTGTAAATTCTCTTACGCCAACGGTGCTCCATACATCATCCGTATTTTTGGCACGTACAAACACTTTGTGTGTGCCTTCGGGTATATTGCTGAGGTCGGCCATGATATTCAGGTTTGAAACCAAACTGCCGGGCTGAAAACTAACCGCCGAAGCATTGCCAAAGCCGGGGTCGAAATCAATGAAATATTCTACCTGAACAATATTTTTTAATGCTGGCGTAGCCGGAATCGTAGCTTTTATAAAGGGGCGCACAACAACGGTGCTCCAATGGTTGTAATTGTCTTTTGCCCGCACCGAAAACCAGTGCATGCCCTCGGTAACATTGTTTAATGGTGCAACAAACGCAAAATCTTTTATCTCAACATCATTACTGATTTGAATGGCACTTGCATTACCAAAACCGGGGTCTTGGTCAATAAAATATTCCATAGCACTGATGTATCTATCTTGTGCCGGAGGAATAATGATGTGTTCCTTAAAAAATGGCTGAACTATGGTAGTGCTCCAAGCATTGTCGGCATTACGGGCTCTCAATCCAAGAAAATGTAGCCCTCTTGCCAGATTACTGATAGGGATGCTCGTATTAGTAAGCGAAACAGTGGTATTGGCGGTAAAACTTATAGCCGTACCATTGCCATGCCCAGGGTCGAAATCGAAATAATATTCAATTCGGTTTATATTGCTCTGTGCAAATACTAAACCCGACCAAAGTACACTTATTCCTATCAGAACTACCGAACGTAAAACGGGGTATTTCATACGTAGGAATTTTAGTTATTTGACCTTACACTGATAGTGATACTTAGCGGCGTTGTATTACTGCCCGAACCTGAATTTGTGAAAGAGGTAATAATAGGGGTCTTTGGTAAACCTGAAAGTTGGTAAGCATTAGCACCATTACCAAATGCTCCGGCTTCGCCACCACCTGCTGCTACTGTTTTAGCAGGAGAACTAGCAGCAAGCTGGAAGTCTTTATCCGCCGCATACATGGTGCCATTATTAGGATCAGAACCCCATGGATCTCCACCATTGATAAATATGGAACTTGGATTCGCTCCATTGACATTTCCACTACCAGATGGTAAGCCATTAATATTTGTACATAAGTTATTCGAAATACTTGACCCTAGACAATTAGTGCATATAGTGGCTCCGTTCATCAGAGCCCGAGCATCAAAAATATTATTAGTTATGGTAGAATTAGTTGCCTGATAAATAAAACTTGAGCTACCAAAAGTATTATTAGATATGATACTATTACTAATATCCCGAATTAACCAAATATCCCTAAAGCCAACTATAATATTATTGGTAATTGTCATATTACTACTGCCTCCGTTCGAGCCCATAATATAACGGAATACGCTATTTTTTATAGTGCTCCCATTACCATTAGAAGTAGAACCCGAAACAATTATAGAACCTTGACCTGTGTTAGCAGCCATAAAATTACAACGCTCAATCTTAATATTTTCTGCGTATAGAGATACACCGCTAAAAGCTACACTTGTAATTGAACTATTCTGACTTCCATTCTCAAATGTTATGTTTCCGATTGCTGGTACTCTTTTATCAAAAAAAGTATTAGGATTTTTATCTAAATAGTAACCAGGTCCTACAATATTTACTTGTTTAATTACGGTTAATTCACCATAACTTGGATTTACGGATGGTTCAATAGAAATTATATCACCCGGGTTAGCGGCATCGTGAGCAGCCTGCGCAGTAGCATAAACATTTGGGTCGTTTAGACCTGGTGTATTGTTAACCCTACGTATAGTCTGGGCATTTAGATGCATACTAATACCGATAAGTAAGGCAAGGGTTTGGGTAAAGATTCTTTTCATTTTGCTAATTATTTAATACTGAATTTTTGATTCTATTGCCGATAATTTCTTGATACAATAGCTTTACAAAATTCCGTATTCGCCCAACTGTGCACAATACCCCTTTTTAGGTATTTTTTATATGTGTGTATTAAGAATTTTTCTTATAATTGAGAAAAAAAAGTAAAAAATGGAAAAGAAGACCTCTATCACATTTTTAGAGTATCTCGATAAAATAAAAAACCCTGACGAAGCCCAATATAATTATGCAGAGCAGATTAAAGAGGTCAAGATTGTAAATAATTTTATAAGCAAGTTTTCGGGAGTAGTATTTGTTGCTGATTTTCAGACAGGCACTTATCCCTTTATGGGCGAAGGAATTAAAGATGTGTTAGGTCATCCCTTGGAGGCTATTCAGGAAGGAGGAATGAATTTTATAGCTTATTATCTACAAGTTCCAAAACTGATTGATAACAAATGCATGGAGGAACAATTTAAACTATATAGCAATTTAAAAGATAAACCATTGGCTGATATTCGTTTTAAGATGAACGCTCCAATAACAGATGGAGAGAGGAAAACTCGATACTTTTCCCAGCATATTAAGTTTATCCTCAAGAGTAACGATGGCCATCCGCTCGGTTTTTATGGTTATTGTACTAAAGTGCCAATTGCAGAAGAAAAAAAAGTAACGCAGCACATAGAGTTTTTAAATAAAGAAAACAACGAGTGGCAAGTGTATAGCAGTCTGGAGTTTTATCTTGAAGTAGATGAAAACAAACTACTAAGCAAACGAGAAATCGAAATTCTGAAATGGATTTCGGAGGGGCTAAGCAGCGAAGCCATTGCTACTAAACTTTATATAAGTGTTCATACGGTAAGAACGCACAGAAAAAATATGCTCAAGCGTACAAATTCTACCAACAGTGCCGATTTAATTCGGTATGGCATTGAACATAAACTAATTTAGTTATTGTATTGTGCTGAACCACAAGCGTATAAAAATAGTCTAATAGAAAAACCCAAAGTATGGAAAAGAAAACCTCTATCACCTTACTTAAGTATCTTGATGAAATTGAGCAACAGGCCAAAGAGCAGTATAACTATTCAGAACAGATTAAAGAGGTAGCCGTTGCGAGTGGTTTTGTAAGAAAATTTTCAGGTGTAGTTTTCGTTGCTGATTTCCAAACAGGTACTTATCCTTTTATAGGTGAAGGGGTCGAAGAATTACTTGGCCATCCTTTCGATGCGTTCATGGAGGGCGGGATGAAATTTACAGACCACTATGCACAGGTTCCGACTTATGTTGATAGCAAATGTATAGCCGAGCAAATCAAATTCTTTAGTAGCATAAAGGATATGAAGTTTTCGGATATTCGTTTTAAAATGAACAGCCGGATAATAGATAAAAATAAAAAAATAAGATATTATAGCCAGCGATATAAAATCATTCATCGAGCCTCTGATGACTTTCCTCTTGGAGTTTATGGCTACTGCACAAAAGTTCCTGCTTTTGAAGAAGATAAAATAATACAACAAATTGAATTTTTTAATACTACTAAAAACGAGTGGGAAGAATATAGCCACCTAGAGTTTTATCTTAAAATAGATGAAAACAAACTACTAAGCAAACGAGAAATCGAGATTTTGAAATGGATATCGGAAGGCTTAAGCAGCGAAGCCATCGCATCAAAACTTTATATAAGTGTTCATACGGTACGAACACACAGAAAAAATATGCTTAAGCGTACAAATTCTACCAATAGTGCTGATTTAATTCGGTATGGCATTGAGCATAAATTGATTTAGTTGAAACTACAAGCCCATAACTAGTTTATGTTTGCGTCTGGCAACTTTTAGTTCTTTGCCATTGGTCAATTTAATATAAGCGTCCCGGCCTCTTTTGCTTACTTCTGTAATATACTGAGGATTGAGCAGAAACGAGCGGTGGATTCGGAGAAAATGGTTTATTTCTACTTTGTTCTGATAATATTTAAGTGTAAAAGATGAAATCCACTTTTTGCCATTCTCGAAGTGGAAAATACTATAGTTTATGTCAGCTTCAAGGTATATGATGTCATCAGGCAAAATTGTTTTGGGTGTGCTCATTTTAATTTGGGTTATTTTGATGTCCCAAAATTAGCTCACGTATACCACATACTACAATACCCAAAAAGGGGTATTTTAAACTAATCGGCAAGCAGAGCGTTTTAATTCAGTATCATTTTGCAAAAGCCGCCCAATTCTTTCAGAATACTTTCTGAAACTCGCAATAATTTTTCTTTCTCCCACGTTCTGATTTTGTTTTTCTTCATTAATTATTAATATTAACAAAGAAATCTCTACATTTGGAACAAGAATCGGGTATAATGAGAAAAATACTTTTATATGCTTTAATATTGGGTCTCACAGGGTGTGCAACCAATAAAAAAACGAATAAGAATAATAACAATGCTCCTCGTGAGGCAAGGACAGTAGCAAACTATCCCGAAGTAGTTGCAAAACCTATGGTAGTGGCTATTAAGAGTCGATACATCGTAAAAGATTCTTCGTCTGCAAAAGTTTTCATGGAACTAGATGTAGAGAATCTTAGTAAAGACAAAGCCTTGCAACAAATGAAGGAAACTTTCAGGCTCAGTTTTCTGTTACAGTCTGACTATGGCGTAAGAGACCGTCTGGCCTATAACAAAGTCGACTTCACAGAGCAGAATTTTATATTGCGTGATGGGAAAGTAGAAGTCGTATTTGATATTCCTCGGCCGAAAAACATAAGCAGAGCTTTATTGTTGACCGAAATTTTTGAACTGGCTACGAGCAAAAAATCAAACAACGACCTTGTGATTGATTTCTCGGCGACACGCTTGGGCGACCGATACGGGCTTTATGTTTCAGATATGTCTCGCCCGTTGTTCAGAAATTATATCAACAAAAAAGATACGTTTCAGATTCGTAGTATCGACAACCACGTGCGTGACCTGTACCTGATTCGTTATGCAAATGATTTTGACCCGGCGCAGTCGCCAATGGCTACCACTTTGAAACCGGCCATTAAATCGTTACGCATTGAAGAGATACAAAAAATACAAACGGGCACCCCTTTGCAATTACAAACCGAAGGCGTATATTTTGCAGTAGAAGACACCATGAATACCAGAAACGGGCTTGGTTTTATGATTGTCGATAATCGTTTCCCGAAGTTTACATTGCCGGAAAAACTGGTAAAACCGCTCATTTATATGAGCACGAGCCAAGAGACCCGCACAGTAGCCGAGAATCCTGATGCTAAACAAGCCCTTGACCGCTACTTTTTATCGATTACTGGCGGAAACCAGACTTTATCAAAAAAAATAATAAAGACTTATTACCGACGCATAGAAGAGGCCAATCGTTTGTTTACCTCGTTTAAAGAAGGTTGGAAGACCGATAAAGGGATGGTTTATATTATTTTAGGGCCACCAAATAAAGTACAACGTAGCCGAGACCGTGAAGTATGGATGTATGCCCAGAGCCAGAATTTCTCAGAAATTATTTTTACATTTAATAAAAGACCAAATCAGTTGGCAGATAACTATTATGAGCTGGTTCGGTATCCCGAATATCAGGCATATTGGTACCCATTTGTTGAAGCATGGAGAACAGGAAACGTTATGGAGTAAGCTCCGAATCGGGCAGTCGGCCTGATTTCAAAAAAAAGCAAAAGTTTTTTGCTAAACCTAATTTTGAAAAAACATCTAAACCGGATATAGTATTTGGTGTGCAATCGGTATTGGAAACACTGAAAGGTACCAAAGAAATTGAGAAAATATTAATACAGCGAGAATTTGGCCATGCAGAGGTCGAGAAACTCGCCAAAGAGCGTGATTTACCAGTTCAGCGAGTACCTATCGAAAAACTGAACCGTATCACGATGAAAAACCACCAGGGTGTAATAGCCTTTGTGTCGGCGGTAAACTACGCCAAAACATCGAACGTAATAGCAGATATTTTTGAAAAAGGCGAAGTACCACTATTATTGGTATTAGACAGAATAACCGATGTGCGTAATTTTGGGGCAATAGCCCGTACTGCCGAGTGTTCAGGCGTGCATGCCATTGTTGTAGCTTCAAGAGGTGCGGCGCAAATCAATGCCGATGCCATGAAGACCTCGTCTGGTGCATTGAATCACTTGCCTGTATGCCGTGAAAACAGCCTTTCGCAGGTATTGGAAGAATTACAACAATCGGGTATTCAGATAGTAGCCTGTACCGAAAAAGCTACAGACGAACTCTATAATATAGATTTTACCGTACCAACGGCCATCCTGATGGGTTCGGAAGAAGATGGTATTTCTGAAAACCTACTTGAACAAGCCGACCACGCCACCAAAATACCAATGCTTGGTAAAATTGGTTCGTTGAATGTATCGGTAGCAACAGGGGTAATTTTGTATGAAACTGTAAGACAAAGACTTAAATAAGTTTTTAGAAGTACAAACAAAAAAGCTCTGGTAGCGAGACTACCAGAGCTTTTTTGTTTGTAGATTATAAAAGTTTTAAAGCAGATGCTGTCTAAAACAAGCGAAACCATCAGTTTCTATAAGTTTTATTATGTGTCCGACTCTGAATCTTCTGTCAGTAGATGCCTGTCGTTATCAATATCATCTAAAGTTTCTTGTAAAAACTTTCTGATGGTGAGTAGGCGGCTTCTGAGTGCGTTTTTACTTTTATTTACATCGGTCTTTTTATTAATCTTGCGTTCGGTTCCTTTTAGGGTTAAAGTACCCTTGCTTTTTTCGTCTATAATCTCACGAAGTTTATCAATATCCTTTTGTGTAAGTTTGCGGTCACGGCCGTAGCGTTCAAAGCGTAGGTTGAATTTTTTTTCATAAAACCGAATCTTCGAGGCCGTTACCTCCAGAATATCTGCTACTTCGTTGGTTGTATAAAAAAGCTTCATTAGCGTACTAAAATATCTTTTTTCTCTAAATCTGTTACCAATTTAGCTAATTCTTCTTGTTTCGTAAGCATTTTATCAAAATCATTTCCCTGCAAATATACTCTTTGTAGTTTTTCAAACTTGCGCAATTGCGTTGGCACTTCTTTCACCTGATTCTTGGTCATATCAAATTCTATCAGATTTTCCATTTTATAAACTTCTTCCGGAATAGTTTTAAAAAGATTGCTACCAATATGCAGGAGTTTCAAATCGGGTAAAGTAGGCAAATCGTCTAATTTATTATGGTGCGCATAGAGGGTTTCAAGCGTTTTTATTTGTGCAATATTAGCAGGTAAACTCCACAATTCGTTGTTTGATACCGCCAGCGTTTTTAGCTTTGGCATAGTGCAAATTTCGTTTGGCAATTGCTTCAAATCATTATAATACAAGTCTAGCTCTTCCAGGTTTTTTAGTTTGGTTACATTCAAAGGTAATTCCGAAAGACGAGCATTATATAGATTCAAGGCCTTTAAGTTATCCATGTGTTTGAAATCACGTTTTCTGAATTTTTTGTAACGATTATTTCCCAAAAACAGCACCTCAAGACTCCTATTCCTGGCAATGCTGCGAGGTATGTACTGAATACCCGTGTATTG
Source organism: Emticicia soli (assembly GCF_037860775.1). Taxonomy (NCBI): domain Bacteria; kingdom Pseudomonadati; phylum Bacteroidota; class Cytophagia; order Cytophagales; family Leadbetterellaceae; genus Emticicia; species Emticicia soli. The sequence goes on along the minus strand of NZ_JBBEWC010000008.1, from coordinate 336,082 downwards.
CACATTAAGGTCTTTTATATGATTATTTTTCTTGAATTTTAGCTTATTATTATCAATTGGATTATTGCTGATACTTAAAAATTTCAGATTCTTGATTTTAGAGACCGACTTTGGTATTTTTTCAATATAGTTATCCGATAAATCAAGTTTTTCAAGATTCTTAAACTTAAATACCACCATTGGGAATTTCTCCAATTGCAAATTGTTCAGCATTAATGTTTTAACAGTATCGGGTTTATCGCAAGCCTCAGCCATTTCAAGATTATAAATAAACGTTTTGCTTGGCTTTTTGGTCATAAACTTAGAGCCTGTATACATTAAAAAGCTAATACTAAATTTGTTTTTGCTTAAATTGTTCGGGAATTTATAGTTTTTGCAAAAGTCTTCGGCAATTCTAATTAATTTCTGATCATTTTCAGGGTTCAAGCTATCATCAGGCATATAATTATAATTTCTCCCTTTGGCAACAATTGCTTCCTCGTAGCCGTAAACAAAATAATCGATAGTGCCATTAGGCTGTACCATAAACTTAACAGGAATCGATTTACTATCGCTAAATTCTTGGAATCTTATATTACGTTTATTGGCAAATCTATAAAAGTCAGATTGAAGTTTTTTTCTTTCTACTTCTAATATTACCGTGTAATTTTTCTCGTCAAGAAGCGCATTAGACAAGGGCTTATATGGATCTAGTTCTTCTTTTATGGTAGCATTACCAACTTGCGTAATTTTAGTTTTAAGAATCTCTTTCTCAAAAACTTTGGTTCTATACACTTTTTGCTGACCAAACGAGCAAAAAGAAGCGAGTACTAATAAGCAAAATAGATTTTTCATAGAAGTATTATTTTTTTACAAGTATAACTAAAAATTTAGTTATGTATTTTATTTATAGGAAAAAAATTTTAAACGGTAATTTTTGCCCGCATTTATTTTGGCTGAAAGTCGGGTACAAGCAAAATAAAATCATGTACATTTGTATATAAAATTAATAGAATGGAATATCAGGAGATACTCGTAAGCTATCAAGAGGCCATTGCCATTATCAGTCTTAACCGCCCCAAAGCCTTAAATGCGCTTAGCCCATTGATGATTCAAGAGCTAAAACATATATTAAAAGATATAGCCCAACGCACCGACATAAAAGTAGTAATACTAAAAGGTGAGGGCAGGGCCTTTTCAGCAGGTGTTGATTTAAAAGCCTTGAACGAAGGCATACAAGGCGGGCAATTCAAGGCGTCGGATATTCTGCAAGATGGCAACGATATTGCCCATACCCTACGCACCATGCCTCAGCCAAGCATTGTGCTAGTACATGGGCATTGCTATACTGGCGCAACCGAACTAATGATGTTTTTCGATTTGATTCTGGCAGCAGAAGATGCAAAAATAGGCGATACTCATGCTAAGTGGGGTATATTGCCCAAATGGGGCATGACCCAACGCCTGCCTCGGCTAGTGGGCATACTAAAAGCCAAAGAGTTATCATTTACGGCCAAATCCATTACAGGCAAAGAAGCCGAGCGCATAGGTTTGGTAAACAGAGCCGTTCCACTAGAAAAACTAGAAGAAACCGCCTTTGAGCTAGCCAACGATATTTTGCAGAACTCGGCCCAGACAATTGCAGCCATGAAGCATTTATACAACGAAGGTTTCTCAAAGACATTAGAAGAAGGCCTAAACATTGAACAAGAATTTCTAACAGAAATAACCGACAGAGCTGATTTTTTGAGGGATTTTGAGAAGAATAAGTAGGAAGGGTAATAAATAACCCCATCCCCAACCCTTCCCCAACAGTGGGGAAGGGTGCAAAAAGTCCCTCTCCCCACTGTTGGTGAGCGGTCGCCGCTGCGGAGGGATTTAGGGAGTGGGGTCTTTCTCGTCTCTTTTGAATAAGAAGTACACTTCTATAGTAAAATTAATTACTCGTTAGCTGTTAAAATTACCATGACACCAACATTAGCAGGCAAAGCGCCCTGCAATAATATAGAAATTTATTTCGAAACTTTCGGAGAAAAACAAAATCCTGCAATTGTGCTAATTATGGGGCTCGATGCCCAGAGTATCATGTTTACCAACGATTTTATTGAGCCTCTGGTACAGGCAGGCTACTACGTTATCCGATTCGATAACCGGGATATTGGGCTTTCTACCTGGTTGAACGATAGCTGGCATCGCCGAAAACCCTATACGCTAGAAGACATGGCAAAAGATACCATTGAGTTGCTCGATTATCTGTCTATTTCGCAGGCACATATCCTAGGCGTGTCTATGGGTGGTATGATTGCCCAACGCATAGCCATTTCTTACTCGCATCGGGTGCTTTCGCTGGTTTCTATTATGTCGTCTGGCTATATACTCGACCCCCAAACAGTGCCTTTTTTAAAAGGTCGCCCATTCTATCCGCTGATTCCGTTTTTTCTCAGAAACTTTACCTTTAAAAGTAAAATAATTTTTCCGCCCGTAACAGTAGAAAGCTACGTAAGTACCTACCGCAGGCTTAATGGGAAAACTTTTCCGTTTAACCATACGCATCTGCGAACCATATTTACTGAGGCCATAGAAAACCGGAAAGGCCAAAACCCAAGAGCCAGATTCCAGCAGTTTTGTGGCATTGCGGCTTCGGGTTCTCGTTTACACGAATTAGCTAAAATTAAAGCTCCAACTTTGATAGTGCATGGCACCGAAGACCCGCTCATTCCGCCTGTGCATGCTACTATTTATGCACCCAAAATACCTAATGCAAAAATGCTATGGGTAAAAGGCATGGGGCACCAACTACCCAAACCTGTTTTAGAAACCGTTATGCCTGCTATTATTGAGCATCTTAGCTCCAGTATTTCTGATACTACCGACAAAAATTAGAAGCTAAACCTCTGCTTATCAGAAAACTTTATGAGTAGTAGAAAAAGACACTATTTTAGACTAAATTTGCACCCTTAATAAAATAGCGTAGAATATGAGCGCTTCTTAGGCAATCATACATAGCTTCTCACGCCTGATTGAATGAATACTGCTTCATGGCAATTGCCCTTAATCACTCATTCGCTCAATCGCTAATTCACAATTTATTCAGACGAGATATGACTTCGCACGAAATTCGTAAGGCTTTTTTAGACTTTTTCCGTAGTAAAGGGCACTTGATAGTACCTTCGGCTCCATTGGTAGCCAAAAATGACCCAACCCTTATGTTCAACAACTCGGGTATGGCGCAGTTTAAGGATTTTTTCTTAGGCAACGGAACGCCTCCCGCCAAACGAATTGCGGATACTCAGAAATGCCTTCGTGTAAGCGGTAAACATAACGACCTTGAAGATGTAGGTTTTGATACTTACCACCACACAATGTTTGAGATGTTGGGTAACTGGTCTTTTGGCGATTATTTCAAAAAAGAAGCCTTGGCGTGGTCGTGGGAATTGTTGACAGAGGTTTATAAATTGCCTAAAGACAGAATCTACGTTTCGGTATTTGAAGGTAGCACCGAAGACGGCGTGCCTTTCGACCAGGAAGCGTATGACATCTGGAAAGAATTGATAGGCGACGAAAACCGTATTATTTTAGGAAACAAAAAAGATAATTTCTGGGAAATGGGCGACACCGGTCCGTGTGGTCCTTGTTCTGAAATTCATATAGATTTACGTAGTGAGGAAGAAGTTGCTAAAAAGAGCGGTAAAGAACTGGTAAATAACGACCACCCACAAGTAATCGAAATCTGGAACAACGTATTTATGCAGTTTGAGCGTAAAGCCGACAAATCGTTGGTTTTATTGCCTGCCAAACACGTTGATACAGGTATGGGTTTTGAGCGTTTGTGTATGGCTATTCAAGGCAAGCAATCAAACTACGATACTGATATTTTCCAGAATACCATTCAGGTAATCGAAGAAATGTCGGGCAAAAAATATGGCGTAAATGGTACATTAACATCAGATAGCTATATTGATGTGGCTATGCGTGTAATTGCCGACCATATTCGTGCAGTAGCCTTTACTATTGCCGACGGACAGCTACCTTCAAACAACAAAGCCGGATACGTTATTCGTCGTATTTTGCGTCGTGCAGTGCGTTATGGTTATTCATACCTTGGCTTTACTGAGCCTTTCCTTACGAAACTGGTTCCGGTATTGGCCGACCAATTTGCTGATGTATTCCCTGAGTTAAAAGCACAACAAGATTTTGTAGGCAAGGTAATTGAAGAAGAAGAAAAAACTTTCTTGCGTACACTTGAAACAGGTTTAAAACGCCTTGATGCTATTATATCAGCTACTAATGGTAAAGTTATAGCAGGTGAGCAGGTGTTTGAGCTTAGCGATACTTTCGGTTTCCCATCAGACTTAACAGCGCTTATTGCCAAAGAGAAAGGATATACTACCGATGAAGCTGGTTTTGAAAAAGCTTTGCAGGTACAAAAAGAGCGTTCACGTAAAGACTCAGCTAAAGAAGCAACTGATTGGATTGAACTAAACGAAGGCGAAGATTTTGAATTTGTAGGTTACGACCAACTTTCGGCTGAGGCTCAGATTGTGAAATACCGCAAGGTAAAAACCAAAGGTGGCGAAGAATACCACATTGTGTTAGACAAAACACCTTTCTATGCCGAAATGGGTGGACAGGTAGGTGATACAGGTACGATTGTAATCGCTAACCACGTAATTACTATTGCTGATACAAAAAAAGAAAACGATTTGTTTATCCATATTTCAAGAGATAAAAACCTTGAAGAAATTCTTGACGATGCCGCTGTTGTTGTGGCTCATGTAGATGCGGCTCGCCATGCTAAAATTATGGCAAACCACACGGCTACACACTTAATGCTGGCTGCTATGCGTGAGGTTCTGGGTACGCATATCGTGCAGAAAGGTTCGTATCAAGACGATAACGTTACTCGTTTTGACTTCTCACACTTTGCCAAAGTAACTGACGAAGAACTAGCTAAGATTGAAGACATTGTAAATAGCAAAATCCGTGAAAATATTGCCCTTGAAACCAAGGTAAACATGCCAATTAATGAGGCTATTGCCTTGGGTGCTACGGCTACTTTCGGCGAAAAATATGGTGATTTTGTACGTGTTGTAATTTTTGACCCTCAGTTTTCGGTTGAGCTTTGTGGTGGTACGCACGTGCCATCAACTGGCCAGATTGGTATCTTCAAATTTGTTTCTGAAGGCTCGGTAGCTGCTGGTGTGCGAAGAGTAGAGGCGCTTACAGGTGAAAAAGCGATTGAGAAAATCAAAGAAGATTTGAAAGTAAAAGATGAAATAGCAACTTTACTTAAAAATCCGGCCGATTTGTTGAAAGCCGTTGAAAACCTGATTGCTGAAAAAACTGCCTTGCAGAAAAAAGTTGAAGTGCTTGAAAACGAGAAACTACAAGATTTGAAAAAACAATTGTTACAAAAAGTGGAGACGATTAATGGTGTGAATGTACTGACTGCAAAAGTAACAGTGCCATCGGCTGATTCGTTGAAACAACTGGCTTTTGAATTGAAAAATCAGATAGAGAGTTTCTATGGTGTACTTGGTGCAGAAATCGGTGGCAAACCACAGATAGCCGTAATTATCGACGAAGCTGTAATGAAAGATAAAAACTTACACGCAGGCAATATAGTAAAAGAATTAGCCAAAGAAATGAAAGGTGGCGGAGGCGGCCAACCGCACTTTGCAACCGCAGGCGGTAGCGATGTAAGCGGCTTGGAAAAAGCCATTGAAAAAGGTAAAAGTCTGATATAATCAGATTCAGGCATAAGCAGAAGAGGCTGTCCTTTTGGGGTTCACTTCATTGAGACAGCCTCTTCTGCTTATAGCATCAAGTCTTAATCGTAATTCAAAACAGGGCTTAGCCATTTTTCTACGTCTTCTATGCTCATATCTTTGCGGGCGGCGTAGTCAATTATCTGGTCTTTGCTGATTTTACCTATCGTAAAATACTTACTTTCTGGGTTAGAGAAATACCAACCACTTACCGAACTGGCCGGGTACATAGCAAAACTTTCTGTTAATTCTATACCGATTTTCTCAGCTTGCAGTAAATCAAACAAGGTACGTTTTTCGGTATGGTCTGGGCAAGCCGGATAACCCGGAGCCGGGCGAATACCCGCATATCTTTCTGAAATTAGTTCCTCGTTGCTGAAATTCTCATCGGCATCGTATCCCCAGTATTCTTTACGTACTTTTTCGTGCATCAATTCAGTAAATGCCTCGGCCAGACGGTCAGCAATGGCTTTTAGCATGATTGAATTGTAATCGTCATGGTCTTTTTCGTATTCTTCCAGCAAGGCTTCAATACCTAGCCCGGCAGTTACGGCAAAGGCTCCGATATAATCTTCTTTATTAGAGCTGCCTGGTGCAATGTAATCAGACAAACACAAGTTTGGCAGGTTTTGCGCCTTCTGGTTTTGCTGGCGTAAATGATGCAAAACAGCTAATGATTTGGTTTCTTCTACTAACTCGCCGCTTTCTGTTACGGCTGTGTTGCTTAATATTCTATAACCCGTTCCTTTCAAGCTGCCTTGTCCGGCTAAATCATAGTTGTATTCTTCAAAATTGTGCAGTACAATATCGTCACCCTCTGAATTTGCCGGATAAAATCCTATCACCGCTCTTGCCTGTAATGACTTTTCAGCAATTACTTTCTTCAACATCTTCTGAGCATCGTCATACAATTTTTTGGCCTCTGCCCCTACAACCTCATCGTTGAAGATTTTCGGGTACTTGCCATGCAATTGCCATGTCTGGAAGAAAGGCGTCCAATCTATATATTTAGCTATTTCGGTCAAATCGTAATTATCAAATACTTTTGTACCCAAAAACTTAGGCTTAACAGGTTGGAATTTTGCCCAATCTATCGGCACTTTGTTTTCACGAGCCTTTTCTATCGTGATAAAGTTTTTATCTTTCTGGCGGCTGGCGTGTTCAACACGCAGATTAGCATATTGGTCTTTTATTTCGTCATAAATCTGCTGATGTGTCTGCTCGCTCTGCATCAAACGCCCCGCTACAGGCACACTCTTAGAAGCATCAAGCACGTGAATAACCGGCCCAGAATAATGTGGGTCAATTTTCACAGCCGTGTGGATTCGTGAAGTTGTAGCGCCACCAATCAACAATGGCATTTTAAAGCCTTGGCGTTCCATTTCTTTGGCTACACCCACCATCTCGTCGAGACTTGGAGTAATCAACCCTGAAAGACCAATAATATCAACATTATGTTTTTTGGCTTCGGCCAGAATCTTGTCGGTTGGCACCATTACGCCGAGGTCAATTATCTCGTAGTTGTTACAACCCAACACAACACCTACAATATTTTTACCAATGTCGTGCACGTCGCCTTTTACGGTTGCCATCAATATTTTTCCGGCACTTGAGCTTTCGCCTCCTTCTTTTTCTGCCTCAATATATGGTAACAAATATGCCACGGCTTTTTTCATAACCCGTGCCGATTTTACCACTTGTGGCAAGAACATTTTACCTGCGCCAAACAAATCTCCTACTACGTTCATGCCATCCATCAACGGGCCTTCAATCACATGCAGCGGTCTTTCGGCCTGTTGACGGGCTTCTTCTACATCAATATCAATATACTCGGTTAAACCTTTTACAAGGGCATGTTCCAGGCGTTTGTTTACTGGCAATTCTCTCCACGAATTATCAATTACCTGCTCTTTACCTTTCGATTTTACAGTTTCGGCGAAAGTAACAAGCCTCTCGGTTGCATCAGGGCGACGGTTGAGCAATACATCTTCGCACATTTCGAGCATATCTTTCGGAATATCGTCATACACACCCAACTGGCCTGCGTTTACAATACCCATATCCATACCGGCAGCAATGGCGTAGTACAAAAATACGGTATGCATGGCCTCACGCACAGGCTCGTTTCCTCTGAAACTGAAAGAGATATTTGATACCCCACCCGATACTTTGGCATAAGGTAGGTTTTCTTTTATCCACTTCACAGACTTAATAAAATCTACTGCGTAGTTGTTGTGCTCTTCGATACCCGTAGCAACTGTAAGGATATTCGGGTCGAAGATGATGTCTTCCGGCGGGAAATTCACTTCATTTACCAGAATGTCATACGCACGTTTACAGATTTCAATACGGCGTTCGTAGCTATCGGCCTGCCCTGTTTCATCAAATGCCATTACTACCGCCGATGCGCCATAGCGTTTTACTTTCTCGGCCGACTCTTTGAATTTCTCTTCACCTTCTTTCAAAGAAATAGAGTTTACGATTGATTTCCCCTGCACGCATTTCAAGCCTGCTTCAATCACCTCCCATTTCGATGAGTCAATCATAATCGGCAAGCGAGCAATATCTGGCTCTGCCATCAACAAATTCAGGAATGTCTTCATGGCTTCTACCCCATCAATCATCCCTTCATCAAGGTTTACGTCTATTACCTGCGCTCCACCCTCTACCTGCTCACGTGCTACCGAAATGGCTTCATCGTATTTACTTTCACGAATCAATCGGGCAAATTTCTTTGAGCCTGTTACATTACAACGCTCACCTATATTGATAAAATTACTTTCTTTTGTAATCTTCAAGGGCTCAAGACCCGATAATTTCTGAATCGGTTCAAACTCTGGCACCAGCCTTGGTTTATATTTCTGCGATACCTCTGCAATAGCTTTGATGTGTGCCGGAGTTGTACCGCAACAGCCGCCAATAATATTCATAAAGCCATGTTGTAGGAAATCCTCAACAATTACGGCCATTTCTTCCGGCGACTGGTCGTACTCACCCATTTCGTTTGGCAAACCCGCATTTGGGTGAGCCGATACCATGAAAGGCGCTTCGTTAGCCAATATCTGGACATAAGGACGCATTAAGTCGGCGCCCAGGGCACAGTTTAAGCCGATAGACAACAGGTCTATATGTGAAACCGAGGTTAAGAAAGCCTCTGTTGTTTGGCCTGATAAGGTTCTACCCGAAGCATCGGTAATTGTACCCGATACCATTACCGGAATTTTAGCATTTTGCTGCGCTAAAGGCGCATTAGCATTGTTTTGCTTTGGTATAGAATGGCTCAACAAAGGGCGGATAGTGCCTCGTTTTTTATCGGCCTGGTATAAATCTATGGCAAAAAGGGCTGCTTTGGCATTCAGGGTATCAAAGATTGTTTCAACCAACAACACATCTGCGCCCCCATCAACCAAGCCTTGTATTTGTTCGTAGTACGCATCAACCAGTTCGTCGAATGTTACGGCACGGTAACCCGGGTCGTTTACATCTGGCGATAATGATAAAGTACGGTTGGTTGGCCCGATTGAGCCTGCCACAAAACGTGGTTTATCAGGATTTCTGGCCGTAAACTCATCGGCTACTTCACGGGCAATCTTGGCCGATTCGTAGTTGAGTTCGTACACATAATCTTCCATGTGGTAGTCGGCCATGGCGATAGAAGTACCTGAGAAAGTATTGGTTTCGGCAATATCTGCTCCTGCTTCAAAATATTTGGCGTGTATCTCCTTGATAACATCAGGCCGGGTAATTGACAACATATCGTTGTTGCCCTTTACTTCATGCGGAAAATCACGGAATTTTTCTCCACGATAATCAGCATCGGTCAACTTATATTGCTGAATCAACGAGCCCATAGCTCCATCAAGAATCAGAATTCTGTCTTTTAGAATTTCACGAATGTCGGTCACTTTAATCTATCTTTTATGGTTTGCGTTACGATTATGCCAATCGTATGAGATAACAACAAAATTTATCTCACAAAAATACCATTTAAAGATTGATTTTTTGAAAAAATTTAATAAAATAGATAAAATATCTAAATAAGTTAGGTTAGTTATAGTTTTTATTTTTAATTTTGAAGTAAATATTTGCCAAAAACGACATTTTATCTATGCAAAAAATGGATACTACAGACAGAGATATTTTAAAATACCTACAAGAGAATGCACATCTGACAACCAAAGAGTTAGCCTCTCGCCTTAATTTATCGCCAACACCTGTTTATGAGCGAGTAAGACGACTGGAAAATGATGGGGTTATTAAAAAGTATGTAGCAATTATTGACCGAGAAAAAATAGGCAAAGACCTCATGGTGTTTTGTAATATTCGTCTGAAAGAGCATGCACAAGAAGCTGGAAAAAAGTTTGTGGAGGAGATAGTAAAGCTTAATGAGGTAATAGAATGCCACAATATTTCGGGCGAGTATGATTTTATGATAAAAGTAGTGGTTGATGATATGCGTGAGTATCAGAGTTTTCTGATGAATAAACTGGCATCGCTCGAAAACATTGGTAGTACCCACAGTATTTTTGTAATGAGCGAAATTAAAAACGAAACTAAGTTTGAGGTTTAGGCTTTAGCAATCCAGAAATGGTGCCACGGTTATACTCGCAAGAATACAACCGTGGCACGATTAGTTTATGCAAAAATAAACGTGCCTTGCAGTTTTGCCTTCGAATATATGCATGGCATGCATAGTTTACTCAGCCCATTCGGGGTCAGTAGTAAAAACAATAGTTAGCCATCTATCGGGTGTGTCGTTACCAATGGCAATTCCAATTTCATCACGAATCTTATCCCATTCTTCAATACGCTTGGCAGGCCAGCTAACCGGAACTATAAAATAAAGCTCAATCTGGCGGCCACGCCCAACACGAGCCACATAAGACCTGAACGAATCGAAACCATACTGCGCCACTATACGCTCGGCAACTTCGTCGACATGGTTTTTTAAATCTAGGGGAGTTATGAGCAGTATGTCAGAGAATGCCTCTTTTATATTGCTGATAGGCATAGGAATTACACATAAACAAACAATTGCCAGCACGAAAGGGTCAATGTATGGTACTATCCAGTCTAGTGTAGTGCCTTGTATAAAATATCCAAAAACAAAGGCAATCAACCAGGCCACAGTAAAGGCAGTAGCAATAAACCACGATTTTACATCAAGCGCCAATAGCTGCGATTTGATTGTACGGTTTGCCGAATACGCAATAAGTGTCATACCTAAAGCACAAATAAGAGAAACAACAGCAAATATAATGGCATAATTGAACTGAAGCCGTTGGCCACCATTTAAGAAACTATTGACCGAATTGACCAATGCATAAATAGCCGAGCCTATTAGCAGCGTGCCGTTTAAGGCTAAAACCATTGGTTCTAAATGCCAGAAACCCATAGTAAAGCGTTCGGCCAGTTTATTTTTCTCAGTACCGCTTGCACGTGAAGCAGTAATTAAATTGGTAACCAACAGTGCCAGAAAGGTCATTCCGGCATCGGTTAGGTCATAGATACTATCGAAAATAATGGCTGACGACTTCGATAAGAGACCGAAAACGATACCAAAGACACTCAGAATAATTGTAATTGTAACAGATACACGAAGAATACCCTGCTCACTTTTGAGATTGACGTATTGCGTAAGCATAATTTTTACTTTTATTAAATCTGCAATCAGGTAGAATAATTTTGTATTTGCAGTGAAAGACACCTTCTGGTAAGGCCAATCGAAATTTAAAGAAAGAAATCTAATTTCTACCTAAGAATGCGCAAAAATACGAAAACTATTGCTAAAAGACAACCAGACGCACGATTAGCTTAACCAGAGAGATAATAATCAAGCCTGCCATGCTCCTTTGCTTGTGAGTATAGGCATGGCACACAGGAAACGCCATCGTGCCACGGTTATACTCGAAAGAATACGACCGTGGCACGATTAATTTGAGCAGAAAACTGAAAATTAAGCGTGCCATGCCCGTTTGCTAGCGAGTATAGGCATGGCACACAAGCTGATTATTTGCGATAATCTAAAGCGGGTTTACGGTCTCCTACCAATGAGATATACTTAAAATTTCTACCTCTTGCTCTTTCAAATTCTTCTTTGGCTTTTTTTACAGTTTCGGGGCTTTCGAATAATTGGGTAGCTGTGAGTGCAAGCGTTTTAGCGGCAACTATCATGCCTTTTCGGCCGATACTCATTCCGCCTGCAGCTACTGCCTGCCAGCTATGTGCCGGAGTACCCGGTACCCACGTAGCTACACTAAGGCCAACAGTTGGCACAGCCCAGCTTACATCGCCTACATCGGTTGAGCCGCCAGCACCTGTTTTTTCAACGTCTAATGGTTTTATTCCGTTGGCATCTTCATACCTTAAATAGTCTAGACCTAGGTTTTTCGATAATTTTAGGGCATATTGTTTTTCTGCCTCGGTATATGTTAAACCACCTACTTTTACCAAGTTATCTTGCATTACCTGTGTAAGTGTTTCGTTCGATAGCAGTTCGTAAGTGCCGCCTGTTAGCTCCCATTCTACACGGGTATCAGTGCCTAAAGCAGCACCTTTGGCTGCTTTTTCAATCCGTGACCACACATCAATCACAATATCACGGCGAGGATTACGGGCATAATAATAAACTTCTGCAAAATCGGGCACTACATTCGGTGCTTTACCGCCATTAGTGATTACATAATGAATACGGGAGTCGGAAGGGATATGCTCACGCAACATATTTACCATATTATTCATGGCTTCTACCCCATCAAGTGCCGAGCGACCTTTTTCAGGCGATGCTGCGGCATGTGCCGAAACACCATAGAAACGGAATTTGCCTGATTTATTGGCTAAAGATGTCCCAAAACTAGCCGTATTAAACGAGTTAGGGTGCCAATGCAAAACAGCATCAACATCGTTGAATAATCCGGCCCGAACCATGTAAACTTTGCCTGAGCCGCCCTCTTCGGCCGGACAACCATAAAAGCGGATAGTACCTTTTATGTTGTTGGCCTTCATGTATTCTTTTACAGCAATGGCGGCGGCGGCTGACGCCGTACCAAATAAATGATGCCCACAGGCATGGCCTGCTGTACCACCAATAGATTTCTGTTCGGCCGTTGAATCCTGCGACATTCCGGGTAATGCATCATACTCACCCAGAATACCGATTACAGGTTTGCCTTCACCAAACGAGGCCACAAAAGCAGTCGGGATTTCGGCAACACCTTTCTGAATCTTAAAACCTTCTTTCTCTAGTGTTTCTTGCAGCAGTGCCGAACTCTTGGTTTCCTGATAACCAACCTCGGCGTAGTTCCATATTTTTTTGGCTATGTTTCCATAGTACATTTCTTTTTTTGAGATGCTTTCAAGCATTTTGGTTTTGTTGTCTTGTGCTGATACAGATAGACAAACAAGCAAGCATACTGCAATGAAGGATAGATGTTTCATGTTTATTGATTGAGTATTTAGTATGTGCTTAAATATAGACCTAAAAAAATGAAGATTCAAACAATTACAAAACATTGCCTGAATCTTCATTGAAAGCTGCAATTGCAGAATATATTAGTTGCCTAGTGATTCTTTTAAGTCTTCAATTCCACAAATTTCTTTTTTTACTAAATCGGGGCGTGATGATGAAATCAAATGCCCTGACTCTGGAATAAAGATAAACCGTGCATTTTTATTACCCTGCAACATTTTTTTGGCATAAGAGAAGTTTGTTGTGTCTACAATCCAGTCTTGTCCGCCACACATTACTGTTACATCTGTTTGTATCTTAGGCCACTCTTTTTGCAATTTCCTTAGCTCGGCTACGTGTGCATATTTTTCGTCGGTGGCAGTATTCATGCGTTCGGGTAAAAACCAGCGTACCATAAAAAACTTGCCATACTTAGAAAACCACCAGAATTTTTCGGTATCGGGGTCAATAGCAGGTGATAAAAGAATAACTTTCTTAGCTAAATCAGGATACATGGCAACAATTTGAGCAGCCACAGGTGCGCCATAAGAACGCCCAACTATAATAGCCGGCTTGCCCGAATGATTACTTTTAAGCGCCAAAACTATGGCATGCGCTTGCTCTTTAAGGCTATACACCTTTTTCTTTGGCTTTTTCTGTGACTTACCGTAGCCGGGCCTGTCGACAGAAATTAAATGATAATGATTATATAAAGAGCTATCGTCAAGCATATTCAGGTAGCCATCCCATGAGCCGGGCGCACCATGAATAAAAAGCACAGGTTGCGCAGTATCGGCTCCAAAGGTTACGTAATGTAACTTAAGAGAGTCATTTTCAACCATGTGATACAAGGGTTTGGCGAGTCGGTCTTTATAATGTTCTTTGAGTTCTGATTCAGTCATTATCCAACGGCTAAAACAAGAACCTAAAAGGATGCTCAGGGTTACAAAAGCTATAAATCTTTTTGTTTTACCACTCAACTGTTTGATTCGGTTCACTACTAAAATTTTTAATTTTATTTTCAAAGGCTTACTCTAGTAACGTAATAGAGAGCTGAAACGTTTGAAAAAAATGTTTAAAAATTATTAAATTCTATAATTTCAAACCGAATTTCTTACCAGCCATTGCTTTTACAATACCCTGAAACTCAAGATTTAACAATAAAGAGGCCAGTCGGTTAATAGGTATCTGTGTTTGCCAGCTCAGGTTATCAATCTGGGTTTCACCATGTGTGCGCAGGTAGGCTATCACCTGCCCTTCTTCTTGGGTAAACTGTGTCAGGTCAATATCTGTTTCTTTGGGTTTGGTTTTGCCCTCTATTCCTTTTCCATCAGTTCCCCAGTTCATGGCTTCAACAATATCATTTACCTCGGTAAATATATTTGCCTTATTCTCCTTTATTAATTTATGACACCCCGCCGAATATTTATTGGCAAGGCTGCCGGGCACAGCAAATACTTCGTGGTGGTAATTATTGGCAAAATCGGCCGTTACCAAAGCACCGCCTTTATCGGCCGACTCCACAACAATATTTACATCGCTTAAGCCTGCAATAATTCTGTTACGGGCAATGAATAGATTACGAATCGGCTTCATTCCAAATGGGCTTTCAGATACTATTCCGCCAAGTTCAAGCATTTGCTCGGCATATTTCTGGTGCGCTGCCGGATAAATAATATCTATGCCGCTGGCCATTACACCAATGGTTGGCACTTCATTGTCAAGTGCGGCTTTGTGTGCAGCTATATCAATGCCATAAGCTAAACCACTAATAACACTAATGCCGTAAGGTTTTAGTTGCTCAATTATCTCTTCGGTTATCTTTTTGCCGTATTCGGTAGCTTGGCGTGTACCCACAATGCCTATGGTGCGCAGCGCACTCAGGTCTCCTTTTCCTTTAAAATACAAAATAGCCGGAGCATCATAAAGGCTTTTGAGTCTTGATGGGTAATCTTTATCGATTGAAAAATAGAGTTTTACCTGTTGCTTGTCAGATTCTTGCAGAATATTTTCGGCCCTTGTCAGCAGATTTTTATCTTTAAGCCCTTCTATAATTTGTTTGCCTACACCGGGTGTTTTTAGCAGTTTGTCTGTTTTGGCTTTGAATACATTTTCGGCCGAACCCATGTTACTGATTAATTGTCGGAACATGATACTCCCCACGCCCTCAACCAAAGTCAAAGCAAGTTGATATTGTTTTTCCATTAAAATAGAAGTCCAGCAGGTTTAATAGAGGTTAAAATAGTTTATTTTTTGAGAATATACTCACCCCAAATCGGATAATGGTCTGAATAGGGTTTATCTGAGTAAGTTTTAAAACTTTTGATGTCGAAATAGCGGTCGTCATAAAACTGGTTATCGATTCTTAAAAAGCCCGGAGATTTATGATAGGTAAAACCAAAACCGCTGCCCTTTTCTTCAAATCCGTTTTTAAGGTATTTGCGTGCCCGGCCATAGGTATAACCATAAGGTACTTCGTTGAAATCGCCAACCAGAATAACCGGATACGGACTGGTTTTTATCCAGCTTTCTAGCTCTATCATCTGGATAATGCGGTCGTTGAAACCCTCTTTTAATTGATGATAAATAGTTTTGGCTTCTTTTTTGGCTTTTTCTTTGTCGTCGCCGGCATCTAACACTTTATGAACACGCACACCCATTGAGCGCAACTGAACATTGATAACCCTGATAGTATCTTTATTGATTGCAATATCGGCCGATAAAAGCCCATTATGATTAATTGCCCAGTGTTTTTCTTCTTTTCTGACAATCGGATATTTAGAAAATATGGCCAGCCCTATTGAGCCTTGACCTTCGTCGTTGCCGGGTGTAGCATGTACATAGGTATAATGCGGATGTGTTTTCTTGAATTTCTGAATCATCCTGAACTTCGGAATATAATCGACATTGAAGAGCTCTTGCACACATTTAATATCGGCATCAATACCAAGTGCTGTGTTGATCAGATTTGTTGAGTTAACACTATCTCTTTTTAGGCTATGGCCTTCAATATCGCACCACATAAGGTTGTAACTCAGCACTGATATACCTTTTCGGGAATCGTCATTGTTGGTACTATGCCACGTAAAGGTTCGGAGTATAAGCGGAAAGCCTACAATTAGTATTCCGATAGAAACCAACACACGTGGAGATTTTCTTAAGGCCCATACTAATATAAAAAATATGTTTCCGGCAAAGGCAAGCGGTAATGAGAGCATCAGGAAGCCTCCGAGCCAATGCTTAACACTTACCGAATAGCTGAGCTGATACACCAATAATGTGTATAGCGCCAGTATCATATTCAGTAAGAATAAGAATCGCTTTAAGAAAAGTCTGATGAATTCTATCATTCCATTTTTTGGGCTTTTTAAAATCAGGTTAAGCCCAGATGCTATTTGTTTGTTAGGTTTTGTTTTTTGTGTGACCAGTAAATACTCAAACAGGTTCCTAAAAATAGTTGCTTCTTATGAAAACGAAAAACGATAAGTTGAATTAAATATTGAATTAGGTAAAATATTATTTAGTAACCCTTTTTTATATAACTATTTCAAAAATAAATATGATTTTTCAGGAAAAACATTATCTAATACTTTGTTGGTATATTATTATTCTAATGCTTTGCGGTTTTATTAACTGTTTTATTTTCTCTGAATAGTCTTATTTCTTCCGTTTAACATACGCTGAGTTTCTGCGAAAAATCCAAATTACACAATCTACTTTCTGAATGATATAAATTGTACTCTTTTGAGTAATAATAATGGCTCATTAGCTATATACGTTGCTTCTAGCAAATAATACTATCATGTGTTACTATTTATAATCATACCAAAAACAAAAACCCTTACGCAATCGGTAAAGGTTTTGTGCTTGCTTTTTCATAATGCAAATTGTACTTACAAACTGTTTGAGTTAATCTTGTTGAGCTAAAAAAGGCTTTTTTGTTCAATATTGCGCTTTAAAAGTCCCGGGCGGCAGACAGCTCATTTAGCTCAGTTCAACTTCGGCAGCTAAATTCCGGTTTTTAAATCTTGTCTTGAGTCAAATAAACTCCTTTTTTATCATTAAAATTTAACTCAAACAGTTTCTTAAATAACCCCAATGCATTAATGATTTTGTAACCAAAAAAAATCCATACTACCTCATATTAATAAAATACAGCGCACTTTCGTGATGCGATGACATGAAGCAATCAACGGTTTTGCTGTTTTGATTACTCTTCATAAAAATCAATATGATTTTTATCAGCTTTTCGTAGAGGCTTCTTTCGTATCTTTGCAAAAAATTTAGTAATGATGACCGACATTCAGAATAGAGCTGATATTGAGAACATAGTAAATAGTTTTTACGAAAAAGTACATAAAGATTTTGACCTCGCCCCTGTTTTTGTGATGCCACAAGAACATTGGGATACACATATTACAAGGGTTGTGAATTTCTGGGAAAACTGGCTTTTTCAGACAGGTAGTTATAATGGCGGCATGATGTGGGTGCACATGCAAGCCCACCAGCAACACGGCCTTACTACCGAACGTTTTGAGCGTTGGCTTGCCTTATGGTTTATCACACTCGATTCGCTTTTTAGTGGGCCAAGGGCTGAATTTCTGAAAAGCAAAGCGCTGGAAATTGGGCAGATTATGAATTCTAAAATGAATATAGGGGCTTAGGACTTTAAGAAATTTTCAATTTCAGTATTATAAATTTCCGGCTCCTCTACCGAAGAGGTATGCCCGCCGCCTTCAAAAACTACCAATTTTGAGTTTGGAACAAGCGAGTGTATTTTTCTGGCTTTTTCGGGTTTGGTGGCTACATCCTGGTCACCAACCATTATGAGCGTGGGGCACTTAATATTGTGTAGTTCGTCGGCAATGCCTTTTCTATAAATAACACCATCAACGGCTTTGGTAATGCCTTTGCGGTTGTTTTGTTTCAATTGGTTTATCCAATATTTCTTTTCTTCTGCACGTGTTGGGTCGTTCAGAAATTTGCGCCCAAACATTATCTGCATTACTTTCGATATCACAGGCCAGAAACCAACGTACTTTACTATGCTATTCAACATTTTGTATTTAGGCACATTTTCGGCGGGCTCTGTATCGGCAGTTGTTTCGAGTAATATCAGTTTTTTAATCAATTCCGGTCGTCTGGCGGCCAGGCGCATACCAACAAAGCCGCCCATAGATAGCCCTGCAAAAATCACGGGTTTACCTACAAACTTTTCTATTAGTACTGCTGCATCTTCGTAGAGCGTATCCATATCGTAGCCGTCGGCTGAGGCTTCTGTTTTCCCTTGTCCACGGTGGTCGTAGGTTATCACTCTGTAGCGGTCTTTGAAATAGGCTACTTGTTTATGAAACATGTGGCCGCTCCACAGAAGTCCGTGAGAGAAGATGATAGTTTCTTCACCACTTCCGGTTTCTTCGTAATGGTAGTTTACTCCGTTAATTAGTAGATTAGGCATTAGGTGATATATCTTAAAATTAAAATAACAACTAAAATTGTAACCTTATAACATCATTTCCTGTTTGAGTACAATTAAAAATCTTAAAGTAAACTAAGGAAAGAGAAATGATCTATCAGATTTTTAATTGTGCGAGTTTAAATGATGCCTGCTTTTTTGGTTACTTTTTTTCAGGCAAAAAAAGTAACAACCAAGGACTATAAGAATATCAGATAAATAATATTATCCAACTCACTATTAATAATCACTCTGACAAATACAAAATACTACAACTCAATCATCAACTTTATCATATCTTCAAGATATTTGCGGGCTTTTCGGTCGGCGCCGTCGGCGTAGCGGTTGATGATGAAGGCAAAAGACATTAGTTCGCCGCTGGCATTGGTATAATAGCCCGAAAAAGCCCTTGTGTTGGCAATAGAGCCGCTCTTGGCTCTTACATTGCCGGCAGCTTTTGAGCCTTTGGCAAGATTCTGTACAGTACCTGATACACCTACAACCGGAATTGACGCATAAAACTCATTAAAAGCCGCATCTTGCCGCATAGCAAACAAAATATCTACTAAGTTATTGGCAGTTAAAACGCCCGAGGGCGACAAACCGCTGCCGTCTCGAATCATAAAACCCTGTAAGTCAACTCCCTTCTGCGCCCATATAAATTTTTCAGCCTTTACGCTTGCATCAAAGCCTGCATCTTTTGCTATTGTATACCCTACTGTTTTCAGAAAAGCATCGGCATAAAGGTTAATACTCTGAAAATTACAATGCTGGGCTAAAGTAGAAATAACGGGCGACTCATAAGTAAAAATCAGATTCCTTGGTTTTGCGTTATTCAGCATCTGGGCTCTGAATGCCAGAGTATTGATGGCTTCTTTATTTACTTCACCCTTTAATTCCTGAAATTTCTTTTGTACATGAAACGCCAGGAAATAGGCAGGGTCGGGCAATGAGCCTTTTACCTTAAAGTCGGGCGGCCCAATAGGCACTGTACCTTCTGCAACAATGGTATTGCTTAAAGGCGTATTATACACAATCACATTATCGCCTGAGCCTCGCTCTCCGGTTGTTACTTTATTAATATAATTCACATTAGGCACGGTTGGTGAAAGTTTCAGCACAGGTGCTTCTTCGCCAAATGTTTTGCTGGGTTTAAAATGAATTTCGTAGAGGTTTTCGTTGATATTGAGCCCGCTCACCCCTGCCCCATAATAATTGCCAACATCGCCCCAAACCCACGAATCAGCCAATGTATTATCCGGAAAAATACTTCCATCGCCAACAACAGCGCCATCTATTTTTTTTATGCCATACTCTTTAATTTTCTGTGCAAATAAATTTACCAGTTGCTGAAAATCTAAACCAACTCTTGACGAGCCCAGCGAAGGGTCGCCCGTTCCTCTTATATAAACATTGCCTTGCAGCACGCTGTCGGCAATGGTGCCATCGTATTCAATAAAAGTCTGGTAACGATAAGCAGAACCCAAAACCGATAAAGCCGAGGCCGTTGAAACGAGTTTGAGTGTAGAGGCCGAATTGACCGACTTACGGGCATTGTATTGAATTTTATATTCGCCTGTTTGGGTTGACCTGATAGAAGCAGCTACGGTTCCGGTGCTTATCTGGCTGTCATTCTGAATGCTGTCTAGTAGTTTCTGAAACTTTTCGAGGGGGGAACTAAGTTGTAATAAAACAAATAAAAATAGTTTCATAGAAACAAGAGAGGTTTGAGCGAAGGTCTTAGGTAAAAGCGAATTTAGAAAAAATGCCTAGTAAAAAAAAGATTTCTTTCCTTATTTTGTATTCTGAATATGAAGCAGAAACTATTTTGTTTGATATTTTTTAATATTTGATATCGTTTTCGTATGAAAATAACCTTTTGGGGAGCGGCAAGACAGGTGTCTGGTAGTATGACTCTGCTGGAATTTGATGATGAGTATAAAGTTTTGATTGATTGTGGAACAGATTTAGAAAGAGAAAATAACCCCGAAAAACCTAAATTCGAATATGGCATTTTTCCATTCGATCCCTCGTTAATCAATTTAGTCATTCTAACTCATGCACATATCGACCATTCAGGTCAGATTCCGAATTTATATAGAGAAGGCTTTGAGGGACAAGTATTGTGCACCAAAGCCACAATGGATTTAAGCGAACTGCTATTACTTGATGCAGCCTCGCTGAATCAAAGAAAGTTTAAGCTTATTCATGATAGTAAGAAGCGGTCGAAGAAACGAAAAGATGTTGATTCGAGAGAATTATATCTGGAAAGACAGGTAAAAGAAGCATTAGACAATTTTGTGCCGATTGCTTTCGACCAACGTTTCAAGTTTAAAGATGATGGCTTCGTAACATTTATTCCGGCAGGCCATTTGCTTGGTGCTGCGCACGTTTACATTGAGTTCTGGGAAAATGGGGAGAAAAAAACACTTGGGTTTTCGGGCGATATTGGTCGCAAAAATTATCCATTGCTGATTGACCCGCAGCCACTTCCTCAGGTTGATTACTTGATTACAGAGTCAACCTATGGCGACCGCCACCACATTGACCAGGAAGAAGCCGAAAGCATTCTGGCAGGTATTATCCAGAAAGCCTGTATTGATGTACCGGGTCGTTTGATTATCCCCTCGTTCAGCGTTGGCCGTACTCAAGCCATGCTTTACACCCTTAATAAATTATATACCGAGCGTAATTTTACCCCTATCAAAGTTTTTACCGATAGCCCATTGGCAAAAGCCAGCTCGAGGGTGTATGAGAAGAGTGTAAAACTGCTTAATAAACAAGCCCGGACATTCCACGAGGAAAATGACTCTTTGTTTGATTTTGAGAATCTGATATATTTGGAGTCGAATCAGGCCAGTAAGGCGGTTTCGAACCATTCGGAGCCATGTATTATTATATCGGCATCGGGCATGATACAGGGCGGTAGAGTTGAGCACCATATTGAGGCTAATATCAGTAACCCCTATGCTACGATTCTGATGGTAGGCTATGCTAGTGAAGGCACACTGGGCTGGAAACTGCTGCATGGCGAGCGTAAAGAATTAAGCATACGAGGCGAAAAACACCCGGTAAATGCCACTATTTTAAGAATTGATGTATTTAGTGGGCACGGAGATTTCAAAGATTTGACTAATTTTGTGACCTCGCAGAAAATAGATAAAGTAAAAAAAGTTTTTCTGGTACATGGCGAACACCAAACCATGCAAAACTTTCAGGTTACACTCGGACAATTGGGGTATCAACAAATTGAAATACCCGATAAAGGACAAACTTACGAAATTTAACAAAACCCCATAGCGGTTATTCGTTTATGAGAACTCTTCTTGATTTTGAAAAACCCATTGCAGACCTTGAAGCAAAGCTTGAAGATATGAAGCGCCTTGCAGATGAAAACAATGTAGATGTAAGAGAGGCTGCAAGAAGCCTGACTGAAAACATTCTGAATCTGAAAAAGGAAACGTTTTCTAATCTGACACGCTGGCAGAGAGTACAATTGTCTCGCCACCCTGATCGCCCATATACGCTTGATTATATTGAAAAAATTTGTCAGGAGTTTCATGAATTACACGGCGACCGCACGGTGAAAGACGATCCGGCTATTGTAGGAGGCTTTGCTGATATTGATGGCAAAACGGTTATGCTAATAGGGCAACAAAAAGGCCGCAAAACCAAGGAAAGACAATACAGAAACTTTGGTATGCCGAATCCGGAAGGATACAGAAAAGCATTAAGGTTGATGAAACTCGCCGAGAAATTCAACAAGCCTATTGTTACGCTTATTGATACACCGGGTGCATTTCCGGGCCTTGAAGCCGAAGAACGTGGACAAGCCGAAGCTATTGCACGCAACCTGCGTGAAATGTGCGTGCTGAAAGTACCGGTTATCTGTATCATTATTGGCGAAGGTGCCTCTGGTGGTGCTTTAGGTATTGCCATTGGTGACAAAGTATTGATGCTCGAAAACTCATGGTACTCGGTAATTTCGCCAGAAAACTGCTCTACTATCTTGTGGCGTAGCTGGGATTACAAAGAGCAAGCAGCCGAAGCCTTAAAGCCAACAGCAACCGATATGCTGAACAATAAATTGATTGACGGCATTATTGAAGAGCCACTAGGCGGAGCACACCTTGACTGGGACGATATGGCCGAAAGACTTAAAAACCGCATTATTGAAGAAATAAACGGCTTAGAAAAGCTTTCTCCACAAGAAAGAATCGATTCAAGAATCGAGAAATTCTGCTCAATGGGATTCTTCGAAGAAGTATAAATCTACTTGAAATACATACTTAAAGCGAGTAATGGCCTTAGCTGTTACTCGCTTTTTTTTGTTTAGCCGAAAAAGTTTTTATACCGCATAATAAGATTTAGTAAGAGAAACTTGAAAGCAAATAAGATAATCTTTAACTTGGTAGAAAGAAATTACTTTTTTGCTTGGCTTTAAAATGCTTAAATCTAAATCCGATGAAAACCCTTTCAAACTTCGCTTTTTTGGTCTACTTGTTCACCTCGTCTGTTTTAAATGCGCAGTCCGACATCAGAATAAAGCTGGCTTATAAAGAAGGTCACAAGCCATTTCCACGCATATATGCCTCAACAGAAATCGTAAAAGACACCTCTCCTTTCAAGATAAAAAATAACATAAAAGACTATGTTATAAGAGAAATTCCATTCTGCCCCGAGCATTACAAATACCACGATTTCAAGAACAAATTAATATCGGCAGAAGACTTCAACCGAGCAACCAATGCTTATAAAATTGATACCGCAAAAGTTTACCAAGGCACTTTAAAAAGCAAAGCGTATTGCCTGGTAGGGCAAACAGAAGACGGCAAACGAAGCGTTATATTTGACCAAAATGGTGATTTTGACTTTAACAATGATTACGAATATCTCTTTGAGTATCCAAACACCAAACTTCCACCCATCAAGCCAGATTTGTATAAAAACACTGATGTGTTTGCTCTTACTGACACCCTAAAGTCTGTAAGAATAAGTGCTGAATGTATGTATGATGATAAAAAATATACTCGGGAGGTACTCATAAGACCTATACCCTATAACTCAGGAACAAATGAGCTAATAGACAAAGCAAATAGATTTCCGCTACAATATACATTTACAGAGCATCTTGAAGGTACTTTTGAGGCGAACGCTCATACCTACCACATAGCACTTTATAACAAAGGCTATCCAATGCTAAGTTTCAGAAATGCCCATAATAGGCTAATCATGCTCAGAAGAGATGATGAAGCTTTTCCTTCTCTGGTAAAAGGTCTTCTGAGCGAGGGGCTTTACTGGTCGAAAGATACCCTCTACATTGAAGACAATAAATATACCATTTCGGCTATTTCGGACTATGCAGAAGAAATGACGCTGAAATATCAAGGCAAAAGTCCAAAGCAATCAGGCTCGAAAAAAGGCCAATATATTCCAGATTTTGAAGCTAAAGACCTGGCGGCAAACACAATTAACATACAACATTACAGAAATAAATACGTATTACTTAATTTCTGGGGGACATGGTCAAAATCGAGTATTGCTATTTTGCCCAAAATGAAAACGTTATATAGCCGAATAGACCCTGCAAAAATTGAATTTATTGGTGTCGGATTTGAGAAATGGGGGAAAACCGAACAATTTAAGGAATTTATTAAAGACAATGATATTGACTGGCCGCAGATTCTTCAAATTCTGGAAGAGACCGACACTAATCTGGCAAAGAAGTTTAACATTGCATTTTATCCGACTTTTTTTCTTGTTGACCAAGAGGGGAAAATCATTTTTAAAGGCAATAGTGAAGATGAATTTGATGCTTTTGCTAAATACATATCAAAAAAATTCACCTATTAAAACGATAAATGCCAGTATGTGCCAATGAATGCTTATCAATAAATAGGAGTTCTTAAATAAAACTTTTTTTGATACCCATTAGCGTTTAATAGTGCTGTATCTATCTAATTATCATTTTATTAGGTGTATTTCTTACACTTTATGTAATGAATAAAATTTAGTAATCGTTCGATTTTTTGGTTTAGAAGCCACATCTCACAAAATATTTCGAAAGTGTCAGACGTTTAACAACAGTTTGACACTTTTTTATTGCTCCATCTCTACCATAAATTTCTATGAAATTAAAAGCCGTTATTTTTGACTTCGGAAACGTAATCATCAACATCGACATCCCTCGTACTTTTCAGGCTTTTGCCAGTTTTACGGGTAAAAGGCAAGCTGTTATTGAAAAACTTATAGTAGAAAATCAGTTATTCAGACGTTATGAAACCGGACAATTCACCGACATTGAGTTCAGAGAAATTGTTCGCCAAACTGTTGGTTTCCCTCTTAGCGATAATGAAGTAGATGTAGCATGGAATTCTCTTTTGTTGGATATTCCGGAAAGAAGAATAGATTTACTGAAAGAAATCCGTAAAAAATACCCGATTTACTTACTAAGCAATACCAACAATATTCATATTGAGGCTTCGAACTCATACTTAAAGAAAACCTTTGGGCTAAAACACCTCGACGAGCTTTTCGACCAACTTTTTCTTTCTTACGAAATTGGTATGTGGAAACCCGATGCCGAAATTTACAAATATGTGCTAGATAGCATCAAACTAAAACCGCAGGAAGTACTTTTTTTAGACGATAACCATCACAATATTCAGGCTGCAAATGCACTAGGTATGCAAACTATACTGGTTGAGCCGCCAACTTGTATTACAGAATATTGTAAAACGATTTTTTAAATCGTTTCTTTGCACTTCAATTATACTTAGCTAATGAAGCAAAACCGAACATTACTTATACAAATTGCCTTATTTATTGCTACAATTTTAACCACAACTGCAACCGGAGCTGAGTGGATTTTCGGAAACTCTTTCTTCTTTGGCCCTAATCCAATGGGTTGGGAAGAATTCCTTGAAGGCTTTCGTTATTCAATTCCGTTTTTAGGTGTACTCACTATCCACGAGTTCGGGCATTTTTTTGTAGCACGCAAACATAAAACCGACGTAACTCTTCCTTTTTATATACCTATGTGGCTGGGTGGGCTTAGTTCTACATTTGGCACATTGGGGGCGTTTATCCGCATAAAAGACCGCATCAACTCAAGAGTTAAGTATTTCGATATTGGTATTGCAGGGCCTTTGGCCGGTTTTGTAGCCGCTTTAGTAGTACTATGGTATGGTTTTACTCACCTACCAAGCCTCGACTATGCTTTTGAACTGTTTCCACAGCTAAAACAATATGGCCTTGAGTACGGCAAGTTTCTTGAAACAAGCCCTGATTATATTTCAATCAAGCTCGGTGATAGCCTTTTATTTAAGTTTTTTGAAGAATACATAGCTGTTGGTACACTGCCTCACCCCTATCTTTACACCAATTACCCAATCATTTTTGCGGGTTATCTCTCATTATTCTTTACGGCACTGAATCTTTTCCCTATTGGCCAATTAGACGGTGGGCATATTTTGTACGGCCTTATTGGCGACAAAGCCTTTAATATTGTTTCTCCTATTTTGTTTACTGGCTTTGTGTTTTACGGAGGCTTGGGAGTATTTAATGCACAAGAGTTTATGATGGCCAATAGCGATACGTTTTTAGATTTACTCTGGAAATTTGCGCTCTATATTGGTTTTACCTACCTGTGTTTTTCGAGAATCTCAGAAAATCTTATCACAAACTGGTTGATAACCCTGAGCGTTATTGCGATTCAGCTAGGAATCACCTATTTTTATCCCACAATTGAAGGGTACTCTGGATTTTTAGCCTTTGGCTTGATGATTGGCCGTTTTCTGGGAATCTACCACCCTCCGACCTATGACAAACAACCGCTTACGCTGGAAAGACAGATTCTGGGTTGGCTTGCGCTGTTGATTTTTATTCTGTGCTTTACACCGAAGCCTTTTACTATTATACAACATGTTTAGATGGCTCTATAAAGCCTTGTTTCGATTAGCAGGCTGGAAATCAGTCAATAATGTACCTGCCGACCTTAAAAAAGCTATGTTTGCCGTAGCTCCTCATGCAATCTGGCCCGATTTTCTGGTTGGTGTTGGTGCCCGTGCCGATATAGGGCTTAAAATCGGCTATTTGGGTAAAGCCGAATTATTCCGCCCACCCTTCGGCTGGATTTTCAAGGCTCTAGGTGGTACGCCTGTTATCCGTTCGCACAGCACCAATTTTGTGCAGCAAGTAGCCGAAACATTTAATATGCACGACGAACTAATAGTAGCCATTGCTCCCGAAGGAACCCGCAAAAATGTAGCACGGCTCAAAACAGGCTTCTACTATATGGCGCATACCGCCAAAGTACCTATCGTGATGGTAGGTTTTGATTACCCTCGCAAAACGGTCTTCCTCGAAAAGCCTTTTTATACTACCGGAGATTTTGAGGCCGATATGCAAAAGTATTTTGTTCCTTTCTTCAAAAGCATTCAGGGCACACAAAAAGATTGGGTAGCCAATTATGAAAAGGGAGAGTTTTAGTAGGTTATCGTGAGCGAGCGGCCTTAATCACCTATATAAAATCTTACCAATATCACCACCAAAAACATCTATCAAGCCAGAGATAGCATCACCACAAATCAAATAATTAATAGTCGGGTTAGTTATAAGGCTGGAAATTTCATAATTTTAGGCCGTGGTTTCAAAATTGAAGCTCCCGGAGTTTTTGAAGCAACAATTGAAGGTTGCAGGAATTAATCAAGCGTACGATGAAAAAACAGACACAATCAATTAGAATTCAGACCAAGCGTTCACAATATAGAGAACATTCTACGCCTTTATTTCTGACAAGTAGTTTCTGCTTTGAAGATGCAGAACAGGGCAAAGCGCTTTTCGACGAAACGCTCGAAGGCAACATTTACTCACGTTTTTCAAACCCTTCTGTTCAAGAATTTGTTGATAAAGTATGTATGCTCGAAAACTGCGAAGAGGGCCTGGCTACTGCCACAGGTATGGCGGCCGTATTTGCAGGCTTTGCAGCACACCTTAAATCGGGCGACCACCTGATAGCTTCAAGAGCTTTGTTTGGCTCGGCGCATCAGATTATCACACAGATTCTGGCTAAGTGGGGTGTTACACATACATACCTTGATGCTACGGCATCAGAAGCAGAATGGGAAGCGGCTGTACAAGAAAACACCAAAATGGTGTACCTTGAAACGCCGTCGAATCCGGGATTAGAGCTGGTTGATATGGCTATGATTGGCCGAATTGCAAAAAAACATAACCTGATTTATTATGTTGATAATTGCTTTGCTACACCTATTATTCATACCCCAACCGACTACGGTGCCAATCTTATTGTGCACTCGGCTACCAAGTTTATGGATGGCCAAGGCCGTGTTTTAGGAGGAATTATAACCGGAACAAAAGAATTAATAGCGCCTGTTCGTTTCTTTTGCAGACACACAGGCCCGTCGATGTCGCCATTCAATGCGTGGGTTTTATCAAAGAGCCTTGAAACGCTTGAAATCAGAATGCAGAGGCACTGCGAAAATGCCGTTAAACTTGCCAAAGCATTAGAAAAAATGACAGGCATTGTTAACGTAAAATATCCGCATTTGCCATCGCATCCGCAATATGCGCTTGCTAAAAAGCAAATGAAAGCCGGTGGTGCATTGGTAACATTTGAGCTTGAAGGTGGCTTTGAACGTGTAACACGTTTTACCAAAGCTTTAAAAATAGTATCGTTGTCGTCGAACCTGGGTGACTCACGCACCATCATCACAAACCCAAATACAACCACCCATAGTAAATTACCTAAAGAAGATAAAGCAAAATTAGGTATTACCGAGGGTTTGATTCGGGTTTCGGTAGGTTTAGAAGACGTGAGCGACCTGATTGCAGACTTTAAACAAGCAGCCAAAAAGAGTATGTAAGTAAGGATATATGACTGTTGAACAAAAATATATTGCAGAGATAGTTAAAGCCGAAAACATTCAAACTTTTACAGCTTTCAATAGACTGTTTAATAAGCTCTTGTACGATAAGTCGGAAGCAGCAACAGAAATAGATTTGCTGCGAACCGAGGTAAGTACACTCAAAAAAACTATCGCTGCGAAGGATGCAGAGATAAAAAAATTGAAATTAAAGCAAAAAAAACAAGATTTTATTGAAAAAAACAAAGAAAATAAAAAAGAAAGTGTTAAAATTGTAGCTAATAAAGTACGACAGTCTGAAGAAAAGGCTCAATTGAAGAAGATAATCGAAGATTTAATAAAAGAAATTGATGTGTGCGTTGAGTTGCTGAACGAAGAATAGTTTAACCTATAAAGCCCTTAAGGTGAATCAACAATGGCGAATAGTGAAAAAATAGAGATACATTTAAAAGTACAACAAAAAGTTGTTTCACTGAAAGTACAGCCAGAGTTTGAGCCCTATTTTAGAAAAGCGGCTAGCTTTGTTAACCAACGCCTCACTTTGTATATGACCCAAAATAATGATCTGGACTTAAAAGAACTCCTTATCATTGTGGCTATTGAAGGGCTGGTGGATAGCCAGAAATTTGAGGATAAATATCTGATGTTACAGCAAGACCTTAATAAAAGGTTAGAAGACCTCAACAATCGCCTTACACTTAACTAAAAAATCTTTCGCTTCTTCGTTAGAGCTTATCTGCTTATCTGTCAATCAAATCATTTTTGATCGGTTTTTGTTTTCACTATTGGCGTAGAATAGTCAGAAAACCCTTATTAACAAAAATGATTTTTGTATCATTCTTAATTTTTTTAAACATATAATTTGATGTCAGATATCATCACAATGCTCCTCACAGACCTGGTAGCTTTGGCTATAGGATTCTTTGCAGGTAGAGCATTAATTAAGAAAACATTCCAGACAAAAGAGGCGGAAGCCGAAGTACGTGCCAATGAAGTACTAAGAAATGCCCAACAATCAGCCGAAAACTTAAAAAAAGACAAAATTCTAGAAGCCAAAGAACACTTTTTAAAGTTGAAAGCCGAGTTTGATGAAGAAGCCAACAAGCGTAAAAACATCATCATTCAGAACGAGCAGAAAGTAAAACAAATGCAGCAACAAGCTGCCCAGATGTTGGAGCAAAACAAGCGTAGAGAAAACGAATTAGATACTTTACAACACAAGCTCAACGAACAAGTTGAAGTAGCCAACAAGCGTAAAGAAGAAGCCGAGCGTATGCTTAGCCAACAGGTAGAACAATTAGAAAAAATTGCAAACCTGACCGCCGAGCAGGCCAAACAACAATTGATTGATGCCCTGAAAGGCGAAGCAGAAACAAAGGCATCGTCTTATATTAAGCAAACAATTGAAGAGGCCAAGCTGACCGCTACCAAAGAATCGAAAAAAATCATTATCGAAACCATTCAGCGTACTGCTTCTGAGCAGGCTATAGAAAACTGCGTATCGGTATTTAATATTGAGAGTGACGAGGTAAAAGGTAAAATTATTGGTCGTGAAGGCCGTAATATACGTGCACTTGAAGCCGCAACAGGCGTTGAAGTAATTGTTGATGATACGCCAGAGGCTATTGTAATTTCGAGTTTTGACCCTGTACGCCGTGAAATTGCACGTCTTTCGTTGCACCGATTGGTACAAGATGGTAGAATCCACCCTGCTCGTATTGAAGAGGTAGTAGGTAAAACCAAAAAAGATATTGAAAACGAGATAGTTGAGATAGGCGAACGTACGGTTATTGACCTGGGTATTCATGGCTTACATCCAGAGCTAATCAGAATGATTGGTAGAATGCGTTTCCGTTCGTCATACGGCCAAAACCTATTGCAACACTCACGCGAGGTAGCCAAAATGTGTGCTACTATGGCAGCCGAATTAGGCTTGAACGCTAAACTAGCCAAACGTGCGGGTTTATTGCACGATATTGGTAAAGTATGGCACGAAGAGCAAGAATTGCCACACGCCTTGCTAGGTATGGAACTAGCTAAAAAGTACAAAGAACACCCAGAGGTTATCAATGCCATTGGTGCTCACCACGACGAAATCGAGATGACCTCAATGATTTCGCCAATTGTACAGGTCTGTGATGCTATTTCGGGTTCTCGTCCGGGTGCACGCCGTGAAATGATGGAATCTTATGTACAACGTCTGCGTGATTTGGAAGACCTGGCGCTATCGTTCAACGGTGTTGAAAAATGCTATGCGATACAAGCCGGCCGTGAATTGCGTGTAATTGTAGATTCTGAGAACGTAAACGATGAAATTGCAAGCAAGATGTCGTTTGATATTTCGCAACGTATCGAAAAAGAAATGCAGTATCCGGGTCAAATTAAGGTTACTGTGATTCGTGAAATGCGTAGTGTAGCTTATGCAAAATAATATTTAAAATAGACTTGAAAGAGGCGTTGTGAGCAATTACAACGCCTCTTTTGTTTAATACTCTAAAAATGGAAACACAAGCATTGATTGATAAGCTGATACAAAGCAGAAAACTATTATCTGATACTAATGAAGATTGGGAAATTTATGACGTAATTGAGCAGGAAATATACCAGCAAAAAAAGGTAAGAGACCTTGAAGTATATTTCTACGGGTTTGACGATGAAACCTTCGGAGACCCTGAGATTCTGAATTATTTAGAATGCATATTTTATGGTACAAGAATCGGAGAAGAAGGGAATAGATATACAGAAACAGAAATCATAGAAAAACTAATTCAGAATTTTAAAATCTTTACTCCTCATGCCTGTGATTGGTATGGTTTAATTATTCAGGAGCTTCTTGCCCATTTTTCAGATAAAACATACGATGGTATGTGTGAGCAAATAGCTAAACTAAGCATTGAACACAAAAAAGAATTGGGCGAACTATTAGAAAACGCTGAAAGTTTCTCGGACTATGATGATATAGATAGAATTACAGACCAATATGAAAGTTTAATAGCACAATGTGAAAGCTGAAATCACTGCGATGTTTTATTACCATCTGATAAAATTTCAGTAAAGCACTGTATCGGTGAATCATATAGATTATACATTTGTTAAAAACTAAAACCACAAAGAAAATGTCTATTTCCAAAGAAGATGAATTAGAGGGCATGAAAAAAGTGAGCGAGGCTGTGGCAATCACGCTTCGGGAAATGAGAAACCATGCAAAGCCAGGCATGACAACCAAAGAATTAGACAATTTTGGTGCCGAAATATTGGCCAATTTAGGTGCAAAATCTGCGCCATTACTAACATATAATTTTCCGGGAGCAACTTGTATTAGTGTAAACCACGAAGTTGCCCACGGGATTCCTTCAGAAAAAACAGTGTTGCAAGAAGGTGATTTGATTAATATTGATGTATCGGCCGAGCTAAACGGGTTCTGGTCTGATAACGGTGGTTCGTTTGTTTTAGGTGCCGATACAAACCAGCACCAAGCATTGGTTGAAGCCTCAAAAACTATACTTAAAAAAGCCATCAGCCAAATAAAAGGTGGCGTAAAAATAGCTGATATTGGCCGGTTGATTGAAACCGAAGCCAAGAAATCAGGCTATAAGGTTATCAGAAACCTGACAGGCCACGGCGTGGGCCGCAGCCTGCATGAAGAGCCGCACGAAATAGCCAATTTCTACGACAGATACAATACCGACCGATTCAGAAAAAACTCGGTAGTAGCCGTAGAAACCTTTATTTCTACGCATTCAACCATGGCCGATACCCAAAGCGATGGTTGGACGCTGCTAGGCAACAGAGGCGGCTATGTAGCTCAACACGAGCATACAATTATAGTAACTTCAGGCCAACCAATTATACTTACCGAAATGAATGAAATATGGAATTAAATGTCTGAACTTTGATTTACCTGATTGTGCTGATTTCGCTGAAAAGTTCTCTGCTGAAATCAGTAATAATCATTAAATCAGGTAAATCAAAGTTCAGATAAATAATCCACTAAATGATAAAAACATGGAATACAGACAATTAGGGGCATCAGGTTTACAGGTGTCGGTGTTAAGTTTTGGTACTGCTACTTTTGGCGGTGGAAACGAGTTTTTTAAAGCCTGGGGAAGCACGCAGGTTGAAGAAGCCACCCGCCTTGTTGATTTATGCTTGGAAGCAGGCATTAACTTATTTGATACTGCCGATATATACTCAGATGGTTTGTCAGAAGAGATATTAGGTAAAGCCATTGCCGGCAAAAGAGACCAGTTGTTGATTTCAACCAAAGCTACTTTTACTTTTGGCAAAGGGCCAAATAATCAGGGGTCTTCTCGCTTTCATTTACTGAAACAGGTTGAAGGAAGCCTGAAACGCCTCAATACCGATTACATTGATGTTTACCACATGCACGGTTTTGATGGGGTTACACCTGTTGATGAAACGCTCCGCACGCTCGACGACCTGGTACAGAGCGGCAAGGTAAGATACATAGCAGCCTCTAATTTTTCGGGTTGGCATTTGATGAAATCATTGGCTATTTCGGAAAAATACGGCTGGAATCGCTACGTGGCGCATCAGGTGTATTATGCATTAACCAACCGTGATTATGAGTGGGAGTTAATGCCTTTGGGTATAGACCAGAAAGTGGGTGCCATTGTGTGGTCGCCATTGGCAGGTGGCTTATTGGGTGGTAAATACAAACGCAGCCAGCCAAAACCAACTCATACCCGCACAGCACAAGGCGGCAGCCCGATTCCGGCAGCAGTAGTTGATGACGAGCTATTGTATAACGTGGTTGATGTGTTGGAAGACATTGCGGCCGAAACCGGAAAAACCATTGCACAGGTGGCCATTAATTGGGTATTGCAAAGACCAACGGTATCGAGCATTATTGTTGGTGCCCGCAACGAAACGCAACTGAAGGAAAACTTTGAAGCAATAGGCTGGAATCTGACAAATGAGCAAATACAACGCCTTGATAAAGCAAGCGAGGTACCTCCTATTTATCCGTATTGGCATCAACGTCAGAACCTGACGCTGAATCCTCCGCCTAAATTCTATTAATCAAGCGAGGTAAACGTTTTTTTACAATTTAAAGGCAAGGGTATTTATGACCTTTGCCTAAATTTTAAACCACAAAAAAATGTTTACACTCAGCCAGATTAAAGAAGCGCACGCCAAAGTAAAAAGCGGAGCCGATTTCCCGAAATATGTTCAGGAATTATCAGCATTAGGCATATTAGTCTATACTACTTATGTGAGCGATGGGCATACTGAATACATTGGTACAGATAGCCATACGCTTACATCAGAAGCCAAATATACAACTTTGGCAATAGCTAGCGAAAGCAACGCAGAAGCATTTAAAAACCACCTGAAAAGCCATCAGCAAGGACAAACCGATTATCCTACCTTTTGTAAGCAAGCCGCTGAAACAGGTACCCAAAAATGGGTAGTTGATGTTGTGAATATGACCTGCACGTATTATGACACACAAGCACATGTGATGCTTGTGGAAGTAATACCAGGTGTATAAGATAATAACTATAAAAAGACCGTCGGAATTGATTTTTGGCGGTCTTTTTTATGGTTTCATTAAGCCTACCTAAAACAAAAAAGACCGCCCTTATGAGGCAGTCTTTTTTGCATTTATAGCTAAAATTTTACAGCGTACGTTTAATTTCTTTGATTTCGAAACTTTCGATAGTGTCTCCTACCTCAATGTCGTTGAAACCTTTGATACTCAAACCACACTCAAAATTAGTTCTTACTTCGTTTACATCATCTTTGAAGCGTTTCAATTGAGAGATTTCTCCTTCATGAATCACGATACCTTCTCTGATAACACGCACTTTGTTGTTACGCTTAAAGCTACCGTCTGTTACGTAACAGCCGGCAATAGTACCTACTTTACTGATTTTGAATACCTCTCTAACCTCAATTGTACCTACAATAGTTTCTTCCTCTTTCGGTGCCAATAGTCCTTCCATTGCATCTTTGATTTCGTTGATGGCATCGTAGATGATAGAGTACAATCTGATTTCAATTTCCTCTTGGTCAGCTATTTTTCTGGCACTGTTTGACGGACGAACCTGGAAGCCGATAATGATGGCATCGGCAGTTGAAGCAAGGTTCACGTCAGACTCAGAGATTTGTCCTACGCCTTTGTGAATAATGCTTACTTGTACTTCTTCGGTCGAAAGTTTCAATAATGAGTCAGAAAGGGCTTCTACCGAACCGTCCACGTCACCTTTCACGATTACGTTTAGCTGATGGAATGCTCCGATAGCTTTACGGCGGCCAATTTCTTCGAGTGTAATGTGTTTTCTGGCTCTTAAACTTTGCTCACGCATAATCTGCTCACGTTTGTTCGCAATTTCACGTGCTTCACGTTCAGTGTCCATGATATTAAACTTATCACCCGCTTGCGGCGCACCCGGTAGACCCAGAATCTGAACAGGCGTTGATGGCCCGGCTTCTTTTATTCTGTTACCCAAGTCGTTGACCATTGCTCTTACACGACCAAAGTATGGCCCCGCCAGAATAATATCTCCAACTTTCAGCGTACCGTTTTGTACCAGAATAGTAGCTACATATCCACGGCCTTTATCAAGTGACGCTTCAATTACAGTTCCTACTGAAGACCTTTCAGAATTAGCTTTCAGGTCTAGTAACTCGGCCTCAAGCAATACTTTGTCTAGCAACTCGGCAATACCAATACCTTGTTTGGCCGATACTTCCTGCTCTTGATATTTACCACCCCAGCTTTCAACCAGAATGTTTTCTTTCGATAAATCCTCACGGATTTTCGCAGGGTTAGCACCCGGTTTATCAATTTTGTTGATAGCAAATACAATTGGTACGCCGGCATTCTGTGCGTGGTTGATGGCCTCACGTGTTTGAGGCATCACGCTGTCGTCGGCAGCTACTACTACAATTACAACGTCGGTAATTTTAGCACCTCTGGCACGCATGGCGGTAAAGGCTTCGTGACCCGGAGTATCAAGGAAAGTAATCTTCTTACCTTTGTTAGGGCCGTCTTTCATCTCTACCGAGTAGGCACCAATGTGCTGGGTTATACCCCCTGCCTCACCGGCTGCTACACGTGTACGGCGTATGTAATCGAGCAATGATGTTTTACCGTGGTCAACGTGACCCATAATGGTAACAATCGGTGCTCTTGGCTCTGTATCTTCAACATCGGCATCTTTATCAACCGTATCTGACTGCACCTCTTCTTCGGCCGAGATAAATTGCACATCATAATCGAAATCAAGTGCAATCATCTGTATTACTTCGGCATCAAGACGTTGGTTAATCGAAACGAACATACCCATCTTCATGGCAGCAGATATTACCTCTGTAACCGATACGTTCATCATCGAAGCCAATTCGGCTGCTGAAATAAACTCAGTTACTTTTAATACGTTGCTGTCTTCCTGCTCTTGCATGATACGCTGCTCTTCTTGCTCAGCACGCATCTTGCGCTTATCCTTACGGTATTTCGCTCCGAAGTCATTCCCCTTGGTTTGCATACGAGCCATCGTTTGTTTGATTTGCTCCTTAACCTCGGTTTGAGATACTTCTTCACGGCGTTCTTTCTTCTTCTTGTTGTCAGGTTTTTTGGCATTTGTGCCACCTGTTGCACCGCCTGTGGTGTTACCTTGTGGTTTACCTTTTGCCGCAGCGCCCTCGTTGCTATTTACTTTCTCAACTCTTTTTACACGTTTACGCTTGCGTTTACGTTTAGCATCTTCTGCACTTGAGCTAGATTTTTTCTCAACCGGCAACTCAATTTTACCCAATACTTTTAAACCCTGAAGTTTTTCACCTCTGGCCTGAATCAATTCAGGTTCTTCAACCTCCTCAACTGGCGGAGGTGTAGGTTTTTTGTATTGTGTCGGCTGTGGCGGTCTTTGGTCAGCATTAGGTCTGTTGTTCTGATAACCTCCCTGCCCTTGCTGACCCTGCTGCGGTGGCCTTGGTGGTCTGTTCGGGTCTCTATCCCTATTATCTCTGTTAGCAAAATCACGGTTTCCTTGGTTACCCTGCCCTTGCTGATTCGGATTGTTATTAGGCCGGTTCTGGTTGTTCCAGTTATTAGGTCTGTTGGGGTCTCTGTTGTCTCTTTGACCTTGATTCGGACCTTGCCCTTGGTTGTTTCTGTCTCTGTTCTGAGAGAAATCTCTGTTTTGTGGATAATCTCGGTTCGGACGTCCGTCTCTGTTGCCCTGATTATCTCTATTCTGAGGTGTTTGAGGTTGTGGTTTTTCCACAGGTATTTTTGGTAGTTCTGGTTCTATTTTAACCTCCGTTTTAGGAGTTTCTACTAAAGGTTTCACCTCTTCCTCTTGTTTTTGTACCTTAGGTTCAGGTTTTTCTTCGGCCTTTGGTGGTTCTACCACTTTTACAGGCTCAACAACCACTGGTTTTGGTGGTTCTTCTACCTTTGGTTTTTCAACTATAACAGGTTCTGCTTTAGGAGGCTCTGGTGTTGGTTCTGGTGTCGGTGTCGACGGTGGAGAAGGTTTTCTATCTAAATCTATTTTTCCCAAAATAGTTGGTCCCTGCAATTTTTGCTCAGCACGAATCACCTCGACAGGTTTTTCGGGGCTTACCTCAGGGGTTTTGTCAACCTTTTTCTCCTCGGCTTTTGGTTGGTCTCTAAAATAAAGAATATCCACATCACCTGACGAAGTTTTTGGTGCTTCAACAGGTTTTGCAGCCGAACTTTCTTCGAACAAAGATGAACTATTAAATTCTTTTGATAATATATTTAATTGCTCAAAGTTGAGTTTGGCGTTTGGATTGTTATCAATACGATGCCCCTTACCAGCCAGCTTCTCTACGATGGTAGTAATACCAACGTTTAGTTTCTTCGCCGCAAGGCTTATTCGCATTTCTTTTTGTTCTATCATAAAGTAAATTAAAAATCAGTTGAGTTATTTTTGAGTTGCCGGACTTATTAGAAAGAATAAAAAACCTTTACCATTATAGATAACACCAATTTAGCGTCTCCTGTTCCTTGTATGCTGAGTTTGAGTAATATTTACTCAAACTCAGGTATAGTTTTTATTCAAATTCTTTACTCAAAATGTCTAATATTTCGGCAATGGTTTCTTCTTCAAGCTCGGTACGGCGGGCAATATCTTCTACCGACAATGCGAGTACAGATTTTGCGGTGTCGAGACCAATCTTGCGGAACTCGTCAAGAATCCAGTCCTCGATTTCGTCAGAGAATTCAGATAGATCAACATCTTCTTCTTCTTCTTCTCCTTCAAGGTCACGGAATACATCCAGTTCCATGTTTACTAATTTACCAGCCAGTTTAATATTCATGCCTCCTTTACCAATAGCCAGAGATACTTGGTCTGGCTTCAGGTAAACCGATACCCTCTTCTTCTCGTTATCCACTTGAATAGTACTGATTTTTGCAGGGCTTAGGGCTCTCGAAATCAATAGGTTCAGGTTATCAGTCCACTGGATCACATCAATATTTTCGTTCTCTAATTCACGTACAATGGTGTGAATACGAGAACCTTTCATACCTACGCAAGCGCCCACTGGGTCAATGCGGTCGTCGTACGACTCAACAGCCACTTTGGCTCTTTCGCCCGGCTCACGCACAATTTTACGAACAGAGATAAGTCCATCAAGGATTTCAGGGATTTCTTGTTCAAACAAACGCTCAAGGAATACCGGCGACGTACGCGACAAAGTGATGCGTGGGGTTCCGTTATTCATCTCAACTTTATGAACAACTGCTTTAATGCTTGTGCCTTTTCTTGGGCGGTCTTTCGGAATCTGTTCTGTTTTCGGCAGTACTAATTCGTTACTTTCTCCATCAAGACACACTAATTCTTTACCTAAAATCTGATAAACTTCTACTATGATTAACTCACCTACCAAATCTTTATATTTGGCATACAACATCTCTTTCTCTAAATCTTTAATCTTCTGGATTAGGGTCTGGCGTGCGGTTTGTACTACACGGCGGCCAAAATCTTCTAATTTAACTTCATCAGCTACTTCTTCACCAATTTCAAAGTCAGGCTGAATCTTCTGGGCTTCCGAAAGCATAATTTTATCAGGATCCCAAATATCTTCAGAGTTGTCATCTACGATTTCACGGGTACGCCACATTTCCAAGTCGCCGCTGTCGGCATTTATGATAACATCGAAATTGTGGTCAGTACCAAATTTTTTACGAATCATTGTCCGGAATACGTCCTCTAATACCTTTATCATGGTTGGACGGTCAATGTTCTTTTC
Organism: Emticicia soli; assembly: GCF_037860775.1. Lineage (NCBI taxonomy): Bacteria > Pseudomonadati > Bacteroidota > Cytophagia > Cytophagales > Leadbetterellaceae > Emticicia > Emticicia soli. The sequence continues at coordinate 297,295 of NZ_JBBEWC010000008.1, read as the reverse complement.
ACGGGCAAATTCTGAAAACGATGCAATTAACTCTCCGCTGTGCATATTCTATTCATGAGTTAGTGATTTTGTTGATTTAGTGAATGATTCGCTTCATTCATCAAAACTCATTAAATCAATTTCTTAATTATAATTTTTATTTAAAGGAAATAATTACTTGTGCTTCTTTTATGTTTTCAAGTGGAATATTTATTGGTTCGATGGGGTCGTTTTTCGCTTTACCTGTGCGTTTTTTGTCTTCAATCAAAGTAATTTCCTGGTTAGCAAGACCCTCCAATTTACCTTTGATTTCGCTCCCATCTTTTAGTACTACTTTCAGACTCCGGCCTATGTTTTTCCGATACATTCTTTCGCTTTTCAGCGGAAAATCTGTACCGGGCGACGAAACTTCTAAAGTGTATTTATCGGGCATTATTTCGTCTAATTCTTTGCCCAGTTTGCGGCTTATGTCGGTACATTCATCAATTCCGATGCCTTCGTCGGTATCTATCAATACCGTAACTTTGCTGTTAAGTCTTGATAATGATACTTTTATATCTGCAATAAAATATTTGCCGTCTTCCAAGAGCGGTTGTAATAGCTCTTCTATCTTTTGTTTGTGTTCTATATTCATATCTTGGCTACATCGGAATCGACCTTATGTAAGCAGACTCCCAAATATACAAAGAAAAAAGGAGGGCTCCGCTCCTCCTTTTTCACAATTCTTATGCAAAGATAGTAATATTTTTCGGTTTTTACAAATATGCGTGAGAAATAACGCATTTGCAGTACCAAAAAGCAAGGTTTATTTAGATTTGGCCTTGCGCAACAGAAACTTCGCCTGAATTATAAAAACTATCTATACAAAGGCTTTGGTACTATGGTATACACAATTTGAATATTTTTTGATTTCTTTGTGCCAATGTGTTGTACATCTTTGTCTTACCTCTTATTATTTCTGCCTAATAAAATGAAAAAAGTCTTTTTATCAGTAATGATTCTCTGTGTGATTGCCTGTAAAGAAAGCAGCAAGCAAAACGATGAGGCAAAAATTAAACTTAACCAGCTAGCCGAAAAATACATCAGATTGGGCCTTACTATTGGCCAGTATGACCCCGATTTTGTTGATGCCTACTATGGCCCTGATTCGCTGAAACCTACTGCACCGCCAAAGGCTACGTTGCCGAAAGACAGTTTGCTTCCGGCTGTGAATGGCTTAATCGGCGAATTGATTGAGTTTAATAGCACAGTAGAAGATGATTCGCTGAACAGAAGAGCCAAGTGGATGTCGAGCCAGTTGGTGGCATTTGGCAGAAGAATCAATGTTTTTATACAAAAATATCAATCATTCGACGATGAATCGAGAGATTTATTTGGCGTAGTAGCTCCAGCCTACCCCGAAAGCCACTATCAGACGCTGGTAAGCAAGCTCGATAGCTTATTACCCGGAACGGGCAGCATCAACAGCCGTTTTGAAAAACTGGCCAACCAGTTTATAATTCCGAAAGCTAAGGTTGATACTGTATTTAAAACCGCTATTGCTGAGGCTCGCAAGCGCACGCTGGCACATTATACGCTCCCGACCAACGAAAACTTCACGCTTGAGTATGTAACAGGCAAGCCTTGGTCAGGCTATAACTGGTATCAGGGTAATTACCAGAGTAAAATTCAGATAAGCATTGATATGCCTATTTTTATTGAAAGAGCCATTGATTTGGCTTGCCACGAGGGGTATCCGGGGCATCATGTGTACAATATGTTGCTCGAAAAAAATCTTTACCATGACAGACGTCAAGTGGAGATTTCGCTCTATCCGCTGTTCAGCCCACAGTCTTTAATTGCTGAGGGTAGTGCCAATTATGGCATTGAGGTGGCTTTTCCGGGTAAAGAAAAAAACAAATTCGTGAAAGAAGTATTACTGCCACTAGCCGGGCTAAACAGTGCCAATACCGATTTGTATTTTGAGGCTCTGGCACTAAAAGCCCAACTAGCTTATGCCCGCAACGAAGTAGCCCGTGGTATTATAAACAATACCATGAACGAAACCGAAGTAAATAAATGGCTTACAAACTATGGCCTGCGTGAAAAAACACTGGCAAGTAAAGACATCAACTTCATTAAGAAGTACCGCACGTATGTGATTAACTACAATTACGGACAAGACATTGTGAAAGATTACATAGAATCAAATGGCGGAACGGCAGCTAACCCTGATAAACGCTGGGAATTGTTTGGCTGGATATTAAGCAACCAGTTGCGCCCTTCGGAATTGATGAAGAGCGAGCAATAAGAGTAAAAATATAATCCCCTGTTTGAATACAATCTTCAATCAGGGGCTAAAGGTAAATAGCTATCGTCAAGTGTCGATAGCTATTCTTTTTTTATTCCAACAAATTTATCAATTAATTCCCTTTATATATTTTACTCTCGTCGGTATAACCTGCATTTGGTAAATACCAGTCGGTAAAGCTCGTGCCACCGCTCTCAGCCCATTGCGAGAATTTCAGATAAGCATCAATAATTGCTTTTGTTTCGGCCGGATACCTGAAATCGCTTGTAAAATCTAGTGCCCACGGTAAGCCTTTTGCTGTTTTGTAATAGATACTTTTTGATGTCTGTGATGCGTCGGCACCGGTGCCAAACAATGTCATATCTGCTTTACTTGTTGGCGCCATGTTTATCAGGTGCACTTCTTTGCCTCTTTGGTCAGTTTTAAAACTGAACGGATTAAACGGTGCGTTGCCTAAAGTAGCCTTAGCAATAGGGCTCGTAAAAGCAATGTTCAGTTGTAATGTATCGGCTGGTGCAATTATCGTTGACCCCTGATTTGTATTCACAAAGCCGTTTGAAGATTTCATTCGTTTAAAGGCATTATCAAAGGCTATTATTACTGCATTTTTCTGGTCGGCTTCTACTCCATTGGCTGCATTTTTAATTACACCATCAGTCAGTTTTGCTCCCGTAACCGATTTCACGAGCGATGGGTCAATTGGCATCTGGAAGCCCCAACCACTTGCAAACGAAGCGCCAATTGCTTTCACATAAGCCTTCATTTTCATTTCTACTACCTGGTTCGATGCATTTAATACTTCCTGAAACTGATAGTTCACAACAAGGTCGTTCAAATCATAATCTCCCTGAAATGGCCACAAATCTTCGTATGCCAATGTGCTGTAAGTATTTTTTGAAGGTGTATAGTTATTGATGGCTCTCGTAGGGTCTGTCGGGTATTCGTCACGAGTATCACCTACACCATCGCCGTCGGTATCTTTTCCTGTATCTACAACCGGAACGTTGTCAGTATCAATTGCTTTAACTGGGTTTGAGCTCGCAAAGAAAATAGCATCGTTGAAGTCGTTATCACAGTTAATTGGTGTATTCTGACGGCTAACATCTTCAAAAGCAAGTACCATACGGTTTGTTTCAGGGTCGTTCAATACTATCAGGTGGCGTTGTAAATCTTTTACTGTTTCAACATTCAGGGCATCGTGGCTGTAGTGCGCATAGTAGCCTTTACCTACTGTGTTGTTGCTATAAGCATTGGCAAGAAGTACGAACCCGATTGCTGTTCCGGCCGGGAATCTACCTAATTTTACTTTATCGCCGGTTACAAGCCCACCACCATCATATTTATAAGACACGTTCGGGAAAATAATATTGATTTTCGAAATATCAGTTGGTTTGGTTGGAGGCGCTGCAGGATTAAAAGTATAGTATCCTAAAGTATTTAACCAACCTGCACCTTCGTGTACGAATGTAACCCAAACATCAGATAATTCTTTAATTGTAAGATAGTTTCTATTGGCTACGTTCAGGTAATCAGGGTGTGCTTTTGGCACCGGCTGACCCTCTGGCACACTGGCGTTGATTTTTTCAAGAAAACTAGATGAAACTGCGTCTCTCGTACTCTCAAGGTAATTTGGCACCCCTTGTGAGTTCCAGGTTCCCATATACCCAATCGGTGGGTAATCTTGGGCTGCAGTTTTAAGGTTGGCTGTCATGGTTGGCACTATTGGCTCAACTACATGCCCCGACACTGTAGGGTTTTTACCTCCTAATGTAAGTTGTACTCTGCTATTAGCAATATCAACAACCAAATTGCCCGGTAAACCTACATAGTTAGGTTTAATAGCTACTTGCTTTACATAAGTTGGTATTTTCTGGCTCACGCTTAATAATCCGGCTGCCGATGTAATACCTTTAAATAATAATTTATCATCCGGATAACTATGAACTGAAATTATAACACCTTTAATGGCTTTGTCTGAATTATCGAATGTTCCGATGTCGAACTTTACTTCGCCGCTTGTGCTAAAGTTAAAGTTGGCCGGAATGTTCAGCTTATCCATGTTGGTGTTAGAATTTCCATTGCCCGGAGTAGGTACTAAATCAGATGTATCCGGTGCACAGGCATTAAGTAATAAAGCAAAAGTTACTGTTAATAATTGATAAAATCTAGTTTTCATTTTTTATAATAAATTTGTAATTCCTTTAAATAAAAGCAATTTTCGAGCCATTTTGTGCTACAAAGTTGGGGTGTTTGTCGCATAAAAACCTAGGTTTTCGATATTTAGCAGGAAAAAAGGGTTATTTGGCAGGATTATTGGGTTAAGCCTAAAAAATGGCGTTTCTTGAGTTTTTTTTTAAATTTATCTAGCGGTATCATGCTAATTTTTGGCACAAAATTTATGAGGCAGTAAGTATATTCGTGCGTATAATATAACAAAAGAGCCGACGCTTTTTTTAAGCATCGGCTCTTGCAGATTTTATCGACACGCTAATTATCAGATATCAAACTTAATACCCTGCGCCAAAGGAAGCTGGGTACTATAGTTAATTGTGTTTGTCTGGCGGCGCATATAGTTTCGCCAGGCATCAGAGCCACTCTCACGGCCGCCGCCGGTTTCTTTCTCTCCACCAAATGCGCCGCCTATCTCGGCGCCCGAAGTACCAATATTTACATTGGCAATGCCGCAGTCAGAGCCTCCGGCTGCAAGGAACTGCTCAGCCTCACGAATATTAAGTGTAAATATGGCCGACGATAAACCTTGCGGAACACCATTCTGAATGGCAATGGCTTCGTCGAGGGTTTTGTATTTTATCAGGTATAATATCGGAGCAAAGGTTTCGTGGCAAACCATTGGTGTTTGCTGACTTACCTCTACAATTGTTGGTTTTACATAACAGCCCGACTCGTAGTCGCCACCGCTTAGTACTTCATTGCCTGTAAGAATCTTGCCACCTTCGGCTTTCACCTTTTCTATGGCCGACACATAACTACGAACAGCATCTGTATCTATCAATGGCCCAACATGGTTATTGGTATCAAGCGGGTTACCGATACGTAATTGTGAGTAGATTTTTACAAGGCGATTTTTTACGTCTTCATAAATGCTTTCGTGCAGAATAAGCCTGCGGGTAGTTGTACAACGTTGCCCTGCCGTGCCTACGGCTCCAAATACTACGGCAGGTATAACTATTTGCAGGTCGGCGTTTTCGGTAACAATTATGGCGTTGTTGCCCCCTAATTCAAGCAAACTTCTGCCTAAACGGCTTGCCACGGCTTGCCCTACCGCCTTGCCCATGCGGGTTGAGCCTGTTGCCGAAACCAATGGCACACGGGTATCGTCAGCTAGCCACTCGCCCACTTTTCTATCGCCGATAATCAAGCCTGATACACCCTCGGGCACATCGTTGTTGCGTAATACTTCCTGAATAATTTGCTGGCACGCAATGGCTGAAAGAGGTGTTTTTTCAGAAGGTTTCCAGATACACACATCACCACAAACCCATGCCAACATTGCATTCCACGACCACACAGCTACCGGAAAATTAAATGCCGATATAATACCAACCACCCCAAGCGGATGCCATTGCTCATACATACGGTGCTGCAGGCGCTCAGAGTGCATGCTAAGGCCGTATAGCTGGCGAGACAGCCCCACGGCAAAATCGCATATATCTATCATTTCCTGCACTTCGCCCCAGCCCTCTTGCAGGCTCTTGCCCATTTCGTAGCTTACAAGCCTACCCAGGTTATCTTTATTGGCACGTAGGGCATCGCCCATCTGGCGCACAATTTCGCCACGCTTTGGTGCGGGCACTTGGCGCCATACTTTAAATGCTTCTTCGGCCTTTGTAATTACTTTCTCGTAATCGTCGTGTGTAGCCTGACGAACCTTGCCTATAAGTGCCCCATCAACCGGCGAATATGAACTCAGCATTCTTCCGTTACCTGCCCAACTTTCTAATCCGGTACTTACTCCTTCGTTAACTGCTTTTATTTTTAATGCTCTCAATACGTTTTTCATTGTTGGCTTTGTTTGTTGACTTAATTTCACAAATATATAAAAGACACTGACTTAACAAAAAAACAGACAAAATATTATTTGGAAAACAGCCTTGTGCAAGGCGTAAGCTCTGTTTTTAAAAATAGCAAATTAACAAAAAACCCCTCTTCGCATTACAGGGAAGAGAGGTTAAAAATTGAATTTTACTACAACCAAATATTATTCTGAATTTCAACAATTACTTTTCACTTACGGCATCAATCAGGTCGGCTACGAGACCTGTCCAGCCGCATTGATGGGCTGCTCCTAAACCTGCGCCATTATCGCCATTGAAATACTCATAGAAAAGATACAGGTCTTTAAAATGAGGGTCTTGGTCAAACTTATCGATACCCGTCATGGCAGGGCGTTGCTTTGTTTGGCTCATCACAAAAATATTTATCAATCGCTGGGCAACTTTCATGGTTGCTTCTTTGATTGACATAATATTGCCCGAATTGGTAGGATATTCAATTTCGAAATCATCGCCATAATACTCATAGAACTTCAGCATTGAGTCGATGATAAGGTAATTGATTGGAAACCAGATTGGCCCACGCCAGTTTGAGTTACCGCCCATAATACTAAGGTCTGACTCGGCAGGGGTGTATTTTACACTTAGAATCTCGCCATGTAAATTAAAATTGTAAGGCGTATCGTTATGTGCCTTCGATAATGAGCGAATACCAAAGTCGGATAGGAACTCGGCTTCGTCAAACATTCGTTTTACTACCATTTTCATACGGTGCCCACGCAGCAGTGAAAGCAAATGCGTTTCGCCTTTGCCTGGTTCGTGCCAGCGAGAAATCAAAGAAGCCAGATCGGGGCGGTTATTCAATACCCACTCTACCCTGCGCTTAAAGTCAGGCAGTTTGGTCAATGTTTCTTCGTTTAGCACCTCAACCGCACACAACGGAATAAGCCCCACATAAGAGCGTATTTTCATGAAGATGGTCTCGCCGTTTGGTGCATGCAGTTTATCGTAGTAGAACTGGTCGGCTTCGTCCCACAAGCCAAGGTCATTACCTTTAATAGGCTTGTTGATGGCTCCGGCAATATGCAAGAAGTGCTCAAAGAATTTAGAGGCCATATCCTGATAAACTGGTCTTTCGAGCGCAATTTCACAGGCAATTCGTAGCATATTGAGGGTATAAATGGCCATCCAGCCAGTGGCATCGGCCTGCTCAAGTTTAACGCCGGGAATCTGGGTATTACGGTCGATTACACCAATGTTATCAAGCCCCAGAAAGCCCCCGCCAAATATATTGTTTCCTTCTTCGTCTTTCTGGTTTACCCACCACGTAAAGTTCATCAGGAGTTTATGGAACACCTTTTCAAGAAACAGTATATCTCCTTTGCCGTTGTTCTTTTTATCAATCTCGTACACCTTCCAGGTAGCCCAGGCATGAACAGGCGGATTTACATCAGAGAAATTCCATTCATAAGCAGGTATTTGTCCATTGGGGTGCATATAATACTCACGCAGCACAACAGCCAATTGTCTTTTGGCAAAATCGGGGTCGATTCGGGCTAAGGTAAGGGTATGAAAAGCTAAATCCCAAGCGGCAAACCACGGATACTCCCATTTATCGGGCATCGAAAGGATATTTGCCATATAGGCGTGTTTCCATGTGTGGTTTCGCTGGTATGCCCTTCCCTTAAACTCAAATGGCATTTTGGGGTCGCCATTTGTCCATTCGTTTATATTATAATAATAAAACTGCTTGTTCCACATCATACCTGCAAATGCCTGCCGCTGAATATTGCGTAATTCCTGACTTTCGACATTCTTTTGCACCTCGGCATAGAAATCCTCAGCGTCTTTCATTCTCGCCTCAAAAATCTCGTCAAAATCGTCAAACGGTGTATTTAGTTTTCCCTGACTAAAACGCAGGCGAATAGTTACAGAGCTCTCGGCAGGTATTTTTTTGCTAAATTTAGCTGCGGCTTTTGAGCCTATTCTGTTCGGATTAACGTATTTGTCTTTGCCTGTTGTAACGTAGTTGCTTATGCCATCTTTTACATACATGGTATTGTTGGGCTTACCAAAAACCCGCTCCATGTTTGTTTCGTTTTCACAAAACAATAGCTCGTCGGCATCTTCTATGTAGAATTTGTATTTTCCTACCAGGTGGTGATTGGCTTCAATCTGTGAGTTGGCAATGCCTGTTAGTATTGGCCTTTGCTTGAAATTTTCGTAGCCCCACGACCAAGTATTACGAAACCAGATAGTTGGTAGTATAGTAAGCGGTGCTTCTTTTTTGCCTCTGTTATGCGCCGTAACCTTTATGAGCATATCGGTTTCGTCGGCTTTGGCATATTCTATAAAAATATCGAAATACTCGTTGTTATCAAAAACTCCGGTTTCAATAATCTCAAACTCGGGGTCTTTTCTTGACCGCTTTGAGTTTTCGTCGATGATTCTTTTGTACGGAAACTCGTTGTGAGGATATTTATACAACATCTTCATGTACGAGTGTGTCGGCGTGCTATCAAGATAATAGTAAAGTTCTTTTACGTCTTCGCCGTGGTTACCTTCTGAACCGGCCAAGCCATACAGGCGTTCTTTCACTATTTTATCTTTGTGATTCCAGAACGAAAAAGCCAAACACATAAACTGTTTATTGTCTGATATACCACCGATACCATCTTCGCCCCACCGATAAGCCCACGAGCGGGCCATGTCATGCGACACGTAGTCCCATGTGCTACCGTAGACACTGTAATCTTCCCTTACAGTTCCCCATTGTCTTTCAGATAGGTATGGGCCCCATCTTTTCCATCCTTTGTTATCTTTTCGTAGGTTTAGCCTTATCTTCTCCGCCAATTCTGTCATAGTTGGTTAATTTTGGTGGTTATCGCAAAAATAGAAAAAAATGCATACGATAAAATACCGCACATTTAATCACTTGTAAAAATCAAAAAACTTGTTACTAAAGTACAATTGAGGCATCAAAGCCTTTATTTCTAAGCAGAAAGGCAATTATTATACCTTTTTTGTGTGCTCTTGTAAGATAATTTTATTAAAAAAGACAGATTTCAGTAAATCTGTCTTTTTTAGCGTATATATGTTATCACTGCTTACGGGTTTTTACAGTGCTCAGCGACTTCTGCTTTTCGTCTAAAGCAATTTTCGCATTTTCAAGGTCTTGCTTATTGTCTATTTCGTCTTTTAGCAATTGCTCCAGTTCTTTTTTATTTTCTTCAATCTTGCGCAGTAGGGTTTCTTTTTCACGTTTATTGCGCTCAATATTGCGGGCAATTTGCTTGCCTGTTTTTTCTACTCTGCTCAGGTTTTTCTCCGACTCACCCGCATCACGTTCTGCCAGCCTTACGTCTTCGTTTTGCATGGCAAAGGCATAGAATTCTTTCAATAGTTTTTCGACCTCATAATAATTACTCGAGCTGTTCGAAACCGGAGTACCACCAATATCAAAAGATGCAAAAATCCTGGTTACGGTCTTTTTATCACTAATAATTTTGGTCATCAGATTTACAGGTTCTGAAGTCAAATCAGGAATACTCGCCGAGGCGATATTATAGACTTCACGGTTTTGAGAAATGCTACCGTACTTGCCAATAAACATAGGCCAGTCTTTCTCTATATATTTTTTTTCAATGCCCAGGGTCATATAAAACCCTTGTTTACGGTCTTTGCCAAAAAGCTCGGAGCCGCTCAAAATTGTTTGCGCAAAAAGCCCGTTCGTTAAGAATACGACTACTATTAATGAAAATAATTTCTTCATAGACTTAGATTTTATTTTTTGACGCTGAATTTGCCTATCGGTAACAAAAAAACAAATTTATCAATCAAAAATGTTCGTTAATGTTTTTCTGCAAATTAAAACAATTTTCTTTTTCTGATGGTTTTCGGTGGCAAAAAGATACATATCTCCTCCATCTTTTAATCCTAATTTTTTTCTTATCTCATCGGGCTTTAACGGAAAATTACGGGTACTGATATTAGCCTGATTTGATGGCAAATGTAACAGTATTTCTTTTTTATCAAATTTACAAACAGCTTCACAAATGAAACTTCGCCCTGCAAAATCTTCTACCAATCTATCAGCAGTATAAATATGGCTATTAGGTGCCAGTTTTTCAAGGCCATACGTATTTGCTATACTCTTAAAAGCTCCGGCTTTCAGAATAGCGGCATTAGGCTCATAAATATATTTTTGGGGCAAAGCATAAGACACCGCAAGTTGCTGCTCTTGCTCGTAGGTAAACTCAAATGTTTGTTGAGTATTGTCTGATAAGAAATTGATGCAATTGATTTTTGTATTGTCGGCATTACCATGCTTTAAAAACAAGAGCTCTTTTACTTCGTTCTCAACGGCCACTATATGCACCTCGGTTATATCCTGTAATTGCTCAAGCGCCTGTTTAATATCTAGTATCGGCGAGTATTTAATTAAAAACTCACCTAAAAGCGGCTTAACACTCAACATATTGGGCTCGCAGTCTTCTATCTTAAAAACCTTGTTTTGAGCCGAATCCCGACGGGCGGGGTCAATATAATAATGGGTATCAGGTAAAGCCTTATTATTATGCAAAAAACTAAGGGCATCGGTATTTATTACCTCTATGTTGGTGCGGCCAAGCACGGCAAAATTATGCCTGGCTATGGGAGCAAGGGCTTCGTTGCGTTCAATATATGTTACGTGCTTATGAAACGCTGCAAAAGCTGCGGTGTCAACGCCCATGCCGCCTGTCAGGTCAACAAGGTTTTCGTGGCCTGATTTTGCAAATAGCTGGGCTTTGTAGTGTGCTGTGGTTTCAGAAGACGATTGTTCGACAGATAGCGGAGCCGGATAAATAATATCAGCATTGGCATACCATGTGGGTAACTTGTATCTGGCTTTCTGGCGGGCAATCCATTGGTCGGCTACCATGCGCAAAAAATGAGCATCTATCTTTTTCTGGCTTTTCAGAATATAAGACTGAATATCAGGCTCCTGAATCTGATGCGCTGCGTCTCTTGCTTTTTTTAGTAGTTCTAAATCCATAGGGTATGCGTTGGTTTAAGCAGTTTTTGTGCTAAACCCTTTGCAAAAGTACACTAATTAGGTAGGTATGGCAAGCAATGGAGGGAATTGAGATATTGATTAGGTGTTCAGAATGGGGCTAAACCCTTTGAATTTATATCAAAACAAGAATAATTTCGGAATAAAAAACTTATCTTGCTTCATTATAAATTACCTATTAGTACTTTATGAAAATTATGAAAACTTACCTTCCTTACCTATTACTATTAATCGGTTTCCAGCTTCGGGCGCAGGAAACGCAAGCACCTGTTAATACGCCTCAACAAAATTATCAGGCAGAGCTAAAAGCACTTGGCAAGAAGTTCAGCGATGAGTTTTATCCTAATTATAGCCAGATATATGCCTTACCAGAAAAAGCATTTACTGCAAAAATTGATTCGGCAAGAACAGACTTCAATGCTACTCTTGGTAAATATAAAAGCCAACTTGAAAAACCGTACGCCGAAAACCAGCTATTAGAAATAAAATACTACTTCGATAAACTCTTGATTGATTACCCACAAAGCCATGAAGTGTATGGGCAGAATGCTACCGCTAAAACCTCTGGAATACCCGAGCGACTAAAAGGAAACTTAGTAGATTTTAATAAACCCGACCTATTGAAGAACTCAGACTTTGTTAATTATTTTAAAGCCTATATATCGCTACAAACTTATTTCGAACTCAAAAAAGGCACTTACAAAAATCTGGATAACCAACACCTGCAAGCCCAATGGAAACTGATACCCAAATATGTATCGAATCGGAAGTGCCGTGAATACTGGCAACATGAATATTTGTTTAACCATATTGATAACAATGGTATAAAGCATATTGAGGCCATTTACAAAGATTTTAATGCCTACTGTAAAGATACAGCCTTACTTAACAAAGTTAATAAAGCCTATGCGGCAGATGTAGAAGGTAAAAAGGGGCACATAATTAAACCCTATAAAACACTAGGGCCGCATAGCCTGGATATGCATATGTTTTTGCCAGCGAATAATCTAAACAAACACCCTGCGATTGTCTTTTTTCATGGCGGAAGCTGGTCGGAAGGTAAACCCGACTGGTTTTTCTCTACCTGCCAGGAATACGCAAAAAAAGGTTGGGTAGCCTGTGCGGTAGAATACCGCACCTTTGGCCGATTCGGCACTTTACCCTTTGAGGCCGTGATGGACGCTAAGTCGGCTATCCGATGGATTCGGCAAAACGCCGATGCTTATAATATAGATACAACCAAGATTTTAGCCACTGGTAACTCGGCCGGAGGGCATCTGGCACTAACAACAGCTTTGGTTGATAACTGGAATGAAAAAACCGACAGACTATCGGTAAGTGCAAAACCTAATGCCTTGATAATTAATGCCGGAGTATATGATTTAACTGACGATGTAACAGCTTGGATTAGAAAAGACCTGATAAATAAAGACCTTGTAAAAGAAATATCGCCAAACTTTTTGATTAGGAGAGACTTCCCACCTGCACTTATTTTTCATGGTACTTTCGACCGCAACGTGCCTTATGCAAGTGCCAAAAAATTTGGCGAAGACATGGTTAATATCGGACACACCGATTTAGTCTTTCGTCCGCTAACTGCGGCAGGGCATTTTATCTGGTTCGACCCCCGATACGCCGAAGTAATTCAAAAAGCCAGAGCCAAGTTTCTGGAAAAACTAGGTTATTGATATTGAAACTCAAATCTTATTGGTACTAATCTAAACCCCAAAAACGCATTTCTTTATTTAAGATATTGAGCGGACTCATTCTGCTCAATCCTGTATTTTGAAGGGGACTGGCACTGTTTAGATTTTCGTACTCAATAGATAAAAAGCTAAACAAAAGATACCGAAGTAGAAAAAAATCTGAAGTAACAAATTTTAGTTGCACGATACTTCGTTGATAATAAGGCAGATTTGTCAATTTAGCGATTTTTCAAAATTAAATTCTAATAAAATCTCCACATATATGCTTTTTTGCCGCTAATCTTTTTTATCTTTGAACAAAAGTTCTCGTTTTTTTGTATAGCCCTAAATTGTAAAATTCTTATATCTAGCATATGATAAAAAAAATCGCAGTCTTGTTTCTGTTCGTAATTATCGAATGTTCGACTTTTAGCGAATACATCAAAGATTTCTTTGGTGAGGTAGTTACGTGCAATGTAGAAACCTGCGGTAACGACGATAGCGAATGCGAAAGCGAAAATCAGGAAAACAAAAACGAATCGAACAAATACCTGATTTCTTTTTTAGGGCTTAATTTTACGTTTAAATACTTTTCTGCGCAGAAAAGTATTTACTTTTTTAGACAATCATCAGAGCGGTCTCCCTTTCAGTTTATACCTTTACCTCCTCCCAAAGCTTAATTTACAAATAGTATGCAGGGTGCAAACCCGGCAAAGTTTTCTTAGCGAGCAAAACACTTGTTCTTTCGAAGAGTAGCATCAACTATGGCTACCCTTTGCATTTATTTCTCGGTAGTTGTTTGTAGCATTTTAGCTAAGTATAAAATATTACAAAAGACTTTCTGAAACATTCATCTTATTTATTATATCAATGAAATCAACAATAAATTTCTCAGACCTTAAACACGATTTACCATCCGGTCTTGTGGTCTTCCTGGTTGCACTGCCTCTGTGCTTAGGGGTTGCGCTAGCATCAGGGGCACCGCTCATTTCGGGTGTTATTGCCGGTATTGTAGGCGGTATCGTGGTTGGAGCCATCAGTGGTTCGCAGGTAGGTGTTAGTGGGCCTGCGGCCGGGCTTACAGTAATTGTGCTCAATGCTATTACAGAACTTGGCGCTTTTGACTCATTTATTCTTGCGGTTGTTTTGGCTGGTTTTATCCAGATTATCTTAGGTGCCGTAAAAGCCGGAGTAATCGGTTATTATTTCCCTTCGTCGGTTATTAAAGGAATGCTTACCGCAATCGGTATTATTATTATATTGAAACAAATTCCGCATGTAGCCGGAATAGACCAGGATTACGAAGGAGACGAAAGTTTTTTACAGAAAGATGGCGAAAATACATTCTCTGAAATTCTGAATATTACAGAGTTTTTTAACGAGGGTGCTTTAGCTATCGGAATCATATCTATACTTGTACTGATACTGTGGGATACTGACTTCGTAAAAAGAAACCGTATCTTAAGCCTTGTACCCGGGCCTTTGATTGCTGTAATACTGGGTATATTTTTAAACAGTAGCCTAAGCGTATTTCCTACCAACTTTCATTTACAAAGCAATCATCTTGTTAGCTTACCGGTTACAAACTCGTTATCTGATATTTCGAGTTTTCTGGTGTTCCCCAACTTTGCAGCTATTACCAACCCGCTCATCTGGAAAACCGCATTTGTAATTGCAATCGTAGCCAGTCTTGAGACCCTCCTATCGGTGGAAGCAACCGACAAACTAGACCCACAAAGCCGAATTACACCAACCAACCGTGAGTTAATTGCGCAAGGATCGGGTAACATTATTTCGGGCTTAATCGGTGGTATCCCAATCACACAGGTAATTGTGCGTAGTTCGGCCAATATCCTATCAGGCAATAAATCAAAGTTATCTACTATCATACATGGTCTTATTTTATTGATTTGTACATTAAGTATCCCATCATTGCTTAACCTTATTCCGCTGGCATCGTTAGCGGCGGTTCTGATTATGGTTGGTTATAAGCTGGCAAAGCCCACTGTATTCAAAACTATGTTTAAAGAAGGGCCAGACCAATTTGTGCCTTTTGTGATTACTGTTGTGGCTGTTGTATTTACCGACCTGCTTACTGGCATTGCGGTTGGCACTTTGGTAGCTATGATATATATTCTTTATACCAATTACAAAGGCTCAATGCTTGTAATACGAAACGGCAACAATGTGTTGATTCAGTTTAATAAAGACATATTCTATTTCAATAAATCAGAGCTAATGCAAAACCTGGCCGCTTTGAAATCGGGCGATATGGTGCTGATTGATGGAACAAAAACTACTTTTATTGACCACGATATTTTTCTGACATTAGAAGAGTTTCAGGCTGAAGCTAAAGTAAGGCATATCAATATTGAATTTAAAAATATCAAGAGAAGAAAATTTAACTACAGAAAAAGTGATGGAATCGTATCAAAAACTCTTATTAGCTAATAAGGCCTGGGCCTCTGAAAAACTTCAACTTGACCCCTCTTATTTTCAGAATTTAGCGGCAGACCAAAAACCTGAATTTTTATGGATTGGATGTTCTGATAGCCGTGTGCCTGCCGATCAGGTATCTGGTACACAACCGGGTGAAATTTTTGTACACCGCAATGTTGCCAATCTGGTGATTCATACCGATATGAGTATGTTAAGCGTATTGCAATATGCAGTTGAGGTACTGAAAGTAAAGCATATTCTGGTGGTAGGGCATTACCAATGCGGAGGTGTGAAGGCATCGATGACCAATAATGACTACGGGCTGATTAACAACTGGTTAAGAAACATAAAAGATGTTTATACCAAACATCATCAAGAGCTACAAAGTATTGAAGATGACCAAGAGCGTTTTGATCGTTTGGTAGAGGTAAACGTGATAGAACAGGTGAAAAACGTGGCCAAAACTACAATTGTACAAAATGCATGGAATAGTGGCGAGTATCCGATGATACATGGTTGGGTAGTTGACCTTAAAACGGGTCTTATCAAACCTATCATTGAAATCGAATCAAAAGATAGTGATGCTTTGGAAGAAGTCTATAACTTTGATTTCAATAAGAAGAAATCGAAGAAATTAGAAGATGTAAATGTAGAGCATTAATCTGACAGTTTGCGTTTGTTTTATAGGGCGTTTATCGATAGGCTTTCTCCTCATAGGCTTATTGAATAAACGCCTTTATTTCTATTATATCAGAACCATCTATTCTGAAGCCAATTTCTTGAATCTCACAAATAATTAAAAGCTTATGAAGTTAGCAAAGATAGCCTTAATAGGGCTAATTGTTTTTTTATTGCCTCTAATACTAAAGGCGCAGGTTTTAAAAGACGGAAAATTAACACTTAATGAAGATGGCTTGCACTATGTAAAGTTCACGATTGTGAATCAGGCCTGGCTGCGTAATACAACACTCAACGAAGGCTCGACGGTATTTGGGTATGGTAAAAAAAACACCTGGGATATTGGTATCCGTAGGTTCAGAATGCAGTTTTATGGCCAACTTACCGACAGGGTGTTTATTTATAGCCAAATTGGCGAAAACAATTTTAACAATATATCTGACCGTAAGTTTGGCTTCTTTGTTCATGATGCGCTGGGTGAATACGCTGTGGTGAAAAACAAACTATCGCTCGGTGGTGGTTTAGCTGCCTGGAGTGGGCTGGCTCGTTTTGCTTCGCCTTCGGTGGGTAGTATTCTTGGGGTTGATGCGCCGCTTTATCAGCAATCAACCAACGATGTTACCGACCAGTTTTTAAGAAAACTATCGGTTTATGCCAAAGGTAAGCTAGGGAATTTTGACTACCGACTGGCGCTTTCGAACCCAATGGCTTTTCAGAAAGCAGCTTCTTATAGCGGAGTGCTCAATTCTGAAACAGCCAATTTCTCATCAAAACCGCCTAAACTGCAATGGAATGGTTATTTTCAATGGCAGTTTCTTGATCAGGAATCTAACCTGACACCATATATGACAGGTACTTATCTTGGCAAGAAAAAAGTATTTAACATTGGGGCAGGCTTTGTGTATCAGCCCAAAGCTATGTGGAGGCTTGCCGCCAATAAAACAGATACGCTTGAAACAAATATGGTGCAATTGGCAGTAGACGCTTATTATGATGCACCCATCGGGCAAGGCGGGCAGGCGATAAGTATTTATGCTTCGGCCGGATACTTTGATTATGGCAAAAACTACCTGCGAAACCTGGCTGTGATGAACCCCGCTAACGGAAGTACCAGAACGGATGTTATCAATGGCGCAGGCAATGGGTTTTCGGCTTATGGAACAGGGAATGTATTTTATACCCAAGTGGGCTATAAGTTTAAAGATAACCTGATTGGAAAAACTACGCTAATGCCTTATGTATCGTTGCAACACGCCAATTATGAGCGACTAAATCAGGGAATGAATTTCTGGGATTTTGGCGTGAGTTGGTTGTTGAGCGGCCATAATTCAAAACTGACATTGGCGCATCAGAACAGACCTGTTTTCTTGACCGATGCAAACGGTAAAGGGGAATTTAGCAACCGAAAAGGCTCTACTGTAATACAATATCAGGTATTTTTTAATTGATTGATAAAAAAATTGCCCCGCAGATTGCTCTTTGGGGCATTAAATTTACTTTCGTGGATTACGGATAAGAGCATTTAACTGCTTAGCTGAAGTACCTCATTTTCCTCGTTCGCGACGTAAACAGTCTAATACCCTCGGATTACTTGATTTTAGCAAAAGTTGTTTCTAATTTCTTTTGCTATTGTACCTCAAACTATGCCAGCTACTCAAATTATACACACTATTCGCACAGTTTAAAAAGTGCACAAAAGCGTAGGGGATTGTATAATTAATTATAATATTCAATAATTGCTCAAATGGGTCTTTAACAGAAAAAGCAACTGTTAAAGACTTCAATTGGGCATTAGTTTTTTATGGCTATAAAGCTAATTGTATGATTCGATAACCTAATCAATTGTATATACGGAACTAAAGAATACTTGGATTTATATTTTTGAAAAAAAATAAATAAACTACTTAGCCGGGTGTCGGAGTTATATTTCTTGCTTTTTGCCACTATAAAAAACTCTATAATATTTCCCCCCTTCAATTAGTAAACCTTCTGATTTCTGGTTCGGGAAACTCTTAGCGTAATCTTTGGGATGTTTTACATCAATCCCAATCACTTTTCCATCATATTGCCTGTTTACTTTCGATTGGAGTGTGTGCCCTACTACAATTGCTTTTGCTTTAAATTTATCAAGCCCTTTATTCACCTCTTCTTGTGATAAATTTTCTTTAAAATACCCTCGGTACCAAGCAATGCCATTGTGTGACGAAATCAACAATTGTTCAATACTCTTTTCGGCTTTCGGATAATAAGGTTTATAATAATTTTTGCGAACAATCTGATTAACTTCATCCAGGTTTGTATCATAATCGGTTAGCTTAGGATTGAGCCCTCCGTGTGTAAAAAGTATGCCATTAATCAGCTCTATGGTATTTTTACTTGCCATCCACTTCCCTAAAAAAGCATTGGTATCATATAACTGGCTTTGTTGTTTTTGTAAGATTGCTGCTACATGGAAATATTTCGGAGAAGTAGATTCATAATTTCCCTGCATGTTTTTCAGCTCGTGATTTCCTAAAATAAAATGAACTGTACCTCCATGAGGCAACGCATCGTTTTCTAATTTATATATAAGCCAAAGTACTTGGGTAGTAGAGAATCCTCTATCCATAAAATCACCTGGCAAAACCAAATGACCATTCCCGAAAGTCCAATTCAGCTTTGAATCAATCACTCTATTATTAATCAGAAAATCACGGAATGTTTTAAAACTGCTTTCAATATCTGAAATGGCCAAAATTTTCCGATTGTCGCTATACGTATTGGGTGGTGTTTTTAAATTTGTTTTGATTGTGAAATCAAAACGTGTTGAATCAAGCGGAAAATAACAAAAAGCAGGTATCTCTGATGCCGCAAAATAGTCTTTATGCGCCAGATAAAAGCCGTTTTCCTGATTTCCTCTGATATAATTTACGGTCATAGTACTATCGTTTTTGTAAAAAACGTATGGTCCATCTTTATCCCAATCCATCATCATTGGGTCTTCTGAGTACCTTAGACTTGCACCATGATACAGACCAAATAAAATACCGATAGTACCAAGAATTATAAATGTTAGCATGACATGCTTTACATACCTAAAAAATCTTTTTTTCATTTTGTTTTGCTTTTAAGTTTCCACAAACCTATAAGCCGTTTTATTGCTTGAAAAAAAAATGGGATATACGTTTTTTTACTCCGCACAAACACCAATCGACAGAACTCATAATGTTTTTATCCCGCATTGTGCTCGTTTCAAAGCTGTTTCCTTATTGTTTATCAAATACTTGCAAAGGCTTGCCGATTAATTGTAATATTGCAATATGGTACTCTGGAAAAGAAATAGAAAATGGATAATAATTGCTCTGGTAGCCTTAGCACTTTTTCCGCTGATTATTACAACTTATGAAGTAATTTTCACAGAAAACAAGTCGGTTACGTTTCTAGAAAATTACCACCCTAAGTTTGTTTTTCTTGTTATAGGCTACTATGTTTTATTGTTGTGCCTTGGGGTTTTCTGGTTTATCAGGCAAATAATCATCATTACCCGATTAAACAACGAAAAAACCAAAGCCGAGCTTATGCTTTTAAAAAGTCAGATAAGTCCGCACTTTTTCTTTAATATGCTTAATAATTTATACGGACTGGTTGCAAAAGACACCAAAAAAGCACAGGAATTAATTCTGAAACTTTCTGATATGATGCGTTACAGTATTTATGAAGGGAGCAAGGAAACAGTTACACTAAAGGAAGAAATAGATTTTTTGAAAAACTATATCGAACTCCATAAAATGCGGTATCATAAACCTATAAACATTGAATTTAAATGTGATACTGACGGCAACCAAACGATAACTCCTTTGTTGCTTATCATTCTTCTTGAAAATGCGTTTAAACACGGAGTCGAAAACCTGAGAACACTTGCATATATAAAAATCGACTTACAATCTGCCGCCAATCATATAAGTTTCACGATTGAAAATAATTATCAGGAGTCTGAAAATGAATCATCAGGTATTGGACTGAAAAACCTGAAAAGAAGATTGGAGCTGATTTACCCAAACCAGCACGAGCTATCTTTTTCTATAAGCGGCAATGTGTATAAAGCTCAATTAATTTTAAAACAATTATGATAAGGTATTTAATAATTGATGACGAATATATAGCGCACGACATCATTAAAGGCTATTGCGATTTATTGCGAAATATGCAGTTAATGAAAAGCTGTTATGACGCTCTGGAAGCATTTGAGTATCTGAATAAAAACGAAGTAGATTTAATATTTCTGGATTTAAATATGCCTGTTTTAAAAGGTTTTGAATTTCTGAAAACCTTATTAAACCCACCAAAAATAATTGTAACCACTGCTTATCAGGAATTTGCTTTGGAGGGTTACGAATATAACATCTCTGATTATTTACTCAAACCATTTGGATTTGAACGCTTTTTAAAAGCAATCAACAAAGCCTTTGGTAATACCGCTGCCCGGCATACCTTGCCTAATGAAAACAGTACTACTTCTAGCCGTTTTTTTATACAAAGCAATAAAAAGTATTTGCAGTTTGAAACAGGCACTATTTTATACATAGAGGCTACCGGAAATTATGTAAAAATAATAACTACGACAGAAACCATTACTATCCGTGAAAAACTCTCTACTTTATTAGAATTATTGCCCAAAAACGAATTCTTACAAGTACACAAATCCTTCGTAATTGCTACTCAACACATTAAGAGCATCGAAGGAAATAGGATATTTATCGCTGATTACATTGTTCCCATCGGAATGATGTATAAATCAAATATTATTCAGTTACTGAAATAACCTTGCTACAACTAAGGCATCGGCTTTTAGCTTATTTCTATACTATCTACAAGCACACAATACTAAAAACTACCGAAAAATTTAATATTTGCCCCAAATGGTGGTATCCTGCCAAAAAAAATTAACTTTGCTAAAAAACTATAGAACACAATGGAACTCCCTCATTGCCCTCAATGTGATTCTAATAATATTTCCCGAAATGGGATTGTCAAGGAAAAACAACGTTATAAATGTAAAGATTGCGGATACAATTTTACGGTTGAAAAACTCGGAAAAAGTATCGAAACTTATTTTGTAATCAAGGCATTGCAATTGTATCTCGAAGGGTTTAGTTTCCGTGAAATTGAGCGGCTTCTGGGCATAAGCCATGTATCGGTTATGAACTGGGTGCGAAAATATAATATTACTATACCCAACCGAAAAAACACGTATAAACCAACTACTTCGATATTGACCTACGCCGAACTTACGGAATTTTATGCCAACAGAGAAAACTTACATGGCATAGGTGTTACGGTTACAGAAGTAGGCGATAAGTTTATGCTCATAAAGTGGAAACGAGCCAAAATGCATTAGAAAAACCAAGCTGATTAAAAGAAATCAACCAAACCATAATATAATTTCCATCTATTCCCTAAAAAACTATTAGTACATGTCTGAAAAAAAACAAAATCTGGGCTACATCATTGGTGCTTCGTCGGTGGGTACGCTTATTGAATGGTACGACTTTTATATCTTTGGCAGTTTGGCTACAGTTTTGGCCTCTAAATTTTTCCCGACCGACAACCCCACAGCCGGCTTTCTTAATACCCTTGCCACATTTGCGGCAGGTTTTGTGGTGCGGCCATTTGGTGCCTTGTTTTTTGGCCGTTTAGGCGATTTAATCGGGCGTAAATACACATTTATGGTAACCCTTATGCTAATGGGCGGTGCCACTTTTGCTATTGGTTTAATACCAAGCTACGAAAGCATCGGTGCTTTAGCTCCTATACTTGTATTGATTTTAAGGCTCTTGCAAGGCTTGGCACTGGGTGGTGAATACGGTGGTGCCGCTACTTATGTAGCTGAACACTCTCCGGTACATCAACGAGGGTATTGGACATCGTGGATACAAACCACCGCCACTGTTGGGCTGTTTGTTTCGTTAGGTGTAATTATGATTACCCGCACCATGATGTCGAAAGAATCGTTTGACGATTGGGGGTGGCGCTTGCCCTTTCTGGTTTCAATCATAATGGTTTTTGTTTCTTTCCTTATCCGCCGCAATATGTCGGAGTCTCCCCTATTTGCTAAAGCCAAGGCAGAAGGTAAAATCTCGGCAAATCCGCTCAAAGAATCTTTCGGTAATCGCCTTAATTTCAAATTTGTTTTACTGGCGCTTTTCGGAGCAACTATGGGGCAGGGAGTTGTGTGGTACACAGGGCAGTTTTATGCCCAGAGTTTTTTATTGAAAACCTGTAATCTGGACGATGTACAGGCCAATAGTATTATGATGTGGGCTTTGCTAATGGGTACTCCTTTCTTTATTATATTTGGTGCTTTGTCGGACAAAATTGGCCGTAAAGGCATTATGTTGGCGGGTATGTTTTTGGCTGTGCTACTGTATCGCCCAATCTTCGAGAAAATTTACCAGACCGCCAACGTAGCCAATAAAGTTGAAGTAAATACCACCGACAAAACAAATGTACAGGTTGATTTGATTGCCAATAGTATTGCCGATTCGTTGGTTACGACCACCACCGTACATGATTATGAAGACGGAACAATCATGAGCGAAGTGATGAAAACTACTAATCTGGCCGATAAATCTGTGGCATCTGCCAAACCAGACGTAAAGAAAACCATAACACTCAATAGCAAAGATAAATGGACTTTAGTCTTGCTGGTTTTCTGCCTCATTTTATTTGTAACAATGGCTTATGGGCCTATTGCCGCTTTTTTGGTTGAGATGTTCCCGACCAAAATCAGGTATTCGTCTATGTCTTTGCCTTATCATATTGGCAATGGTGTTTTTGGAGGCTTAATGCCTGCCATTGCCACATTTCTGGCTACTCAGGCTTACGAAATAAATGCTAAAGCCCAAAGCATGGGCGAACCAATGGCAATCGATAAACCTTATCTGCAAGGTTTATACTACCCTATTATTATTGCAGGTATCAGC
Organism: Emticicia soli; assembly: GCF_037860775.1. Taxonomy (NCBI): domain Bacteria; kingdom Pseudomonadati; phylum Bacteroidota; class Cytophagia; order Cytophagales; family Leadbetterellaceae; genus Emticicia; species Emticicia soli. Next base: position 274,196 of record NZ_JBBEWC010000008.1, on the reverse strand, counting down.
TTTATAATCGGGCTTATTTATATTAATGGTAAAGACAGAAACATTCACGACTAAAACTATGAACGCAATCAGAAAAGCATTGGGATACTTATGGATACTGGTAGGCATAAGTGCCGGTATCTATTTAATATATTTTCAGGCCTTGCCATTGTGGCAAAGCGGCGGCAACGATTTGGTGCCTGCTATTATTTACACTTTTATATTGGCACCAATTATCTCGCTGGGAATGTCTATATTCGGTTATTATGCCATGCAAGGCGAATACAGCACCAAGAATGGTGAAAAACTATGAAAAAATACTGGGTAAGCAACCTGCGGGTATTTGCAACACTAACGGTTATTTTATTGCATGCAGCGGGCTTTGGCTCGCTGCATGTTAAGAAATTAGCCTATACTGACTGGTGGATTTGCCATATTATTAATGTCTTTGGCCGATTCGCCGTGCCTGTTTTTGTGATGCTCTCGGGTTATTTACTCATTGGTAAATATGAAGAATTAAATAGTTTCCTGAAAAAACGCCTCACCCGTATCTTTGTCCCGTTTGTAATCTGGAGCCTGGTGTATATCATTTGGTCTAATTTTAAAGGACAACCCAACGAACGAACTCCGTGGACAATCGGTGATTTTACTCAAAAAATACTAAGCGGTGGCGGTGGTGGCTCAGGGCATTTGTGGTTTGTATATATGCTTTTGGGCATTTATGCATTTACACCTATTATAAGCCGATGGATAAAAGGCACCGAAAACAGCCCTAATCCTAATATTCAGCAGAACGAAATAAGATATTTTATCTTTTTGTGGTTTGTTGGCAATGTGGTTTATACCTTGGTAAATAAGTGGTTTGGCTTCGAAATCAAGTTCGATATCAGGTATTTTACGGGCTTTGTAGGTTATTTTGTGCTGGGCTATTGGCTAGGCAAAACAGGCACAAAACTCTCAAAAAGTATGCTTATCCTCTTATTTTTAGCATCTTGGGCATTAGCTGCCTATATTTGTTATGTTGTATCGTGGAAGGCAGGCAAATATGTTTACGATTATACCGACTACCTGAGCATACCTGTTATGCTGATGTCAGTTTCGATATTTTTGCTTTTTCAGAAAGCCTGTGATGTTGATTTTTTACCAAGACTCATGCAAGAATTAGATATAACCAGCTATGGCGTATATCTGGTTCATGCCTTAATTTTAAGGATACTATCACGCGAGTACCAGATTAACTTTACATGGATTAATCCATTAGTCGGTATCAGCGTTCATTTTTTACTAACGGCAGTTATCAGCTACCTGATTGTAAAGATTATCAGCAAAATTCCTAAAGTAGGTAGTTGGATTGTAGGCTAATTATCTGCGATATTTGCAGGGTTAATTTAAAAAAGAATAGACAATTATTTATTTACGATAGATTTGTAGTGGGTATCAAGCAAGATTCAGAAAATAAATTTCTCTGATAAATGCCGGATTTGGTAGAGACAGGGCAATGCCCTGTCTCTACACGCAAACATCTTCGGGCATTTTATTATACATTTTCAACAATATCTAATGGTATGTACAAAACCATTTATTCTCTGAATCTCAATTAATACTCCTCTACCATGTAGCAAGTTCCTTGCTACACCCAACCATATTTCGGAGTACCATTATTATAATCCTATTTACCCTATTATTCAATTATGCTTATTCAATCCTACGAAGAGTATCAAAAAGCCTATGAGGCTAGTGTGCAAGACCCTGAAGGCTTCTGGGCTGAGATTGCTGCCAATAATTTTGAATGGAAAAAGCCTTGGACAAAAGTATTAGACTGGAACTTCAAAGAGCCTAAAATACAGTGGTTTGTAGGTGGTAAACTTAATATTACCGAAAATTGCCTCGACCGCCACGTAAGAGACAAGCCTCAACAACCTGCCCTTATCTGGGAACCAAACGACCCAAGCGAAGATAGTATTACGCTTACCTATCGTCAATTGTTCGACCGTGTATGTAGTTTTGCCAATGTGCTTAAACGCAATGGCGTAAAAAAAGGCGACCGGGTTTGTATTTATATGCCTATGATACCCGAGCTTGCCGTGGCTACTTTGGCCTGCGCACGTATCGGTGCTATTCACTCGGTAGTATTTGGTGGTTTTTCGGCGTCTTCTATTGCCGACCGTATTAACGACTCGCAGTGTGTGGCAGTAATTACAACCGACGGAGCCGTGCGTGGTAACAAGACGATTCCGATGAAGGATACGGTAGACGATGCCCTGATTGGCTGCCCTACTGTAAAGAAAGTGATTGTAGCTACCCGTACACGCACGCCTGTAAGTATGATTAAAGGCCGTGATGTATGGTGGGAAGAAGAAGTAAAATTCGTAAACTCTGACTGTCCGGCAGAGGAAATGGACTCAGAAGACCCGCTTTTCATTCTTTATACCTCTGGCTCGACCGGAAAACCCAAAGGTGTAGTGCATACCTGTGGTGGTTATATGGTTTATTCGGCTTATACGTTCATGAACGTGTTTCAGTATAAACCGGGTATGGTACATTTTTGTACGGCTGACATTGGCTGGATAACTGGACACTCTTACATTGTTTACGGGCCTTTGGCTTGTGGGGCAATCTCGTTGATGTTTGAAGGTGTGCCAACCTACCCTGATGCCGGGCGTTTCTGGGATATTGTAGAAAAACACAAAGTTAATATTTTATATACTGCGCCAACAGCCATACGCTCATTGATGGGCTTTGGGCTTGAATACGTTGAGGGTAAAGACCTGAGTTCACTAAAAGTTTTGGGTTCGGTAGGAGAGCCAATCAACGAAGAAGCTTGGCATTGGTACTCTAAAAACATCGGTAAAGACAATTGTCCGGTGGTTGATACCTGGTGGCAAACCGAAACAGGTGGTATTATGATTTCGGCATTGGCTGGCATTACACCATTGAAACCAGCGTGGGCTTCGCTTCCGTTGCCGGGTATTCAGATGATGCTTGTTGACGAAAACGGCAACGAGATTCTGGGTGGAAACGTGAGTGGTAATTTATGTATCAAATTCCCGTGGCCATCTACTATCCGCACTACCTGGGGCGACCATGAGCGATGCCGTACCAATTATTTCTCGGCTTACCCGAATCTGTATTTTACAGGCGACGGCGCTATGCGAGATGAAAACGGTTTCTATAGAATTACTGGCCGTGTTGATGATGTATTGAACGTGTCAGGCCATAGAATCGGTACTGCCGAGGTAGAAAACGCTATCAATATGCACACGGGCGTAGTTGAGTCGGCGGTAGTGGGTTATCCGCATGATATTAAAGGGCAAGGTATTTATGCGTATGTAATCTGCGAAAGCCATCTGAATGATTTAGATTTGACCCGTCGAGATATTCTGGCAACAGTTTCGAGAGTTATCGGGCCCATTGCAAAACCTGACAAAATTCAGTTTGTGAGTGGTTTGCCTAAAACCCGTTCAGGCAAAATCATGCGCCGTATCTTAAGAAAAATAGCCGAAGGCGAAACAGCCAATCTAGGCGATACCTCTACCCTACTCGACCCGAATGTAGTAGAAGAAATAAAGAATGGTGCGCAGTTGTTAAAGTAGGATTTTGATAAAATAAACCCCATCCCCGACCCTTCCCCAACAATGGGGAAGGGAGATAAATTCAAGTTTTCTCCCCACTGTTGGAGAGGGTTAGGGCGACCCGTGTAGGGTGGGGTTATTTAAACAAAACTTCTCTTCCAAAATACATTTCTCATATTAATTGATTCCCTTCTACCTCTTCCTACACTTAATCAAATAAAACGGAAAACTCTCTTCTATTTCTGTGATTTCAAACAATCCGAAATCTTTAAATTCTTCACGGATAGATTCTATGTCATAAAAAAACATTTTTACTCCCTCAAATATCTCATAGCGGTCTTTGCTGATAAAATTGCCTTTGCCATAGGTATGAGCCTTTTTTGAAATAGCCGTAAAAACCATGTATCCACCTTCTGAAAGTTGTTTGTAACAATCACTGATGAGTTTCTTTCTTTCGTCGGCATCTAATAAATGAATAAGTGCATAGCAAAAAATACCATCGTATTGCTGAGTATCAAACGGCATATCCACTACTGAGCCATGATAAATGGTCATGTCATTGCCATAGTGCTTTTTTGCCATGTCAATAGCAGTTTTAGAAATCTCAATGCCAGTTACGGCAATGCCATTGTCTCTGAAAACCTGGGCATTTCGGCCATAACCAATGCCCGGAATGAGCATATTTTTTATGGATTTTTCAACGAAAAAATCTTTGGTCAATACAGCCGAACGTGATGGCTCAAAGCCCCACATTTCTTGTTTTTCAATAAAGTTAGCTTCCCAGAATTCCATATTTATACACAGATTTTATCTTCTAATACCTCACATTTAAACGCAGATTTATTGAGTGTTGCAATTATGCTTTCGGCATTAATCATTGCTCCTTCTGCTCTTAAAATATTATTTCCACAAGGGAAAGGTGCATCGGAGCTGCTCAAATCAAAATTAAATTTCAGTTCAGGAAAACTCTTTTTCAAAATTTCAAGCATACTATCTGCTTGCATCTGGGTTTGAATATCGGTGATAAAAACTTCTATCATGGTTTTACGTTATTTTTTATTTTTGCAACATTGTTTCAAAAATAAAAGTTCATGTGCAGAAAGACGTTTTATTTGGTTGGCTTTAATACTTTAGAAACTGTTTGAGTTAATCTTGTTGAATTGAAAAAGTCGCTTTTTGTTCAATACTTCGCTTTAAAAATCCTCATTTAGCTCTGCTAAACTCCGGTTTTTAAATCTCGTCTTGAAACAAAAAACATTCTTTTTCATTTTCAAAATTTAACTCAAACAGTTTCTTAATATTAAGGGAATTAAATGCATTTGTAGAGACGAAATGGAATGTTATTTTTATGGCTATTTACTCTTTAAACCTTCCTATCAACACAAAAACAACCAATCATTAAATATTCATTAAATCCTATTCAATAAAAAAATATTACTAATTTACTTGTCATAACAATTATTTTTTCTTTATTTTGCTTAACAATAATTGTTATAGCAAATATATGCCTATCTATCATAAACTAGGGAAAATACCTGCTAAACGCCACACGCAATTCCAGAAACCTGATGGCAGCGGGCTGTATTACGAGCAGCTCTTTGGCACTATCGGGTTCGATGGCATGGCTTCGCTTATGTATCATATACATCGGCCTACGCAGGTGATGCAAATATTGGATAGCAAAGACTTAAACCCCAAATTGGCCGACACGCACCAACTAATGATGCGCAAGCTGATTGGCTTTAATGTGCAAGCAAAAGACGATTTTCTCGACAGCCGTGTGCCGTTGTTGGTAAACAAAGATTGTATCATCGGGCTAGCAGCACCAAGGCAATCGCTTAGAGAATATTTCTATAAAAATGCCGATGCCGACGAGCTGCTGTTTATCCATAAAGGCTCTGGCACGCTTCGCACACAATTAGGTAATATCAGTTTTGAATACGGCGATTATCTGGTAATACCCAGAGGTATGATTTACCAGATTGATTTTGATACGGCCGATAACCGTATTTTCTATATAGAATCGCACTCGCCTATTTATACGCCCAAAAGATACCGTAATCATTTCGGGCAAATGCAAGAGCATTCGCCGTTTTGTGAGCGAGATTATAAACTCCCTGAAAACCTTGAAACGCACGACGAAAAGGGTGAGTTTATCATAAAAATAAAAAAACAAAACCAGCTTCACAGCCTTGTTTACCAGTATCACCCTTTCGATGTAGTGGGTTTTGATGGTTTCAATTATCCGTGGGGCTTTTCGATACACAATTTTGAGCCTATTACGGGGCGTGTACATCAGCCACCGCCGGTGCATCAGACATTCCAGACTGATGCCTTTGTGGTGTGTTCGTTTTGTCCTCGGCTGTACGACTACCACCCACAGGCCATTCCGGCGCCATATAATCACTCAAACATCGATTCCGACGAAGTGATATATTATGTTGATGGTGATTTTATGAGCCGTAATGACATAGCACAGGGGCACATTACACTACATCCGGGTGGTATACCACACGGGCCACACCCGGGGGCAATGGAGCGCAGTATCGGCAAAAAAGAAACACAGGAACTGGCCGTAATGGTTGATACTTTCAGACCGCTGATGCTTACAGAGGATGCACTGAAACTTGACGACGGCAAGTATTTTCATAGCTGGATAGATTAACAGAATTCCACAAAAAAACTTCGCAATTATGCTTCATCAATCAAAAAACACAATCGACAAGGCAGAAAATACCGATTTTCTGCCTATTAACGGCACTGATTATCTGGAACTCTATGTAGGTAACTGTAAACAGGCAGCCCATTATTATCAATCTGCTTTTGGTTTCCAGCCGTTGGCGTATGCCGGACTTGAAACAGGACTGAAAGACCGAGAGAGTTATGTTTTGCAACAAGGCAAAATACGGCTGGTGCTTACATCGCCTCTACACGGCGGCACCGAAATCGGAAAACATATCGATAAACACGGCGATGGTGTAAAAGTAGTGGCCCTTTGGGTTGACGACGCCCGTGATGCCTATTATGAGACTATCTCGCGTGGGGCAAAACCTTATATGGAACCCGTAGACGAAAAAGACGAACACGGCACCGTAGTCCGCTCTGGCATACATACTTATGGCGATACAGTACATATTTTTGTAGAACGCAGCCAATACAACGGCGTTTTTCTGCCAAATTTCCGTGCATGGGCACCGGCTTATCACCCCTCTCCGGTTGGGCTGAAATTCGTAGACCACATGGTGGGTAATGTAGGCTGGAACGAGATGAACGAATGGGTGAATTTCTACGCCAATGTGATGGGTTTCAACCAATTGGTAAGTTTTGATGACAAAGATATTTCGACCGATTATACGGCACTTATGAGTAAAGTAATGTCGAACGGAAATGGTCGAATCAAGTTTCCGATTAATGAACCTGCTGAGGGTAAGAAAAAATCACAGGTGGAAGAGTATCTCGATTTTTATGACGGCGCAGGTGTTCAACACCTAGCCGTAGCAACCGACGATATTATTACAACCGTAACGCACCTGCGTGAACGTGGCGTAGAGTTTTTGCGTGTACCCGATAGTTATTACCAAGAACTAAGAGGCCGCATTGGCGATATTGATGAAGAAATAGAACAATTGCAATCGCTGGGCATTTTGGTTGATAGAGACGATGAGGGTTACCTCTTGCAGATTTTTACCAAGCCAATTGAGCCACGCCCAACCATGTTTTTTGAGATAATTCAGCGCAAAGGGGCTAAATCGTTTGGTAAAGGTAACTTTAAAGCACTTTTTGAGGCAATTGAAAGAGAGCAGGTGCTTAGAGGCACTTTGTGATAAAAGAATAAGATTATGAACCAAGCTTATGATACATACACAGCCGACGACCACGAAGTGTGGCGTATGCTGTTTGAAAGACAATTAGAGAAACTGCCCACGCTAGCCAGTAAAGATTACCTCGACGGTATAGAGAAAGCGGGTTTTGTGGCTGCGCATATTCCTGATTTTGAGAAAGAACTCAACCCTCGCCTACAAGCTCTAACGGGCTGGTCGGTAATTGGTGTGCCGGGGTTGGTGCCTATCAAAGAGTTTTTTGAGTTGATGGCCGCCAAACAGTTTCCGGCTTCGACATGGCTGCGCCGCCGTGACCAACTGGAATATCTGGAAGAGCCCGATATGTTTCATGATACTTTTGGCCATGTGCCGCTACTGACCAATCAGGCTTTTTGCGATTTTCTTGCCGAATTCAGCAAGATTTCGTTGAAATACATTGAAGACGAAGCCGCAATTAAAATGATGCAACGCTTATACTGGTACACCGTTGAGTTTGGATTGGTAAAAGAAAACGGACAAGTAAAAATTTATGGCGGTGGTATTCTCTCATCAAGCGGCGAAAGTGAATACAGCTTATATAGCGATATACCCGAGCGAGTGCCCTATAATATTGAAGAAATAATTGCTACCGAAGTAAAGATTGATGAGTATCAGAAAAAGTACTTCATCATTGATTCGTATGAGCAATTGTATCATTCCTTACCCGAATTTGAAAAAGTTTTAGAGCAACAATTATTAGTGTGTCAATAATTGAAGGTTTTTTCTACTTTTGTAAAATACTTTCTTGCTTAAAGGCATTATAGCAGAATATTCTTTTAAGTTCGAACGTATAAATATTAATCATCAGAAGTAGGTTGAAATAAAAGCTTGCAGTAAATATATTATCCCTACGGGATACTCAACTTTAAAAGCTGAACTGTCTACCGATATATCGTCCCTACGGGACTAATACATCAAAATAAATGTAAAAATATCTCATAGAGATAATATATCAGTAGAAAACAACCCAAACAGCTTCAAAGTCAGGTAGTGCTGGTATATTTAGACGTCTATTTCTCCTATTTGTATGCTTACTATTTAAAATTAAGGACAAAATCCTGATAAATTACAAAAGGACTCACCGACAATAAAATATGACGCATTCTGATCAACGCTCCTACTTTTTTAAAATAGATACGACCATCAAGCGTATCCGTAGCTTTATGCAAAAGGGGTTATCTGATAATAATATCGACCTGACAGTAGACCAATGGGTAGTGCTTGACCACGTGAAGCCCAAACCCGGTATCAGCCAGAACGATTTGGCTGTTGACACGGCCAAAGATGCCCCTACTGTAACCCGTATTCTGGACTTATTGGTTGAGAAAAAACTTGTAAGACGCCAAATGGCCGATGATGACCGCAGAAAATTCAACATATTTCTGACAGAAGAAGGCGAGATATTACACGACAAAGCCTTGGTAGTAATTGGTGAGATAAGACGAAAATCGTGGGATGGACTTACAGATAAAGATTACGATGAGTTGGTACGCATCATGAACACGATTCACAAGAACGTTAGTTAATAATACCGCACAGATATTTAATTTGATAGAATGACCCACTGGCTGAATATTCCTGCAGATACAGATTTCTCGATTCATAATCTTCCTTTTGGTATCTTTAGTGTTGGTAAAAACTCACCAAGAGTAGGCGTACGCATTGGCGATTATGTAATAGATTTAGAGCAATTACGAAAGTTCGGTTTGCTGGCTGTACCTCGCAATGTGTGTAATCAGGCCAACCTGAATGCCTTTATTAATCTTGGCAAAAACAAAACCAGTGCTATCAGGCTGCAATTGCAAGAGTGGCTACGACAAGAAAATTCTCCGCTGAAACGATATTTCAATCAGGCTTTTCACCCCATAGCATCGGTAAAGATGCATTTGCCAGTAAAAGTGGGCGACTATACCGATTTTTATTCGAGCCTTGAACACGCTACGAATGTAGGCAAAATGTTCAGGCCAGACAACCCACTGGTTGCTAACTGGAAACACGTGCCTATTGCCTATCATGGTCGGGCAAGTTCTATTGTAGTTTCGGGCTCGCCTGTTATTCGGCCCAAAGGACAAATAAAACCTGCCGATAGCGCAGTTCCTGTTTTTTCGCCTACCAAAGAAATGGATTTTGAGGTGGAAATCGGCGCAATAATAGGCAAAAACTCGGTTTTAGGTCAAAGCATCAGCACGACAGAAGCCGAAAGCTATGTTTTTGGATTGGTGCTTTTTAACGATTGGTCAGCCCGTGACATACAACGCTGGGAATACCAACCGCTTGGGCCTTTTCTGGGCAAAAATTTTGCCTCGTCGGTCTCGCCCTGGGTAGTAACTTTAGACGCACTAGCACATTTCAGAACCGAAACACCACAGCAAGACCCCGAGCCGCTGCCGTATCTGGCCTTTGAAGGCAAACGTAATTTTGATATTGAGCTAGAAGTAAACCTTATACCTCAAGATAAACAAGCCTATACTATTTCACGTACAAATTTTAAATACATGTACTGGAACATAGCGCAGCAAATAGCCCACCATACCATCAATGGTTGCAACCTGAAAATTGGTGATATACTGGCATCGGGCACGATAAGCGGACAAAAGCCTGATAGCTATGGCTCAATGCTAGAGCTTAGTTTAGGAGGCAAACAGCCTATTGTTTTAGATTCAGACACTCAAAGGGCTTTTCTGGAAGATGGCGATACTTTGATTATTACGGGTTTCTGCCAAAAAGATGGTATCAGACTTGGCTTTGGTGAGGTAAGCGGTAAGATAGTTGCAAGTAATTGATTTTTTTGTAATTTACCGCAAGATTTACCCTCATCAAAATTGCTAAACACAGCTAATCCATGACAAATACCATTATTATTATCATTTGTTCGCTAATATTAATAGCTTACTTATTTGATATTTCGGCCAAAAACACCAAAATTCCGGGTGTAGTGCTTCTTCTTTCTGTTGGTATTGTTGCTCATATAATTACTAATTCATTAAACCTACGAATCCCGAATCTCGAACCTTACCTGCCTGTAATAGGTACAATAGGGCTTATTCTGATAGTACTTGAGGGTGCGCTTGAACTAGAAATTAAAGCCGAAAAACGAAAGTTGTTTGTTTCAACCGTACAGAGCGCAGTTTTAGGGCTTGTGCTCTTTAGTATTATGCTAGCCGTTGGTTTATATTATCTTACGCACCAGCCTTTTCTTAATTGCCTTATCAATGCTATTCCGCTAGGTATTATCAGCAGCGCTATTGCTATACCAAGCGTAAAAAACCTGAGTGCAGGCAACCGTGAATTTGTGATTTATGAAAGCTCAATATCAGATATTCTGGGTATTATCTTTTTCAATTTTCTGGTTTTGCATAATTCTTTCGGTATAGCCACGTTTACCTCTTTCATATTTGATATTATTATTATTATAGCCTTATCGGTAGTAGCCAGCATTGCTTTAGGCAGCATGATAAGTAAACTAAGCCATCACATCAAGTATATTCCTATCATCACAATTCTTATACTGTTTTATATCATTACCAAAATCTATCATTTACCATCTCTGGTATTGGTGCTGGCTTTTGGTTTGTTTCTCAACAATGCGCATCTTATCAAATTTGACTTTATGCGCAAATGGATAAATCTTGAAACCATTAAAACTGAAGTCAACTCTTTTGAGCATCTTATTGCCGAGGTAACGTTTGTAATCAGGTCTTTCTTTTTTATTATGTTTGGCTACTACACCGATTTAGACTCATTACTGAGCTTACCCGATTTTGTGAATGCCATGCTGATACTGGTGTTTATTTTTGGTGGCCGATACCTGATTTTCGCCTTATTGAAAATCAAAATAGAACCATTGATTTACATAGCTCCACGAGGCTTGATTACCATCTTATTGTTTCTGGCAATACCTTCGCATTATCAGATTCTGGAGGTAAATAAAGGTTTACTTACACAGGTAATATTCCTGACAGCATTTGTGATGATGTTTGGTTTGATAAAAAACAAAAAGCCTGTTTAAAATTTCTTCTTATGCTTACCATTGACCCCAAAGATTTAGAGGCCAGGGCCTTTTACAGTTACATGACCGGAACGGTAGCTCCACGCCCGATTGCTTTTGTAAGCAGTATTGATTCGCAGGGCAATGTAAACCTAAGCCCTTTCAGCTTTTTCAATATCATGGGTATCAACCCGCCCCTATTGGTTTTTGCACCCAATAATCGTGGGCGTGATGGCTCAAAAAAAGACACTACGCTAAATATTGCCGAAGTGCCCGAGGTAGTAATAAATATGGTTGATTACAAGATGGTACACCAGATGTCGCTGGCGAGTGTGGAATTTCCCCGTGGCATCAATGAATTTATCAAATCAGGCTTTACTCCTGAACCTTCACTTGTGGTGGCTCCGCCCCGTGTGAAAGAATCGCCTGCGCAATTTGAATGTAAAGTATTGGAAGTACGAGAGATTGGCACCATGAACCTGTATATATGCCAGATTGTAATGGCGCATTTTTCGGAGGATATTATCGGCGAAAACGGCAGAATAGACCAACGCAAAACCGATTGGGTAGCCCGCATGGGAGCCGACTGGTATGCACACGTAAACCAAGCTGCTATGTTTGAGGTAGAAAAACCTAATACCAAAATCGGTATTGGCTATGATGCTATTCCTGAAAGTATACGCTTATCAAAAATCCTGACGGGGAATCATCTGGGGCAATTAGGTAATATTGAGGTATTGCCAACGCAAGAAGAAGTGGTGGCGTTCAGGCAAACGCCTTTGATGCAGGATATTTTTGAGCAGGCCATGCATGGCTGCGCTTATCTGGATAATTTACTGCACGACGAAGCGCAAAGATTATTGGCAAAAAATAAATTAAAAGAAGCGTGGTTGGTGCTGCTACAAAGCCAGAATGTGGATAAAAGCTAAAAATATTTTGAATATTGGGTAAAAAAGACCTCACTCCCTAAATCAACAAGTTTGGCGATTTTGAGAGTGAGGCTGAAATTTTTAAGGATAGTTCAAATCATGTAGCGAGTTAGATGTTTTAGCCTTTTTTACCGCCACCAAACATCTTAAACATACCTACAATAATCAACACAATTACGATTATTACTACCACAATACCTGTGTTAAATCCTGCTTTAAAGATGCCTGCGATAGCCTCACAAGATGATAATATTAATACAAAGCAGATGACTAAAAGATAATTTATAAGTTTCATGACCTTTAAAAGTTTTAGTGAATTAAGTAATTAATTGTGATAAAAAACTATGCCAGCCAATCAGAATCTGCTTTAGTACGTTTATGGGGTAGGTCGCCAACGATACGATTGCGCATCAATAGCTCGCATGGTACACAATACCCCGTTCAGGTGGTCGTACTCATGTTGTAGTAGTTCCGAAACAGCATCATCTGCCTGCCACTTTTGGAGCTGCCAGTTTTCGTCAAGATACTTCATCGTCAGCGACTTATGTCTGTTAACCCGCACAAGCAGATTCGGAAAACTCATGCAATCGTCCCAGAGTTCAAACATTTCTTCGCTCATGTTCTCAAACTCAGGATTAATAATAACCACAGGCTTATCGATGTTTACATAAATCAGGCGTTTCATGATTCCTAATTGTGGAGCAGCAATGCCTCTGCCAAACTGGTATTTTGCCCGTATTTCTTCCATCACATTGTGCAAATCTTTTACCCATTCTTTTACTTGTGGTAATTCTTCGGGCTTTACAGGCTCACAAATTTCATAAAGGCGAGGGTCGCCTAGTAATAATAAATCTTTCAGGTGTTTCATTGTGTTTATCAAACAAGCCGATATATGTTTGTTTATGTAATTGCTTTATAATAATTTTCGGCTAGCATTCGTAATATAAAAGTATTTAACAAATATTAACGATTTGTGTTAAATGATTAGCACACTTGTTTCGTTAAAACTTGTGCAATAAATTTTAGCCTTATGAAAAGAATATATCTGCTACTGCTCATGTTTTGTAGTTTACAAAGCTTTGGTCAGGCCATCACACATTCGCCGGAAATTGACGACCAGACAACTTATGATTCTGATATTACTAAAGTAGAATTAAACGACCAATATACCATTATTCACTTTAGTTATAGATATAGTAAAAAGAAAAGCCAGAATTATAGCCTGCCATTTCCGCTGCCCAATCAGCGGGAGCAAACCTCTACGGCTACTATTTCTATTAACCCCAAGAGTTATCTGAATGGTAATGGTAAGCGTTACAATTATATAAAATCAAGGGGTATTCCTGAGCTTCCTGATGCGCAACCGGTGTATCCGGGCGAAGAATATCGTTTCACGGTTTATTATGAAAGGCTAGACCCCGGCGTTGAATTGTTTAACCTGATAGAAGGTAAAAACGATCCTCAACAAACCTTGCAATACTGGAATTTTTATGGTGTACACGTCAAAAATCCTTTAAGAAAAACTAATTCGCCTGCTGTTCCAGCGGCCGACTTAAAACTGGTTATAAAGGGCAAAATATTAGACGCCAAAACCCAGAAACCTATTGCGGGTAAGGTTACCTATAAGTTTGATAAAAATGCGCAAAAAACGGGCTCACGCAATGTTGCGGCCAATGGTGATTACTCTTTTACCCTAAGCCCCGATGCCTATACGCTTATAGGGAGTGCACAAGGTTATGAATCGGCAGAAGCGAATCTGGATTTATCAAAAATCAAGAAAGACCAGCAGTTTACTCAGAATATTTATCTGAATCCAATTACTCCGAAACCAACTAAGGAAAAAGTACCGATACTTGAAAAAGACAAGGTAGATTCAAGCGAAGTAGCTCCGACTGAAGAAGCAGCACCTGTTAAGGTAGAAGAAAATAAATTCAGGCTTGATAAAGTGTATTTTAATACGGGCGAGTCGGGTTTATTAGCTGAATCTTACCCACAATTAGATGGTCTTTTGCAAATGATGAAGGATAGCCCAACCATGAGTATTATTATTGAAGGGCACACCGATAACATTGGTGACCCTGAGCAAAATAAGCGTTTATCTTTAGAACGTGCTTATAATGTGCGAGAATACCTTATTAAAAAAGGCATTGCAGGCAAGCGCATACAGTTTAAAGGCTATGGCGATACCAAACCAATTGCCGATAATGAGACAGAAAACGGCAAAAAACAAAACAGACGTGTTGAGTTTGTGATTGTGAAGCCGTAAAATATTAACCCCATCCCCGACCCTTCCCCAACAGTGGGGAAGGGAGTAAAAATAAAGCAATTACTCTCTTTGGAAGAAAATAATGATTCTTTGTTAAATTAGGAATTTAATATTTTAGGCCGTTATTGTCTCCCTTCCCCACAGTTGGGGAAGGGCTGGGGATGGGGTGTTTTAAATCTCAAAACTTAATATTCTCAATAATATCGCTGGCTATCATGCTGGTTGGGCTTTTAATTTGGGCGGCTCGGTCTCCGGCCAGACCGTGTTCGTACACACCTAGAATGGCAGCCTCTTGTGGCGCGTAGCCCTGCGCCAGTAATGCCAATATCATGCCTGTAAGTACATCTCCGCTCCCACCTTTGGCCATTCCGGCATTTCCTGTTGAGTTGAAATGAATTGTACCATCGGGTAAAGCAATGGCCGTAAAAGCGCCTTTCAGGCACACAATACATTTATAATCAGCAGCAAAAACGCTTAAAATCTTTAGTTTCTCGTAATCATTCTCCCAATTTGTGCCAATCAATCTTTGAAACTCTTTTGGGTGCGGCGTTAATATGGCATTTTCGGGCAGTAGTTTTAAACGCTTTTTATCGGCAGCAATGATATTCAGTGCATCGGCATCTATCACAATTGGTACTTTTATGTTTTTCAACAGTTCTTCAACCAATGCCACAGTTTCGGGCTCAGTGCCGATACCGCAACCAATACCAACAGCCTGATAAGCCTCTAATTCGGGGAGTTTTTCGAGCGAATCTACACTTTCATTGGGCAAACACATAGCTTCGGGGATACTCGTCTGTAAAATCTCATAGCCACATTTTGGCGCATAAACCGTAACTTTTCCTACGCCCGACCTCAAACAAGCACGTGTCGAAAGCACGGCTGCTCCTATCATGCCATAGCTTCCGGCCATCATAAGGGCGTGTCCAAAATTACCTTTATTAGCAAATTTCTTTCGGGGTTTAATTATGGCTTTAACAGTTTGGCTATCGGTGTATAAATATTTAGCGGCTATTTGTTCAATAAATTTTTCGTGCAGACCAATGTCTACAACTATCCATTCGCCTACAATGTCGGCATTTTGTGGTAATACAAAGGCTAGTTTGGGAGCCTGAAAGGTAATAGTATAATGAGCATTGATAACTACATCGTCTTTGGCATTCAGCGAATCAGCAAATAAACCTGTGGGTATATCAACCGCTACAATTTCGGCTTTGCTTGCATTTAGTTTTTCGGCCACTGATTTTATCAATCCATCCAACGGCCTTGAAAGTCCTGCACCCAGTATAGCATCAATTACTAATGTATTATCATCAAAATTCGGTAGTTCTGTTGTGTTTTCTACCCACTGTGATGTAATTTTATTCTTTAGTCTTTCAAGGTTTATCAGAAAATTAGCCGATTGCTTATTTGAGTAATTAACAACATATATCTCAACCTCATAGCCTAAAGCATAAAGCATTCGGGCAATGGCAAGGCCATCGCCCCCATTATCGCCCAAACCAGCCAGCACAAATATTTTCTTATAAGCCGTAGAAAAATGCTGAATAAAATTATTCACAAAAGCCCTTGAAGCACGCTCCATCAAATCAATAGAAGCGATAGGCTCGTGGATAATGGTATATTCATCGGCCTCTTTTATCTCCGATATATAATTGCCATCCTCTGTGTGCTTTCTTGTTAATAAAATTTTCATCAATTTTGTGGTTTGAGAATTTAGTGAATGAGTGAATTAGCGATTTAGTGATTGTTTAGGCTATATTTGTAGAAAAGCCACAATCACAAAAAACCGTTTAATATTAAATCCTTTTTTGCATATATTGTTTATCAAAATTTATAAAATAAAGACCATTTCCGTAGAAAAATACATTAGCAAATTAAGAAATAGTAAGGATTTGAGCATAAAAATCCAATCACTCAATCACGAACTCACACAATCACTAAATAGATTTTTAAAACCTAATCATACAAAAATATGTCAGAATTTATCAGCGGCATTCAACAGGTGGGAATTGGCGTGCGAGACGCCGCAAAAGCCTTTAATTGGTATAATAAAACATTAGGGCTCAATGTCCCGCTTTTTGATGACGTGGCCGAAGCCAAACTCATGACACCCCATACCAATGGTATCGTCAGACAACGCCGTGCAATTCTGGCCCTGAATATGGCCGGTGGCGGTGGTGCCGAAATCTGGCAGTCGAATCGTCCGGAGCCACTCGCACCTGATTTTACGCCTGAACTTGGCGACTACGGTATTTTTGCAGCCAAAATAAAATCCTTAGATGTAAAGCAGTTTGCGGCAAAAAATAACTTAAAAGTAGAAACATCGCCCGAAAACAAAACAACAAGCTGGCTGCTTGACCCTTATGGTAATCAGCTACAAATAGTACCCGATACCTCATGGTTTAAGCCTAAAGATACCCTTACCGGCGGTATTGTTGGGGTAATTATAGGCGTAAGTGATATTGATAAAGCCCTGAAACTGTATAAAGACACACTGGGCATAAACGAAGTAGCTTACGACAAAACAGGTGAGTTCGACGATTTTGCAGCTTTGGGCAAAGGGAAAGTACGTTTCAGAAGAGTTTTACTGCGCAGAAGCATGAATAACAATGGCGCATTTAGTAGGCTGATAGGTAATATAGAAATTGAACTAGTGCAGAATTTAGAACCCGATGCCAAGCCAAGAACAATATTTGCAAACCGCAGTTGGGGCGATTTGGGTTACATACATGTGTGTTTCGACACAATAAATATGAATAATTTGAAACAACTTTGCCAAAAAAATGGTTTTCCTTTTACAGTAGACAGTAGCGACACCTTTGATATGGGCGAAGCAGGTGGTAGATTCACATATCTGGAAGACCCCGACGGTACGCTGATAGAGTTCGTTGAAACGCATAGAGTGCCAATATTGAAAAAAATAGGCTGGTATTTAAACCTTAAAAAGCGAAAAACCCAGAAACCTCTGCCCGATTGGATGATTGCAACTATGGGGTGGGGTAAGGTAAAAGCTGAGGAATGATATCAAAAAAAGGGGTAACGATTATTTTTATACGAATATTGAAAAAAAACTTATTTTTTTTTCAATCAAATTTTTACTCAAATACATTTTTTTATATATTAGCATCAAGAAATACAACAAATGAAAAATCAAAACGTTTTTTGGTTTTTACAGTAGAAATTGTTAATTTTGCAGTCCGGTTAGGAGAATGCTGGGTTTGTACGGTTCAGCCGCTTCGCTAAGCGAGTAAATTAATAATCAGGTAAATAACAAAACAATGGATTTGATTAAATTGGTTGAAGCAGATTTTGCTACCAAAAGAGACAGCCAACCAGATTTTAAAGCAGGTGATACAGTAAACGTTCACGTTAAAATCAAAGAAGGTAATAAAGAACGTATTCAGGTTTATACTGGTACAGTTATTCAGCGTCGTAACGCTGGTACAAACGGCGAAAGTTTTACAGTTCGTAAAATTTCAAATGGCGTAGGTGTAGAAAGAATCTTCCCTATTTTGTCGCCAAGCATCGATAAAATCGAGGTTGTACGTAGAGGTAAAGTGCGTCGTGCGAGATTGTTCTACCTACGTGGAAAACAAGGTAAAGCTGCTCGTATCAAAGAATTAAAGAAATAATGTACATCAAACCAACAATAGTTAAACTATTTGCGGTTTCAGATGTCTAAAGATAAAAGTAATAGCTTTTTCATAATTTTGTATGGGAAAAGGTCGCTTCTTTGAAGCGGCTTTTTTTGTTTATGGCCAATGTGTATCTTGCATACAAAATCATTGATACTATGCAGTTTTCTATCGACAAATCTATTGAAATACTTGAGCGCACACCTAAAGCCCTGCAATTGTTTCTACAAGGGCTAGATGATGACTGGACAATGCAAAACGAGGGTGGCGAAAGCTGGAGTGTATATGAGGTAATAGCCCACCTGATTACGGCCGAAAAAACAAACTGGCTTGTAAGGCTTGAACTCATTTTATCTGATGAAACAGACAAGAATTTTAGCACATTCAAGCGTGTTGCATCACCCGAAGAAAACACTCCTAAAATATTAGCCGAACTGTTAGCAGAATTTATCAGCGTAAGAAATGAGAATCTGGAGAAACTCCGTTCAAAAAACATTACAGCAGAAGATTTAGAAAAGAAAGGCATTCATCCGGTATTTGGTGAAGTGAGCCTTGCGCAACTCCTATCGACCTGGACAGTGCATGACCTGAGCCACACGGCACAAATTACACGCATTATGGCCAAGCAATACAAAACCGAAGTTGGGCCTTGGGTAGAATATCTGCGAATATTGAAATCTTAAGAAGATTTTCGGAATAAAAGAATTAAGTTTGAGGCCAATTTGTTGAACCACTATGAACAATCAAAAATACTCCGGTAATTTCTATAAATATCAGGGCACAGGCAACGACTTCGTGATGATTGATAACCGTGACGGGCAGTTTCCTGTAAGCCAGGCTTATATTGAACATCTTTGCCACCGCCGCTTTGGTATTGGTGCCGATGGGCTTATTCTACTTCAAAACGACCCCGATTACGATTTCAGGATGGTGTACTTCAATGCTGATGGCCGTGAGGGCAGTATGTGCGGCAATGGCGGCCGCTGCACCGTGCGTTTTGCCGAGGATTTAGGTATTTTCAGCGGTAGCACTACTTTTATTGCCGTTGATGGCGAGCATGAAGCCACAGCAAGCTCAGAAGTAATTGCACTAAAAATGGGCGAAGTACATAGCCGTGAGCACCATGAAGCATATGACTTTATGAATACCGGCTCGCCGCACTATGTGAGATATGTTGAGGATATTAAAAATTACGATGTATTCAACGAAGGGAAAAGCGTAAGATATGCCGACGAATGGGTAAAACGTGGAGGCACGAATGTAAACTTTGTTGAAAAGCTTGATGATGAAACTATCTATGTACGCACCTACGAAAGAGGCGTTGAAGACGAAACCTATTCGTGCGGAACTGGCGTAACAGCTTGTGCAATATCGGCGCATCTTAAATACAAGATGCCAAGCCCTATTAAGGTTATCACCAAAGGTGGTAATCTACAAGTTGCTTTTGATGAAGACTTTAAGAGTGTTCACCTCATTGGCCCGGCAGTACGGGTTTTTAATGGTGAATTATAAAAAATGCCCCGAAATTCTCGGGGCATTTTTATTAAATACTACCTACAAATAATTTTAGTACTGAGGTTGATTTATTGCTAGGAATTTTGTTATTTACAAGTTCTAAACACTAAACCTTAGATTTTGCATGACTAAATTTTTTACTACCCTGGCGGTACTATGCATAGTACTTTCAAACTCTGTTTTTGCTCAAAAAGAAAAAGAATCTACCGAAGTCCTTGATTCTTCGTTTGTAAAAATCCTTACTATCTTACAAGAACTCAAATACGAGCCGGCAGGCAAAACAATCGAATTAGGCGGAATGGGTAAACTGACCGTTCCAAAAGGCTTTAAGTACCTGAACAGCACCCAAAGCAAACAAGTATTAGAAGACATCTGGGGCAATCCGCCGAACGAAGCACCACTAGGTATGCTTTTTCAGGAAAACGGCTCGCCTGTTGATTCGGTTAATACCTGGGCGTTTATTATCAGATACGACCCTATCGGCTATGTAAAAGACGAAGATGCCGACGATGTTGATTACAAAGAACTGCTGGAACAAATGCAGAAAGAAGTGGAAGAAGCAAATACCGAGCGTAGCAAACTGGGCTATGGCACAGTAAGTCTCGTTGGCTGGGCTTCTACCCCGTTTTATGACAAAGAGCGTAAAACGCTCCATTGGGCAAAAAACCTCAAATTTTCGGGAGAAGAAACCAATACGCTTAATTATGATGTACGGGTCTTAGGCCGAAAAGGAATGTTTTCATTGAATGCCGTGGGCGATTTAACGGCTTTATCTCAAATCAAGCCCAAAATCAATGATATGATAGCCTCTGTGTCTTTTTCAGATGGAAATCGCTATCAGGACTATGATTCTAACTTAGATCAGGTTGCCGCTGTGGGCATTGGTGGCCTAGTAGCAGGTAAAGTGCTTGCCAAAGTAGGTTTCTTCGCTCTCTTGGCTAAATTCTGGAAAGTCATTGTGGGCGCTATTATTGTTGGTGGCGGTGCTATCAGAAAGTTTTTCGGCAAGAAAAAAGATGATACCGAGACTGATACCGATACAAACGTGAGCCCTTCGGAGCCAGATAATACGGAGACACAAGCCTCTTAGAAGTTATTTGAGTTAAATTTTGAAGATGAAAAAAAGCGGTTTTAAATCTTGTCTTGCAGCAAAAACCGCTCTTTTTCAATCCAACAAGATTAACTCAAACAGTTTCTTAAATATATCATAATTCCTTTGTTTTTTTTGTCAGCGACAGCAGCGGCCGGCCGAATTTATTCAATGAAAAGTTCAGAGAATGTATCTCTAACTATTATATTCGCAAAATAACTTTAACCAGCCTGATACAATGACCGAATTTGTATTAACCATTGAGTGGAAAGGATTTGAGCGAGATAAGTATGTGCACACGGTTCTTGAAGACAATATTCTGCCACCTTATATTAAAAATTGCCGTTGGTTTGCCGGAAAAGCCCGAAAAATCAAACAATTGAAAGTGAGGCACGTTGTGCATTTTGAAGAGTTTATCTTCCTGATGTTTGAGGCCCGATACGAAGAAGGTGACAATGAGTTATATCTTTTGCCTATCTCATTTATTGAAGAAAATGCACAGAATATTCCGGCAAAAGGGGTTTTGAGTAAAGCGACACTCGACGATAAAATGGGGTATCTGGTTGATGCCATTTATGATGCCAGTTTCCGTAGGGCTTTGTATAAAGCTATCTTTAATCAGTCGAAGATAACACAATACAATAACGATTTACTTGTATTTAATAAAGGTAAAATTCTTACTGAAGAAGCAGACGGACTAGATTCTCATTTACCCAATATTGATTCTTCAAACTCAGCCATGATTTTTGGTGGCAAATATTTTCTGAAACTTTACAGAAAACTATTTGCTGATACAAACCCTGAGGTTGAAATGGTTGAGTATATCACAGAGCATTCTGAATTCAGAAATATACCTCTTTTTGCCGGAAGTGTTACGTGGAACCGCCTAGAAGAGCTACCAATTACCTTTGGGGTGATGGTTCAGGTTGTTGAAAATATTAAAGACGACTGGAGTATGACCGGCGACTACCTCAACGATTTTCTTGAGGCTTTTGTAGAAGGTAATTTTCAGATTAAAGAGTCGGTCTTTGATAAAGTTTCACAACTTGCACATCGCACGGCACAAATGCACCTGGCTTTGTTTGCCTTACGTGGTGCTGATAAATTTAATGCCGAGCCCTTCGACCGTGAGTACAGACGTTATTTACACGGAAAATTTGAAGCGCTGCTAGAACGCCGCTATAATCTTTTAACAGACAATTATCTGCGTTTAGATGTGCAAGCTCAGAATCTGGCCTGGATATTTATGGAAGCCAAAGACCTGATACTTGACTTTATAGACCAGATTCTTACTCGTCCGCTCTCATCGTTCCGTACTCGCATTCATGGAGATTATCATCTGGGGCAGATTCTGGCTACCAACGACGACCTCGTGATTATTGACTTTGAAGGCGAGCCAGAGAGTAGTATCACAGAAAGAAAAATTAAGCACTCACCTCTTAAAGACGTAGCAGGTATGATTCGCTCGTATCATTATGCTGTTTCGGCAAAACTCTTTAACTCGGCCGAAACAAGCAATACAGATGCGATTGTCTTGCAGCGTGCTGCCGACCGCTGGTATAAACTCATAAAAGACACATATCTTGAAGAGTACCTGTCTATGTTTGGCTCACCGCACCCATTGTTTAAAGACCCGAATGAGGTAAACTACCTGCTTTTGTTTCACCTTTTAGAAAAAGCTATTTATGAACTAGGCTATGAGGTCAATTACCGACCAACGTGGGTGAAGATTCCGCTTAAAGGAATTGTTGAGGTAATAAACGAAATCGAGAAACTAAGACGCTGATATGAAAGCTTATTTTCAGAAACTTTTTGAACACGAGCATTGGGCAAACCTGAAAGTGCTAGAAACTTTTATGGAGGCAAGCCAGGCTTCTGACCGAACCCACGAGATAGTGTCGCACATGGCTGCCGCCCAGAAAATATGGATAGAGCGCATTAATGGCACAACATCTGACACAAAAGTGTGGGAATTATTCGAAAAAGATGCCCTGAAAGATTTATTCAATACCAATTATGCCGCTTTGCAGCAACTATTGTTGAACGAAGATTTTAGCCGTGTGGTTGCCTACCATAACTCCCGAGGCGAGCAACACAGCAGCCTTGTGAGCGATATACTTACACACATGGCTTTGCATTCGTCGTATCATAGAGGACAAGTTATTTTACTCGTAAAAGGGCAGGTAGAAAAACTACCCGCCACCGATTATATTTTTTATTACCGATAAGCCCTATATTTGCTTTCCATCATCAGCATAGTAATGAATCATATTCCAACGTTCGACGACATCAGAGACACACACCAGAAAATCAGAGCTTATATTATAAAAACACCAGTATTGAGTTCCGACTTTATTAATGAACTGGCGGGTTGCCAAGTGTTTTTTAAATGCGAAAACTTACAAAAAATCGGTGCTTTTAAGGCTCGTGGAGGCATGAATGCCGTGCTTTCGCTTAGCAAAGAAGAGCAGCAGAAAGGTATTACCACACATTCGTCGGGAAATCATGCACAGGCTATTGCGCTGGCGGCTAAAGCTGTTGGTACGAAGGCTTATATAGTAATGCCCAACAATGCACCTGAAATAAAGAAAAACGGGGTAAAATATCTGGGTGGCGAAATCATTGAATGTGAGCCGACGCTAGAAGCACGTGAAAGCACTGTACAAAAGATAATAGATGAAAAAGGAGCTACTTTTGTGCATCCTTTTAATAATTACGACGTAATAGCCGGACAAGCAACCGCAGCCGTTGAATTGATTGAACAAGCCGGAGAATTGCAAGTAATCATGGCCCCTGTAGGTGGTGGTGGCTTATTGAGCGGCACTGCTTTAGCAGCGCATTATTTATTACCAAATGCCGATGTAATAGCCGGAGAACCAGAGGGTGCAGCCGATGCGGTGTTATCGTTCAAAAGTGGAAAAATAGAAAAAGCGCCCTACATTAAAACCATAGCCGATGGCTTATTGACTAATTTAGGTGATAAAACATTAGAGATTATCCGCACCTATGTGAAAGATATTATCACGGTTAGTGAAGAAGAAATTGTTGAAGCAATGCGCCTGATTTGGGAACAACTCAAAATTGTTGTTGAGCCATCATCAGCCGTTCCGTTTGCTGCATTACTAAAAGATAAAAAACGCTTTGAAGGCAAAAGAGTTGGGATTATCCTAACGGGCGGAAATGTTGATTTAGGGAAATTGCCGTTTTGAGGTTGGGGAATTGAGTGATTGAGTGATTGAGTGAATGTGTGATTTAGTGATTTTTCCTTTTTATTTGAAGGTTGCTGATTAGGATAAAAGAATAAATATTCTTTAAAATTTGCTAGTGAAGACAGATTTTAGCTAAAGCCCCATCAGTATAATATTTTAGTCACTCCAGCTAATTAAGGTTCAAGAAATAAGCGTTCTTTAAATAAATCAGACCGATTCGTAGAGACGACATGCTGGCGTCTCCAAGGGCCTGTAAAAATTAAAGATTTATCTATTAGGTTGGTCTCTCAAATATGATTTTTTGAGGTTTATAGACCCTTGGAGACGCCAGCATGTCGTCTCTACGAAAGAACGCTTATTTAGTAGTACATTTCTACCAAATTTGACAATTTTATTCTTTTTCTATTCCTCCCTCTCCACAAACAACTCTGTAAATCTAAAAGTATAACCATCAAACAAACCTAAATCACTTAATTTTAATGATGGGATTACAAGCAATGCCATGAACGACAGGCTCATAAAAGGTGAGATAAGTGTGCTTTTGAGTTGTTCTTTGGCAAATTTATCAATCATGGTGTAACTTTCGGCTATCTCATAACCATCTTTGTTGCTCATAAGCCCTGCTACGGGTAAAGCCAATACACCTTTTTTGAGATTGCTTACAGCCGACACTCCACCCTGCTCCCTTACTATCAGGTTTACCGCTTCACAGATTGACTCATCGTCAACCCCAACGGCTATGATATTATGCGAATCATGCGCCACCGATGAGGCAATTGCTCCCTCTTTTAAACCGAAATTATTGATAAAAGCTACGGCAGGCTTACCTTCAGCATAGCGGTTATAAACTACCACTTTCAGAATATCTGCTTCGGTATCGGTTTGAATCTTGCCTTCAAAAACTTTAGGTTCTACCAGTATTTCTTTTGTAATCAGTTGCCCATCTATGGTTTGTATTACACGCAGTAGGTTATCTTTTGCCGGAATCGTAACGATAATATCCTTAGGGTCGAGAGGTTGGCAATTAAAATTATTAACAACATCGCTTGTGAGGTTTGGCATAAGCGAAGTGCCATTTTCTGCCACTTTTTGGCCCTCAATATAGGTTTCAAGCACTTCAAAGTTTTCAAGATTATCGACCAATATAAAATCGGCCCAGTCGCCTTCTCTTAGCAAGCCAACATTCATGCGGTAATGCAACACCGGATTAATAGTTGCCATGCGCAGCACTTTAAACCTATCAATACCTTTGGCAATGGCTCTTTTTACAAGCTGATTGATATGCCCTTCTACCAGATTATCAGGGTGTTTGTCGTCAGAACAAAACATCATTTCCGAATAATAGGTATCAGCCAAGGGAATGAGTTCTTCAAAATTCTTGGCAGCACTCCCCTCCCGAATCAGGATTTTCATACCCATTTTCAGTTTCTCGAGTGCTTCACCTTTCGTGAAACACTCATGGTCGGTCTCAATGCCTGCATCAATGTATTTCTTGGCCGATGCACCTCTTAAACCCGGTGCGTGTCCGTCAACAGGTTTATTAAAAGCTTTAGCCAATGCAATTTTCTGCATTACAGTAGGGTCTTCGTTCAATACCCCCGGAAAATTCATCATTTCGGCCAGATACCCTACTTCTCTGTAAGTAAACAAATGCGCTATATCATCTACCGTTACAGTAGCACCTGCGGTTTCAAAGGTAGTGGCAGGTACGCACGAAGGCGCACCAAAGCAGAATTTAAAAGGCACTTTGCGTCCGTCTTCAATCATGTATTTTACCCCATCTACACCAAGCACATTAGCGATTTCGTGCGGGTCAGA
Organism: Emticicia soli; assembly: GCF_037860775.1. Lineage (NCBI taxonomy): Bacteria > Pseudomonadati > Bacteroidota > Cytophagia > Cytophagales > Leadbetterellaceae > Emticicia > Emticicia soli. Next base: position 248,332 of record NZ_JBBEWC010000008.1, on the reverse strand, counting down.
GACGGTTCCTACTGTGCCATGCACTACGGCAAGCCTTGCAAATTGCGCAGGCGTAAGCATCGAACTTTCAACATGTATATGTGCATCAATCAAGCCCGGTAATATGTACTTCTCCCCCGCTTTTTCTTCTCCAAAATATCTTATCTGCTGAATCCTTTTGTTTTCTATTGTTATTTCTCCAAATTCGATTGTTCCATCAAACACATTTACAAGGTTGGCTGCGAAGGTAGTCATTGTATAAAAGGCTTAATTTTATAGGCGTAAATAGCTATTCTGAATTGAATATATCATTCTTTTTAATAAAAGGCTAATTAAAGCCGTTGAAAGGGCTAAAAATAGTCATTTTTTTATCAAATATGCCGTTCCTAAAAAAACAATTCTAAATCTGACACTTTTTATGATATTTTACGTTTAAATGTATGTATGAATCAAACGTATGTGAAATGAATAAAAACGATGTAGAACTGAACGAAAAATTTGCAGAAAGACGTAAATTTGACCTTCTGGCAAGTTTGGCTATCGATGCGCTTGGTATGTCGACCTACCTGCTACCTGCTTTGGGTGAAACCTTCGACCTGGCTTTGGCTCCGGTTATTGCGGCTTTGATATACGCAGTGCACCGAACATCTTTCGGAGCGGCCTTTGGTTTTATTGAAGAGATTCTTCCATTTACAGATATTATTCCGTCGGCTACAATTCTGTGGGCGTATCGTTATATTTTCAAGAAAAAAGACACATGGCAAACATTTGCCAACAAGTTTAATAAGAAGAGAGCCATCACGATTCCGGTTGTGAAATAAACCCTCTGACGATTGAAACCCGAAAGCCCTGGCCTGTTTTGGTTCGGGGCTTATTTTTTGGTTTGCCTGAACAAATAAAAAATCCTCTCTGTAAACAGAAAGGATTTTAAACGCCTGTAAACAGGCAATAATATCAATCTTAGAAGTGTCTTTCGCCAGCTTCTCTTTTAGCAAGCATTACGGCTCCGGCCATTGCTGCAAGAAGCAAAATTGAAATAAGCTCAAAAGGAAGCAGGTACTCACCATAAAGTGATTTACCCAATACTTCAACCATACCGCTCTGCGAGTTGTAAGTGTACGGGTTCACAGGCTCACGCTCGGCTCGGCGCAAGAAGATAATCAGAACAGTACCTAAAACAATAGCAGTTATTACGGCTGTAATGATAATTTTCTCTTTTTTCATTTCTTCGGCCTCTTGTCTCATATTCAGAAACATGATAACAAACAGAAACAAAACCATGATTGCACCTGCATATACAATGATATTAACCGCTGCCAAAAACTGTGCATTTAACAAAATATAGTGTGCCGATAGCGAGAAAAACGTAACTATCATATAAATAACACTATGCACAGGATTGCGAGACATAATGGTGCCTAAAGCCCCAAAAAGGGTAAGCACCGAAAGTATAGCAAAGGTGTAATAGATTGGTGGTAGACTAAGTAAATTTTTAAAATATTCCATATTAAAATTGTCTCAGATTGTTAAGACCTCTCGATTAATCGTTTTTCCAAAGTTTCATTGCATCTTCTTTCGTCCAGGCATCACGGTGATAGCGCTGTTTCGGGTCTTCTACGAGCTTATCTTTACCATAGATTACGTCTTCACGGTCGGTAAAAATAGGCACGAATTTATCATGACGAAGATAAACCGCTTGTTTAGGGCAGGCTTCTTCGCAAAGACCACAGAAAATACAACGCAACATATTGATTTCATATACGGCTGCGTATTTTTCTTCACGATAAAGGTGCTCTTCGCCTTTGCGTCTTTCTTGTGCTACCATCGAGATTGCTTCGGCCGGACAAGCCACTGCGCAAAGCCCACAGGCTGTGCACCGCTCACGTCCTTCTTCGTCTCTCTTTAATATATGATGCCCACGAAAAACAGGCCCTAAATATCTTTTTTGCTCAGGATACTGAATCGTTGGCTTTTTCATGAAAAAGTGACGAATCGTAATTCCTAAACCTGTTGCTATAGAAGGCAAGTAGCTGCGCTCAAATAAACTCAGCTCACTCTTATCTGTTTTTTTAGCTCTATTAGTTAATTGCATAATTTTAATATTTCAATACACACCATCATACTGAATCAGCTAGATGGCTTGCTATATTTTAAGCACCTAAAACTGCTCCTTTCTTTTTCGGACGCATTGCCCAGAAAACCGATACTATCAGAATCAATACCAAGAGACCAACCCAGATACCTACCAGTTTATAACCCGAAAGCATAGCTACTGCCGTGATGATCATGTTACCTACAGCGAGCGGAATTAATGCTTCCCAACCTAAGTGCATCAATTGGTCGTAGCGGAAACGTGGAAGTGTCCAACGTACCCACATAAAGAAGAAGATTCCGAAAAGGATTTTAAGGAACATAGCACCAATACCTAAGCCAGTAGCAAGGTTGTGGCCTACAGTTTCTCCTAATGCACCTACTAATTGTGCTTGTACCCAGTCCATACCCGGATAATTGTAACCACCGAAGAACAAACAAGCCGTAACTGCCGACGAAGCAAACATATTGATGTATTCGGCAAATAGATAGAAACCTAGTTTCATTGAGCTATACTCTGTGTGGTAACCACCTACAAGCTCGGTTTCACACTCTGGTAAGTCGAATGGTGTACGGTTACACTCTGCAAAAGCACACACAATGAAAATCAAACAACCTAATGGTTGATACCAGATATTCCAGTTACCTCCGTGTTGTTGCTCAACGATAGTACGTAGCGATAATGAGCCCGACATCATCAGAATAGCGATGATTGACATACCCATTGCAAGCTCGTAGCTGATATTTTGTGAAGCGGCACGAATAGCACCCAACAAAGAGAATTTGTTGTTTGATGCCCAACCACCAATCATGATACCGTACACACCCAGCGAAACCACGCCAAATACATAAAGAATACCAATGTTGATTTCGATAGCCTGAACCGTTACTGTTTTACCATCAATCAGGAACGAATCTCCGAAAGGCACAACTGCGCTCGCCATCAAGGCCGTAAGCATCGAAAGACAAGGCCCTAAGATAAACAACCATTTATCAGCCTGTGCCGGAATAAAGTCTTCTTTAAAAAACATTTTACCTGCATCAGCAAGGGGCTGTAATAAACCACCCCAACCTGCACGGTTTGGGCCTGGCCTGTCCTGAATGTATCCGGCTACTTTACGCTCTGCCCAAGTTGAATAAGCTGCTACGCCAAGGGTAATTGCAAAAATTACTATAATTATAAGGGCTTTCCAAAGAAACATTGTTTCGTTTGCCCATTGAATAAAACCGTTCATAGTTTGTTAATTACTTATGCCCAAAATATTTTTCATCTGTTGCCATCAAAGCCTTATAATCATCTGACTTCTCGATATCTTTCATTTCGTGCAGATACGGACGGCTGTCATCGATTTTCTTGTATTGTGTTTCGGCCAGTTGCAGAGCGAAGTCTGGTTTTTTCACAAGATTTTTCGAATACTTATTTGCCGAGATAACCGAAGCACGAGATACTTTAGTTGGCCCTTCGATTGTCCACTGGCTGGTTTGTTTTCTTTCAAAACGGCAAGTATTACAGATAAACTCTTTTACTTCACCCCACTCGTTTTTGCGGGCAGTAACACGAATCACCTCGTCGCCACGGTACCATAGTTGTACTTTACCGCTACATTTTTCGCAGTCGCAGTGTGCATCAACAGGTTTCGAGAACCATACACGGTTTTTGAAACGATACGTTTTATCTGTTAAAGCACCTACCGGGCACACATCGATTACGTTTCCTGAAAAATCGTTGTCGATGGCCTGACCAATGTAAGTTGAGATTTCGGCGTGGTCGCCACGGTTCATTACACCGTGTACACGTTTATCGGTTATCTGGTCGGCAGTGTACACACAACGGTAGCACAACACGCAGCGTGTCATGTGTAGTTGAATATACGGGCCTAAGTCTTCTTTTTCGAAAGTACGGCGTTCTTCTTCGTATCGGGTTGCACCTACACCGTGCTCATAAGAGAAATCTTGCAAGTGGCATTCTCCGGCCTGGTCGCATACAGGGCAATCAAGCGGGTGATTGATTAATAAGAATTCAACTACCGATTTTCTTGCATCTACTACTTGTGGATTGGTGTAGTTTTCTACTACCATACCATCTTGAATAGGTGTGATACAAGAAGCTACCAATTTAGGCATCGGACGAGGGTCTTTAGCCGAACCAGCAGAAACTTTTACCAAACAAGCACGGCATTTTCCGCCCGAACCTTTTAGAGGCTCATAATAACACATTGCCGGAGGGGCAACTTCTGGGCCAATTTTACGCGCCGCTTGCAAAATGGTTGTTCCTGGTGGTACTTCAACCTCTACACCATCAATGGTTACTTTAAATAATTGAGGGGCTGTATTTTCCATAAAATCAATTTTCTTAATTTGGTTGTAAAGGGCAGCTTAAGCTAACACACTTTCTTTCATATAAACTGCACCTGGTTGTGTGGCTGCTATCGGGTTTTTCACGTGCCACTCAAATTCGTCACGGAAGTGGCGAATTGCTGAAGCAACAGGCCAGGCGGCTGCATCACCTAACGGACAAATGGTGTTTCCTTCGATTTTCTTCGAAATATCAACCAATAAGTCAATATCGTGCATTGAGCCTTTTCCGTGTTCAATACGGTTTAATACTTTTTGCATCCAGCCTGTTCCTTCACGGCATGGTGAGCATTGTCCGCATGACTCGTGCTCGTAGAAACGGGCAAAGTTCCATGTGTTACGAACGATACAGGCCGTTTCGTCAAAAGCAATGAAACCTCCTGAGCCTAGCATTGTTCCGGTAGCAAAACCACCGTCTGACAACGACTCGTAGCTCATTAAGCGGTCTTCACCATTAGCTGTTTTCAAGAACAAAGAACCCGGAACGATAGGCACTGACGAACCACCTGCCACAACGGCTTTCAGGTAATGGCCTTTGCGCACGCCGCCACAAAACTCATCAGAGTTCAGGAATTCGTCGCAAGTGATACCCAGATTGATTTCATATACACCCGGATTGTTGATATGACCAGACGCTGAAATCAGCTTTGTGCCTGTACTTCTACCAACACCAACGGCTGCATAGGCATCTCCACCATTGTTGATAATCCATGAGGTTGTGGCAATAGACTCAACGTTATTTACCACAGTTGGGCATTGGTATAAACCTTTTACGGCAGGAAACGGAGGTTTGTTTCTTGGGTTACCTCTTTTACCTTCCAACGACTCCAAGAGTGCTGTTTCTTCTCCACAAATATAAGCACCACCACCCGGATGAACTACTAAATCTAAATCAAAACCGCTACCTAGTATGTTTTTTCCTAAAAAGCCAGCCGCTTTTGCTTCTTCGATAGCCTTTTCAAGGATACGAATTACATACATTAACTCGCCTCTCACGTAGATAAACGATTTATTAGCACCTAAGGCAAAGCTCGAAATAATCATTCCTTCTATCAAAAGATGCGGAATGTTTTTCATCAGGTAATGGTCTTTAAATGTACCCGGCTCCGATTCATCGGCATTACACACCAGATAACGAGGCACACCTTCTGGTTTAGCCAAGAAAGACCACTTCATTCCCATCGGGAATCCTGCACCTCCACGACCACGCACACCTGATTTCTTCACTTCTTCCACCACTTCATCAGGGGTCATTTTCTTCAGGGCTTTCTCAACAGCAGTATAACCACCTTTTTTGCGGTAAACCTCTAAAGTTTCAATACCTGGTGTATTAATATGTTCGGTTAATATCTTCATGATACTATGTTAAAAAATCAAATACTTCTGTTATTTTATCACGGCTTACTCGGTAAAGTTCGGTATAAGCGCATCTTTTGCAGGTAACCGCCGTGTATTTGGTATGTTGTGCATCTATCACCGCCGACAAAACACCACCTCGTCCGTTTGTTCTGATTTCATCAATCAGAGCTTCGGTACTAGCACATTTAGGGCATTTGTATCGAAGGGTGTCTGCCATTGTTATTGATTAGATAATTCTGCAATTATTTCGTCAACCTTCTGGTTTGTCAGATGCATATAGTATTTCTCACGAATCTGGAAACAAGGCCCCCAGCCACAAGCGGCCAAGCACTCAACTTCTTTCAGCGTAAACAAGCCATCAGAAGTAGTTTGCCCCTTTTTAACGCCTAATTTTTGTGTCAGGTGCGCATATACTTCTTCGCCGCCCATTAATACACAAGGGCCTGTGCGGCAGTACTCTATTACGTGCTTGCCAACAGGTTCTAAATGAAACATGGTATAGAAAGTAGCTACTTCATAAACTTCAATCGGGGTAATATCAAGCAATGAAGCAACATAATCCATTACGTCCTGGCTCATCCATGCAAATTGCTCTTGCGCTAAGTGCATAACAGGCATAATAGCCGATTTTTGTTTACCTTCAGGGTAGCGGGCTATCATTTCTTTGGCTTTGGCCAAACGTTCAGGAGTAAAAGCTATTGTATTTTTGGTTTCAGTCATTTTTGTGTAATCAAATTTTAGGCATCTAATTCCCCTGCAATTACATTGAGGCTACTCATAATTACAATGGCATCAGAAATAGACACGCCTTTGCACATTTCAGGATAAGCTTGGTAATAAATAAATGAAGGACGACGGAAGTGCAAACGATAAGGGGCCCGGCCACCATCGCTTACCAAATAAAACCCTAGCTCTCCGTTACCGCCTTCAACTGCATGATACACCTCTCCTACCGGGGCGTCAATTTCACCCATCACAATTTTGAAGTGATAGATAAGTGCTTCCATGCTACGGTAAACCTCCTGCTTTGGTGGCAGGTAGTAGTGGTCTTCGTTGGCATAGTATGGCCCTTCCGGAAGGTTTTCTAATGCTTGTTTGATGATTCTGATACTCTCCCACATTTCCTGGTTTCTAACCATGAAGCGGTCGTAGGTATCACCATTGTGGCCTACCGGAATATCAAATTCAAAGTCTTGGTAAGATGAGTAAGGCTCCATTACACGCACGTCGTAATCGACACCTGCGGCACGAAGGTTAGGGCCTGTGAAGCCGTATTCTAAGGCACGCTCGGCCGTAATAGGGCCAACATTTACTAATCTATCAATAAATATTCTGTTGCGGTTGAATAGTTTTTCAAATTCAGCCAGCGTTTTTGGCAAATCGTGGTAAATCAATTGCTTGATTTTTTTGATAGCTGTTGGCGACAAATCACGCTCCATGCCACCGATACGCCCCATGTTGGTAGTAAGGCGGGCGCCACACATTTCTTCGTATATCTCGTATATTTTCTCTCTCTCCTGAAACACGTATAAGAAACCGGTAAATGCGCCGGTATCTACACCCAAAATAGAGTTACAGATAATGTGGTCGGCAATGCGTGACAGCTCCATCATGATAACCCTGATATACTGCGCACGCTTAGGTACTTCTACACCTAAGAGTTTTTCTACTGTCATGTGCCAGCCCATGTTGTTGATAGGCGACGAGCAGTAGTTCATGCGGTCGGTAAGGGTGGTAATCTGATAGAAAGGACGGCGCTCAGCTATTTTCTCAAATGCACGGTGAATATAACCAATTGTTTGCTCGCCTGATACAATTTTTTCACCGTCCATTTTCAACACATTCTGGAAGATACCATGTGTTGCGGGGTGCGTAGGCCCCAGATTGAGGGTAGTATATTCTGTCTCTTCTACAATTGGCCTGTTCAAAGCCAATGCGTCAGTAGTGTTCTTAGGGATAATCAGTTCTTCTGCCATTGTATTCAATTATCAATTAACCTCGGCTATCAAATATATATACGATATTCCGTTTCGGAAGCTAATTGTTCAATTTGTATTTTATCTTCCGAAAAGTGCGTCAATTTTATCCTCACGGGTAGCATCTTCTAAAGGATATTCTTTTCTCATCGGGAAATAATCCATTTCTTCAATGTTAAGAATACGTTTCAGGTTAGGATGCCCATCGAATATGATTCCGTAGAAATCGTAGGTTTCTCTTTCCATCCAGTTGGCGGTAGCATATAATGTGGTAGCCGTTGGGATGTGGATATCGTCAGCCGAAAGAAAAACTTTGATACGAACCCGCTTGTTATTTTCCAGGCTGTGCAAATGATAAATTACACCAAACTCTTCGCCGGTGTTATCTGGTAAATGAATACCACAAATATCGGTAAGGAAACGAAAACGGAATGTTTCGTGCTTATTAAGATATACCAGAAGATTAATTATATTCTGGCGGTTGGTAGTAAATGTAAGCAGCTCATAGGGCTCTTCAAAATTCTTTACATTTTCACCAAATTGAGCTAATATATCTTCTGCTATTTGTTGATTACTTAACATGTAATTCTGTTTAGGGATTAGTCTTGAACTTTGATTTAGCTGATTAAATGATTAAACTGACAAGACAAAAATAAGTTGATAACAGATTTTTTGTCTAATTGTTTCTTCATTTAAATCACCTCAATCAGGTAAATCAAAGTTCAGACAATTTATTCACTACTGAATATTATATGACTCTAACAAGGCTGTGTACTCAGGGTTATTGCGGCGGCGCAGCGACTCGTTACGAGCCAGCTCTTGTATCTGCATTAAGCCATCAAGAATCTGCTCAGGGCGAGGCGGGCAACCCGGCACGTAAACATCAACCGGAATGATACGGTCAATACCTTGTAGCACTGAATAGGTATCGAATATACCACCGCTCGACGCACAAGCACCTACGGCAATTACCCAACGTGGCTCGGCCATTTGTAAATATACTTGTTTTACAACCGGCCCCATTTTTTTGGCAATTGTACCCATTACCATCAGCAGGTCGGCCTGGCGAGGCGAGAAACTCGGTCTTTCAGAGCCAAAGCGTGAGATGTCATAATGAGAACCCATAGTAGCCATAAACTCAATACCACAACAAGAAGTGGCAAACGGCAAAGGCCACAGCGAGTAGCTGCGGGCCATACCTATAACTTTATCGAGCGAAGTAGCAAAGAAACCCGCTCCTTCTAATCCTTCTGGTGCTTCCACCATTTTAACTGAACTCATATCTTCTTACTGTTCTTGTTTTAAAAGACTTAAAACGTTTTTAAGCCAAAACAATTTTGAGAAATCTTAAAAATTAAATGCTTTAGCGAGTTGGTGCAAGAGCGATTGCTACAAGAATCTGTTAAATAAATTGCCGAATTGCTCATTTGCAGATACCGAAACGCTAAAAAACAAAAGTGTCGGATACACACCCGACAACTGGCTTTAATCACGCTCCCAGTTTAATACACCTTTTTTGATGATGTAATAAAAACCAGACATCAATAAAGCTAAGAAAACTATCATTTCAAAAAAGCCAAACCAGCCTAACTTCATGAAGTTTACCGCCCACGGATACATAAAGATAACCTCCACGTCGAAAAGCACAAACAAAATGGCTATTAAAAAATACTTAATTGAAATAGGGGTTCTGGCGTCTCCCTGTGACTCGATACCACACTCAAAAGGGTCGTCTTTTTTTACACTATTTCTTTTGGGGCCAATTGAATGAGTAACAATCATTGTAAAGACAATAAAACCAATAGCAGCGATTAACTGCACCAAAATAGGGAGAAAATCTGAGGGCAAGTATTCTTTCATAATAACTGTAATAGTAATAAACAATATAGGAATTTCTGATTTTGGCCCTACATCATTAACAATTAAATGCTTCGTTTAGTTGCAAACAAATTGCGTGTCAAAATTACTAAGTAAAGTTTCAGAAACAAAATAAAAAAGGGGTGAATATTCACCCCTTTCAGTATTTTACGAAAAGTTTTTGTGTTGCTTTAAAGTCTCCGCTTGTGAGCCGTATAATATAAAGTCCGGGTTGGAGCACCTCCAGGTTCAGTTCCCGCTTTTCTTTCAGCTCGCTTAGTGTGCCTGAATAAACACTTGCTCCCCATAAATTATACACGTCGATTCGGGCATTCGGATTATCAGCCAATGTCTCTATGGTAAACAATCCGGTTGGGTTCGGATTCGGATATACTTTTAGGCCGTTGTCTCCGGCAGGAATCAGGAAATTAAGTGTCTGCGAAAACGGCGAATAACAAACCAGAAAATTATTATTGGTATTGTTGTACCTCAATGCCGTACGAACTGCAAAATTGCCCTGGCGTGGTGCTTTCAGCACTGCTGTTGTATCATTAAGGGCTGTTTCGTCTAGCTTCCAGTTATAATATTGCCCTGCAATATCACTAGCCGGAATTGCCACCATCTGGTAAACGCCATCTTTCTCTAAACTTGGCATTGGTGGCGTATCTTTTACAAATACCTGAAACGATACAGGGTCTGACTGGCAGTTTTTCTCGTCTCTGATTCTCAGGATATACGTTCCTGCCTGTTCTACCATAATATCTTTTGATGTCTGCCCATTGTTCCATGCATAACTCACGGCATTGCTACTGCTTAGGGTTACACTGCTGCCTTCACAAATGGTATTGATATTATCAACAGTAGAAATTGAAACCGCAGGGGGTGGAATATAACTCAAATTTACCGAGTCAGCTTTTGACTCGCAACCGTTGTTGTCTCTTACTCTTAATGTATAAATACCGGGGTCGGTAATTGTTACCGACTTAGTGGCTGCGCCTGTATTCCACATATACACAAAGTTTTCGTCTGAGGCGGCTGTCAGGTTCACAACATTTCCGGGGCAAAACTGCTCAAGCCCTGTGGCTGCAATTTGTACAGTTGGTAGTGGATTAACGGTAACACCCATTGAAACTGGCAACGAATAACAACCGAAGCCATCTATTACCCTGAGCGAGTACTCGCCACCATCTTTGATGGTAACGCTTTGCTGTGTACTACCTGTGCTCCATACATACCCGCTAAAATCGCCCCCAGAACGGAGGTTAACGCTTTTACCCAGGCAAAATTCGGTTGGGCCATCAGGTATTATATCGGTAAATGGTCTTTCTCTCAAACCAACATTGATAGAACTGGTAGACTCGCAGCCATTCTGGTCTTGTAGTTTGAGGCTGTAAGTTCCGGCATCTTTAACAGTTATATTCTGCCCGGTAGCATTGGTGCTCCACTGATAAGTTACACTTCCAAAATTATCGGTTACAAGCGTTACACTATCGTCAGGGCAAATAGGTAATGATTTAGAAGTAATGATATTGTTTCGGGGTAATGGATTTACATTTACATTTACGCTACCAGATACCGAGGGGCAGCCATTAAGGCTATATGTAGTTACTGTATAATTTCCGCTTGCACGTGCTACCAGCACTTGCCCCTGTTGGCCGTTGCTCCAGATATTCCCCCCAACCTCGCTTGAGGTCAATACTACGCTTCCACCATCACAAAAAACGGTTGGCCCGCCAACATTTATAAAAGGCTGTACTGTTGGGTTATTGGGCGAAATAGGTATAGGTTGAGAAAAAAGCGTATTGCCACTCCAATCGGTGGTTTTAACTGTGTAGCTTCCGCTATTTACCGTGATTGACCTGTTATTGGTGCCGTTGCTCCAGTTAAAACTGCGGTAATCGCCGTTTACCTGAATCGTGAATCTATTATTCGGATTTGATGGATTACAAGATATACTTACATTTATAAGCCCTCTCGATTGCAAAGGTTGAGAACTGGCAAAAAAGCCATCGTTCAGGGCAGCATCCCATTCTTCGGCGGCTCTGTTTAAACCTTCGTTATGAAAATGCACACCGTCGGCTCTGAAATTAGCGCCCACTATGTTATCCGTATTTGGCCCTTTAAATACTGCATGAACATTCTCTGTCGCAAAATTCTGGCCATCTATTACGTTCTGATGTGGCTCAGGGTTACGAGACGAACGGGCTACAACCCATGCTAAATCTCCTTTTCCGGTGTCGTTCCGGCTTGTTTCTATCACACTTTTCAGGTTATTGAAATAAGCATTGGCCGACGAGCCATCGTCACTTTCGCCCTGCTGCCATAATACAGCCCGCACCCCAGTACGGGTTACATACTGCTGTAAAGCAGCCTTAAGTGCCCGGTATGGCATACCTGGCACGGCAATAAAAGCCGGAAGTTCCCGACGAAGGTCTTCGCCTTGCGACGACCGCTGCCATGCGGTAACACCTATGCCACCAAGTGCTGCACCGTAGAACAACACCGGAACATTGTATCGTTGAATAAGTTTATCGCCCAAACGCCCCCAGAACCACGGCACGTAGTTGTAAGGCGCCATGCGAGAGAAATTGCCCATGTGTGTAAACTGAAAAGGCAATTGGTCTTCGTTAAGCGATGCGTTGTAATAATCAATAGTAGAAACACGGTCGTCGCCTGCGCCAATGGCTCCACCGGCATAGCTTGGGTCACCTTGTGCATTTGATTGCCCGGCCACAATAAATACCTCGCCAACCCCTACCCTTTCGAGTATGGTTGATGTTACAATTTGTCCGTTCAGAACCCCCCTTACCTCTATGTTATACCATCCTCCACTCAATTGAAGAAATCCATTGAAAATACCCGTAGTTAGATAGTCTTGTATGGTGGTCCAGCCAACCTCATGACCCTGCCCTGGCGAAACAGGAAAAGCACGTGCATCAATACGATCTAATTGCTGAAAATAGCTACCGGCAATGTTAACAGTAGCCTGGTTATTGTTATCTCGCTGAAAAACTATCCGCGAAACCGGGAAGGTAATTTGTATTTGGGAGTAAGTATTAAAGGCAATAAAACTCCACACTATTACCAACCATTTTCTTTTGAACATATATAACTGGGTTAAAATTTATTGCATGGAGAAACAAAAGTAGTAATGCCCTCAAACATTAACAACTACCCATAATTGGTAATAGCATTAAAATTTTATTTAATGGCGAAAAAATTACTTTTGTTCAACAAAAACACGCTTTAATACAGAAAAATCTTTGTTTCGTATGGTAACTACATAATTACCCATAGTTAGGCCAGAAAGCTGTAATGTTTTACGTGTATCAAATTTATCAACGTTGAAAACCCGTAGAATAGCACCTCTCATGTCATAAAAAGTTATGGTTACGTCTTCGAGGTCTTGCAGTGTTTCCACATTTACGAGGTCGTCGGTGGCAGGGTTCGGAAAAATACGAGCGCCGTCATCAGCCGGGTCTATTTTAAAATTATATGGTTTTGATTGTTTGGAGTAACAACGCAAGGTGCGGCCATCTTTGAGTGTATAGGTAATGGCACCACGTACACTATAAGCACCGGCTTCACGGGCTTTTATGGCACGCTCTGTTGAGGCTAGTCTTGCAGTATCTTTATACCATTCAAATGTAGGGTCAAATATGCCATTGGTGAGTGCATCTAAGGTATAAGGCCCTGTTTGCAGAACATCAATATTGAGCGGATTGTCTTTCACAACTACGCTTACTTCATCAGAAGGTGGTGAAATACACCCGTTTTCGTCACGAGTTTTGACTGCAAATACGCCTGACCTTTTCACGCTAAATTGTTGTTCGGTGTAAGAATTGTTCCAGATATAGCCAATACTTGGCGAAGATGCCAGCATAATGCTATCGCCATTACAGAATTCGAGCGGCCCGCTTGCAGTAATGTTAGGCTTTTGTGGTGTTGGGTTTACTTGAACAGTAATAGTATTTGAAACCTCCTGACACCCAAACTGATTGGTGGCTGTTACAAAAAAATCACCACTACTGTTGATTCGGAGCTGTGGTGTGGTTTCGCCTGTGTTCCAGGCTATATCGTTGCTTATGTCAGATGCCAGATTCACTATCGTATCGGCGCAGAAAACCGTTGGGCCGTCGGCCACAATACTTGGCCTTTCGGGCTTAGGATTTACATTAATCAGAATTTTCTCTGAGGTACTTTCGCAACCAAAATTACTTTTCACTTTCAGAAAATATTCTCCGGCTCTATCAACCCTTATGGACTGTTCACTCTGGCCTGTATTCCAGAGATTACCTGCATCGCTCACCGAACGCAGATTCACGCTATTATCCTGACAAAACGTAGTTGGCCCATCGGCCTCTATTCTGGCTTCGGGGTTCGGATGAACAGTTACATTTATGCCGTTGGATACATTAAAACAGCCCAGATAATTGAATGTATTAACGGTATAGTATCCCGAATGATAGGCAACAATTGTCTGGCTTCCTTCGCCAGTATTCCAGTTTATTTCCTGTGCTGTTGAAGACGTGATTCTTACACTACCACCTTCGCAAAACTCGGTTGTTCCGTCAACAGTCAGAAATGGCTTTTCGGGCACTACATCGCCCGTATAATTTACGGCAGCCGTATAGTAAACATTGCCCAGATAATCGATGGCTTTGCCTCTAAAGAAGCCGTTTTTTACTTGAATGTGCGAACTTTGATTTAAATCCCCAAATCCGTTTGTCCATCTATAATCTCTAAAACCATCAGGCATCGAAAGATTCAACGGTGAATTTATGTTATCAGAATTACAATTCATCTGAAAGTACAAAGGAGACGAAGGCGGAATAGGGTTTGACCTGCCGAAGAAATCATAAGAAAGCCTGTCGTTCCATGCCTCAGCTAGCTGAATAAGGCTGAAACTATCAAAATGCACACCATCCGAGCGGTAGGTTATATCGTCGGTATCGGGGCCATCAAATACATTAGAAGTTTCACGAATAACCGCCCTTTGGGCTTCAATAATGGTAGGCGAGGTACCTCGGCGAGTACGTGATGCTTTGCTAACAACCCAGCTTATCTCCCGACCGCTATCGTTGCGGCTTCGCTGAATTACGTATTGCAAAGCATTTTTATAAACTTCAAAACTTGTTCCTTTATCGTTGTCGGTTTCCCCCTGATGCCATAGCACGGCTCTAACGCCAAACATATTGGCGTAGTTGTGCATCGATTTCCTTATGTTTTCAAACGGATACCCCGGCATGGCATAATTGCCAGAGTAGTAGTCTTGCCCACGCTCGCCGTTTGCACTTTTGCTCCATTCTTCTACGCCAAGGGCTTCGAACCCTGCATTAAAAAACATAATGGGTACATCTAGCTTTGATGCCAGAAAATCGCCCAGTTTTCCCCAGCACCACGAGCCATTACCGAGTGGCGCAATTTTCATATTTTCGTCGAGATGCCCGACAATCGGGTATGGTACCTCAGTAATTTGTCCGTACGAATAAAAGTTTGTAATTATACTTACTCGGTCGTCAGAGGCGGGTAGATTACCACGCCCTTCGTAGCCCTGCGCATTTGATTGGCCTGCAATAAGAAAGACCTCGCCCAGCCCTACCTTATCAATTGAAGATGTAGCGATAACGTTATTGTTTCTGATAGCTCTTACCTCAAGTTTATACCACCCCCCTGCAACATAAATGTTACCTGAGAATCCGCCAAAATTAGGATTATAGGCAATCGGAATCCAATCGACGTTTGAGCCGCCTTTAATAGAAACAAGGCGTGCATCAATCCTGTCGACTCTTGTCTGAAATGTACCGGCAATAGGAATCATGCCTCCCCCCGAACTATTGCGTTGAAAAACGGCACGGTTCATCGGGAAAGTTATCATCAGTTGTGCAAAAACATTTGAATTCGCTAATAGGAATAAGGCCACCAGAATTTTTTTCATGGTCTTAGCAAAATAGTAAAGGTTCACTCAATCAATAAATTATTGTTGTGGAATAATATACTTCTCATACTTGGTTATTTTGAGGCAATTAGTATGATACAAATCAATAACATAATTATCCATGATAAATCATCATGGTAAAACATACGCTACCATCTGTACTCCGAAATTAAGAAGTATTGAGCAAACCTAAGATTAAATTGCTTTAACCTGACTAAAATCGGGCATATTTAATCTCTCTTGCAGTTGGGTCAATAAACACCATACAAACCAATGGGCAAAATCAGCCATTAGTTTGCCTCATGGATGCTATTCCAGACCAAGTCCTTCAATTCGTCAATCCCTTGGTTTGCAAAGGATGAGAAGAATACATAAGGTAAATCTACCGGAATTTTCTTCTTAATTTTTGCGATTTGCTTCTCGTCAACCAAATCACATTTCGAAATACCTAAAATTCTCTTTTTGTCAAGTAGTTCGGGGTTGTACTGTTTTAATTCTTTGAGCAGGGTTTTATATTCCTTTGCAGGATTTTCACTATCGGCCGAAACCAGAAAGAGCAGTATTGGGTTTCGCTCGATGTGCCTAAGGAAACGTAGTCCGAGGCCTTTTCCTTCAGAAGCACCTTCAATAATACCGGGGATATCGGCCATTACAAAAGACTTAAAATCACGATAAGGCACTACGCCAAGATTAGGCGTAAGAGTTGTAAACGGGTAATCGGCAATTTCGGGTTTTGCAGCCGAAACCACTGATAATAAAGTTGATTTTCCGGCGTTCGGAAGCCCTACAAGGCCTACGTCTGCCAAAACTTTTAGTTCCAGTATAATCCAGGCTTCTTCGCCTCCCTCACCGGGTTGAGCGTATTCAGGTGCCTGGTTGGTTGAATTCTTAAAATGATAATTGCCAAGACCACCTCTGCCACCCGCAAGCAAAACGAGTTTTTCGCCGTCTTGTGTTACTTCGCCTATAATTTCGCCGGTTTCGGCATCACGGGCAACCGTTCCTAGAGGAACTTCAATTATTTCGTCGCTCCCTTGTGCACCGGCACGTCTTCCACCTTCACCTGCCACACCGTTTTGCGCTTTAATATGCTTGCGGTATTTCAAGTGCAGGAGTGTCCAGTGCTGAGAGTTTCCTTTAAGTACTACGTGGCCGCCTCGTCCGCCGTCACCGCCGTCTGGGCCACCATTTGGTACGTGTTTTTCTCTACGAAAATGCTTTGACCCAGCCCCACCATTGCCCGAACGGCAATTTATTTTCACATAATCTATAAAATTGCTTGCCATAATCTATTGGGTCAATTACTTAATAACGAATTAATGAATGGTGAATTAGCGAATAATAAATCTATTCTTGCTAATTCACTAATTCGTAATTCGCAAATTCACTATTACTTCAGTCTACTTTTGCGTTATCAATTGCATCACAAATCGTGCCGAAAATCAATTCGATTTCACCGATACCGTTTACTTTAGAAACTTTACCTTGCTCTTGGTAGAATGGTAAAACATGGATAGTCTTACTGAAATACTCATCGATGCGTTTCAATAATTTTTCTTCGGCATCATCGGCTCTTCCGCTTACCTTCTGGCGCTCGGCGATACGGTTCTTTATTTCTTCCTCGGTTACATCTAATTGTAATACAAGGTCTATTTTCTCTCCTTTGCTTTCCAGAAATTTATCTAGTGCTTCTGCTTGCGGAACAGTACGTGGAAAACCATCAAAAATAAAACCATTTACATCAGGATTTCTCTGTACTTCTTCTTCCAACATATCAATCGTAATAGAATCAGGTACAAGTAAGCCGTCGGCTAATATCTGTTTCACTCGTTTTCCTAGTTCTGTTTCCTGGCTGATATGCATTCTGAACATATCGCCTGTTGAAATGTGAGCAAGTTTGTATTTGTCGATAATTTTCGCAGATTGTGTGCCTTTTCCGGCACCCGGAGGTCCAAATATTACAAGATTAAACATAACGGAAATTAATGGTCAATACCTTCTCTCATAACATTTTGATATGAGCAGGTGGGCAAAAATAAAATCAAATTTTATAATTTGTATGGTTTCGGGACAAATAATTTATCAAACGGTAAAAAAAACAGCCTGATTTAGCTAAATCAGGCTGTTTTTTAAATACCCTTCCTCATCATCAGCCTTTAGGGCTACTTCCGGAAGGGTTGTTATTATTTGCAGGTGCAGCAGTGCCACCCGAAGCAGGTGTACCATTGATGCTCTCCAATACTTTTAATGCTTGTTGGTTTGCAGGGTCATAAGTCAATACAAGATTCATGTATTCTTTTGCCTTTGCAGTGTCTTTATCAAGCAACAGGGCTTTTACGCCTAAATAACCGTAAGCCTCTGCCAAATATCTCTTGGTAGCGTCTTTTGCTTTGTCAGCTTCTGGCACTAAAGAAAGATATTTTTCATAAACAGGTGCAGCTGCAAATGTCGAATCTTCCGGATTCGCATATTGTTTTGCACGTGCTTTGATGATATAAGGTACTAACCAGGTATCTTTATACAATTCAATAGTTTTTGATAAAGCCGAGTCAGCTTTAACATATTCTTTTGAGCGCATATAAGCATCAGCAAGATTATAGTAATCTGGTGCAGTTGCTTTACCTGTTGTAGCCATTACTTTTTCGTAAGTAGCAGCTAGTTTGTCCCATCTCTTGGCAGCTTTATAAACAGCCAAGATGTCGTTCATGTAATTGCTTGTAGTATCACCTAATTCAATGGCTTTCTCCATGTATGTGATACCGATTGAATCGTTAAGCGCTTTGTTTGCATCGTCTTTGATACAAATATAACCACGACCGATTTGACCATAATCAAGCGGTAAGTGACGGTCTTGCGGAGCTTGTTTCAAGAACTCCTGAATGTTTTTGATACCTTCAGCACACTCGCCTTTTTCAACTTGTGTATAACCTCTCAAACGGTATTTAACAGGGTCTTGCGTTTTATCGAAAATCTCGTTCAATACAGTAGAAGCATTGTCATAATCTTTTACTGTAAATGCTAGTTTAACATATCTCAATTTCGCCTCGTTTGATGGCTCGCTTTTATCAAGATATAATTTTGCATTTTTAGCAGCTAAATCATATTTACCGAATACCTGGAAAATGCTACTTAAATAGAAGTATGCAGGAGCGTGTTCAGGGTCAGCACTTATAGCCTCGTTCAGCTCTTGTTGCGCTTTAGGATAGCTTTTACCCTGGAACCACACTCTACCCATCAAAGTATGGATAACGGCAGTTTTCTGACCCATATTCAGCGCATTTTCAAGGGCTGTCATGGCAGGGCCGCCATCGTTTTTAAGGAAATATGCTTTTGCTAATGAGATGTAATAATCAGGATTGTTTTTTACTTTCTGCACATCCAGAGCCGCTTGAATGTTTAATACTGCTTCTGCAGGGTCATTAAACTTAGGATTTTCTGAAATAGCGTAAGCATCTCCAATTCTGAATAATACGTCAGAATTTTTATTTTTTGTATCCTTTTTAATCAAATCAAAATCAGCTTTGGCACCAGCTTTATCACCCGAAAGTAATTTCACAGCACCTAAACCAACACGATTAAGTGGATCAGGTTTTTTCTGTGATTCTACGCCTTTAGTAAAAGCTTCTTTTGCTTTTTCCAGGTCTGGCTCAGGCAAACTGAGGAAATAGTATCCCTGATAAAAATAATTCTCTGCTGTTGGAGCAGAAGCCACTAGTTGATTGAAAATTGTCCCAGCAGCGTTGTACCGCTCGGCATCCAAATTTCTCAGTCCGTCCTGCACAGTTTGTGCCAAGGTGTGGAAAGTCAACGCCAGCACCGCCACCGCTGATACTGACAAAGATCTCAAAATCTTGTTCATTTTCACTCTGAAAGTTAGGTTTACGAATTCCTTGTATTAAAAAAAAATTAAGCAAAGTTAAAAAATGTATTCAAAACAGAAAAAAATTTGTTGATGTTTGGATAAACTTTTTAAATCTTTTGCTTTTACCGATTAAGACAAAATCTTTTATCTGAGGTTTACTAATAATTTGTTAATGAATTTTTGTTGGGTTGATTCTTGAAAACAAACTTTTTAACGCTATTGTTTATTTTCTACATCTACATTGTCATTAAAGGGGCTGTTCTTTGTTGATAATCACGCCTTTAGGATTAATGTAATAAGGAATCAAACCTGATTTTTCGACTACCAACTGGCCTATCTGCGCACAACAGAAGCGGATGAATGCTTTTGTGAGCCCGAAGTGCTTTTTGGTATGCAAGAGCACCCTTCTTTCGAGCGGATATTTTCTTGCCCTAAGCGACTCGGTAGTAGGTTTATAATAGTCATTTTCACCCGGATTATCAGCCGCCGAAACACCCAACACTTTTACTCTATTAATAAAAACACGGCTGTTCTGGTCGTCTAAATCACTAATCCAGTTTCCACCTATCATGCCGATGGCTTTCGGATTTTTCTCGATATAATCAATTACATCTTTATTACCATTGGCAGCAAAAATATTTGCCTTTTTTATATCCTGAATATTTAGTTTTTGAATCATGTAATTCAGGTTGCTCGAATTACTGTTGTCAAAAACCAGTTTATAATCAGTATAAGCTTTACCATCAAATATTTCTTTCAATTGTTTTAAAGAAATATTTTCCAGCTGATTCTCAGGGCTGGTAATGAGGGCTACTCCGTCCAAGGCCATTTTTGCAGGAAGATATTCTATTCGGTGAGAAGCATAATAAGCTTTTTCGTTATCGGTTGCTTCACGTGTTCCAATAGCTATATCTACCGAATCATTCATCATCATTGCCATCGCTTTTTGCTCAGGCATGTATTTCACATGCAAAATAGCTTTAGGATAATGGGCATTATAAGCCATTATCTGCGCATCAACAATAGGTTTTAGTGATTCGTCGGCTGCAATCGTTATTTCGCCGTCATTGGGTAAATCTGGCTTTTCCGGTTTGGAACATTTCAAAAATAGCAACGCACACATTATCAAGAGAAGAAACTTTCTCATGGTGGTCATTTATAGTCGTTTAAGTTTGAACAATGTAAAAATAAGTATTAGTAAACGATAAAGTCAAGCGATTTGGTATAATATTAAAAAAAAATTAAAACAAAATTAAAAAACATGCCACTCTGTAGTACAAAGTGGCATGCTTGTATTAATTAATTTCTATCAGTCATTCATCGTATCCTTGATTGACAGGTAAGCTCTGTAGCCTCTGAAAATGCCATATGCAACAAGCAAAGCGCCCATAGCATAAGCAAGTGTATCAGAGAGAGGCACCATCAACCATTTCAATTTGATTACAAAGTATCCTAAAACAATATATACTAATGCGAATAAACCCATTGATAATTGCAAGACTCTCTGAAATACCTGACGCTGCTTATCTGATGAATTACGTCGTGTTGCCATTGTATTACTCAAGTTGGAAATTGATCGGCATCGTAAAGAATACCCTTACTGCACGACCATTTTGTTTACCCGGATTCCATTTTGGCATCGACTTAATTACTCTTTGCGCTTCTTCGTCGCAACCGAAACCAATTCCTTTCAGAATTTGTACATCACCAATACGTCCGTCTCTTTCAACAACGAATTTAGCAAATACTTTTCCTGAAACGTTTGCACGTTGTGCCGCTGATGGGTACTTAAGGTTTTTGCCAATGTAGGCATACATCTCTTTCAACCCACCCGGGAACTCAGGATTTTGCTCAACCGTAGTAAAGATTTCTTCTTCTTTTGGTTTTTCAATTTCGGCTGGTTTTGGTGCTTCTACCGGAGGCGGAGCCGCAGCTACTTCTTCGGTTTCAACACCTTCTTTGGTTACGTTTGAGATAACCGCTTTTTCAACCTCTTCCACTTTTGGTGGCGGCTCTTCGTTCTTTACTTCCTCATCAGCTTTAGGCTCAGGCGGAACGAACTTAATTTGCGCTACCTCTGGTTTTGGTGGTTCTGGCTCTGGCGGCGGAGGAGGAATATCCGGCTTCTTTTCTTCCGGTTGTTCTTCCTTCAACTTAGAGAGGTCAATTTCAACGCTTTGCAATTCTTCTTCTTTTGCACCGCCAAATTTATTGAAACTCCAAGCTGCCAATAATGCTCCACCAAATAACCCGATACCTAGAACCGCAGCTCTAGTAAGGTATCTTGAGTAGTTTTTCCTTAGTGAATATGCACCGTAGTCCTTGTTACGTCCTTCGAATACAATTTCATCTAAGGTAATGTTTTTAGCATTTTTTGCTTCCATTTCTTTGATTGTTATTTTTCCTTAGATTACTCTTATTTTTTAGGCTCTGCTAGTTTTTGGTCTAGCATTTCCTTTTCTTTCGGGGCTAAATCAACAATTGCGTAGCGGTCAGACTTCGTAATTGCCATTTCGTCCAGAATATCAACAGTATTCTTCCAGTTCGCTTCATCACTAGGTTTGATGATAACAGTAAATTTGTTTACGTCAAGCGCATTTGCTTTTTTAACCAAAATTGCTTTTCTGATACCTTCGGCCGAATAATCGGTTTCGTTGAGGTCAGCTACTGTTAACTCTGGAAGTGGTTTCTGATACCAGAAAATTCTATCATCCTTACCCATTAGAACAGTAACCGTATTGGTTACTTTTACTTCTGGTGGAGGCGGATCGTTTGGATCTGGTTTATCAGGCATATTCAGTTTCATCATGTTTGGCTTGCCAAACGTAGTGGTGTACATAAAGAATGTGATAAGCAAAAAGCCCAAGTCCACCATCGGAGTCATATCAGGTTTACCACCTGCTTTCTTCGACCGTACCTTACCACCGCCTTTCTTACCACCACCACCGGATTCCTGTATTTCAGCCATTTTTTAAATATGGTAATTTAAAGGTTCTTAATTAAAACTATTCTGCTGTTTCTGAAGAGGTAATTAACTGAAATTTGTTAATATCGTTTTTACCTAATTCAGCAAACAATTTTTTAATTGCCGGATACTGTGTTTTCACGTCTCCACGAACAGCCAATTTTGCGCTTTTGTTGATGTCGGTCAAGTAAGTCTTAACCCAGTCAACCAATTCACTTTTTGTACTGTCGTTCGGAATACCTTGCAATTTAACTTGCGATTTCTGTGCTTCAGTTAGCGACAAGTATTGTTTTAATGAATTAATAGAAACACCGGTTTCTGATAATTTAGTAAAACTTGCTTGTTGCGACTCTGACAACCCAGCGCCATACTTATCATTCATTTTCTGAATGAGCGTATATCTGTCTGTCGGGTTTGTAACGCCAAAGTAATATTTGCCGTCTTTGTCAATTGTAATTGTAGCCATATCCTTGTCTTCAACTTTGATTTCAGAGATGGATGAAGGCGTATCTACAGTTACCGATTCTTCACTTTTGAACTGGGTAGTCATGATGAAGAAAGTAAGGAGTAGGAACGCAACGTCACACATCGCCGTCATATCCATTGATGGACTCTTTCTGGCTGGTTTCGGTGCTGCCATAGCTTTTACGAAAGTTTAAATGTTTAAATTAAACTGTTAACTTAACTGCTTTATCTTAGTGATGAGCAGCGAAGTTTTGCTGAAGGCTCATTCCGATTTCGTCAATCTTGTAAGTAAGCGTATCTATTTTTGAGGTAAATAAGTTATACATGATAATCGCGATTGCTGATGTACCGATACCTAAGGCTGTATTGATCAAGGCCTCAGCAATACCAGTTGCAAGAGCAGATGCATCAGGAGCACCACCACCAGAACCAAGAGCAAAGAACGAACGGATCATACCGATTACAGTTCCTAGTAGGGCTACAAGGGTTGCAACTGAAGCAAGTGTTGAAAGGATAGTTAGGTTTTTCTCTAACATTGGAAGCTCTAATGTAGTAGCTTCTTCAACTTCTTTTTGTAAAGCAACTAATTTTTGGTCTTTAGCTAGTGAGTTGTCAGTAGCTAATTGGCTGTACTTTTGAAGTGCAGTTTTTGTAACGTTACCAACCGAACCTTTTTGTTTGTCACACTCTTTAATCGCATCAGCAATGTTGTTTGAGTCAACTAATGAACGTACTTTACGTACAAAAGCGTCAAGATCGCCAGTACCAGAAGCTTTATTGATTGTGATGAAACGCTCAATAGAGAAAACTAATACCGAAAGCATAAAGGTTAATAGGATAGGTACAATGATACCACCTGAGTAAACGATACCCATAGCAGTAATTGGTTTGTGTTTAGTTTCAGGATCAGAGAAGTTTGAAGGGTCTCCTAAGATAAAATACCATAAACAAAAACCGATAATCATTAAAATTGGAATAACAAATACTGGATTTAATCCTCCACTTGAAGACTTAGGTGCTGCTGCTTTTGCTGCTGGGGCTGTAGTCTTTTTTTCCATTAGCTTTGAAATTTTTAGGGTTTTAAAAAATGAAACAATGAATTTTTTGGTAAATAAAAGTGAAAATTTTAAAAGAAAGAATATTAGTAAAAGAAAATTTTGTAAAAACCTGCCACATATTCTTTTCAATCGTGGGACAAGTTTAAGCAAAATCGTTGAAACAAAAAATATCAGCCATGATAATTTTTTGTTAGGAAAATATTCTCTTGGACTTTTCTTAGAATATTTATTTCTTTTTGACGGCTACCGAAAAAACATAACTTTTTCATTATCAGACAGTTAAATATTTCAACCGATTCTCTATAACTAAAATTTTCGTTCTCAAAGATTCTCTATCAAAAGAAGTGTTTTTTTAACAATTCTTACAACTTTAAGGCTTATTACTATCAACCTTGATTCTTTCTTCACGATTGGCCACTCCCCACGCTGTATGAAATACTAATTGAGTTATCTGCTGATACTTAGGAAAAAGGATTTTCTCAACATCGTCACCAGGGCGATGGTAATCGGCATGGACTCCTGTAAAGTAGAAGACAACAGGTATTTTATGCTTGGCGAAGTTATAGTGGTCAGAACGATAGTAAAAACGATTAGGGTCTTTAGGGTCGTTGTATGTATAATCTAACTGAAATTTTATCGAATTATTGTTTGCCTCTTCACTTATTTGGTGTAATTCAGAAGATAATTTGTCAGAACCTATCAGATACACATAATCTTCACGCGGGGCGTGCTCTTTATCAATACGGCCAATCATATCAATGTTAAGGTCACAAACTGTATTGGCCAACGGAATAATCGGGTCTTTGTCGGCATAGTATTGTGAGCCTAGCAAGCCTTTTTCTTCGCCTGTTACGGTCATAAACAAAATGCTACGGCGTGGGCCATTGCCTTCTTTTTTGGCTTGTGCAAAGGCACGTGCAAGCTCTAATACAGCACAAGTACCTGAGCCGTCGTCATCAGCACCATTATGAATCTGTCCTCCTTGAATACCTACGTGGTCGTAGTGAGCGGTAATCAATATTACTTCGTCTTTTTTGTCTGTTCCTTCCAGAAAACCCAATACGTTTTGTGTTTGCACCGGCACTTCTCCCCTCTCGGCTTTTATCGAAATTTTTGATTCTTTGGCTTTTCCTGCCGTAGTTTCGCCTGTTTCAGTAATTTTATTTACCAGTTTATCAAACTTAGCCGGTTTGGTTGCCAGCATTTCGGCCGCCATTGCTTTAGAGATATAGAAAGTAGGGTTTGAACTTGCCTGCTCAGGTTTTGACTCGGCTAAAGACATACGGTTGAAACGAGAAAGCACCGCTTTTCTTTCGGCCGCAAGGCTCTTAAACTGTGTTTCGTCAGAATCAGTTACTACAAAAAACATTTTAGCGCCTTTGTTCAAAGCAATGTTTGTTTTTTTCTGTAAACCGGCTTTTTCTTCCCAATCTGATTTTTCGCCTTCTTTGGTAATGTAATATTTGCCCGATGCATTTTTAGGCTCGCCATCAAGTATCACAACGGCTTTGCCTTTTACATCAATATTCTTGTAATCGTTGTAAGTATCAGACTCGATGCCATAGCCTGCAAAAACTACTTTTATCGATTCCTCTTGCGGAATACTCGTTAGGCCGTTTGGATAGTAATCTTTAAAAAATTCTTTCTTTTTGTTACCTATCATGATATAGGCATCCTTCCAGCCTTTTTGATAAAGGTTGAAATACTGAAAATAGCCTTTGCCTCCTTTGCCATCTGAGGCGAGTGGAGTTAAGCCTAAATCAGCAAAGCGTTTGGCTATATAATCGGCGGCTTTGCGCTGTCCTTCTGAGCCTGTATCACGGCCTTCGAGTTCGTCAGAAGCAATATAGGTGAGGTCTTTTCTTAGGTTGTCGGCCGAGATTGTTGCCGCATACTGTTTGACTTTTTCGTCGGGGGTACTGCTTTGAGCATTAACAAATGAATAAGAACTAAAGAAAATAAGTGCTATGAAGCTTTTTTTCATACGATACTTTAGGTTTGTTGAGTTATAAAACTGTAAAAATAAGACGTTTTTATGTAGTCTTTGCAGATTTATTTATTATTTTGTTAAAAAATGCGTTTCAACGACTGATGACAAAAGAACAGGTTCTTAAAAAATATTTTGGTTACGATACATTCCGCCCACTTCAATCTGACATTATCGACACAATTTTATCAAAGCAGGATTGCCTCGTGCTGATGCCCACAGGCGGTGGTAAATCGGTGTGTTTTCAGGTACCTGCTATGGTGCTTGATGGCTTAACGCTGGTAATTTCGCCACTTATAGCACTCATGAAAGACCAGGTGCAGGCCCTGCAAGCCAATGGTATTCCGGCGGCTTTTATTAACAGTACACTATCGGGGGCAGAGCAACGTGACATTGAAACGCAATGCCGCACAGGTGCCTTGAAACTACTGTATGTTTCGCCTGAAAAACTGCTTACACCCAATTATCTTGATTTTGTTAAAACACTAAATGTTTGTTTGGTTGCCATTGATGAGTCGCATTGCGTTTCTACATGGGGGCACGATTTCAGACCTGAATATACCCAACTGCATATACTGAAACAGGCATTCCCAAATACCCCAATGGTAGCCCTTACAGCTACCGCCGACAGGGTAACGAGAAGAGATATTCTGAAACAATTGGGCATTCCTGACGCCAAAGTATTTATATCTTCATTCGACAGACCTAATCTTAAACTGGCTGTTTCACCGGGGCGGAATCGGCTGAAAGTGATTCACCAGTTTATTGCTCAACGCCCAAAAGATTGCGGTATTATTTATTGCCTGAGCCGCAAAAATACCGAAGAAGTAGCCGAAGGCTTACGAAAACTGGGTGTAAGAGCCATGCATTACCATGCCGGAATTGATGCTCAAACACGCTCGGAAGTACAGGATTCTTTTATAAAAGACGAGATTCAGGTAATTGTGGCTACAATTGCCTTTGGTATGGGTATCGATAAATCGAATGTGAGGTTTGTGGTACATTACAGTTTACCATCGAACGTTGAGAGTTTTTATCAGGAAATTGGTCGGGCGGGTCGTGATGGAATGCCATCTGATACGCTTTTGTTTTACAGCTTTGCCGATATTGTTACCCGCAAGGAAATGATTGATAAGTCGGAGTTGCCACCAGAAATGAAAGAGGTTCAGTTGGCAAAACTCGACCGCATGAAACAATATGCTGAAACAGAGATTTGCCGTCGAAGGGTGCTATTAAGTTATTTTAACGAAGAAGCGCAGCAAGATTGTGGTAATTGTGATGTGTGCCAAAACCCGCCCGTGAAGTTTGAGGCTACTATTTTTGCACAGAAGGCACTATCAGCCGTTGCCAGAGCCAACGAAAAAGTGGCTATGGGTATGTTGATTGATATATTGAGAGGTGCGCAAAACCGAAATGTGTTCGAACACAATTATCATACACTTAAAACCTTTGGCGTAGGCAAAGAACTAAGGTATGAAGAATGGGCCGATTATATAACGCAAATGCTCAACTCGGGCATTATAGATATTGCTTATGACGAACGCCATGCTTTGAAACTAAATGCCCTCTCGTGGCAGGTTCTTAAAGGCGAACGTAAAGTTGAACTTGTGAAGTTTGAGCCGTATGAAGTGAAAAAGGCGAAACAGGAAGAGGCCGCACCAAAAGAAAAATCGAAGAAAGAGGTTATTAAAGATGCGCTGTTTGATAAACTAAGGATATTGCGCAAAAAGATTGCCGATGAGCTCAACCTCCCTCCTTTTGTGGTGTTCTCTGATGCTACGCTTTCAGACATGGCGCAGAAGAAACCTATCAACAAAATGCAGATGCTGGCGGTATCGGGCGTTGGGGAACAGAAGTTTAAGCAATTTGGCGAGCAGTTTATTAATGAGATTCTTGATTTTGCAAGAGATAATTCAGAATCGGGCAAGACAAAAAATGTAAAAGGCTTTACTTTTATTGAAACCCTTGAGCTTTATCAGAAAGGTTTGCCGATAGAAGACATTGCTCAACGACGTAATCTTAGTCCTGTTACGATTATCAGCCACTTAGTAAAACTTCGGGAAGAAGGAAATGAGATTAACCTAAAAGATTTAATACAAAGCTACGAATATAACCAAATTATAGCCGCAGCTATGCGATTAAATATGCAAAAAGGCGATGCGCTAAGACCACTCTTTGACGAACTAGAGGGTTTGTACGACTACGGCAAACTGCGTATTGCAATGGCCTTGTGGGAGAACTAGCGCCTTGCTCTTGTTTTATTTAATGGAGAGCTTGCAAATGAATAACTATCAATTTGATTTTCATTAGGGTATCCTCACATTTTTACTACCTTCTTGCAATTGGCTTATCAGCTTAGCAATATTCTTTTGCATAGTTGCTTCTGTTTTTACATAGCTAAGGTATTTCAGAATATCTTTCTTGCGTGCAGGTGTCAGGGTGTCAAATGCTGCGTTTAAGTCATTTGTTTGTAAGGCATTTGCCAAGGCTTCGGGCATTGGATATTGTTTTTCTAAAACTTCGGTGTTTTGCTCAATTACAAACTCAGCCACTTCTCCGAGCGCAGTCTTGCCTCCTTTCATCATTACATAATTCACAAAAAGCCTGTATAGCGCATTTTTTACAGGCACAACCGTCTGAATAAAATCAAAGGTATTTATTTGTCCTTTTATTCTGATATAGCCTTTTTCGGCTGTCAACTGCGCCGTAATTTCCTGCGGCACATCAACACACCAATTAATGCCAGTCTGGTATATTTTTGCTTTGAATTTGTGAGGCATAGGTAAAAATCTTCGGAGTATTAAATACTTTCCAATTTGGTAATCCAGGCTTTGAATCTTGGAGATTTACTACGTATTCTATATAAACCTATGGCATCTGCTAAAATATCACCATATACCAGTTTATTGTATCCTTTTATGATTCTAGCAAGGCGATGCGAAGGGGAAGTTTCTTTTTTATTATTTATCATTTCGGGGTTATCATAATTTGCAAAAACCTCCTCTAATTCTTGCTTCCCAATTATATCCTCGGCGGGTAGGGTATCTGAGTATAAATAACACCAATATCATTAAATAACAAGCCCTCAAATTCGTGCAATTGAAGATATGGAATAAATCTGAAATTAAGTAATTCTGAAACATCGGCCTTCATGCTCTTCTCCAATGCCTCCATTCTTAGGTTTGGATTCGGTATTCTTTCTGCCAAGTCCCAATCAGGAAAACTATATTTTGAAAACAAACCATAGTAATCAATAAACGTAGTAACAATTGCTGTAGAATCTGTTCGCAAATGCGTCTCAATTTGCTGTTTAAGGATTGACCACTTTACAATTCCACCTCTTGAATGTTTAATCAAAGGTGCTTGAATATATATGTTTTTTGCAAGAAAGTGTGGCTGTAAAATTCGGTTGCAGAATGCCTGTTCTGTTTCACCCTCACAGATAATAATTATTCTCTTCATAGCCATTAATTAAAATTAGGTTGGCCAGAGTTAATAATATTTCTCTTCCACAAATCATCAATCGTATAATCTTCTAACCATAATTCAAGGGTATCTGAACTCAATCTTTTAAACACACTTTCGCCATTTATCTGATCAACTGTAATAATGTCTTCCGGCTCAAAATGGCTTATCAAATCGGTGGACTGTGTAGCAATTATAACCTGACAGTCTTTGGCAGCTACCGATTTTATCAAACCAGCCAGTTTCGCAATGGCAGTTGGATGCAGCCCTAATTCGGGTTCATCAATTATAATGGTTTCCGGTAGATTAGGTTGCATAAATAGAACCGTTAAGGCAATGAATCTAATTGTTCCATCAGACAAATCATTAACTCCATAAATTGTTGAAGAATATTTACTTTGCCATCTTAATTTAATATTCCCACTTGCTTCAGGTCTTAGAAAAAAGTCTAAAAAATAGGGGGCTATTGATTGAATAGTCTTTACTACAAAATTATAAACCTTAGGGTGTTCATTTAAAATATTATACAAAAACGCAGCTATATTCTCTCCTTTTTCATAAAGAGAGTACTTATCATTTTCAATGTTTGACTCTTTATTGAAGGGAGAGTTTTCTCCAGTATCGTGAAAATGATATTTTGAGAGACGATAGAGATAATCTCTTAAATAATCTGCTTCTGGAAATGTCTGATGTCTTAATGTAGATTCATTACCAAATGATGCTATATCAATTACATTTCCCTGAAAAGAGTTATTACTGTACCACATTCCTTCTTTGGTAAATATGAATCCGGCATCGCCCTTTTTTAATGTGAATGAATATCCATTAGTCTGATTAAAGAATAAATGAGCCGAAATTTCCTCAGTAACTTTATCGCCTTTATGCAAAAAAGTATCCACACCTTTAAGTGCAACAAATTCTTGAAGATTTCTTCTATAAATCTGCTTAAGGAAATCAAAAAAAGACAGGAAATTACTTTTACCACTCCCGTTTGCGCCAATCAAAATATTAATTGGGCGCAGTGGCAAATCCAATTCTTTTATTGATTTATATCCTTTAATTTCTATTCTTTCCATTTCTCTTTTTAAAGCCTATTAATTATTGCTTCTATTGACAAAGATATAAATTAGGCGTTATAAATATCAGCCGTCACGCTTTTCATTTTAACACCGTCCACCCTCTGGCCAATTCGACCAATGGGTATTTACCATTTCAGTTGGATTATATAAACTGACATCGCCTGTAAGAATAGCATCAGCTAATTGCTGAAACGTTTCTTTATCACTAGGTTTTTCTTCTATTGCTAAATCAGGGTGATGCCAATTATGTAAAGTCATAAAAACAGGTAAATCTTTAGGGATTTTATCAGAAATTTCCTCTCTTGTCAACCAGAATAAATGAGAATACTCAGGTATTAGCCCACGCATAAATTCCCATGGAGTAATTTTATCTTCGTATTCAAACTCAATCCCCTTTAATTTATAATGTTCTTTATCAAATATGATAGGCACAACAGTATTTCTGATATTTATACTCTTGGCTTCATCATTTAAATATTCGATTCCTGTTCCTTCTTCATACAAAAAAGCAGGAGCGTCATTATCAGATGCGAAATATTTAAATCTATCGCCCCATCCAATCAAGCAATTGCCAAAAATAGCTGATGTAGATGAGATTCCATCTAAACCTTGTTCTCGATTAAAATAATCTAAAACCTCAATCAAAATCGCCCACCTTTTTTCGTCTCTAAAAATGGTCATCTTTTGATCCCCGTGAAAAGAGTAACCATTATCAAGCATAGGAAAAACATATGCTTCTGCTTCAGAATCTAATTGTCTTAATATTTCAGTCCTATCAATCATGGTTACTTCATCTCTCTAAAAGTCAAACTAATCCTACCATTTTCAGTATCTGATTTCGGAATGGCGTGTTGCCACTGTTGCTGAATCTCCTGTGTCATGTATATCAGGCTTCCTGAGGGCAAGTCATAACTGATATATTCTTCTGGGTCTGCTATATTTCTGAATTTCAACGTACGGGTTTCACCCAAGGAAACGATGGCGATTCCGGTTTGAGGCTCTAAAATGTCAATCTGGTCGGAATGATACCCCATTTTTGACTTACCATCAAGATAATAATTAATCAGACAGTTATTAGGCTTAAAACCAATAACAGGCACTAACTTCTCAATGATTTTTTCTAACTCTGGCAGAAATGCCTGATACGGATAAGCTATTTGGGAATAATTATAGGCTTTACCAAAGCTAGCCGTTTTACGGGCAGCCATCTGGCTATCCCAATTAACTTCTTTAGTAAGCAACTCGAATAATTCTTTGTGATTGTCAATAAATTGATTGACGTGAAGAATCCCTTCCATTTTAAAATTGTGTTTTACTTAATCTGTCACAGTATCACAAATATAATAATCCAGATGCAATTATTGATTAATTGTGGTGCAAATTATCTTAAGCACTCCCCTACCTATACCCCTCAGCCTGCAAGTAAAACAACTCGGCGTAGCGGCCGTTTTTGGCGAGTAGTTCTTCGTGGCTGCCTATTTCTAACAATTGGCCTTTGTCTAAAACCAGAATGCGGTCGGCCATGCGAACGGTTGAGAATCGGTGAGAGATAAGCACGGCTGTTTTGCCTTTTG
Organism: Emticicia soli; assembly: GCF_037860775.1. NCBI lineage: Bacteria > Pseudomonadati > Bacteroidota > Cytophagia > Cytophagales > Leadbetterellaceae > Emticicia > Emticicia soli. The sequence continues at coordinate 216,322 of NZ_JBBEWC010000008.1, read as the reverse complement.
TGAGTTCGGCAAAGCGGCGGAACACCTCGTACTCGGCACGGGCATCGAGGGCGGCGGTGGGTTCGTCCAATATAATTACATTGGCTTCTCGCAGGTAAGCTCTGGCGAGGGCTACTTTCTGCCATTCTCCGCCCGATAATTCTACACCTTTGGCAAAGCGTCGCCCTAGTGGTTGAGTGTATTTAAGTGGTAGTTTTTCAATTACCGTATCGGCCAGACTTTGTTCGGCGGCTCTTTCCAGCTCGCTTTGTATATCTAATGATTCAATGTCACCCACAGCAATATTATCACCGGCTGTAAACTGAAAACGTTGGAAATCCTGAAAAATAACGCCTATTTGCTGGCGTAGTTCTGTTAGGTCGTATTCTCTTAAATCATAACCATCGAGCAAAATTCTACCCTCATCAGGGTCATACAAGCGAGCCAATAGTTTTACCAAGGTAGTTTTGCCTGAGCCATTCTCGCCAACTAAAGCCAGTTTTTCGCCAACTTTTAAGGTAAAACTCAAACCACGGGTTGCCCACCGCTCAGAATTAGGATATTTAAAGCCCACATTCTCAAATACAAAACCCTCACGTATCGGATTCGGAATTGGCCTAGGTTTGGCCGGAGAAATAATGGTAGGTATGATTTTATAGAAATCAAACAAATCGTTAAGGTAAAGTGCGCCCTGCGAAATACTTGTAAAGCGACCTAAAATGCCTTCTAACAATGACTGTAATTGTCGGAACGAACCTGTCAGGAAAGTAAGGCTACCGATACTCACCACGCCCTTCACGGTTTCAAAAACAATGATGCTATAAGCCGAAAAATATCCTACCGTGCCTATTGCCACAAGCAAAGTCCCCCACGATGCCCGTTGGATAGACAGTTTTTTGTTTTCGTTAAAATAGCGTGTCGATAAATTACGAAATCGCTCAATCAAGAAACCTGAGAGGCCGAAGAGTTTTACTTCTTTGGCGGTTTCATCACTGGCACCTATGTAGCGGTAATAATCTAGTTCACGCCGTTGGGGTGTCCAGCCTCTTTGCAGCGAATAGCTTCGTGCATTGAAATGCAACTCACCGATAAAAGACGGAATAACCGCTACCAACAACAAAAGAATCAACCACGGATTGAAGGCAAACAAACCTACCAGTAAACTTCCCATTGTAATGGCGTCTTGCCCTTGTGCCAAAGTTTGCGAAAGCAGGGCCGTTCGGCCGGAAACCTGCTGGCGAGCCCGCTCGAGTTTATCATAAAAAGTAGCATCTTCAAATTGCGCCAAATCGAGCGATGCGGCGTGTTCCATCAATTTAACTGATGTTTTATTGGCAAACGTATCACCTAATAAGCTATCAGTAAGGCTTATGCCTCTTGCCAATATATCGCTGATAATCACCAAGCCAAACTCTATGCCGAGCAAAAGCCACAAATGGTTAAAATCGTCTGATTTTGTATTAAAAAGTTTTATTACTTCATCAATCAACAATTTGGCTGTGTATAAAACCAGCAAGGGAATAACCGAACGAATAAGCCTAAGTACAATATTGCCTGATGCCAACGCAGGCGAGGTCTGGTAAACTTCTTTGATAAAAGTAGGCAGATTATTGAGTGCTTTCAGCCGTTGACGTATATCTATTTTTTCTTCTTTAGGTGCAGTAGCCATTTCTCTGTCGTGTCGTTTTGAAGATTTAACACAAGTGCAAGCAGTTTAGGTTCAACTTGCTTTATTGCTTTTACTGTTGTGAGTATCAATACTCAAAAATGAAAGAAAAGAAGCAAATCGCTATTTTTTGATAGAATTAAATTCTTACATTTGTTTTAAAGCATACTTAAACACGCTTTTGTAACCTAATTATATAGCAATTCGTCATCAAACGCATGAAAACACTACTCTGTGCACTTCTGATGTGTAGTTTTTTTACCGTAATAGCCCAGTCTGATAATATCGAAACCGAAATTAACAATCAGGTTTGGTTACCTTTTATTAAAACCTACGGTAATCTGGATGCCTTTGGTTTCATGAATCTGCATACAAGAGACCTCATACGTGTGCCTGTTGATGCAAAAAAAATCTATACGTTCGACGAATACAGTTATAACAATCAGCAAAACAACGAATATAACATGCGCCACAAAAGGAAGCAAGCCATTGAGTTTAGCTTCGAAGAGCGCATTCATAACGAAACTACAGCCTATGAAACAGGCTATTATAAAATTACCATCACGGAGTCAACAGGAAAAATCAGCTATTTTTATGGCAAATTCACAGTCGTTTTACGAAAATTCGATAGACGTTGGAAAATAGCCCTCGATAGCGATACAAGTAAAGACATAACAGAAACCATGTTCCTGAAAGGGAAAAAACTATAACCTGAGCCTGACACCGAATGAAAAAACTTTTTACCAATCTTACCTTCTGGGTACTAACGGCCATTATAGGTGGTGTTTTGTTAGGCCACTATAACCCGGAGTTTGCCTTAAATCCTATTTTCGAAAAAGGTTTCAAATTTAATCTGCTTATTTCTGAATTTGAGATAAAAAACACTTTCAGTGAGTTTCTGAGTAGTATTTTTATCAGCACCGTTAAGTTGTTTATCAACCCTATCATCTTCGTAACCATCACATTGGGCATTATCTCGATGGGTGATTTAAAGAAGGTGGGTAAAGTAGGTGCTAAAGCATTGATTTATTTTGAGGTTGTTACAACCGTAGCGCTTATTGTCGGCATTGTGGTTGCCAATATTCTTCGCCCCGGCGATGGCGTTGTTACGAAAGACATTAAGGGCGGCGACATCTCTAAATACACCCAAAGTGCCGACGATTTCAGTTGGATAAAATTCTTCTGGGATAACGTAACGCTTCAAGTACTGGTTGTAGCCATTGTATTGGGTATTTCACTAAGCAATTATTCGGGCCGACAAGCGGTGGTTAATTTCCTGACGCCTATCTCTAAAAAAGTTTTCTGGGCATTGCATAAAGTTATGTTGTTTGCCCCTATCGGTGCTTTTGGCGGTATGGCCTTTACAGTAGCCAAATATGGTATCAAAACCTTGCTTCCGCTAGCCAAACTTATGGGTACGGTTTATACTACAATGGCTATTTTTGTGTTTGTGGTGCTATATTTTATACTGAATTACTATAAAATAAGCCTGCTGAAGTTCTTGAAATACATCAGAGAAGAATTACTGATTGTATTAGGCACTTCATCGTCAGAAGCTGCGCTACCCTCACTAATGGAAAAACTCGAAAAAATGGGTTGTTCAAAATCTGTGGTTGGGCTGGTTGTTCCGGCAGGGTACTCTTTTAATCTTGATGGCACTACTATTTACCTATCAATGGCGGTTATTTTTCTGGCGCAGGTGTTTAACGTGCATCTCGATATTCAGCAGATTCTGACAATCATCGGTATTCTGATGGTAACATCGAAAGGTGCAGCTGGCGTAACAGGCAGCGGTTTTATTGTGTTGGCTTCTACCCTATCGGCCATCAAAGTCATCCCGGTAGAAGGGCTTGCTTTGCTACTGGGTGTCGACCGTTTTATGTCCGAAGCCCGTGCCATTACCAATTTTATTGGCAATGGTGTGGCTACGGTCTGGATTTCAAACAATGAAAACGAATTCGACCGCAACAAAATGAATCTGGCATTTAATAATGTCGATAAATTTGAAGATATTATTTCTGATAATATTAAGTATTAATGGGTTCATTTTTTGTAGAGACGACATGCTGGCGTCTCCATTGGACTGTCTGATTCCAAAAAATGATATTTGATAAATAGAACCCAATAGATAGATTTTAAACATTTATAGACCCTTGGAGACGCCAGCATGTCGTCTCTACGAAGCGGACTATTTTTAAAATATTATTCTTTATTATCAATCAAAAACAGCAAACAATTTCCAAATATATTTCATCAATTACACTATCATTCATGGCCTTTCAATAGGTTAAAACAACATTTTTCTTTCTATCTAACAATTTTCTATGCGTACCTTTGCGCCTGGAAAACAAAACTTATTCGAAATGAGTACGAAGAAAACACTAAAAGAAGAAGCCTTATATTACCATGCCAAAGGAAGACCGGGCAAAATTGAGGTGATTCCGTCAAAAGAAACAGCCACGCAAAGAGACTTAACGCTAGCCTATTCGCCGGGGGTTGCCGACCCATGTATGGCTATTTTTGAAAACCCCGAAGATGTTTACAAATACACTGCCAAGGGAAACCTGGTAGCGGTTATTTCTAATGGCACAGCGGTATTAGGTTTGGGCGACATCGGGCCGGAAGCAGGAAAGCCTGTAATGGAAGGGAAAGGGCTTTTATTTAAAATATATGCCGATATTGATGTGTTCGACATAGAATTAAATACCAAAGATGTTGACGAGTTTGTAAGAACAGTAAAGATTCTTGAACCAACGTTTGGCGGTGTGAATCTTGAAGATATTTCGGCACCTGAGTGTTTTGAAATCGAGGAGCGTCTGAAAGCCGAAATGAATATTCCGGTAATGCACGACGACCAACACGGAACGGCCATTATCTCGGCCGCAGCCTTGTTGAATGCTCTTGAGTTGGTAAACAAGAAATTTGAAGACGTACGCATCGTTATCAACGGCGCAGGTGCTTCGGCTATTTCTTGTACTCGCTTATACAATAGTTTAGGCGCACAGAAAAAGAACATTTTTATGTTCGATAGCAAAGGGCTTATTCACCCTAGTCGTACAAACCTCGATGGCAAGAAAATTGAATTTGCCAACGATACAATGGCTGCTGAAACTACATTAGCCGAGGCTTTAAATGGTGCTGATGTATTTATCGGTTTATCGAAAGGGAACACACTGAAGCAGGAAATGGTACAATCAATGGCAAAAGATTGTATTGTGTTTGCTATGGCAAACCCAACGCCTGAGATTTCGTACGACGAAGCAATGGCCGCACGTGAAGATATTATTTTTGCTACGGGTCGTTCAGATTACCCGAATCAGGTAAACAACGTATTGGGCTTCCCTTATATATTCAGAGGGGCGCTAGATGTGCGTTCGAAAGTAATTAACGAAGAAATGAAACTGGCGGCTGTAAGAGCCCTGGCTGAATTAGCTAAAAAGCCTGTGCCTGATATTGTAAACCTGGCTTATGGCGAAAACAACATGATTTTTGGTAAAAAATACATTATTCCAAAACCTGTTGACCCTCGTTTGCTAACCACAGTTGCCCCTGCCGTAGCCAAAGCTGCTATGGATACAGGCGTGGCTAAATTTCCGATTACTGATTGGGAGGCTTACGACACGCAATTATCGAAACGTCTGGGTCAAGACAATACCCTGAGCAAGGTTATCATTACCAAAGCTAAACAAAACCTTAAACGTGTAGTTTTTGCCGATGCCGAAAACCTTACGGTATTGAAAGCTGCGCAACAGGTAATTGACGATGGCATTGCTATTCCGATTTTATTGGGTAACGAAAACCGCATTAACCAATTGGTATTAGAAAACCATATTGATGTGGCAGGGGTTGAAATAATTGACCCTCGCTCGCCAAAAGAAGAAGCTCGTTTGCAGCAATTCGGCGATATTTTCTATGAAAAACGTAAGCGCAAAGGACTGAATAAATTTGAGGCAAGGGTATCGATGCTTAATCGTAACTACTTTGGTGCCATGATGGTAGAAGCTGGCCAGGCCGATGCTATGATTGGTGGTATGACCCGTAATTATCCTGAAACTGTTCGTCCTGCGCTTCAAATCGTTGGCCGACAAGAGGGCGTAAAGAAAGTTTCGGGTATGTATATTCTGATGAGCCGTTTTGGTCCGTTGTTCCTTGCCGATACTACGGTTAACTTTAACCCGACAACCGAAGAGATTGTTGAGATTACAGAACTGGCAGCCAAAGAGGTTGAGAAATTTAATATTAAGCCTAGAATTGCTTTACTAACTTACTCTAACTTTGGTAGTGCCGATGGTGAAGATGCGCTAAAAATGCAAAAGGCAGTGGCGATTCTGAAAGAGAAACATCCGACCATGATTGTAGACGGTGAAATGCAAGCCCACTTACCGTTTGACTTGGATTTATTGCGTGAAAACCACCCATTCTGCGACTTGGTAGATGGTGGTGCCAATACGCTTATTTTCCCGAATCTATCGGCTTCGAACATTGCGTATAACTTGGTAAAAGAAATAGCCAATATTGAGAAGATTGGACCTATTTTGCTTGGTATGAAAAAACCTGTGCACGTATTGCAGCTAGGTAGCTCGGTGCGAGAAATCGTAAACATGGTTGCCATTGCAGTAGTTGATGCGAAATAAGAGTATTTTTATACAGAAAAATGCTATCTGTCTTTTGATGGGTAGCATTTTTTGTTTGGTTTAATATTTTACCACGGAGGTGCACTATGTTTAGCACAGATTTACACAGAGTTTTCTCCGTGATACTCCGTGTTTTTAAACTCTGTGCCACTCCGTGGTTTAAAATTATTCACCGCCCTATTTTACTTTTTTGCCAAATGACAGCAAATGGCTTGTTGCGATTATATAAGATAGAAAACCTTATTCAGGTACCAAACAAGTGAAAGGATAAAGAGGGATATTTCGGAGAACCAGAAAGCATACAACAAATAACACAAGGGGCAAAATGATTTTTCTGGAATATAGCGCCGTAGGGAGTACTTTTTTACTGCTTATTTCTTCATACAATTTTAAGGCAACAAGAGGTAGTACAACAAAAACAAGCAGGTTATTTTGTGCAGCACTTACAATGTGCCCATGCAACAAGGCATGAAAAGCCCTTTGCCCGCCACAACCCATGCAATACAAACCCGTAGCCTTATTGAACATACATTGCATATTAGGCAAAAAACCAAGCGCAGGATAATAAAAATAATAAGCGGTAATAGCACAAACTATTACCGCCAATGTTATTTTATATAATCGCTTGTTGCTCATAGCGTGTCTATTCTTCAATCACAAGGGTTCTTGCGGCTAAATCGTGCAGGTTTTGTTCTTCTTTGTTAAACAAACATACCAAAAACAAAAGGAAGCAGAATTGGCCTGTAACATACTTAACCAATGCTCTGATAAAAGACTCACCACTATTCAGCATTTCGCCGTTTTCTTTTACCACTTTTATGCGCATAATATTCATGCCCAGTGTTGCTTGGCGTGGCGATGCTATCATTAAGCCATCGTAAATAATAGGGGCAACAAGAGCCAACAATATGATACCGATAAAACTAATGCCTGTTGCAGCAAGAGCTGCGGCTTCGCCACTTGTAAGGTCACCGTCAAAACCAGGCGATGCAAAGCCTAAAAAAGCAAAAATACCACCGAAAGGAATAAAGATTAAGGTAAAACCAACACTAAGAATGATAAAGTCAAGAATATAGGCAATGAGACGCTTGCCAAAACCAGCCAACCTGAAATTGTTCATAATAAATTTGTTTAGAGTAGAAGATAAGTTTATACAGTTCTATAATCAAATCTAAAAAATAATTCCGAACAATCACAAATATTAAGTTCAAAAATAGCTAATAATCAGCAAGTTAACGTATTTATTTACTTAAAGGCAATCAATTCTTGTTTACAAACTCATTTACCTTTATTTTTTCGAATACATCAATGAAACTTCTGGCACTAGCGTTGTAGATTTTTACGCCTAAGGCTTGGGCATATTGCCCTACTACCTCGTAGCCATAAAAGGCTTTATGCAGCGAAAAAAGCTGCTGACTCATATATGACTTTTCTTTTACGGCTATGTCAAAGTCTTTTTGTTGAAAGAAATGCTTATCGCTCACAACCAGATTATTGTCGTCGTCAAGTCTTATCATTTCGTGCCATGAGTGGTCGGCGCCAAAGATATAAATTTCTTTAAAACCCATATTAACCGCATAAAAAAGTGTACCTACCAATACGTTCTGGCATTGAGGCGTACCCAAACCACGCTTAAAAAACCAATGTTTAAGCCACGTAAAACCAGTAACAATAGTATAATTGTACGGAACAAGTTTAATGTTAGGCGTATCTTTAAAGAAACTCTGAAAATAGGCCGAATTATACATCTGAAACGGCATATAAAGGTTCATTTCCCAGGTGGTATCGCTAGCCATGTGTTGCAGACCATTCTTACAAACATGATTAGGATTCAGGAAAGACATATCCAGAATAAAATAGTTTCTGGGTTTTAGTTGGGTATATTGCTCAGTAACAGAAAAAAGGTTAACAGCAAATAGTTCGAGACTCTTAATGAACTCAATATCTCGTTCGAGTGAAGTATTAAGCGAAGGCCCATTGCCCAATATGCCACAGCGAGGCTTACTGGCGGTGGTTCGTTCTACCGAAAACTTCGACATCAATAGCACCTTAAAAACAGAAATGATGCTATTGATAACTAAATTAATTGATTGCTGTACCGACAAAAGGAAATTTACCATAAACACGAATTTTGGGGCAAAATAAGGCTAATTTTATATCAAATCAAATAGGTCTTTTACGCCTAGCATTCTGGTTTTGGTGTAACCTTCGCCAAACTTTGCACCAATCGGATGCCCCATTTCTTGTGAACGAGCTTTCAGAAAATCCATAAACTCAGGGCTTGTGAGGTAAGACTCCGGCTCTGTACTTTCAGGGTCATGAAACTGGCTCTTATAGGCACGGATAGACGCTTCTTTTGCAGCCCAGAAATCAGAAATATCAACCACAAAGTCGGGTTTTATGTGGCGGTCTTGTATATAATGATACAGGTATTTTGGGCGCCAGGCGGCTTGCGTGTTGCCAGAGTCATCGAGGGTTTGAATCATGCGCAGACCAGATAAAAAACAGGCATCTACTGCTAAAGCTGCCCCTTTACCGTGGTCGGGGTGGCGGTCTTCAACAGCATTGGCCAACACTATTTCAGGTTGATATTTGCGGATAACCCTTATTAGCTGCATCTGGTGGTCTTCATCGTTTTTGAAGAATCCATCTCTGAAACCCAGATTCTCACGAACCGAGATATTTAGTATTTCTGAGGCAGCTTTTGCCTCTGCTGCACGTATTTCGGGCGTGCCACGGGTTCCGAGTTCGCCTCTTGTAAAATCTACAATGCCTACTTTTCTACCTTTACTGATGGCCATTGCCATTGTTCCTCCGGCCGACATTTCGGCGTCGTCAGGGTGGGCTGCCATTACGAGTATATCTAATTTCATCGCTTGATTATTTAGTGATTTAGTGAATGAGTGATTTAGTGAATTGTAAATGGCGGATTTGCGAATGGTGAATTAGTGAATATTTTGATTTTTGCGTTTATAATCACTCAATCGCTCATTCACTAAATCACTAAATTCTCCTCTATATTCATAAAAAAAAAGCGACGTAAATAGTTTCACGTCGCAATTAAAATATGTCTTTTAAACCTTATTTCACACGGAGTCTATAACCCGGGCGAAGTTTAGTGGTTGTTCTGATGCGGTTCATTTTGGCAATATTGCTTGCAGTGGTATTGAAACGGTCGGCAATTTCAGAAAGAGTGTCTCCTGAGCGAACACGTATCCATTGTTTGCGGGTTATTGCTTGCGGCTCGTCAAACTCGAAATCTCCTTTGCTTGTACCTCCTCTCAGGTAATCATACACACGCGAGGTCATGGTAAATTCGGCTGAGTTGATTTCTATTTTTTCAGGGTTAAAAGTAAAGATATTTTTCGGGTCGAAAGGGTTACCTTCATAACGAGTCTCGAAGTGTAAGTGAGGCCCAGAGCTACGGCCGGTGCTTCCACCTTTACCAATTTCATCGCCTGCTTTCACAACCGTGTTGGCTTCAAAGTTAATCTTCGACAAGTGTCCGTAAAGGGTTTCTAAACCATTGTAGTGGCGCACTACCACACAGCGGCCATAGCCACCATGCACGCCCGATACCCGTATGATACCATCAAAAGCGGCATAGATAGGCTCGCCTGTATCAAGGTCAAGGTCAATACCTGTGTGCCAACGGCGCCATCTCCAGCCAAACTGCGAGTTGGTTACGCCTTTTGCCATCGGGCCAGACCAGTATCGGCCTTGTGAAATATCGTATAGCTGAATCGGCACTACCTCTTCGTAATCTTTGGCATCAATACCATAAGGGTCAATTACGCTGGTATTCCAGACCGAAAAATAACTAGCAATTTTTACCATGTCGTCGCTTCCGGCAAACTGCGCTTCTTCTTCAATCTCTACAATCTGTATTTCGCCTTCATCAATAGAAGACGTATCTTCATGCACAGCGGCATTCAGTTCTTTGATAGGCTCAATTTTCAGATTGCTGCTTTTGCTGCCTTTTGCGGCATCAAAATCGTTGATAAAACGCAATTTAGGCTCTTCCTCAAAACTAAACTCATCGTCTTGTTTCTGAGGTTTGTTATTTTTGTTTTTGGAATCTTTCTGATTAGAAGGAATATTGGGTTTATTCAATCTTACGCCTCTCTCTCTTTGAGCCTGCACATTAGCGATACTCAAAAGATAAAGCGAAGCAATAATGGTAAATAAAGCCTTTCTCATTTTGTATTTATGTTTTAGGTTTCCCCATAATAATGTATCAGGCCGAGTGGTCTGACACATAAAATGTTCAATATTAAGCAATTATGCCTTTTAATGCAAACTTTTTTCTGCCAAATATCTTTCGGCGTCTAGTGCAGCCATACAGCCCGAACCTGCTGCTGTTACCGCCTGACGGTAGATTTTGTCTTGTGCATCGCCACAGGCAAATACCCCTTCAATGTTTGTTTTAGAGCTTCCTTTCACAGTTTCAAGGTATCCCGCTTCGTCCATATCCAAAAATCCGTTAAAGATTTGTGTATTTGGTTGATGACCAATGGCTACAAAAAACCCGGTTACATCTAGTACTGACTCTTCTTGTGTAACATTGTTTTTGATTCTCACACCCGTTACGCCGTCGGTTCCTAGTACTTCTAATGTATCTGTGTGGTAAAGAATCTCGATATTCGGGGTATTTTCAACGCGTTTCTGCATAATTTGTGAGGCTCTGAACTCACCCTTACGCACAAGCATATATACCTTTTTGCAGAGTTTCGATAAATAATGTGCTTCTTCGCAAGCGGTATCGCCCCCGCCTACTATGGCTACATTCTGGCCTCTGAAAAAGAATCCGTCACAAACCGCACAGGCCGAAACCCCATAGCCATTCAAACGTTGTTCTGATTCCAGACCCAGCCATTTAGCCGAAGCACCCGTAGCTATAATAACGGTTTGCGCAACAATTTCGTGTGTATCGTCAATAATAACTTTGTGTTCTAGTGGTGTTGAGAAATCAACCTTTGTAGCCATTCCCCAACGGTTGTCGGTTCCGAAACGTTCAGCTTGCTTTTTAAAATCTTCCATCATTTGCGGGCCCATGATTCCTTCTGGATAACCCGGAAAATTTTCAACATCGGTGGTAATTGTTAATTGTCCGCCCGGTTGGCCTCCCTGATACATTACAGGTTTCAAACCTGCTCTTGCTGCGTAAATTGCTGCGGTATAACCTGCCGGACCTGAACCCAAAATCAACACTTCTACTTTTTCTTGTGCCATTATATTGATAATCGTGATTGTATTAATTGTATATTTTATCAACATGGTTATTAATGATAGCCATGTTGATAAATGAACATAGTTTTCGAGGCACAAAGTTCATCAAATTTGGCGGGATAGACAAGTTTAGAATATCTTCATTTCAATTCTTCGGTTCATCTGGCGGTTTTCGTCAGTATCATTTGCAGCAATCGGGCGGGTTTCGCCATAGCCAACCGCTTTTACATTGGTTGCTATGGCTCCTTTGCTTACCAGATAACTTACCACGGCATCAGCCCTGCTCTGCGATAAAGCAAGGTTATCGGTATCTTTACCTACATTATCGGTATGCCCCGAAATCTCGACTTTTACCTGTGGATTTCCTTTTAATAAGAGCAGTAATTTATCTAATTCGGCAAATGATTCGGGTCTTAGTTCGGCCTTACCCGAATCGAAGAAAATATTATTCAGCACAATATCAACATCTTTTCTGATTGGCTCTAGCGACACATTTACCGTTTTGCCATTGGCATCGGTTTTCTCCGAAAAATCGAACGAAAGGCTCTTGTTGAAATAATTATCCTTGTTAATAAAAAGCCCAAAATGGCTACCATTTGGCAATACGGCTGTGTATTGCCCTGTTTTGGTATCAGACTTTACACGCTCTATGGTTTTGCCTGTTTTTAAATCTATCAGTTCAATATCAGCCGATATGTTTTTCTTGGTCTGGGCATCTTGCACAATTCCTTTCACGTAGTTTACCCTACTAAAACGTGTACTTAATTCTTGTGGAATATCAAACTCATAAAGGCGTGTAGTTTGCTTGGTATTAAAAGAATAATAGCCTTTTTTACCATCGGAAGTAATAAACAATGCCACTTGGTCTTCGTGCGTATTAATCGGATAGCCGAGGTTCTGAGGTTTAGTATAGGTATTGAGTTTTTGCTCGGTCATAAACAAATCGAAGCCACCCATGCCCGTGTGCCCCTCGGAGGCGAAGAAAAGTGTATGCCCATTGGCATGAATAAATGGCGAAATATCGTCTTTGTCGGTATTAATTGTATTACCCAAATTTACAGCCGGCGACCATACGTTGTTTACAAGCTCGCTCATCCATAAATCTTTCTCGCCAAAACCGCCCCGGCGTTTTGATGAGAAATAAAGAATATGGCCATCGTTCGATAAACTTGGCTGCGCTTCCCACTCATGGGTATTTATATTCAGGCCAAGGTTCTCGGGTGCGCTCCATTCATCTCCTACTTTTTTTGATATGTAGAGGTCGCAGCTTCCGAAACTATCTTTGGCATCACAACTTGTAAAAACGAGCGTTCGGCCATCGGCCGAAATGCTACAAGTACCTTCGTTGGCAGGTGTATTTATATTTGATGAAATACTCTCAGGTTTCGACCATTTGCCATCTACAAACTGCGAAGAAAACAGGTTTTCGTCGCCCTCGTTTGAGCGGGCTGTAAAAAACAACGTTTCGTTATCAGCCGTTAAAACCGGAAAATACTGGTAGGTTTTAAAATTAATAGCCTCGCCCATATCTTTTGCAGCAAAGCTCAATTTCTTTTGTTGTGCTTCAATGGCAAAATTGCAGGTTTCCAGTTGTTTATTAAGCTGTTTTACTATCATACTACCCGGAGGTGATTGTTTCAAGGCATATTCCAGTAGCGGCTTTGCCTTCTGGTAATCGCCGGCACGTAAAGCACGTGTGCCAACATAGGTATAAGCCTGTCGGTAAGAAGGTTCTTCAGGTTTAAACTGTATCGCCTTTGCATAATATTTCATGGCGTTGCCTTCGTTGCGTGCGGTTTCGCTCATCTGGCCAAGTTTAAAATATGCATCGGCATAGGTTGAGTCTTGCTCAATTGCTTTCAATAAACTTTCGGTAGCGTCGCTTGGTTTGCGGGCTACAAAACTCTTTACACCCTTATCATAAAACTCTTTTGCTTTTTGGTCTTGTGCCATTGTGGCACCCGATATGTAGATAAATAAAAGTAGCGAAAACAGCCTTTTCATTTTTAAAAACAGTTTTATAGTTTAACGTACGAGTTTTGTTGCTTATTTTTGAGGGCTTAAAATTACAGTTGTTTTTTAAATCGTACTTGAATGCTTCATCTCTATCTTAAATCGTTACACATCATCGGTTTCGTATCTTGGTTTGCAGGTTTATTTTATCTGGTAAGAATATTTGTTTACCACGCCGAAGCCGAAGATAAACCTGAGCATCTGCGTGAAGCCTTTAAAAAAGACTACGTGCTTATGCAAAAAAGAGCCTACAAGATTATCTGTAATCCGGCCATGATGATTACCTGGACATTCGGGATTCTGATGCTCATTAATTCTCCTTATTTTCTGCAACAAGGCTGGTTACACGTTAAGCTGGTTTTGTTGGTATTGCTAACGGGGTATCATATTTTTTGTAAAAAAACGATTGAACGCCTTGAGCGAGGAGAAAAATATATGGTATTTAACTCTTTTCAATACAGATTGTTAAACGAACTACCCACATTATTTCTGGTTTCTATTGTAATGCTGGCTGTGGTGAAGAATCTACTCAATTTTGCGTATTTGTTTCTGGGTATTATTGCATTTGGTGTACTGTTGTTTATGGCTGCAAAGGCATATAAAAACCATAGAGAGAAGAAATAAACCAGAAAACCCTCTCCCATATAAAATGAGAAAGGGTTTTAGGAAGGGAGGTGAATCCCTTAAGCTCTTTTGTGTGGTTTGTTACTTTATCGGGAAACTGATACCTACGTTGATGTTTACACCTGCATTCTGATAGCTCGTGCTTGGCTCTTTGGTAATATCACCAAAACCTCTTATGTAGCGCACGTCGGTGTTCAACCATGTTTCACGCTTGATTCTGAAATTAAATCCTGCGCCTATTTGCCCACCTACATCGGCAGTGTTAAATACTTGCTGACCGTTTGACAACTTGTTTCCTCCTTTATCGGTCGATGCCAATAAAATACCCAGATATGGCCCTGCAAAAAGTTTAGGACGGAAAGAATCGCCTCGTTGCCCGAAATAATAAACTGCTAATGCCGGAATCTGAATATAATGGATTCTCTCCAGATTGCCTCCATTCTGCACTTTTGTACCCATCTGCGAGTAATTAGCTTCAAAAGTTACCCCAAAATTACTGTTAATACTATGGTTTAAGAATAAACCTGCATTTAAGCCTGTCAGTACATCAAAAACCTCGGCTTTAGGTGCGTAAGATGTAAAATTAACCCCTAATTTCGGCCCCCACGAAGTTGTTGGTTGAGCGTATCCTACTAATGACATTGAAAGTAAAGCACCTAACAAAAACAATCTGTTTTTCATTTTCTTGTGTAAATTTAGTGGTAAAAATTTTGTACATTTTTATCAGCAAAAATATCATTCCAATCCAGCAATCAGGTTCATTTAAGCTATATGTGGTAACACATTTACATAATGTCGAGGAAAATATTCCCCAATATTTTTAAAGTTCAGGGTATTTATCTAAAAATCACCCAATTGTTAGCTATTAGTCCGTTCCGACAGGATTGAAGAGAGGTCTTAGCTTTGAAGCACATAATTAAGTATAAAAAATTCATATTGGTTTTGTAAATTTGAGCAAATTATTGGTGTAGACGAAGAAAATCTTCGTCATGTTTCAATCAGTATAAAAAATCGTTGTATGAACATCCAGACATTTAAAAGCTCACTTTCGGCAGCAAAAGTTCCACAAGATATACATCCTTTATTACAGGCGCTTTGGCATGATTACAACGGGGACTGGGAAGCATCGCACAATATTGCTCAAAGCAAAGAAGGCACCCGTGAGTATGACCGCCTGCATGCCTACTTGCACCGCAAAGAAGGCGACCAATGGAATGCCAACTATTGGTACCGCCGAGCAGGCGAAACTATGCCAAAGGTATCGCTCGACGAAGAATGGGAAGAATTAGCCAAAAGATTAACCAAAAATTAAGTGTACTTTTGCCACATAAATTAGAGGGACGGGATTATATATAAAACTATGAATTATTTATCGGCTGAAAATATAGGCAGAAATTTAGGCGAACGCTGGCTTTTTAAAAATCTTACGTTTGGCATTTTACAAGGTGAAAAAGTTGCCCTGATTGGCGCTAATGGCTCAGGAAAATCTTCTTTGCTCGATATGCTCACAGGCAAAATAGATGTTGACGGGGGCAGTATAAGCATCAGAAAAGACATCAGAACGGGGTATCTTGACCAGAATCCAGACTTACCGGCCGGGAAAACTGTTCTGGAAACCATCTTTGCCTCGGAGAATTCGCTTACGTTAGCAATTAAGGAATATGAAATTGCACTGAGCCTGCACGATGATAACAGGCTTGCCAATGCTATTGAAAGAGTAGACACCCTGAAAGCATGGGACTACGAGGTAAAAGTAAAACAGATTTTAGGCAAATTGGGTATTACTGATTTTGATAAACTGATAGGAAATCTATCAGGCGGGCAACAAAAACGGGTTGCTTTGGCCCGTGTATTGATTGAAGAGCCTGATTTTCTGATTCTCGATGAGCCTACCAACCACCTGGACTTAGATACAATTGAGTGGCTTGAAGGGTACTTATCATCGTCGAACATCACTTTGCTGCTTGTTACCCACGACCGTTATTTTCTGGATAAAGTGTGTAACCGTATTCTTGAAATTGCTGATAACCAGATTTATAAGTTTACGGGTAATTACAATTATTACCTCGAGAAAAAAGAAGCACAAGAGGCTGTAAATGCCGCTACACAAAAAAACTACCGCAACCTACTCAGAAAAGAGTTGGAATGGATGCGACGCCAACCCAAAGCGCGTGGTACAAAATCGCAAAGCCGTATCGATGCTTTTTATGATTTAAAAGACAAAACCATTAAGAAAGGCCCGGAAGAAAAACTGGAACTGAGTATGAAAATGGAGCGTATGGGTAGCAAAATCATTGAGATTCAGCACGTGAGTAAGTCTTTTGATACCCAGAAGATAATTTCGGAATTTACATATACTTTTAAAAGAGGAGATAGAATCGGGATTGTAGGTAAAAATGGTATGGGTAAAAGTACACTTCTGCAAATAATTACAGAGAAACTTAAACCCGATATGGGCAGGGTTGTAAAGGGCGATACCATTAAAATTGGGTATTACTCGCAAGAAGGGCTTGATTTTGATGAAGGGCAACGTGTGATTGATGTAGTACGTGAAATTGCAGAGTACGTAAAAATGGCCGATGGAAGCGAGCTTTCAATCTCCAATTTCCTGACCTTGTTTTTGTTCCCTCCAGCCATGCAATACAGCTTTGTGCATAAATTAAGCGGTGGAGAAAAACGACGTTTACAGTTATTAAAAATATTGGTTCAGAACCCCAACTTTCTGATTCTTGATGAGCCTACCAACGACCTCGATATTTCGACATTGAATGTGTTGGAAGATTTTCTGATAAGTTTCGGCGGGTGTTTGCTGGTGGTATCTCACGACCGCTATTTTATGGATAAAATCGTTGACCACCTTTTTGTATTTGAAGGCGAAGGTCAAATCAGAGATTTTCCGGGTAATTATACCGACTACCGTCAGTTTAAAGATGAGCTACCTGCACAAGTAAGTAGCCCTGAAACAAGTGAGGCAAATACCAATAAAACAGCTATTGCTCCGCAAGTAGGCAAACCGGAAACCAAGCGAAAACTAAGCTTTAAGGAACAAAAAGAGTACGAAAGCTTAGAAAAAGACCTAGAAAAACTAGAGATACGCAAAGGTGAACTGGTAGAGAAAATGAATTCGGGCGATGGCTCGCATGAAGAGTTAGCAAATTGGGCAAAAGAATTTGAGCAAATAAACGAGAATATTGCCGAAAAAGAAATGCGCTGGCTTGAATTATCAGAATTGGTGTGATAGACTCATCATTGGCAGGCAACCGCTGGTGTAGTTTATTAATAAAATATTAAAACTATTTTCAACCTTGATATAAAAACTATCCCTATGAATTTTTCTAAATGTATTGTTGTTCTTTTGTTGGGTGTTTCACTTAACACCTTTGCACAAATCCCTGTTCAATCATATAACCACGTAGGCTTGTCGGTTAAAGACCTTCAGGCAAGTGCCAAATTCTATCGTGAAATTGTTGGTTTAAAACCGCTTGACGTGCCAGATAATTTGTTGGCTATCAGACGTTGGTTCGTAATTGCTCCGGGTCAGGAATTACACTTATTACTTGGCAGAAAAGACCCTGTAAGCAATAACGATAAGAATGGTGGCCATTTTTCGTGGACAATTCCGGCTAAATCGGCTGATAGTATCGAGGCTTATTTAAAAGAAAAAGGCGTTCCTTATCATCGCCAACAAAGATTTGACGGGGCATTTCAGATTTACATTACAGACCCTGACGGCTATGTAATTGAACTGAACGAACCAAAAGTTCAATAATTATATAATTAGAAACTGTTTGAGTTAATCTTGTTAAGCTAAAAAAGGCTTTTTTTGCTCAATACTACGCTTTAAAAATCCCACAGCGGCGGACCGCTCATTTAGCTCTGCTAAACTCCGGTTTTTAAATCTTGTATCGAGTCAAAAAAACTCCTTTTTTATCATTAAAATTTAACTCAAACAGTTTCTTAGAAAAGCTAAAAATTACTTCAATGGAACAGGTAAACAATTGGTTTCAGTATTTGATGGATTCGGAAGAATTAATCCGAACGGGTGGCTTGGTAACTATTACCTTGATTATCTTCATTGAAAACGGCTTCTTTTTTGGTTTCTTCCTTCCCGGCGATTATTTATTGTTTCTTTCGGGTGTATTTTGTGGTACCAAAACCCTCGACGTTCCGCTTCCTTTGTTACTTACCTGTATTTTCCTGGCGGCTGTAATCGGGTCGTTTGTCGGGTATTTTTCGGGTTGGTATTTCGGCGACAGAATACAGGCCAGACCTGACTCTTTGTTTTTTAAGAAAAAGCATATCGATAGCACAAAGAAATATTTCGCTAAATATGGTAGCCAAACCTTAATAATCGCTCGTTTTCTTCCGGTTGTGCGCACATTCTCTCCTATTCTGGCCGGAATCGTGAAGATGCCAGCCTATAAGTTTTCTATTTTTAATATCATAGGTGGAGGTATCTGGACACTCTCTTTGGTAGGTGGCGGTTTCTATTTCGGCGAAAAATTCCCCGGAATAATCAATTATGTAGAATACATTATCATCTTCTTCCTGGCAGTTACAACCTTTACGGTAGTAAAAGGCTATCTGAACGCCAGAAAAGAACTGAATGAAAGCAAAGACGCATAAATGAATGGTGAATTGCGAATGGCGAATTAGTGAATAGTTTATGTTCTTGATGTTAGAAATTCAAGCAATTAATTATTCACCAATTCGCCATTCGCTCATTCACTATTTAGGTTCTCTCAAAGTTCACTCTCGGCACATTTATATCTTTCAGATTTTTCTTTATCTCTACGCATCGGCGGCGGGCCACTTTTATTTCATAACCATTTGTCAGGTATATTCTCACATCTTTTTGATGTGCACAATACTGCCCTATATATTGCAAGTTTACCATATACGACTTGCTGACTCTCAGAAAATCTCTTAGCCGTTCGTCGGCCTCATGATGCTTCAATGTACTTGAAGAAACGAGTTTTTTTCCGTCTTTCAGGTAAAATTCGGTATAGTTTATATCTGCCTTCAGATATAATATATCTTGCGAGTAAAGGTTATAATTTTTTAACATGAGTAAGGGTATTTTTAGGAATTTATTCAAGCTAAAACTTAAGTAAATGTAGATAACAGGCAGTTTGCAACACACGAGGAATAACCCATAATGAAGGCCGTGTTATTCCCGTATTTTTACCAAATTTCAACAAGAACATGAAGAATTGAAATACCCATTAAACAGTATTTTAAGGAAGGGCCTACTACTCAGCTAGTAGGCAAGACACTACAAATAGGGATATTTGTAAGTTTTTTTTAGAAAAATCAATGAGCAAGCGGCTACGTTTTTTCAGAATTTAGGGTCTATAAATTCCCAATCTCTTATGTGTGAGGGTTGGTGTTCTTTTTTCAGAATGGCTTCAAACTGTTTTACAAGTTCGGGGTGTTGGCTGGCAATATCGGTAGTTTCTTTTTGGTCGGTCTGTAAATTATATATTTCCCAGCGAGCTTCTTTATCTTTTTTCATATTACTCTTTACTCCTTTCCAGTTGCCTATACGTACGGCAACCTGCCCGCCCTTCTCAGGGAATTCAAAATACAAATAAGGGTGTTGTTTTTGTTGCTGTGGCTTGCCGAGCAAAGTAGGTAAAAACGAGATACCATCATTGGAAGGGGCTTTTGTTCCTGTTAGTTCTGCCAGGGTTTCCATCAGGTCATATTGGATACTAATTAAATCAGACGTTTGCCCTGCTTTAATTTTCTTCGGCCAACGGGCAATGAACGGTTCTCTAATACCCCCTTCGTACAAATCTTGTTTTCGGCCTCTTAGTCCGGCCACGCTGTCAAAGAAGTTTGTATCGGCGCCACCGGTATCAAATGTAGCACCATTATCGCTGCTAAACATGATAAGCGTATTTTCGTCAAGATTCAATTCTTTGAGCAAAGCCATTATTCTACCTACCTGCTTATCCATGTAGCTAATCATAGCCGCATAAGTTGAGCGTGGATATAAAGTTGAAGCATAGCCTTTTTCGCCTCTGTATGGCTGCTCTTCAAACTGACCGATGTATTCTTTTACGGCTTCGTCAGGCGCTTGCAGAGAGAGGTGTGGCCCGGTATAAGGCAGATACAAGAAGAAGGGCTCATTTTTATGCGCACGAATATAGGCCAGCGTTTTCTCGGCCATTTTTGTCAGCGAATAATCCTTGCCTTTAAATTTTTCAAAAGCCTGTGGGTTGTTTTCATCTTTAGGCAAAGCCTCGTGCACTTTTATGTAGGCATTACGAAGGGTATCCCACTTACCATTTTCCCAGAGGTGAGTCGGGTAAAAATTATGGGCTTGCTTCTGGTCGAGGTAACCGTAAAAATAATCGAAGCCATGCTTGTTTGGGTCTCCGGTGGTGTTACTCATACCCAAGCCCCATTTTCCGATGGCAGCGGTAGCATATCCGGCTTTTTTCATTAAATCAGCAATGGTAAATACACCTTCGGGCAAGGGCATCTGGCCGCCTTCTTTGTGGTCTTCAAAACCGCCCAGTTCGTAGTTGCCTCTTATATAAGAATGCCCGCTGTGCTTGCCTGTCATGAGCATGGCTCGGGCAGGTGCACACACGGGCGCTCCGGTATAATGCTGCGTAAAACGTATTCCTTCGCTGGCTATCTGGTCAAGGTTAGGAGTTCTGATTTTCTTTTGTCCGTAACAGCCTAATTCGCCATAGCCGAGGTCGTCGGCATAGATATAGATAACATTGGGCTTTTTAGACTTTTGCGCATACAAAGCCCCTACTGAACACATAAATAAGAGTAAAAGGGTGGTGTATCTCATTAGTTAGCTGTGTTATCTATATCTATCCAATACTCAATTTTATCTTATTTCTTCGTAGTCGCTTTAATAGCGTCTACTTCGCTTTGTTTGTAGATTGAGCCATCAGGGCGGAAAATATCGTGGAACCATAGTGCAGGCTCTCCACCTTGTGGCATTGGCTCATCCCAAGCATAAATAGTATTAGATTTACCTTTTACTAAGCCCCAGTTAATAGCACCAACTTTGTATTTGGCAAATATCGGCAGGCAAGTTTCAAAAGTGCTTTTGTGTTTACGTGCCATGTATTCGGTACAAATAAGCGGACGTTTGAACCGTGTTTGTAAATCTTTAATCTGTGCTTCCAGATTCTCAGCATCTTTGTAGTTATGGAAAGTGATGATGTCTGAATTGGCAAACATAAACTCGTTGCTCATTGGGTGGTCTGTCCACCAACCTGCTGTAATCGGTTGAGACGGTTTAGCAGCCCTTGCCCACTCAAACGATTTTTTCAACAATGGCATTACGGCATCATTATAACCCGAGTTACTTGGCTCGTTGAATAAATCCCATACGGCTACACGTTTATCGTTAGCAAAAGTGCTGATGATACCTTTTGTATAGGCTTCAAGGCTACCCCAGGTTCTTGAATCAAACAACATTTTTGTACCCGGGCATCTTAACCAACCAGAATTGTGTTTACCCACAATCGGCTCCATTTGTTTGCCCGATTTTGGGTTGTCATTCCAGCAAGAATCAAACAACACAAACATGATTTTTATGTGGTGCTTATCGGCAATTTCCAGAAACTGGTTAATGCGCTTGATAAAACCCTCTTTGTCATCGTCGTAAGGAATGTTGTGTAAGAAAACCCTCATCATGTTCATTCCGAGGTCTTCGGCCCAGCCTAATTCTTTGTCAATTGTAGCGGGGTCGAAAGTATCGGCCTGCCACATTTCCAGTTCGTTAATAGCTGTGCTCGGAATAAAATTTGCTCCTACAAACAATGGCTGTTTAGCATACCAGGCATTGGCTTTTTCTACTGTCCATCTTTGTTGAGCGTTAGTGGCAAAAACAGTAATCAGTAATACTAGCGACAAAAGGCTTTTTTTCATGAGAATACGAATACTTATCTATTTTAAGGTTGAATTAAATTACAATTTAAGGGCTTTCATTTGTTTCAAGGCGTAGTCAACGGCACGGGCGGTAAGCGCCATGTAAGTGAGCGAAGGGTTTTGTGTTGAGGTTGAGGTCATACAAGCGCCATCGGTTACAAACACATTTTTACAATTATGCATCTGGTTCCACTTATTCAGCATTGAGGTTTTAGGGTCTTTACCCATGCGCACCCCTCCCATTTCGTGGTTCTCGCTACCCGGATTCCGTTTGGTATCATGCACCTGAATATTAATAAAGCCTGCTTTGGTGTACATTTCGTTAAACTGTTCGCCAAAATCTTTCAGCATTTTATCATCGTTATCGTCATATTTCACCGAAACGTGTAATTGCGGAATACCGTACTTATCTTTCAGATTGGTATCGAGCCACACCTGGCTTTCGTATTTTGGTATGGTTTCGCCCATCATGTGCGAGTTCACCTGCCACAAGCCTAGCTCTGGTTTCATCAGGTGCTCTTTCAGGTCTTCGCCTATGCCTTTGTTATATGAGGCATAGCCTCTTGAAGTACTGAAACCAGCCGAATAGCCACGTAAGAAATCAGTTTCTTGCTTATATACATTGCGGAAACGTGGCACATAACTGCTATTGGGGCGTTTGCCTTCTGTTGTAGAATCAAGCAAACCATCATATTCGGCCGTTATACGGCCTCTGAATGTATGGAAAGCCATAAATCTGCCCAACATAAGGTTATCGTTGCCCAAACCATTCGGAAAACGATTTGATATTGAGTTTAATAATATCAGATTTGTGTTAACCGTTGAAGCATTCATGAAAATGATTTTTGCATAATACTCAATCATTTCGTTGGTTTGTGCATCTATGATGCGCACGCCTGCGGCTTTTTGTTTTTTCTCGTCATAAATAACCGAATGTACTACCGAATGCGGGCGAAGGGTAAGGTTACCTGTGCGCTTAGCCCAAGGAATTGTTGAGGACACGCTACTAAAATAACCACCATAAGGGCAGCCACGCTCACAAATAACCCGGTTCTGGCATTGTGCACGGCCTTGTTTGAAATGAATCTCTTTGGGGTCGGTCAGATGGGCTGCACGACCAATAAGTACGTGGCGGTCTTTGTAATGTGTAGCCATCTGTTGCTTGAAATGTTTCTCAACGCAACTCATTTCGTGCGGTTTCAGAAACTCGCCATCGGGTAATGTATCAACACCGTCACGGTTGCCTGTAATGCCCGCAAATTTTTCTACATAGCTATACCAAGGTGCAATATCGGCGTATCTGATAGGCCAGTCGACAGCATAGCCATCACGGGCAGGGCCATCAAAATCAAAGTCGCTCCAGCGTTGGGTCTGGCGAGCCCATAACAACGAACGCCCCCCTACCTGATAGGCTCGCATCCAGTCGAATGGTTGCTCTTGTATATATTCTTGTTCGGAATCTTTTACCAGAAAGTGCAAGGTACTTTCGCCAAAAATGTAGTGTCGGCTAGGGATTTTGTATTCTTGCTTAATAATATCGGGTACTTGCCCCAGATGCTCAAATTCCCAGGGGTTCTTGAGGGTTGTAGGGTAATCTGTAACGTGTTCAATATTGCGGCCACGCTCTAAAACAAGGGTTTTTAAGCCTTTTTCGGTGAGTTCTTTGGCAGCCCAGCCGCCACTCATGCCCGAGCCTACTACTATTGCATCAAAAGTACGGTCCTTTACACTGTCGATATTCAAATTTGACATCAGGGAACTTCGGTTAGGTTGGTTAAATAAGTCGTAAGAATATAATACGAATTTCTTACGTAAATATTCTAAAAATCTACCAAATCATCAATATTTAATCTTGAAAATATTCTATT
The DNA here is from genome assembly GCF_037860775.1 of Emticicia soli. NCBI lineage: Bacteria > Pseudomonadati > Bacteroidota > Cytophagia > Cytophagales > Leadbetterellaceae > Emticicia > Emticicia soli. The sequence goes on along the minus strand of NZ_JBBEWC010000008.1, from coordinate 192,404 downwards.
TTAATCTTTTCAATACCTGATTCCCAATTGATGTACCCTGTGTTTGCCCATGCTCAATAGCATCCATGAAGTGGATACCACCATAAAAACGAGAAATGGCAGCTTCGTCAGAGGCTGCATTGAACGATGCAAATGAGCGTGCCGGTAAGCCAAAACGCACCTCTACCGAATCGGTATAGGCAAGATTATCTCCCAGAAAATGCGTAAGAATTACCGCAGAAGTAGAAGAAATAGTAGAGTGCCCGCTCAGATACTCAGGGAATGGCGGTGTTTGTAACATTGGCCGCCATTGTGGGTCTATTTGTTTTCTGATAGCCGTTTCGGGGCGCACACGGTTACTACGGTATTTTTCGCCCCAGCAACCAATAAAACCATCCATAAGGCCGATGGCTACTGCTGTGTGTATCTGCAAGGTTTTGGCAAGGCTCAGGTTTTTCTGTTTGCATACAATGCCGGCAATGCCCATCCAGTGCGCACCCGGCGAAATCTTTTTCATGCCTACCATCAAGTGCCCGTTATCTTGGAGTGCAAAGGGGTTACAGTCCCAGAAAGCAGCTATTTGGCGGTGCTCTTCCGATAGTTTTTCATTATATAAATCGAGCATTAATTGATAAAAAGCTGATTTTTTATCGGTTGAAAAAGGAACAGGCTTTGGTGGCATAAACTGATTGGCCGAGTCGAGCGTAAATGAGCGTACGGTATGAAAATAAGGCTCAACAGGCGGAAAATATGCCGGAGGTGTCGGAAACCAGTCACTGTCTTTACCACCCGGTGTATAACGAGGGTAATTACTGATTTTGTTGTACTCGTCAGCTTTGGCATAGACCAGTATCTGCTTGCTGATGTCTTGCGCATAGGTCAGAGAGTTTTCGATTACTTCTTTCGAAAAACCAAGTGTTTGGCAAGAATCTATCCATTTTTTCTGATAGTCGGCCAATAATTTGCCCGATGGTTGCATTTTTTGTGCGGTTTCCATCATGGCTAGAATAGCAGCTACATCCGGCGAGAATGTTCCGGCAACCTTTGGTTCTTTAATGTCGGGATACTCGTTGAGTTTCCCTTTCATTGAAGGAATTGAATCGTTAGCCTGAGAAGCCACCTCATACCCTGCCAAACAAGCATAAGCAAAAAAACGAGAAGCCAGCGGAGGGTTTGATACATCATGAATCATGATGTCGGTCATGCGGGTAATAACGTTGTTTACTTCTTTACTATTCAGCTTGGGTAACTGCTCGGCTTTGTTTGTACAACCAACTGTTATATAAACGCAGGTTAATAATATTATCGCAAATCTCATCGGGTTCAATGTGCTTTAATAATTTAGGGAATGAATGGTTAAATGTTATTTTTTGCCGTGCAAAAAGGTGATTCAACAAATTAAGAAGAATAAAATCTCTAAAATGTGCACGTAGAGACAGGGCAATACCCTGTCTCTACAAACAAAATCAGGCACTCTTAAGATTTTTATTCTCCCAACTCTTAAAAATCATATATATGCGATCAAAATCTTTATCTATTTCTTAAAACTATACGCTTTCAATGCTTGTTGGTTAACGCCGAAAAGTATTAAATTATTGACAGATATAATACTTCTTACATCACCTTTCAGGTTTAAGCCTGACTGCTGCTGGCTTACTGCCTTAAACTGGCCTGTGCCGTCGCCTTTTAAAACTAAACCCAAATTAGCATCATATTTACCAAATCTCAAACGCCCTCGGTTAATGTTGCCACCTATCACCAAGTCTTTTTTACCATCGCCATCAATATCAGTTGCGGCCATAGCAAAAACTGGTGAGAATTGTGTTTCTAAAGGCAAGCCCTTTTCTTGAAACTTGCCCTGTGAGTCACATATAAACAGCGTTGTTTTGAGCGTATTAACGGTTAATTTCTGCACATTGGCCAGCTCTTCACTGGTAAAGATTTCGGTCATGGTAGCATCGGCGTAGCTTTTATAATCAGGGAAACGGGTACGCATATTGCTTAGTTGGTCGAGCAGTTCGTCGCGTGTTACGTACGGATAGCTTTTACCCTGAATATAAAAACACACAATAGGGTCAACAGAGCCATTGTCGTCAAAGTCTTTGTAAAACAACTCGGCAGGTTCTTTTTCGCTGGCTTTTAGCTGCGAGTTTAGCCCCAGATTACCTACCAATAAATCTACTTTGCCATCGTTATTGAAATCTTCGAGCAATAGTTTATTCCAAAGCCCTGTGTATTGTTTATTAAAGTATGTAGTAGTTACATTGCTTAGTTTGCCAGCATTCAGCGCAAATACCTGTATCGGCTGCCAGTCTCCTACTACTATCAGTTCAGCTTTTTTATCGTTGTTGAGGTCGTACCACGCCGCGTCGGTTACCATTCCCAGGGTTTTGAGTTCTGCGCCAATGCTGGCGGTCTGGTCAACAAATTTAGGCGTACCGCCGTTGCTCTGGTTAATAAGAATATAGCTTTGTGGATTTTCAGGATAACGGCCCGGAATCACCCTGCCACCAATAAATAAATCCGGTTTACCGTCTTGGTTAATATCGGTTACTCTTACACAACTTTTACTAACCAACATTTGTGGCAAAGCGTTAGCTGCCTTTGTAAAATTACCCTTGCCATCGTTTATATAGAGGCGGTCTTGCAGAAGCGGGTCTTCAGGCATAAGCGAACCATAGCCGCCGCTTGCTACATATAAATCGGGGAAAGTATCACCATTAGCATCAAAGAAAATGGCATCAGCATCTTCGCTTTGCTTGTCAGTATCGAACGCCGGCTGGGTTTTTATAGTAAATGTTCCGCTAGCCGATTGTATATATATAACGCCTGCCTGCCCGCTGCCGCCACCTATAAAAACATCTTCCAGTCCATCGCCGTTTATGTCAGCTTTTGCCATACCCGGGCTACTGAACGATAGCGGATTTACTAGCAGCGTCTGGCGTTTGAAATCATTGATAACATTGCTTGCCGCAACAACCTTAATACCTGTATTGGTTTCTTTAAGCAAAGGCTCAACCGATGGCACAGGCAACGAGCCTGCTTTTGCATCTTTCTCGTCAAGGGTCAACAATTTATCGGCTGCTACTTTGGTTAATAATTGGTGTTTACCACTTAACCAAACGATGCGAACAGAGTCAAGCTCTGTGTGGCTGCCTAAGCCAAAATGCAACACAGGCGAAACGCTTGACTGATAGCCACGGGTTGGCATTTGTTCAAGGTATTGTACTTGCCCGTTTTTATAGAGATATACCTTCGCTCCCAACCCATACTTATTCTGTCCGGCGCCATTAAGTTTTAGTTTCAAGTAATGGTTTTTTAGTTGTTTTTCGGCATCGTTCTGGTAAATAAAAGCCGGTACATTTATATTGTTTACTACAAGGTCAAGGTCTCCGTCGTTGTCGAGGTCGGCATAAGCTGCTCCATTACTGTTGGCATTGTGGTTTAAGCCCCAGTTGGTTACTACGTTTTTAAATTGCAGGTTCTGCCCATTTTTATACATGTAGTTCACCAGGTTCGACGATGGCATTTTCATCACCATGTCGAGCACATTCTGGCGTTGTATGTTTGCTTGGTTATTCTGTACATAATCGCTCATGTATTTCAGAAAATCCATGTTTGTGTAGTCACGCAGGTAGCCATTTGTTATATAGAGGTCTTTCCATCCATCGTTGTCATAATCGGCAAATAGTGCGCTCCAGCTCCAATCGGTATTTGAAATGCCCGATAACTGGCCTATTTCGGAAAACTTCGGATATTTCACCGCACCATTCGTATTCAATAAGCCCTGATTTAACTGCAACATATTACGCATATACTGATGCCCGAAACCCACTCTCACATTGAAATCAAATTTCTCATAATTATCAGGGGCCATCAATAGTTTTTGTCTGCGGTTATCTTCCGGCAACATATCGAGCGTTAAGATGTCGGTCAGGGCATCATTATTTATATCGGCGGCATCGCTACCCATCGAAAAGTGCGAGAAATGACCAACACTTTCGCTAATCTGGTTTACGAACCCGCCTTTTTTATTGTTGATATATAGAAAATCAGGAATGGTGTAATCGTTTGATACATACATATCCTGCCAGCCATCATTGTTATAATCGGCAATGGCTATGCCCAAACCATACGATAAAGCAGTGCTCATTAAGCCTGCCTGTTTGGTAATATCTTTGAAGATTGGCTCTCCGTTTGCGCCTTTATCTTGTCTGAAAAAACGCATACCGTTGTCAGGGTCTTCTTTTTTTAATATCTCAGCAGTTGTGGCTTCATCTAAAACAGGCAAAGATTTAGGGTTATGGTTCAGCAGAAACATATCTAAATCGCCGTCTTTGTCATAATCAAAAAATGCAGCTTGTGTACTTGTTGCGGGGCTATCTAGCCCGTACTCATGGGCTTTATCAATAAATTTCGGCACGCCGGCGGCGTTGTTGCCCTGATTGATAAATAACTGATTGGTACGTTTTTCGGGTCTCAGGTTGCCCGAGTAGCACACATAAATATCCAGTAAACCATCACCATTTACATCGGCCATAGTTGTACCTGTTTTCCAGGGGCCTTCACGGCCTGCAGTACCCGATGCGGCTGTAATATCTTCAAAAACCATTGCGCCTTTGTTCAGATAAAGGCGGTTGGTTTGCATATTGCTCGTAAAATAAATATCGTCTAAACCATCGTTGTTAAGGTCTCCTACTGCTACACCGCCGCCATTATAGAAATATTCATACATCAAAACGTTGGTATTGAGCCCTTCGTTAATGATGTTCTGAAAACTGACATTAGTTTTTTCGGGTGCAAGAAGTGTAAAAAGCTGAGGCTCGTTTGAAGTGTCGGCAGTTGGGTTGTCGGCAGTATTCTTATCGCTCTGGCAAGCTGTTAGAAATAATAGGCTTAGTAAAACTAGGTTCAGGGATTTCATCGGGTAGTTTGGAGCTTCGGTAATAAAAATTTTGGGTAGTTGGATACCTGAATGGCACCCAACTACCCAATTTATTTCGGATAAAATTAATATCCAGGGTTTTGTACTAAGTTCTTGTTACGGTTCATTTCATCGCGGTGAATCGGTAAGAAATACATCTTATCTAACCACAAACGATTTTCTTTACCTGGGTCTTGGTCAGTTACTTTATACTCATAGTTATAATTGTTTTTATCGTACTTGTATAATGTAACAGTTTTACCAGGTTTTAATGTACCTAACACTGTGATGATATTTGCTTTTCTACCCAAAGTAGTTGGAGCAATCATCCAACGACGTGCATCGAAGTAACGTTGCTCTTCAAATGCCATCTCGATACGACGCTCGTTACGGTAACGTTGACGTAGCGCATCGCCTGACTCAGTGATTGCAGGCATACCAGCACGGAAACGGATTTTGTTCAACCATGTACGTGCCTCAGCGTCTTCGCCCAATTCGATACAAGCCTCGGCATAGTTGAAGATAGCCTCAGTGTAACGGAATACAGGCCAAGGAATTTGTTGCCATGTATTTTGGTCAACGATAGATGCACTTGGGTCAATAAATTTACGCATATAATAACCAGTATAGCTACCGTTCCAGTCTTCAACTGTAGATTTACGAGTATCTAAGCCAAAGTAAGCTGTTTTTGTACCTGAGCCATCGCCTAATTCGTATTGACCTGTCTGAATCTGGTTTGCAGGGTCTTTTGATGCAACATCGGCCGTACGTGGTTTCCAAGGAGCTCCATCATATAAGATTGAAGCATAGAAACGAGGGTCACGATTTACATAAGGGTCGCCAGCGTGTGTTGGGTTTTGCCAGCTAAATTTAGTACCGTCCATCATTTCGTAGTCATCTACAAAGTGTTGGATTGGTGCATTACCAGCCCAGTTATGGTAACCATTAGGGCCATTGAACAAACCTTGACGGCCACCGTCTTCTTGTTTTGCATTAATGAAATAACGACCAAAAATCAAGTCTCTTTCACCACCGCTTCTTGCAAGAGATAGGTTCATGTAGTTAGTAGTACCTTCTTCTTTGCTTACAGGTGCCGAAAGGTTAGTTGCATATCCATAGCCAGACAAATCTAATACAGCTTTAGCTGCTGCTTTAGCTTTTGTCCAACGTTCTGCACGGCTTCCACTTGTAATAGCAAGTATTTCAGGTTTGCTGAATGCTGCCATTACAGTCGATTTTGCTTTTGCAGTGTTTGCATCATACAAGTCGCTGGCTGCGTAGGTCAAGATACGAGCTTTAAGGGCCAAGGCTGCTGCTTTTGACGCACGGCCCGGAACCATAGTAAAGCCATCAAGTAAAGTAGCTGCTTGTTCTGCATCTTTAACAATGAAATTGATACACTCTTCCATTGTGTTACGAGGTGCAAGGTAATCAGCTTCACCTAGTGCATAAGGGCGGTCAACTAAAGGTACACCACCATATACACGTACTAATTGATGGTACAAGTATGCACGCATAAACAGGGCTTCGCCTTTCATACGCTCAACTATTTTGTTTGTATTAGTAAACTTAGGAGCCTCAAGGTTGGCAAGTGCAATATTACAAGCTCTGATACGGATGTACATCTGGCCCCAGCTAAAACTACGGTTGTTACCGGTAGTGTTAGTACCTTGACCCCAACCCACATCAGCAGGATTTGAACGTGCCTCGGTGATAGTAGTAATACCACGACCCGGGTGCGTAAAAGATGTTTCATCGGTTAATGATGCTTGCATTTCTTCACTGAAACCTCCCATGTGTAAACTAGCATAAAGCTCTGTTACGAAGGCCTCAGCAAGTGCTGCATCAGTCCATACCGCCGATTCAGAAACCTGGTCAAGCGGACTGGTGTTCACGAAATCATCATTACAACTGGTTACAGCAAAACCTGCTATAACAGCCGCTACTAATATTTTCTTAAATTTATTCATTGCTGTTCAAGTTAATTTTTTTAGAATGTTGCTGTTAGACCTACGTTAATGATTTTTGACTGAGGATAGTACTGACCAGTTGAGTTATCTGTCTCAGGGTCATATACTTTAAGTTTATCCCAAGTCAACATGTTTAGTCCATTCACATAAACTCTAAAGTTGTTTAAACCAATTTTTGAACCCAGGTTGCTAGGAATAGTGTATCCTATCTCGAAGTTTTTCAAACGGATATAGTCTGTGCTTCTTAACCAATATGTGTTACCATTTGAGTAGTACTGGTCGCTACGGTTAGCGATACGTGGGTGTACACTGCTTGGGTTGTCGATTGTCCAACGGTTTTCATAAATATCTAACAAGTAGTTACCAATGTTACCCGACTCACCTGCACTTACGTATTGTTTTGCACCTGCTGCACCTTGGAATAAGATAGAAAGGTCGAAGTTTTTGTACGATGCAGAGATATTAGCACCACCTTGGAACAACGGTAATTGCGTGTTATCGTTACGAACTTGATCATCAGGAGTGATTTTACCATCACCATTGAAATCTTTGTATTTCATATCTCCAGGGCGCAATTGGTTTACAATAGCTTTGTAATCAATTGGGTTTGCATCAATTTCGGCTTGGTCTTTGAATACACCATCATATTGGTAAACCAAATAGGTATTCATAGGGCGGCCAGTAGTACGTTGCCATTCAGGAGCACCCGGAGCTTCGTCCCAGAACTCTACTTTGTTTTTAGCATAACCACCATTGATACCTACGCTATATTTGAATTCACCAACTTGGCTACGGTAACCTAGGCTGAAATCCCAACCTTTGTTTGATACTTCACCGATGTTTTCAGCAGGAAGTGTTAAACCAGTTGATTGAGGAACCGATGCATTTCTGAACCACAAGATGTTTGTACGTCTGTTTGAGAATAAATCGAACTCAAACGATAATTTACCATTAAACAACTGACCTTCTAAACCAATATTTGAGTTATTGGCAACCTCCCAGGTAATGTTATTGTTAGGAATACGTGTTTCAAACAAAGTTTTGGTTTCTATATTGTTGATAATATAGCTACGGAAACCATAAGTAGACAAGTATTGGTAAGTAGCAGGCGTTGTTGTATTAGGTAAATACACTTGGTCGTTACCCATCTGCCCCCACGAACCACGTAGTTTTAAGTAATTAACAACTGGTAGAGCGTTTTTGATAAAACCTTCTTCAGACATTACCCAACCCAACATAACACCAGGGAAGAAACCATAACGTGTTTGTTTAGGGAAGATGTCAGAACCATCATAACGCCATAAGAACTCAGCAAGATATTTTTCTTTGTAATTATAAGCTACACGACCAAAGTAGTTAAGACGTGCAGATTCATAAGCACCACCACCGTTGTTTTTCTCAAGGTCACCACCGGCAAACATCTGGTCGATAGCTGTTGAGATAAAGTAACGACGGAAAGCATTGAAGTTTGTACCTTGGATTGTCTCACGGTTTGTACCAGCTAGTACAGTAAGACCGTGGCTACCGAATGTACGCTCATAAGTACCAACAGCACCCAATAAGATATTCAATTGCGTTTCGTTACCAAGATTCAAGCGAGGCTCGGCAGGTCCACGTTTACTTGGGCTAAGGATTGGCGTTGTACCATCAGCTTCAAAACCAACACCTCTTTCATAAAGCGTCCATGGTGTCTCCCAACGTCTTGTCGAACGGATACGTTTGTCAATTGCTGCAGTACCTGTAAATTTAAGACCTTCGATACCAGGGATTTTGATGTCGATTTGTCCGTTACTTTGGAAATAATCTTGTTTATCGTGCTCGTAACCTGTCTGGTTTGTTGTAATTACAACCGGGTTTTCACCGTTTTCGATATCAGGACCAGGTAAACCGTTTGGCCAGAAAGCTTGTTGGTGTGGTTTACCACGCATTTGCATACGGAAGATAGCACTTGCTGGTTTTGTAGGATAACGACGGAACTCTTCGCGAGCTACTAAACCTACCTGAACATTGATGTATTTATTGATTTTAGCATCAAGGTTAACTCTGATATCGTATTGCTCATAAGCAGTAGCCGATTGTTTGTAGAACGCATCTTGTTTCTGATAACCCAATGAAGTAAGGTATCTGATGTTTTCTGTACCACCGTTCAATTGTACATTATGACGTGACTGTGGCGACCAATCTTTCAAAGTAGCAGCGTACCAGTCAGTGTTAGGATACAACCAAGGGTCTGAACCATCAGCATATTTCTGGATTTCAGACGGTTGGAAAGGAGCTTTTCTAGTTTCACCGTTTGGTCTTGTAAAAGAACCATTTGTTTTGTAAGCCTGATTGGCAGCAGCCCACTCACTTACTGGCAATTGGTAAATGTCAAGGTCGTTAAGCATACTAACATATTGTGCAGCATTGGCTAATGCAGGTACAACTGTTGGTCTTGCAAAACCTTGGTTGAACGAGTAAGATAATTCTGGTTTACCAGTTTTACCTCTTTTGGTAGTAATCAAGATAACACCGTTGGCCGCACGAGAACCGTAGATAGCTGCAGAGGCATCTTTCAATACTGAGATAGTTTCAATATCAGCCGGGTTCAAACGAGATAAACCACCAGCACGGTTAGGGATACCATCGATTACGATTAGGGCTTCACTATTATTAAGGGTATTTGCACCACGAATACGAATTGCTGAGTTATCATTACCTGGCTCTCCACTTCTGTTGACGGCAACAACACCAGGAAGACGACCTGCTAAAGAGTTGGTTAAGTTTACGGCTGGTGATTTTACTAATTCAGCCCCTTTCACACTTACAACCGAACCTGTTACGGTTTCTTTTTTCTGAACACCATAACCCACAACCACAACTTCACCTAAAGTTTTAACATCAGACTGCATAGCTACATCAATAGTAGTGCGGTTGCCTACAATCACCTCCTGAGGCTCAAAACCAACAATACTAAAAACAAGCACAGCCTTGTTATCAGGCACAACAAGGGTATAGTTACCGTCAACGTCGGTAGTTGTTCCTTTCGTAGTACCTTTTATCACAACGCTTACACCCGGCAAACCTTCGTTCTTATCGCCTTCAGTAACACGGCCTTTTACTGTTTGCTCAATGATGCTTCCGTCTTGCAGTCGAAGTTCATCGATATGCGACATCTTTTTCATTTGAGACTTTTTGCGCAGTAAAATGCGGTCACCTATTACCTCATAAGAGATTTGAAGTGGTGTAAACAAATCATCAAGTACCTCTGATAAACGATTGCTTATCATGATAGATACTTTCTGATTCAATCGTATAGTGTTTGAACTATACACAAACTTCACATCAGCCTGTTTTTCTATTTGGCTCAGAATCTTCTTCACTTCTAAAGCCTCTATCTTTAAAGAAACATTAGTGTTCAGTACTTCCTGACCATTCACGTCATAGGCATAAGAAAGTCCGCTAAAGAGAGCGACCATCAGGAGTTGAGTAAACGTAATTTTCATTGCTATGAGCAAAAAATTTTTTCTACGTACGTCTTTTTTCATACATTTAGGTTGTTTTTATACTTGAGATAGGTAAAAACTCTACTCTCTACACCGAATTGCCGTTCGGTTGAGAGTCTTTCAAGGCCGATGATGTGTTACTACATTGTCGGCTTTTTTGTTTCATGTTTTCATTTTGGTTAATTAATTACTTTTAGATTTTTTTGGTGATTGTTTTACTTGTATGTTAAGATTGAATAGATAGACGTTTTTAAGTTCTTTATTTGCACCCCTCGCCACTCACAAAATAACTGGTGCCTCTTTGCTCGTATCTTGCGTTAACTGTTCTACAAATTAATTCAAGTTGCGTGTTTAGTGGCAGGTCGTTCAGGTCGGCAGTTAGTTCGCAATGGTTCAGGTCCTGGTTCTCAAGAATTATCTCGATACCGTATACATTTTTCAATTTCTGCAATACCTGAGACAAAGGCGTATCTTCAAAAATAAAGTCAATTTTAGTAGGCGAAACCGTTAAAACAACGGGATTTTCGACAATACCAGGCATAATTTTTTTTGAACTTTTATCAAAAACCACCTTTTGATTTGGGGTTAGTATTACCCCGTTTTTCTTTGCCGGCGATTTTTCTGACACTTCATAAACCGATACTCTGCCGGAGGTAACCGACACCTCAATGGCCTTAGAGTTATCATAAGATTTCACGTTGAAACTTGTGCCCAATACCTCGGTTACCAACTCGCCCGTGTGTACTATAAATGGTGCATTTGGGTTTCTTTTCACTTTAAAAAAGGCTTCACCTTTTAAATACACATTCCGTGTTTTTTGGCCAAAGTGCTTTGGGTAACTTATACTACTGTTTTTCTTTAAAGTTACCACTGTGCCATCTTCGAGTTTTATTTCACTATCGGTGGCCGAAGTATTTTTAACTTCAATATCGCTTGCTTGTGTAACTGCTGTGGCCTCGGCTATGGCTTTAGCATCGTTATTTTTCATTATCAGAAAAATATTGGCTAAACCAATAACAAGCATGGCTGCAATGCCCCATTTCAGAATTTTAAGCCCTCTGTTCCTTGTTCCTTCTTCGTCTTCTTCGTATGTGTATGTACCACCTATTGTGTTATTGTATATTCTGTTCCATAGTCGGTTTTTAATGGCTTCTTTTTCGTCAGAATTCAAGAGAATCTGGCTGTTTTTCAGCATATTCTCCTGCCAATCCCAAATCAGTTGTTCTTCTTCAGAATCACATTCGCCTGCCAAGTATTTTTCTAAAAGTTTGTCGAATTCGTGCTGGTTCATAGACCTGGGCTCCGTAGATAACGGATTCTTTAATTTTAAAAACAAAAATTAATTATCGCTATGATATGCCTTTAGCTGCTCTTTCAAAACCTTAAGGGTTTTGGTCAGATGGTATTCTACTGCCTTTTCTGATAGGTTCATTCTGTGGGCAATGTCTCGTACCGACTGGTTTTCAAAACGACTTAGTTTGAATATTTCACAACTTTTTTCGGGCAACTTCTTCATAGCTTCTTCTACTGCTTTTGATAAGTCAGTAAAATGAACGATTTCGTCTGTTGAATATGATTGTTGTATCTGATTGAAAATCAGGTACTCCTGAAACTTTCTCTGTGTAATTTGCGACTTAATGTAGTTGGTGGACAGGTGTTTGATTGACACCACCAGGTAAGAGCTCAAATGTCTTATAACACTACTCTGGCGACGGTTCCAAAGGCTCTCAAACAAATCGTGTACTAACTCCTCGGCCTCTTCCTTTGTACCTATTTCATGATAAGCAACGCCAAACAATTTGTACCAATACCTATTATATATTTCTTCAAAAGCCGTTTCATTATCGCTCTTTAAGAAATCAACCAATTCTTCATCACTAAGTTTTTGGTACTTCATTACGGGTAGGTCAGTTTTCAAACGTATGAATTCTTAATAGTTATAGTCAATTAACTCGGCAAAATCCCTAAATCATTTCAAATATTCTTTAAAAAATACAAACAAAAACGGTTTAGCAGATTTCTCCATTCCTAAATTTCTGATAGAAAAAAATCATGAAATTAAGGCTTATACAAATGTCTATTTGCTAGAAATCAAATAGTTAACTTTTCTTAGGCCTCTTCTCAATAGAATTTAACATTTTTTAAGAAATTTGAAATTTCTTTGTATAATCCTATTCAATCGAGGTTAGGTTAAAATAATCTTCTGACTATTGTGGATTTTTCAAAAAGACTACTTCTGTGCTTATGATGACTTTTTGGGAAAGCCAAAGAGCAGGACCGCAGTATGCAAAAACATACAATTGTTTTGCCCAAATTGCTACTATGGTTTTATAAAAAATTACTAGATGAGGTTCGTAAGGTGCTCAAATATCTATGTAAATTTGGGGAATATTCTTAGAAGATTGAAATTAATTATTAATTTTTTTTAAAATATACACCCTGAGGGCATTTGAGCGTGAACTAATTCGGCGAAATCTCTTTTATAATATTTTTAATAAATACTTTAATCATACTTATTATTTAGATGGATCTTCCTCTACCAACAGACACAACTCCTCAGAAACAATTAAGCAAGGCCCGTTTTGCTACTCAAGCACTTTTTCTGGTTTGTGGGCTTGGTTTGGCCACATGGGTGCCAATGGTTCCGTTGGCTAAAATCAGACTCAACCTCAACGAAGCCGAACTCGGTTTGATACTCTTGTGCCTTGGCGCAGGTGCCATGACCATTATGCCCTTTACGGGCTCACTCATTAACAGGTTTGGCAGCAGGCTTATCATGCTTCTGTCGGCATTAATGATTGCGGCCGTATTGCCCTTGTTATTATTTGCCAGCACCAGCCTTGCGCTGGCGGTATCGTTATACTTGTTTGGCGTAGCTATTGGCGCTATTGATGTATCAATGAATGCGCAGGCTGTGGTAATACAAGAGCGCACGGGTAAGTACATCATGTCGTCGTTTCATGGTTTGTTTAGCGTTGGGGGGCTTATTGGCTCATTAGGTTTGGGTTTTCTGTTGGGTTTGGGCTTATCTTCTACCCTTGCAATAGTTGTTATATCAGGCTTGTTGGTGTTTATTGCTGTGAGCCAATATAGCAGCTTACTGCCTCGCTCAGAAGAAAAAACGGTTGAGGCCGCCACGCTCACTATTCCGAAGGGCAGAGTACTTGTGCTAGGTTTAATGTGCTTTGTTGCGTTTCTGGCCGAGGGAGCAATTCTCGACTGGAGCGCAGTATTTCTGCAATTTTATCGCAATTTTAATGAGAGTATATCGGGTGTAGGCTTTGCTGCTTTTTCGGTAGCGATGGCAATTATGCGTATGTCGGGCGATAAACTTATTCATCACTTCAATCCTAAAAAAGTAGTGCTTTATGGTGGTATTATAGCTGCTATTGGTATCATAATAGCTATTAGTATTCCGATTGGTGCAATTACGGTGTTTGGCTTTGTGCTGGTAGGTATTGGCTGTGCCAATATTGTTCCTGTGTTTTTTAGTGCCGCCGGAGATTTACCTGATACATCGCCTAGTGTAGCTATTGCGGGTGTAACAACGCTCGGTTATATTGGGCAATTGGCAGGCCCTGCAGCACTTGGCTTTATTGCAGAGCTTACCTCATTACCCTTAGCTTTAGGAGGTGTAAGTGTATTGCTGGTAATTGTTGCTTTTACTTTTAAGGATAAATGATTTTTTAGTCTTTGATTATTGTCTGAACTTTGATTTACCTGAAAAAAAATGAATTGTTGTCTGTTCAAAATCATAACAATCAGTTTAATCAGGTAAATCACAGCTCAAGACAAGTTTTCAATTCATTGCTATCGTAAAGATATTCTTACCTTCTTTCTGAAGGTTTTTGCTACTTAGTATAATACGGCGCACAGGGCGGTTATCCCATTTGGTTTTAAAGCTTTTGTACTCCATGCCTTCGGTTGAGGGCAGGTCGGTTGAAACTGTCCAGTTTTTATCATTATACAATACCATTACCTTTTGGTTCTTTGGAGTGGTCAATACGATTTTGCCCGGTGTAGCTGTATCTATATCACAGACAGTCATAAAGACCTGCTCCAAAGAGGTCGGTGTTTGGTTTAAAGTATAATCGTCGGCAATTTCAATTCGGTTTTTATTTTTGTTGAGTTTTACTGTTCTATTCCAGGTCTGAATACCCGCTTCTTTGTCGTAAGCAGGGGCAATATTCATGCTTAGAGAAGCTTCTTTTTTGTTGATGGTGCTTTGCACGTTTGCACCTTCAAAATGGCGGCCAGCCAATTGGCCTTTACCGTTTACGATAGGCAGATTGTGGTATTGCGATTGTGTAAACCAAAGTTCGTAACGTCTTGACGAAAAAGTGCGGGCTGTATAATTGCCTCTGCCGGCATCAATAATCACAGGCTCACCGTTGGCATATAAAAGAAAATCGCCAACATCGTTATGGTTGTGGCTTTCGGCATTGTGGCCTGCGTGCGTAGCCAGATAAAAGCCATTTGAAGCACGGGTTGTAAGCACTTGTGTATCGTTAAACCATGCATCGGTGCTTGGCACATAATTATGTTTTATCTGTGGCATTTGTTTCACAGTCAGAAGATTAGCAAGGCGGCGCATACGATGGAAACTGCCATTTGATGAGGCCGTGGTAGGGAATCTCTCAAAAGCCCACAAACCGAATTGCGTAAGGGCATCATCATTCAATGCTTTTCCGAAGCGGTATAGCATTAAACCATCAGGACGAAGTTTTGGGTCGGCATCGGCAAAGTTTACAAAGTAATCGTCGGCAATGTGGGTTTTATAAATATAAGCTGCCATGTTTTTTACTATGGGTTGCTCATAAATATCAATTTTCCCGTTTGAAGCACTAGAGAGCGTTTCGAGGGCGTCGAACACACAAGCACCTGCGGCAAACCAATAGCTTGGGCCTTCGTCGCAACCGCCATCATCGCCAAGGCTATTCAGGTAAGCATCCATTAATGTAGAATAGGTATAAGCATTGCTTGCTCTTTTGCTCTCGTCAGTCTCCAGAAATAAATCAGCTATCAACAAGTTCGAAACTATCCACGGATTCCAGTTATTTACCTGTGTTGTCTTACTCAAATAACCATAGCGGTTTACTTCTTTGATTGGTTCAAAAATCTTGCGGTTGGTTTCGAAATAAATTCTTTTACGCACAAGTGGCGATATCTTATCTAATTTTTCGCCTACAAAATAGTCGGTTAAGCCTAGTACCGATGCAGTTTCGGCAGCAAACAAATCAACTGTTGGGTCTTCGGCATCGGGTAGGCCGCTTTTTGCTTTTTGTACGCCCAGGTGAGCCGGAACTCCCCAATATGTTTCTTCACAAATAGCCCATACATAATTCATAATATCTTCGGTAAAGCGTCCTTTACCTTCCATCGATTCAGCCAATACCAAGTCCATCAGGTTTATACGGCGTGCATAAGATATTTTAGAATGCCGTTCCCTGTCTCCAGAGCGCACGTAGTCCATCAGAATTGTTGCCGATAACTGAGGCATTTCTTTTTTTGCAGTTTCTTCGCCCGTTTTTATGATACTTTGAATAATACTATCAGGTAGAGCGATTCTCCACTCATCGGGTGTTTTTGGGTATGGTTTCCATTGGCTTTTAGGAATAATAGCCGACTTAAAGCTGTCTGCTGAAAACTTAGTAGCAAATATGTTACGTGGTGTTACTTGCGCCTGACAAAGCACGCTTACACTTATTAATAAAACTGTGAGGAGTCTTTTCATAATGAATCAGGGTTAAATGATTTTGTTATTTGTTCCACTCTTTCAATGCCGGAATCGACTTTATAGTTATGGTTTTAGTTCCTTCAGGAATCAATAAAACCGTCAGGTTACTTTTAGCATTGGCCGGAATTGCCACCTCAAACCCAACCAACGTTGTGCCCGGATTTGCCGCATCGTACTCGTGCGGTGGCTCGGTTGACCATGTTTTTATGGATGCATTGGCTGGTTCTACTACTTTTAATTGCAGTTTTTTACCATTCTGGCTGAGTGTAGCCGTGCCATTTTCTTCTATTTTTACTTCGGCTGGGGTAAGCATAGCCCAACGAACCGTTGTTGGGGCATCGGCGCTTATTATTTCGTCTTTTATGGCAACGTATTTTTTATCTACAATGGCTACTCCCCTAGTGGCACTTTTAGCTTTGCCTTTGTAGATGGCGCTCATGTCGCTGGTGGCATTCAGGAAATTAGGTTTGCTGCTCCATTGTTCAATAACTGCATAGCCATCTACACGTTGCAGCTCCTTATCAAAACTCAAAGTGCTATGTGCCAGGTTATTATAGCGGAATATCTGCCAACGTTCAGAGTTCTGGGTCATGCCCCATAGTTTTATGCCTTTCGATTCCAGCGATTCGTATTCCTGCATACCAAAATCCATCGACCATCGCTCGCCGTTAGCATCCATCACAAAAGAGCCTATATCCATGTGCCCGTGGCTAACCGATGGTGAACCTGCCTTGAAACCCAAATAAATAGCGTTAGGGTCGGTCCATGATGTGCGCATCATTGCTACCGGATTTTTGCCCTGCCCTACCCATTGCAATTGCTTTGGCGCACTGGCGTTGTCGAGCGATAAATCTTTGCCCCAAATCATGGCTGCAGGCAACAAGCGATTGCGTTCCATTGATTTTGGGCCTTCTTTCAGGTAATTTTTCTCAATGTACAAAAGACTGTTGTCTTTGTTGTGGCTGGCAAACCAAAACATTGCAGGACTAAGGCTTGCACCATTGCCTGCATCGGCATAATTGAAATTTTTGCCCGATGTGCCAATCATGTTCTGAAAATATCCGGCAGTTTTCAGAAATCCCGGTGCTTCTGATAAGCCAAAATCGCTGTTTAGTACTTTCTGAATAGCACTCAGAAACATTACGTTGAAACTCGTACCATAGCCCCAGTAACTATAACCTTCGGGGTATGCGCCTTCGGGTTTGTAGTCGCCCATTGGTATTTTAATGGTACTGATGGCTCTGTCTATGATTTGTGTGGCTAAAGTTGGGTTGTCTTCAAAAATAGCCATTGCGCCGTAGCTCATGCCTGCATTGCATACCTGATTCCAGTTGTTTGAGTTTTTGAGCCAATAGTTATTTTTGCTTTCAAGCGAAGGCTCAATGCCTTTTTTCAGAATGGCTTCTCTGATAATGTCTTTCGAAGATTGTGGTAAGTCATGATAGAGCCAGTCGTAACCAATGGCTACGCCCATTGTCATTTCGGCTACATCTAAAAAGTGGCTCGGGTTCCAGTCACTAAACTCTGCTACTTTGAGTAATTCTTGTTCGGCACGGGCAAGATATTTTTTGTTGTTGGTAGTGCGGTAGGCATACGATAGATAAAACACCCGGCGCAGGCACTCTCTTGATTTATCTAAGAGCCGGCGCCCAATCTGAATGCGTTCTAAGGTTGGTTGATTGAGTAAGGCATCACTTTCGTTAATAATAACCTGATGGATTTTTGCCCAGTTCTGGTCTGCGGCAATATTTTTGAGGATAGCTTTTTCTTCGCCCTGCAAAAGCAGAATACGAGGGTGTTCAGGCATTTTTGTATCTTCTTTTAAATGATTCAGTTGTGCCGAAACGCTTGTAGCAACTGCCATAAGCAGTACTGTGCAGTATATCAGGTATCGTTTTTTCATTAGCTTAGGTTGTTAGGTTGATTTTATAAGGGTTGTGTGGCGAGCTATTAAAATTGTACTATTTAGGTAGAGACGCCAGCATGTCGTCTCTGCCTAAAAAAAACAATGAGATTTGAAGAAAGAAGGCTTCTTAAAAAGACCCCATCCCCGACCCTTCCCTACGCGGGTCGCCCCAACTGTGGGGAAGGGAGGCAGGATTACCTGTATAAGGTTTGGGGTTTCCTTTAATTAACAACTAAAATTTATCTACTTCTACTTTTAAAACACTTTCTTACTATATATTACCACTTAGGGTTTTGCTTCAGATTTGAGTTCAACGATATTTCATTGATTGGTATAGGCCATAGGTAATCTCTCTCGGCATCGAACTTACGGAAGCTAACATCTTGCACTAAAATATAATTTTGTGGTGTAAGGTTTACAGTTACCGAAGTACCGAATTCGTCACGGAAGAAATAGTTACCTAAAACAGGCTTTGGCAGTTCTGTTTCAGCGGTTTTCCAACGGATGAGGTCCCAATAACGGAAGCCTTCTTGCGCTAGTTCAACACGGCGTTCACGGCGTAGCTCTTCACGCATATCTAAACCATTTGTAGCTACAAATGCATTGCTTAAAGTGGCAACTTTTGCTCTGTTGCGCAACAAGTTAACTGAAATATCCAAATCTGCATCGCTAATCTGGCCTTCTAATTCAAATTTAGCCTCTGCATAAGTCAGCAATACTTCAGCATAACGTAAAACGACCCGGTCCATTGTTGAGTTTTGTGTAACCCAATCATCTACATTTGAGTATTTACGGAAAGTAAAACCGGTTTTGTTGAATACCAACGGAGCAACATCAAAAATAAGTTTAGTACCCATGTAGGCATCACCTCTCTTCATGATGGTTGCGCCCATACGCTCGTCACGGTTAGCAAAAACATCAAGCGATACAACAGGTGTTTTATACAAAGGCGATTTAGAAGTTGGCAAACCGTCGGTCATCAGGTAAGAATCGGCCAGGCTTTTGGTTGGGCTAAGGTTACCATTTTCCAGGGTGCTTCTGTAATAGGCATGTGTAGACACACGCTCAGTTGCCGAAACACCATATTGCCGAACAATGATATTCTCACGATTCTGGCGGCCTTCGCCCTCATATTGAAACAGGTTGAAATAATTCGCAAATAAATCGTGCTGCTTGCTATCTATTACTGCTTTAGCGGCTGCTACTGCCAAAGTGAGGTGCGAGTTTGGTGTACCATAATTGTGGAATTTTGCACGAGTACCTTCAAAAAGAGCTACTCTTGCTTTAAACGCCAGCGCAGCAGTATTAGAGATTCGGCCATAATCAGCATTTCCAAGTGTTGTGGGAGTAGGTAGCTTGCTTGCAGCAAAATCTAAGTCCTGATAAATCTGCTGATAGATTTCTTCACGAGGTGCTGCTGCTGAATACAACTCAGGCGAAGCATCGTCAAGGGTTTTCAGAATTAAAGGTACACTACCGTATTTCTGTACGAGAAGAAAATACCCCCATGCTCTGAAAAAACGAGCCTCAGCCACATAGCGGTCAATAGCTGTTTGCCCTGCTGCTTCGGCACGAGGTGCTTTTTCAATAATATTATTGGCCGCTCTAATTAAATTATAAGGAATATTATAATTATCGTTGTCGGTTGATGGAGCTAATCTTGAACCGTCGCTCACATTGTTTGAGGCTAAGCCAAAGGCATCGTCAGACCAATTATCGTCACGGTTAAATACAGGCAAAAAAGTGTATAGATAATTGGAAGCAGACTTTAAGTCGGCTTCTGAGCGCCAGAAAGTTGCATCGCTGATATTTGTTTCAGGCAAGCGGTTTACATCACAAGCTGATACACCTACCAACACAGCTACACCTAAGGTTATATGTTTTATGAATGATTTCATGTATTAAGTACTTTTAAATAATGAACCTGATATTTCTGATTAAAAAGAAAGATTTAAACCCACTGAGGCCGTAGCAAAAAACGGATAGTCGTTGTCTACGTTGTCACGGCTTTCAGGGTCAAACAGACCTTTGAATTTACCCAGACTTGATATAGTGAGTATATCTTGCCCCGAGAAGAATAATCTTGCTCTTGAAATATTGATTTTAGATGTCCATTTAGTAGGTAAAGTATAACCCAACTGAATGTTTTTCAAACGTGCATAACTTGCGTTTAGCACCCATTTATCTGACGATACATAGTTATGTGTAGCACCTACGAATGGGCGTGGGTACAAAGCATCAGGGTTTTCTGGTGTCCAATAATCTCTGTGTACACCCAAAGCTTGTTTCCATGTAACCAATAGCGGCGCAATGTTTTCGGTAGTAGGGCGATAATTACGCTTGCCCACACCTTGCACAAAAGCTGTAAAATCGAAGTTTTTCCATTGGAAACCAAGTGTAACCCCAAACAGATAACGAGGTTGTGTTGTACCTAGCAACACGAGGTCGCCGTGGTTATCAACATTACCATTGCCGATTGTCAGGCGGCCATCACCGTTTTTATCGATATATTTAATATCGCCTGCGCCTGTACGGTTATCCTGAAATGCCCAGGCTTTTACTTCATCGGCCGATGTAAAATAACCTGCTGTTTCATAACCCCAAATAGTATTTAAAGGATAACCCTCAATAATGCCATTGGTACCCGCACCAATAACTCTACGATTCGAGAAGCTCAGTAGTTTATTCTGGTTGTCTGACAAGTTAGCGGCAATGTTGTAAGAGAAATTGCTACCAATTGTGCCACGATAACGGGCTTCTAACTCCCAACCCCACGATTTAAGCTCACCATTATTTTTACGTGGTGTGCTGATACCGATTACAGCCGGTAACAATTGCGGCGTAAGCATATTACGGTTATATTTTACGTAATAGTCGGCGCTAATCTGTAATTTGTTTTGCAAGAAACCTAGGTCAGCACCAATGTTTGAAGTCTCGATGGTTTCCCACGATAATTGCGCTGATGGAATTGCACCCTGAAAAATATAAGACGTACGAGTGTCGCCCAAAACAAGGCCTGCACTTCTATTGAGTTGGTTCAGGTAATCGTAATAGCCTAAAGTACTACCCAATGCACCACCTAAACGCCCCCATGAAGCTCTTACTTTTAGTTCAGAAACGAATTTCAAGCGGTCGGAGAACCATGATTCACGGTGAATATTCCAACCTGCTGATGCTGATGGAAATACTTTTACACGATACCCCGGTGCTAGTCTTGAGCTTTCGTCAGAACGTAAAGTACCTTCTAGCAAGTAACGGTCGTTAAAGTTATAATTTACTCTACCAAATACCGACTGAAACGCATAAGCATAGATGTTCTGGCTATTGGTTTTGGTTCTGTCGTCTCCTAAATTAAGCGTTGGCAGGTCGTTACTAACAAGGTTGGTTGCACCAGTAGCATATTCAGCAAAGCGGAAATCTTCCCACTGATACCCTGCAAACAAGCCGAGGTTATGTTTACCTATTTTTTTGTCGTAGTTAGCTAAAAACTGTAAGTTGTAGTTGGTTGTGAGCTGATTGGTGAGCTGGTAAGAATTTATCTGGTTGAGGTAGCTCAATATTTTTGATTTACCCCAAAGTGGCACAGTACGGGCAAATACTTCTCTATCACCACGGCGGTATTGTGTACCTAAAACAGCCCTCAACGTAAGCCCTTTCACTAGTTCGGCTGCTTTCAGGGTAAATACACCATCGAAATAATTGCGACGATAATTGTTGTATCCGCCAGACTCTAACGATGCATAAGCCGTAGCAGCAGAGCCTGCACCATTGTAGCGGCCCTCAGGCGTAAAGAATGGGGTGCGTGTACGTAAACGGTAAATCTGATAAATCAACCCTTGACCGTTCAGACCTGCTGATGATGCTTCTGTTTTATCGTTGGTATAAGACAGACGTGTGTCAATCGAGAAATATCGGTTCAGTTGCGCTCCCAGATTCAAGCGAAGGTTGTAACGGTTATAGCCATCAGGCCCTACTTTGAAAACCCCACTTTTACCATAATAGCCACCCGAAAGCAAAAAGTTTAGCTTATCTGTTCCACCTCTTACAGTAAGGTTGTGGGTACGCATCGATGAATATTTTCTTAAAAGCTGGTCGGCCAGTGGTACTTGGTTATAAAAAAGGTAGTTACTCGTATCAACAGGGTTAATCACGTAAGGAATACCATCTTTTATGCGTTGAATATCATCAGCCGAATACTCAGGCCCACTACCCGAGTTTTTACGGGCAAGGTTAGCAAACTCGGCTTCTTCGAGCAATGTCATTCTTTCGGGTACGTTTATAGACCAGTCGGTACCTTGTTGTGCCAGATAATCGAAAGTTACTTTGCCTGCTTTCCCTTTTTTGGTTGTAACCAAAATAACACCACCTGCTGCTTGTGCACCATAGATAGCTGCTGCAGCCGCATCTTTCAATACGCTGATGCTCTCAACGTCGTTCGGGTTCATGGTTTGTAGTGTATTGCTTGGCACAGCTACCCCGTCTAACACTACCAATGGGCTTACCGAACCATTGGCCGTAGTAGCCCCACGAATCTGAATACCTATGTCTTCAGCACCCGGTTGGCCGCTTGTACGTGTAATAATGAGCCCCGGACTCATGCCTTGCATAGCAGTAGCCAAGTTACTTGCAGGGCGGTTTTCTATGGCCGCTGCATCAATGCTTGATACTGCGCCTGTCATGTTAGCTTTTTTCTGAGTACCATATCCAACTACCACAACCTCTTCAAGCGACTGCATGTCAGACCCCAGCACCACATTAATAGTTGAGCGGCTACCCACAGGTATTTCTTGTTTTTCGTAACCCAAAAAGCTGAATACAAGTACCGATTTATCGTTAGGCACGCTGATGTTATAATTCCCTTGTGCGTCGGTAGTTACGCCACGGGTTGTACCTTTTATGGTAATACTCACACCCGGCAGGCCATCGCCGCCGTCTTTGTCGGTTACTCGTCCTTTTATGGGTTTATCAACCACGGCTGCTGTTTGTTGGTCTTCTTCCATAGCAGCAGCTTCAATATCTTCTAATAAAGGCTGATTAGCTTCATTCCAGTTAAGAATAATCTGCCCACCAATTACACGGTAATTTACCTGCATTGGTTTTAATAATGTTTCGAGTACATCAGAGAGTTTTCGTTCAGAAGCAATAAAGCTTACTTTGCGATTGGCATGAATGGCTTTTGAGCTGTACACAAATTTTACATCTGTCTGCTCTTCTATCATACCCAACACCATTCTCAGACTTTGATTTTCGGCTTTTAATGAAACGGATTTGTTCAAAAACTCCTGGGCTTTTGAATCATAAGCATACGAAACACCAGCGAAAATCATTGCCAATACAAGCTGAACAGCAGAAATTTTCATAGCAAGTAGCAAGATTTTACTTGTTTGTAATCTTTTTTTCATACATTTGAACAATTTTGTTGGAGGTAAGAATTTGACAAAAGAAGCCCTGTTTTCACTATAAGTGAAAATATTCGGGGCATGTAGGGCTGACAATGCTGGTACCATTGTCAGCTTTTTTTGTTTACGTTAAAGAAATAGCTATTTTTTAATCATACACATACAATTGGGTTAGCGTTGAATAGAGGCTTGGCTGTTTTATATATTTATTAAGGTTAAATAGATGCTTGCCGCTAAATAAATTAGTATGGGGTTGAATAGATGCCCGCTGTTTTTGTAAATTTGGTTAAGGTTGAATAAATACGCTCGTTGTTTATAAATTGGCTATGGTTGAATAAGTACTCTTGGTATATGGTTATGGTTGAATAAATGCTTGGTAAAATCGGGAGTAAGTTGCATAGCTGGTTAGGAAATTTAAACATACTCCCGTAGGTTGAACAGATGGTTAGTTTATTAAGGTTGAATAGATGCTCTTTAAAAAATGCTACTGTTATTACTCACATCCTTTCCCACTAATCAGAATCGTTGTTCCTTTTACTTCATACTTGCCATTAATGGTTGCACATATAATATCTAGCTTGGTGTAAAGCGGTTGTTGTGTAATATCTGCCGTAAGCGGACAAGTACTTAGTTTGTCGTTTTCGAGTTCAATATCAATTCCGTACACTCTTTCTAATTTGTTTAAAACTTCTCCGATAGGTGCATCGTCAAACTCAAAGGTCTCAGGTTTTTTGCTTATTGATTTAATCTGTGGTAATGGTTTTTCGACTAGTCCGGTTATGAAATGTTTTTCAACAGTAAAAAAAGTAACTTTATGATTCGGTGTAAGTACTACACCGGGGTTTTCATTATTTACTTTCTCTTTTTCATAGACTGATACTTTACCTGTTATAACTTCTACTTCTATTTTTTTTGTGGCATCAACAGAGCGCACATAAAAACTGGTGCCTAATACTTTGGTAACTACTTCGTTGGTGATTACATAAAATGGTTTTTCGGGGTCTTTACTCACTTCAAATAGGGCTTCGCCTCTGAGTTGAACCTCTCTTTTGTTCGCAGCAAAATGGTTGGGGTATTGAAGTTGGCTGTGTGGACTCAGTGTTACGGTACTTCCGTCTTCCAAATCTATTTTGATAGGTTTAGAAGACGTGTTGTCCTGGATAGCGATTTCGCTTTGTGTTGGTTGTGTAGCTATAGTAGCAGGATTTGTGTCTTGATTGCCCAGATACCACCACACGCCAGCTCCTATTAAAAGAGCTACCGATGCAGCAATACCTGTGCGGTATGTACGCCAAAAACCAAGTTTTGAAGATTCAATAGATTCGTCGGCTGTTTCAAAAGACTCACTCTCTATTTTGCGCCATAATTTATATTCGAGCGCTTCCCATTCCTTTTCGGTGTAGTCTTGTCTTGGGGCTTCGTCAATCAGTTCGTACCACTGCTCAACCAACTGCCTTTCCGACTCGCTACATTTCCCTTCCAGGTATTTTTGGAGAAGTTTACCAAATGCTTTACGGCTTTTCATCAGATAGTGTTTTTCTTGTCTTTATATACTATGTCTGCTAAAGCCGTAAAAAACCGCAAATAGTTTTGTAATTTCTTTGAATATTACCAAAAAAGAGGGCTTTTTATAAAAAGTTCTTTGAAAAGTGCAAAGGTAGAGGATTGTCAAATTTCGATTGCAGATTGTCGAATTGGAAACGCAGGTCGACTACGTTGTTTGTCTAGCATTATGTTTTAGGCAACAAACAATTAGCCACCATATATACAAGATGTACAATCAGATTGCATTTCTAGGATAGCACATAGGGCAATTCGACATTCTGCACCGTGCGACGGACCGTCGAAATTCGACAATTACTTATCTTAAAAATACAAGCAAAGCCCACGTAAGAAATTCTTTCAGGTGCTCACGCATGAAGCGGAGAGATTGGGAAATGTGGTATTCGACAGTACGCTCAGGAATGTTGAGTATCTCAACGATTTCTTTGGTGCTTTTGCCTTCAAGGCGGTTGAGGCGGAAAATATGCTGCGTTTTTTCGGGTAATTGCCCGATAGCCTGCTCGATAGAATGGCTCAAATCGGCAAAGGCAATGTGTTCTTCAAGGCTGTTTTCTTCTTCGTCGGTCTCGGTAGTAGTGTAGGCAACAAATTTTTCTTCAAGTACCTGTTTCTTGATATGCGTAATAATCTGGTACTTAAGGGCAGTAAACAAATAAGGCTCTAAGGTTTGTATTTTCTGGGAGGCACGCTTTTCCCAAAGGCTCACAAATAGGTCTTGCACCAGTTCTTCAACTATTTCTTTCGAATAGACTTTTCGCTGAGCCTTCTGGAAAAGTTTACGCCAGTATCGGCGGTAAATTTCACCAAAAGCCTCTTTGTCACCCAAACTCATTAGTTTCACTAATATGTCGTCTCCTAAACTTGCGTACTCCACAATTTGAGCTGTTTTTTAGATGCAAATATAGTCTATTTTAAAAAAAATAGGACAAAAACAGGCGAGTTTATCAAATCTCACCAGTTTTGTATCATTTTAGGTCAAAATTTGCACAGTCAACCTATTAAGCCAATTATTCCTTAAACCAACCGGCATACATTACATAATTATTAGCTGTGCGCATAAATACTTCTTCTAGCTCGGGCGTTACACTTTTCAGAAATTTGGCCGGGTTTCCGGCATAAATAGAGTTGGGCGGCACAACAGTGTTCTGCGTAATAATAGCTCCGGCAGCAATAATAGAGCCTGTACCGATATGGGCACCATCCATAATAATTGCGCCCATGCCTACCAAAACCTTGTCTTCAATAGTGCAACCGTGTACAATGGCATTGTGCGCTATACTCACATTATTACCAATGGTTGTTTTGGTTTTCTGGTAGGTGCAGTGTATCACGGCTCCATCCTGAATATTCACCCTATCGCCCATAATAATTGCGTTTACATCGCCACGTACAACGGCGTTAAACCAGACTGTACAATCTTTGCCCATTGTTACATCGCCAACAACGGTGGAATTGGGTGCAAGCCAACAATTATCGCCCAAGGTAGGGCTAATTCCTTTAACAGGTAATATCAGAGCCATGTGTATTGATTATGGATTTGGTGCTTGAATTTAACTGGGGCAAAAATAAGGAAATTTGAGTATCGGCGAATGAATTCGCCGCCTAATTTAACAAAGGTTGTTTATTTTAGTAGCGGACTTAAGTCCGCGCATTACACTAGTATATATTCCACGCAGTGGTCGCCTTTGTTTTTTAGACATGATTATGTTTCATAAAATAAACGTTATCTGGAATGCATGGTTTTGTAGAGACAGGAACTAGGCGTCCCCGCATTGCCCTGTTTCTACTTTGCACACCTTGGAAAATCATATTCTAAAAAATTAAAGAACGTTTATTTCTTGAATGCTAATCATTCGGTGAAAACCAATCAGAACAACAAAAGCCTGCTCAAACATTATCTTTCAAGCATGAAAAACAAAATCTGAGCAGGCTCTTATCAGCTAAACTCTCATTATCTTAATGTGGCACTGAGCGTTTCTTAATCATACCCCCTTTGGTATCTTTTATGCTGGTCATGATTACAAAGGCATTGGGGTCAATCTTTTCAATCTCAAGATTAAGTTTGCTGACCTCCAAACGTGTGATAACCGTATAAACAATTTTTACTTCGCCCTCGGTATAACCTGTTTTTCCAAAGCCTCTTTCGCCTTTGTAAACGGTTACCCCTCGGCCCATTTCTTCAATTATCATTTTCTTGATTTCCATAGGCTTGAGCGACACAATCGTAACGCCGGTGTATTCTTCGATACCCTCAATCACAAAATCGACAGTTTTTGAGGCAGCAAGGTATGTAAGCATTGAGTAAAGTGCTGTTTCGATAGACAATACATAAGCTGCTACCGAGAATATAATCACGTTGATAAGCAAAATCACGTCACCAATGGTAAGGCTTGTTCTACGGCTTAGTGTAATGGCCAGTACCTCTGTACCATCAATTACGCCACCGCCTCTCATGGCCATACCTATACCTAACCCAAGGAAAAAACCACCAAATACAGAGGTAAGCAATTTGTCGTGTGTAATTTCAGGATATGGCACTATGGCAACCGCTAACGACAAGGCTACAATACCGATGGCAGTTTTAATGGCAAATTCTTTACTTACAATGCGAAAACCCAGTAGAATGAAAGGGATATTAACAATAATCAATATAACTGAAAGCGGGAAGCCTGTTACGGCTCTGATGAGTAGCGAGATACCAACGGCCCCTCCATCAATAAAATCATTGGGTAACAGAAATCCGTCTAAACCAAAACCGGCAGACAGAACCCCAAAAGATATTAAGAAAAAATCTTTGAAAAGCCGTTTTATTGTAACTTTGGCTTCACGTATTTCTTTGGCGTGTTGGTACTTAGAGCGGTCGCTGTTTTTATCGTCTACTTCAACAAATAGACTAAGTAGTAAGTTGAGAACAATTTTAGGAAGTCGTAGGAAAATGTTTTCTTTTTCTTTTCGCATATAGTTTTATAATTTGTGGGTAAAAGCGAAAATACTATTTTTCAAGAATTTTTCCGAGAATTTGGCAATTAATAATTCCTTAAAAATTGCCAAACAAACCCTGTATTCTGGTATAAAATAAGGTTTTTCAAGCAAAAAACCAAACAAAAGTCTGTTAAAATTGTGTTTTTTTATATCTTCTATTACGGGTTATTTGTGGCTATTGGTACTTGTGCTATAAGTCTCAATCAGACCGCATTCAGGCGTAATATTACAGCCCTAAATTAAACAAAAAATCAATGAAAACCACTCTCCTAACCTACCTCTTCACAATCATATGCACGAGCATTTTTGCACAATCCAAGTTCAGGGTATTAGCTATTGCCGAGAGCGGTGGGCATCATATTCAGTATTCAACCCGGGCTAAAATATGGCTGAATCAGCTAGCCTCTGATAGCAGTTTTGCCATTGACTATATACACAACACCGATACTCTTAGCGAAGCCATGCTCAACAAATATCAGCTTTTTATTCAGCTTGATTACCCACCCTATGGCTGGAAAGAAAAAGCATCACAAGCCTTTATCAAGTATATTGAGCAGGGTAAAGGCGGCTGGATAGGTTTTCATCATGCCACTCTATTGGGCGAGTTTGATGGTTTTCCGATATGGCAGTGGTTTTCTGATTTTATGGGAGGTATCAGATACACCAATTATATTGCCACTTTTGTAGCTGCCTCGGTAAATGTAGAAGACAAGCAGCACCCGATTATGAAGGGTGTGCCGCCAGTATTCAAAGTAAATAAAGAAGAGTGGTACACCTATAATAAAAGCCCAAGACCTAATGTAAAAGTACTGGCAAGCGTCGACGAAAACACCTACACGCCTGATACTAAAATAAAAATGGGCGACCACCCCGTGGTGTGGACTAATGAAAAAATGAAAGCCCGGAATGTGTATATTTTCATGGGGCATTCGCCGGAATTGTTTGATAATGCCGCTTATACTACTCTGTTTCGGAATGCTATTTTCTGGGCGGCTCGTAAATAAATCTGGCTTTGATTTTCTTGAGTCAATTGTGGACTGCCTATATTTTCACAATAAAATCGCCCATTATACCCCTATATTCTTTATTTTTACGCCGCAGACTTTCATTCAATCAACCTCTATGAAATATCCTATACAATTTGCTTGCTTAGTGTTTCTATTATCAATTTGCAGTATTCATTCTTTTGCGGCCCCTCCTATTCAGGCAGATGGTTTAAAGTGTGAATACCTCAAAAATCCATTAGGTATCGATAATCCCTCACCTCGGTTTACGTGGCAGATAAGAGATACCCGCCAAGGGGCTAAACAAGTGGCGTATCAGCTATTGGTAGATACTGATTCGATGAAAGTAGTAAACGAAGCCTCTTCTGTATGGAATACGGGCAGGGTAAATTCGGGTAGTAATCTGGCGGTGTACAAGGGCAAAGCCTTGCAGCCTTTTACGAAATACTACTGGACAGTGATTGTATGGGATAAAGACGGCGTAAAAGCTACAAAGGCCGCTGTAAGTAGTTTTGAGATGGGTATGATGGATATGAAAAACTGGAAAGGTGCCTGGATAAGCGACAGCCGTGATGTAAACCAGAAGCCTGCACCTTATTTCAGAAAGAGTTTTTCTACGACCAAGAAAATCAAATCGGCAAGGGCTTATGTGGCCGTTGGTGGTTTGTATGAACTTTATATAAATGGGCAAAAAATAGGCAATCATCGCCTTGACCCTATGTACACACGCTTTGACCGCCGAACTTTATATGTTACACACGATGTAACTGCGGCATTACAAGACGGCAAAAATGCTATTGGCGTATTGCTGGGTAATGGCTGGTATAATCATCAGTCAACAGCAGTTTGGTATTTCCATGAAGCACCGTGGAGAAACCGTCCGACATTCTGCCTTGATTTACGGATTACATACGAAGATGGCTCAAAAGAAGTAATTGCAAGTGGCAAAAACTGGAAAACAGACCTTAGCCCTGTAATATTTAATAGTATTTATACGGCCGAGCATCATGATGCACGCTTGGCACAGGAAGGCTGGAACACACCTGAGTTTGACGACAAGGAATGGAAAGAGGTAATTTTCAGAGCTGCACCATCGCAAAACATTGTGGCGCAAGCAATGGCACCTGTCAGAAACGTAGAGGAGATTCCGGCAAAGAGCCTGAAAAAACTAAATGACACTACCTATTTGTTTGATTTAGGCAGAAACATTTCGGGTGTTAGTCGCTTAAAAATTAAAGGAGCAGCAGGAACGGTGGTTCGATTGAAACACGCCGAGCGATTGTATCCGAATGGTTTTGCTGATATGTCGAACATCGATATTCATTACCGCCCTACTGATAATCAAGACCCTTTTCAGGTTGATATTTATACCCTTAGCGGCAAAGGCGAAGAAGTTTTTATGCCGCACTTCAACTACAAGGGTTTTCAGTATGTAGAACTAAGCTCGCAGCAACCTATTGAGCTATCGCAAGAGAGTCTGACAGGTTATTTTATGCATAGTGATGTTACGCCTATCGGGCAGGTAAATACTTCAAACCCAACCATGAATCAAATATGGTGGGCTACCAATAACGCCTATCTGTCGAATCTTTTTGGTTACCCTACCGACTGTCCGCAACGTGAGAAAAACGGCTGGACAGGTGATGCTCACATAGCCAGCGAAACAGGTTTATATAATTTTGATGCCATTACGGTTTATGAAAAATGGCTCGCCGACCACCGTGACGAGCAACAAGCCAACGGTGTTTTACCATCTATTATTCCAACCAGCGGTTGGGGCTATGAATGGGGCAACGGGCCCGACTGGACAAGCACAATTGCTATTATTCCGTGGAATGTGTATCTGTTTTATGGCGATACCAAGATATTGGCCGATAATTACGACAACATGAAGCGCTATGTAGATTACATACAAACCATAGCACCAAACAACCTCACAACCTGGGGGCTGGGCGACTGGGTACCTGTAAAATCGAAAACGCCTGTTGAGTTTACATCGTCGGTTTATTATTTTGTTGATGCAAGTATTGTGTCAAAAACGGCCAAATTATTAGGTAAAACTGCCGATGCAGAATACTATGCGAGCCTATCGCAGAAAATCAAACACGCTATCAACCAGAAATATCTCGACAGAGAAAAAGGTAGCTACGGTAGCGGCGTACAGACTGAGTTGAGCGTGCCTTTACAATGGGGTATTGTGCCTGACGATATGAAAACCAAAGTGGCTGCCAGCCTTGCACAGCGTGTACAAGCCGACAATAACCATATTGACGTGGGCTTGCTTGGCACAAAAGCTATTCTGAATGCCCTAAGCGAAAATGGCTATGCTGATTTGGCTTACACGGTGGCATCGCAAGAGACGTTCCCGTCGTGGGGTTGGTGGATTAAGAATGGTGCAACTACGCTTTACGAAAACTGGCCAATTGATGCAAAGTCTGATATTTCGATGAACCATATTATGTTTGGCGAAATTGGTGCATGGCTTTATAAAGCATTAGGCGGCATAAAACCAGACGAAAATCTACCGGGCTTTAAAAATGTGCTGCTAGAGCCGCATTTCGTAAAAGACTTAGCAGGCTTTGAGGCAAAACACGATAGCCCTTATGGCACAATTGTATCATCATGGAAAAGAACAGACGACAATGTGATTAACTATAATTTTACGATTCCAGCCAATGCCACAGCTACGCTACGCTTAAATATAGCCGCCGACCAACAGGTTTATGAAAACGGCAAACAGCTAAAAGGCACTGTAATAAAGCATGAGGAAGGCAATAAAAAAACCGTAGTATTTATATTATCTGCGGGTGCTTATGGGTTTGAGGTGAGGTAAAATAAAAATCAAATATACAATTAATCTGTTTTTTGGTAGAGACGACATGCTGGCGTCTCCACTGGTCTGTCTTAACCATTATATTCAAATTGATGAGCTATTTTCTCCTTTATTTGATAGTTTTCGGACAATTATAGACCCTTGGAGACGCCAACATGTCGTCTCTACCAAAACGGTATCTTTAGTATTTTTACTAAATTTCATCTAATTCTTAGCCCTAACATTTCAAATCTACAATTACCCACCCCACCCTCTTCAAGCACCCAATTAATAATTCCTCCTCTCCTTTATTAATTTTATTTTAATTTCAGGTATATTTAGCCACACAATCACCACACCTGAATACTGCTGTCAATTATAAATCCAATATTAAGCACAATTAACTTTTATGAAAAAAACGAATGACGTTCTGTTCTATCAATCGAACATCGATTCTCTATTCAAACAATTTAACACATCACAGACAGGGTTATCTGACGCAGAGGCAAGTAATCGTTTACAAACTGATGGCTACAACGAGCTGGAAGAAAAAAAGAAGACACCGCCGTGGGTCTTGTTTCTACATCAGTTCAAAGACTTCATGATAATCATACTTGCAGGTGCAGCTATTTTATCAGGCATCTTTGGTGATTTGACCGATACCATCATCATTTTTGTAATTATTATTCTGAATGCCGTTGTAGGTTTTATTCAGGAGTTCAGGGCCGAAAAAGCAATGGAGGCACTCAAAAAAATGAGCATCACCAAAACGCAGGTAATAAGAGGCGATAAACCCCATGAAATTGAGTCGAGAGAATTAGTACCCGGCGATATTGTGGTACTTGAAGCG
The DNA here is from genome assembly GCF_037860775.1 of Emticicia soli. Taxonomy (NCBI): domain Bacteria; kingdom Pseudomonadati; phylum Bacteroidota; class Cytophagia; order Cytophagales; family Leadbetterellaceae; genus Emticicia; species Emticicia soli. The sequence continues at coordinate 159,793 of NZ_JBBEWC010000008.1, read as the reverse complement.
GGCAACGTTGTGCCTGCCGATATACGTCTTTATGAAGTAAATGCCCTACGTATAGATGAATCATCACTCACGGGCGAGTCGGTTCCGGTAGATAAAGAAGCAAATGAGCTTAAAGAAAGTAATATTCCGCTCGGCGACCAACTGAATATGGCATTTAAGGGTACACTTATAGCCAACGGCAAAGCCGAGGGCATAGTGGTGCGCACAGGCATGAACACCGAGCTGGGCAAAATTGCAGGGCTTCTGCAAGAAAAAGAGGCCGTTACGCCGCTACAAGCCCGCATGACTAAATTCGGTAAAAATCTTTCTTACATTATTCTGGGTATATGTGTAGTACTTTTTATTTCGGGTTTGATTCGGGGCGAAGAACCATTTTCAATCCTGCTTTTGTCGGTAAGTCTGGCCGTGGCGGCTATTCCTGAGGCGCTGCCTGCGCTTATTACAGTGGCTTTGTCGAGAGGTGCATCTCGGCTTGCCAAACAAAATGTGCTTGTGCGTAAACTGCCTGCCGTTGAAACGCTTGGCTCGGTTACTTATATATGCAGCGATAAAACTGGTACGCTCACCCAAAACAAAATGCATCTGGTAGAGAAACATGAGCAGGAGATTGAAACACCGGAAGAAGGGCTTTCGATGCTGAAACTTGGGATGTTGCTCAACCATGAAGTAAAGTTTGAAACACCCGATAAGCCTATCGGTGAAGCTACCGAACTAGCCTTGACTAGGTATATTGTCGAAGAATTATCATATAAAACCTATAATTCACTCCTAAAAAAATATAAGCGTGTAGGTGTGATTCCGTTCGATTCTGACCGCAAGTGCATGACTACCATTCATAAATATGAAGATAAATTTCTGGTTATAAGCAAGGGCGCAAGTGAGGCTATTACAGACATTATACATCAGAAAAAAGATGAGAAGGTACTCAAAGATATTTCGGAAGAATGGGCAAAACGAGGCATAAGAGTATTGGCTTATGCTTATCATATTATTGACAAATTACCCGAGAAAATCACGCCACAAACAGTAGAAAAAAACCTGATTTTTGCTGGTTTAGCCGGATTAGTAGACCCCCCACGTGAAGAAGCCAAAGCTGCAATTGCCGAATGTAAAACGGCGGGTATAAGACCAGTAATGATAACCGGCGACCACCCAGCCACTGCGCAAGCCATTGCAAGAGAGCTTGGCATTTTAGATGAAGGTGAATTTGCCCTCACGGGTGTAGAATTAGAGAAATTATCAGACAAAAAATTCTTATCGCAGGTTGAAGAAACGGCTGTGTATGCCCGGGTATCGCCCGACCAGAAATTGCGTATCGTAAAAGCCCTGCAATCGAAGGGGCATTTTGCAGCCATGACTGGCGACGGGGTGAATGATGCGCCGTCTCTAAGAGCGGCCAACATTGGCATTGCTATGGGTATAAACGGCACCGATGTGAGCAAAGAAGCGGCACACATGATATTGCTTGATGACAACTTTGCTACCATAGTAAAAGCTGTTAGAGAAGGCCGCCGCATATTTGATAATATCCGTAAGTTTGTGAAGTATATAATGACCTGTAATGGGGCCGAAATACTTGTTATAGCGGTAGCCCCGTTCTTAGGGCTGCCGAACCCATTATTGCCGATTCATATTTTGTGGATTAACCTTGTTACCGATGGTTTGCCTGCCTTAGCATTAGCCAACGAAAAAGCGGAAGCCAATGTGATGAAACGCCCGCCAAGAGAACCTAACCAAAGCCTTTTTGCCGATGGCGTGGGTTATCATATCGTCTGGATGGGAATATTGATGGCGGCCATTACATTAGGCACAGAGGCATGGGCAACTGCCAATAAACTTGAACACTGGCAAACAATGGTGTTTACTGTACTGAGCCTTTGCCAGCTAGGCCATGTAATCGGTATCAGAAGCGACAGGTCGGTGTTTCAGCAAAAAGGTTTGTTTTCTAACCTGTCACTTATCGGGGCGGTTATACTTACTTTGCTTTTGCAATTAGGTGTTGTGTATTTGCCATTTATGAATGCAATCTTCAAGACACAACCGCTATCGTTGGAAGAAGTGGGTATCTGTTTAGCAATGTCTGCCCTTGTATTTGTAGCCGTTGAGGCCGAGAAATTATTGAAGTTGTTGTTTGTGAAGAAGGTATGATAGGTTTCATAGAATGATTGGGATTTGAGGAATAAATATTCCTTTCGCCGTTATCTCCAAATTCACCCAAACAAAAAATCCCTGCTGGTAAAACCAACAGGGATTCGTTTATCTCTATCTAAATTATTTCTTTCTTGGTAATTTTTGGTCACGCATAGCGGCGTTGTAAACAAATGATGCTACAATGGTAGAAATTTGTTTCAAGTCGTCTGCTTGTAGGTGGTCGTATGAGTCCATGTTTGTATGGTGCGTACGGGTACTGTATTCGATTTCGTCCTGAATGAACTGGAAGCCCGGAATACCCACGCCAACAAATGCAAGGTGGTCGGTACCGCCTGTGTTACGGATTGTAACGGTTTTAGCGCCTAAATCGTGGAAAGGCTCGAACCATTTTGTAAATATCGGACGACACTCTTCGTTGCCTTGTAAATAAATACCTCTTACTTTACCCGTACCGTTGTCGATGTTGAAATACGCAGCAATTTTATCGCCTTCAGCATTGCTTTTTTTGGTAGCTGGGTCTGTCAGGTGATTTTTTACGTAGTTTCTTGAGCCATGTAAACCTTGCTCTTCTGCACTCCAAAGCGCAATACGGATGGTTCTGCGAGGTTGAACATTCAATGCTTTCAGGATTCTCATTGCTTCAAGCATTACTGCCGAACCTGCTGCGTTGTCAGTGGCTCCGGTAGCACTTTGCCATGAATCCAGGTGTGCGCCCATCATTACCACTTCATCTTTCAACACAGGGTCAGTTCCTTTGATTTCGGCCAATACGTTGTATCCTTGCAAATCTTGTGTAAAAAATTTAGTCTTTACATCAACCTCCATTTTAATCTGGATTCCGGCTTTAGCCAAACGGCAAAGAGAAAGGTAATCTTCGGCAGCAATCATAATATCAAGTAAGTTTTCAGGGTCTGAGGCTTTATAAGAACCACCACCTGAAACAAACAAAGTACCATCTTTGCCTCTTGGGCTCATGCTTAACAAACCAATAGCGCCTTCTTTCTTCGCCATTTCTTTAGTTTTGGTCGAAAGCAAAGTGCTTCTGCGCATAGCCTGCATCATGGCTCTGAAAGCCGTATCAGGTTGTGCACGGTTAGCAGTTGGGGCATCGTTAGCCATTTTCTCTAGTTCTTCGTCGGTATAACGGGTAGCATCAGCTTTGAACGATGGCGTGATTTTATCGCTTTTGTATAACAAAATGATTTTATCTTTCAGCTTGCCTTTGTAGTTTTCAAGGGCTGTTGTATCTGTTTCGTCAATCAAGAAGATTTCTGCTTCTTTCAATTTACCTTTTGTTCCGGCTGTCCATGTTTTTGGATAAGCAATCAAGGGGCGGTAGTAAGGTGTTTTCATGGCAAGGTAGCTTTTTTGCAATTCCCAGCCTTTGCCAAACTCACCCCATGCTTCCAATCTTGCGTCTGCTGCGCCCCACTCAGTTAGTTTGCCTTTTGCATAATTGGCAGCACGCATAAAACCCGGAGAACCTTGTAACCTTGGACCGCTCACATCGGTAATGTTAAAGGCGATGTCCATTACTTTTGAATTGTTTAGCCCTTCCTGGCGAATTTTCTTCACCATTTCAAGGTCAATTTTTTCTTCCTGAGCCTTTAGCCCGAAAGAAATAGATACAAGAATAATTACGGTAAGTAATCTTTTCATGAGTAGATATCTAGTTTGTTTAGATGTAGTAAAAATTAACTTTGGTTAGCTAAAGGTATAAATTCATAGACTTGCTTCCAAAATATTGAGATAAAGCTGTATTAAGAAGCGATTAATCGGGCTTAAGGGTTGATATACACAAAACGTTTTCAAGCCATCACGGCCAACATATCAAATATTTTCTCGCCAATTGCCTGCTTGCCTTCTATTGTAACGTGATTCTGTGCGGCGTTTTTCGAGATACCCTTGGTAAATAATCGCCAGGCAATTGTGCCATCAATAGTTATTTTGCTTATGGGTTGAGCAGCATTTTCCTGCACCAACATCCACTGATTATTGGTATAATACAAATTCCATGTTCCTCCACCCTCACATGTTATCACAAACGTAATCGCATCGCCATCGTTGGCTGATACAGCACGATAATGGTGTGGCAGCGCCCGCATAGAAGTTTCGAGGTGAGGCCAGTAAAACTCTTTTGTGTATAATTCATCGTCTTTCCCAACTGCCAATCTGATTTGCTGTTGATGATGAAACTTTTCGGTGTACTCTCTGGCTATATGAAACCACATCTTCGATTCTTCTTCACCTGCCCAAGCCACCGAAAACTTAGCTTTATCGTCAGGATTCAACTGTGTTATATAATCGCAAAACTGTTTTCCGGTAGTAGCCAAAAACTCGATTAATAGCTTTGGGCTCATTCTCTTGCAGGCATTCACCCAATCGGCATTGAGTTTATTAAGAAAGGCGACTAAATCCTGATATGAGTTAATGTTTTCGGCTTGAATACCTGCATAATTATCTCGCCCGCCTGCAATCGCACGAATATTGGTATCTAATAAATGAGCAGCAATGTCTTTTACATTCCACAGCGGTGCAATGGTAGGTTTGTGCCAGTCATCGTCTGATAGTGACTCTAAGACCTCAATCAGTTTTGCGTCTAATTTATAAAATAAGTCGGTTATAATAATTGGTTTTAGTGGCGTCATACCTTGTAGATGTATTAAAAAAAAGGGATTCAAAATTCTGAACCCCTTCAAATATTCTAATTATCTCTTAAATTCTAAATCCTGAAAATCGAAGCTAAAATCGGTTAGTGGCGAAATAGCACTCATTCTGAAGCCTGAACCTTTGCCCTGGCTGTCTAAGTCAAACATCACATAGGCATCGGCATCAAGGCTACGGTCGCCCCACTTCACGATAAAAGTATTGCCTTTGTATGGGAACATTTCACCATTCAACAAAAACGAACGCTTAGAGGTAAACCACAATTTACCGTTTTTCATGGCAATTTCAACATCGCCAAACCATTTGTCGTGGTATGTACCTGTAAACAGATTGTTATCTAATTTTACTGCGCTTTTTTGTTGGGTTTCAATATCTTTCCAGATTTCGTCAGTAATTTTCTTGGCATTGGCTTGGCCTTGTAGTACTCTGTCGTGGTTTTCTTTTAGGCGGTCAATGCCTTTTACACCCAGATAACTGTCTTTAATGGTGTTGGTAATAGTTACAAAAGCTGCGCCTTGTTGTTGGTTAGTAAAGACAATAATACCTAGTTTTTGCTCAGGTATCAGGGTTACCTGTGTTACAATACCGGCCAGACCGCCCGTGTGCGTAGCTTGTTTGTAACCTTTTACATCGCTCAGATTCCAGCCCAAGCCATAGCTTACAAAATGGGTATTGTATGAGTTTGTACCCCGTACCGGAATAATGGTTTGCGGTGTCCACATTTCGGCGTGTACCTCTTCGCTGAATAATTGCTTGCCGTTGCCATACTTACCATTGTCCATCTGGGCAATAATCCATTTGCTCATGTCGGTAATATTGCTGTAAAGCCCGCCTGCCGAATTGGCTACTTCGCTCCAATCACGGCGAATCACTTTTACAGTTCCGTCAACAGGGGCGTGCGGGTCTATTACGTTCGATTTATTTTTTAATCGGCGGAAAGATGCGGCCGTTTGGGTCATGCCCAGCGGTTGCAAGATTCGTTGCTCAATAAAATCTTCCCACTCAATGCCTGAGGCTCGTTTTACAACTTCTCCGGCTACAATGTATAGCAGATTATCGTAATCGTATTTTGTACGGAAACTTGAAACAGGCTTCAGGTATCGTAGATTATGAATAATATCCTGTTTGCTGAAATTATTAGAGTCAGGCCAGAACATCAAATCTCCTGCGCCAAGACCCAAACCACTGCGGTGCGTGAGCAAGTCTTTTATGGTAAACTCTTCTGTTACGAAGGGGTCGTACATTTTAAATTCCGGTATAAAATCACGCACTTTATCGTCCCATTTCAATTTCTTTTCATCAACAAGCATACCCAAAGCAGCCGCTGTAAAAGCCTTACTGTTGGAAGCAATACCGAAGAGCGTGTTTTCATCTACCTTTTGTTTTGTATTGAGCGAGCGCACACCATAACCCTTGGCATGAATCACCTTACCATCTTTCACTACGGCAACGGCAATGCCGGGCACATCGAAAGTTTTGAGGGTACGCTCTACCAGATTATCGATTTCGGCAGAGGTAATAACTTGCGCTTGGATGCTACCTATAAAGCACAATAAAAAGAATAATGTCAAAGAGGATAGTCCGGGTTTCTTCATAAGAAACGAATCGTTTTAAGGTTTTTGAGAAGTGAATTAGGCTGAAATGCCCTGTTTAACAAAGATTAGAGAAAACAACCTAAATAGCAAGTGATTGTGGGAGAATTGATGGAGATGAAAGGAGTTAGGAAAAAATAAAGAATCCCAGCCCTTTCCTTCTTCTAAAGCAGATAAGCATCCGGTAAGAACTAGAGATGGGATTCTTCAAAAACATTGATTTGAAGGAATAAATGTTTAAAACATTCATTCCTTCAACAACTAACCGAGTAGTCATATTCAATTCTAATCACTCAAGCACTAAGCCACTCGTATCACGGACACGCAGCGGAGATACTTGCGATATATGTACTACCAGATTTGGCTTCGAAGCCGGGCGATAATAATACATATTTGTTGCCCGTATGCGTGGCCCGGCCTGTATTATCAATTTTATTGAGTGCCTGAACAGACTGTGCCAAACGGTTTTGTACACCACTAGGCAATACATCGTCACTTGGGCTTGTGAGTGTAATCGGCGGATTCATGCCTGAAGGTTTTACTTCTACTTTCACAATGGTTGATAATTGCTGCTGGCATTTGCCGTTCAGGCTTACACTTACTATCATGTAATCGGTGTCTTGTGTCAGAATACTGGTAGTAATAAAACCTCTGCCGTTTACATCCAGCCTTATTGAATGCGTTGTTGAGCCCGGCGTATTTACTTTATAATAAACATCTGCATTGGATGTGCCTACAAAATTTATGGTTCCGAATGTACCCGGACAAATTGGGCCCGGAGAACTACCGGTTACTACGGCTTTGGGCACTACTCTAAGCATGGCAGCAGTTGAGGTTACCACGCCGCATTCGCCTGTTACACGCACCTTGTAGGTAGCCCCGCTATCGGCAAAAGTGCGGTAAGGCAAACTTAACATAGTAAGGTCGGCAAAGTTATTGTTTAATGGTGCGTTGGCACTGCCAGCAATCGGACCTTGGCGCTGCCATTGATAAGTAAGTAAACCCTCGCCTGTGGCCTCGGCGGTGAATAGTGCCGTTTCGTACAAACAAACCGTCTGCGGTGAAGGGTTTGTTATTATCTGGGTTGGGGTTTTAACTGCCACTACCGCCTGTAAGCTAATTGCTTGTTCACAATTGCTTACGTTATTTTTCACCTTCGTTATATATATACTCTGTGCGTTATTTACCCATGCCAAGGTATCGGTAAATGTTGCCCTGCCCGTGCTATCAGGGTTTATAATTCTTGTTTTAAGTGCCCCTGATATATCAATTTTATAGGTGATAGTATACGCATCGGTGCTTGGTAAGCCCGTTAGCCTGAATGTGGCCGTTTGCCCCGCACAAACGCTTGCTACCTGAGCTACGGTACTTATACCTGGTTTTGGAGAAGTATTGAGACTGTAAAAATAAGCCGAATTATTTTTTATTACAGTAGGTGATATTGAAACGTAGAAAGGTGCACCAACAATTATGGCATTTTTGCCGAGCGCAACCGAAGCTCCATAATAGTCTCCGTTGGCTAAGTTGTCAGGGATAATTACTTTTTTGTGCTGCCAGATATTTGCTGCATCTTTTTCGAAAACAATTACGGCACCTCTGTCATCATTATTATTTGGGGCACCTACTACTATGGTGTTATCACGAATGGCCAATGAGTAGCCAGCATTTGCATGATACGTTAGTGTATCAGTATTAAGCGTGCCTATTAGCTGCCAGTTTCCGTTTACACTTCTTTCGTAGTAATATATTTTATTCGAATTCAATAGCGGATTATAGCTTGAGGCAATAATTGTGTTGCCACTAATGGCTACATCGTCGCCATAAAAAGAGTTAATGCTGAGAGAATCCGGAACCGAATATAATTTTTCTACCCATGTATTGGTTTCGTCTTTTTCGTAAGCATAGATTGCGCCCAGCGTACCATCGTCTGGCGCACCCACTACAATGGTCTGGCCCGAAATTCCTACAGCGGTGCCAAATCGTGTATTAGGCCCGCCATTGCTAACTATTTCTTGCTCTAAGTCCCACTCGCCAGAGTTATTCTTCTGGTAAACAAATACGCTCGACCGACCATCGGCACCTATAACCAAGGTGTTCTGACTAATACCCATTGAGATACCATAATAGTCATTGATTGCACCCGCAGTAGGTTGCATTTTGTTAATCTCTACCCAAGTATCGCCTGCTTGTCTGGCAAATACATATACTACGCCCGCATCATTTTTACACGGAGCACTTACAAAAATAGTATCGCCTGAAATAGCGATAGAAGAGCCAAATTGGTCGCACCTTATCAAATCGGCAGGCATTAGTTCTGTTACTTGTGTCCATTTACCATTTGGATTAAGTTTATAGATAAACACCGAACCTGTTCCGAGGTCTTTTGACACCGCTCCTATCACTGCCAGGCTGTCAGAAATAGCAATAGCATTGCCGAAATCGTCACCAAGTGTAATGCTGCTTGGCGTAACTTGCCCATTATCTCGTATTGTTTGCGGAAAGCTCAGGAATGCCTCGTTTGAATAAAGCGTTGTATCGGGCATATTTAATTGTATTCTACAACGATAATATCCTTTATCGGCTAAGGTAGTATTCAAAATAGTAAATGTAGAATCCATAGCACCCGGAATATCAGCAAAAACGCCGCTCGGTTGTCTTTTCTGCCACTGGTAATTTAGTACATTGGCGATGTCGACAATGCTTACATTAAAGGTGGCCGCATCGCCAAGACAAATCAAAGTTGAAACTGGTTGAGAATCAATATAATCAAGTATTGTAACTGTATAACTACTAAACCCACCGTTGCAACTCGGAAGACTAGGCATCTCACAACGAACTTTATAAGTAGTTGTTTGGTTAGGGGCAATAATTGTTGTAGATGCCAATGGGGTAACCTCATCATTCAGATACCATTTTGGGGTAAAAGTACCTGTACATGTAGCCCCAAGAGATACATACTCGCCCGCAAAAACAGATACAGGTGTGCTAACAGTAGCCGGCGAACGGGCAATAACCTGAACGGTATAAGACGTAAATGTTGAAGGACAATTATTGCCATCTTCGCATCTTACTTTATAGATACTTGTACCCGTTGATGCTGGTGTTATCGGATTGGAAAGTTCTTCTACCTCATTGTTTTTAAAAATAAATGGCATACCACGTTGGCATGAGGCACTTAATGAAAATGATTCGCCCTCACAAACAAATATAGTTGAGCTCGGGTCTGGCTCCGACAGAATGTTTGCAGCAGTAGGGTCGGCAAACGAAAATTCTACAAAATCAGTTATACAAGGTGTACCTGAAGATGTTGAACATTGAACATTGAAAGTTTTGTCTGATGTCAGCGTTAGGTCTATGTCTCCTGTGCCCAAAGCGGGTTGTGTTGTATCACTTCCATACCAGAATACCTCTCCGACACTGCAAGTTGCTGATAGCCTTACTTTTTCCCCTGGACACGCTATACGGTTACGGATAGTTACAACAGGCAAGAGCTCATCAAATGTTACTAAAACCGAAGCACTTGAGTCAAGACCAGAAATAGCCTTACAATAAACCTGATACACGGCCGAGTCGGTAAGGCTTATGTTCAGGTCGGTTACATAAATATTGTTTTTGTCAAGCCATGTTGCATTACCTTCGGCACAGGTGGCTTGTAAAGTAACTGAAAGACTCGAACAAAACGTCTGGTTGTTTGTAACGTCAGTTGGAGCGTCTATCACCTGAGCAAAACTCAATTGGCTGCTTAACAGCAATGCACAAAAAATCAGGACTCTCTGGAAATATATATGGTATAAATTTTTCATAAACAAGGCAATAAAATTGGTAAAACAAATGCTTATTTACTTTGTACGATGTGTACAGAAAAAGCCTGTTTTCTGTACCTCACAATTAAATTATCTTACGGGCAAGCAGCGGTAACTCTGGCTGTGTAAACACTACCCGATTTGGCTTCAAAACCCGGCTCTAGTATCACAAATTTATTACCTATATGAGATGCGGTAGCCGATGTATTGATTTTGTTGGTAGTCTGAATTGTTTCGGCAGCATAGCTTTGAGTGCCATTAGGTAGTACGTCGTGCAAGGGGCTTGTGAGCACAAGTGGCGGATTTGAACCCAGCGTGCGTACCTGTACCCGCACAATGTCAGATAATTGCTGATTACAATTACCCAACACGTGCATACTCGTAAGATGGTAGTCGACATCGTGCGTAAGCACCGCAGTATTTACAGTAGCTGTGCCCATAGCATTGAGCGTAACAGATGCTGGCACATTGTTTACAGTATAAAAAACCTCTGCATTGGGTGTACCTGTAAAGTTTATCTGGGCCGTAGACCCCGGGCAAATTGGCCCTGTGGTAGTTGCCGAAACACTTGCTTTAGGCAACACGGTAAGCATGGCATCGTTTGAAGTAGCCACGCCGCATTCGCCAAATACTTTTACCCGGTATCTTGCCCCATTATCTGCAAGGGTTCTGTCAGGCAGGGTAAGCATCGAAACATCAGAGAAACTATTGTTCAGCACTTGGTCGAAACCACTTAAAGTGGGTGCCTGCCTTTGCCATTGGAAAGACAGCAAGCCTTCGCCTGTTGCTTCGCTCATAAAATATGCAGTCTCACCAAAGCACACTGTCATTGGTGCAGGATGCTCAATAATTTGCGTTGGCGCTTTAACCGTTAATACCGACGATACACTAAGTGGTTGTTCACAGGTACTCACGTTGTTTTTTATCTTGGTAATAAAAATACTTTTGGTATTATTGGCCAATATAAGGGTTTCAGTAAATGAGGCTTTACCTGTGCTGTCGGGTGTTACAACAATAGATTTTTCGGTTCCGGCAACATCAATTTTATAGGTAATAGTATAAGCATCGGTGCTTGGCAAACCCGTAAGGTTAAATGTGGCAGTTTCTGCCGGACAAACGCTTGCGGCTTGAGCCACAGTATTTACCACAGGTTTGGGATAGGTATGAAGACGATAAAAATATGCTGAACCCGAGCGTAGCTCTATTGGCAGTAAAGGCAGAAATGGCGCTCCAACAATAGCACCGTTTTTACCAATAGCTACTGCTGCCCCAAAATTATCTCCGGTTTTAATATCGGCGGGTATCAGCAATCTTTTCTGTACCCAGTTGCCTGCTGTGTTGAGTTCAAAAACTACGGCAGCACCTTTATTTATCTGATTGAGAGCATAGCCAACTATTGCCATGTTATCATAAATAGCTACTACCGAAGCATTTTGCCCATCGGTAGCTATATCAGGCGAGTTAATTATACCTTTCAGTGCCCAAGTTCCTACACTATTCTGCTGGTAGCTGTGTATCGTACTTTTGTTGTGAACAGACAGAGGTTCAATACCCGCAGCAATAATATTGCTGCCACTAATAGCCACCGAGCTACCAAATCGAGACCCGCTAAGCAGACTAATAACAGGTGCAGACCTCAGACTCTCTTGCCATACGCCTAAATTATTTCTTTCAAAAATATAAATGGCTCCGTCTGCGCCTTCTGCCGGTGCACCAGCCACGAGTGTTTTACCAGACACGCCAACTGCATAACCAAAGTCAGTAGCCGAGTTGCCTGTTATGTTTTGTTTAAATTCCCAAACACCTGTCGAATTATTTCTTTCATATATATAAATTGCCTCGCTTCCAACAGCGCTTATCACCATTGTGCCATTGTCAACACCAATAGATTCACCAAAATTATCGCCATGATTTATGTCTGGGTGTCTTATTTTATCTATCTGTGTCCAGGTATTGTTGGCTTGCTTTGCAAAAATATATACAGAACCCATGTCGCCGTCCTGGTAAGGTGCGCTTATAAAAAGGGTATCGCCAGAGATGGCTAGCGCAGAACCAAACGAATCGTCGGACGAAAGGTCGGAAGGAGAAAGTTCTCCAACTCCCGACCATTTGCCGTTATTATTAAGTTTATATATATAAACCGCCCCCTCTCCATTGTTTTTAGACCAGGCACTCACTAGGCCAAGGCTATCAGAAATGGCGGTAGCACTAGCAAATTGGTCTAGGAAACTAACATCGTTAGGCACCATTTTACCATTATCAACTATGGCATCTTTAAAAGTGAGCAAAACCTCTTCGGTATAAACAGTACAGGTACTTGTAACAGCACACCGATAAAAGCCTTTGTTGGCCAATGTTGTGTTCGGAATAGTAAGTGTAGCACTTGTAGCCAAAGGAATATTTGCGTAAGCGCCATTGCGTTGTCTTTTTTGCCATTGGTAGGTAGAGGCACTATTAACGCCTACTGTAAAAGTGGCCACATCGCCCATGCAAACCTGAGTTGAAACAGGCTCAGAGGTAATATTGGTTGTAACGGTAAGCACACTGCTGGCAAAATCGCTCACACAAGTTGGGTCTGCAATAGTTTCGCAACGAACTTTATAAGTAGCATTTGTGCTTGCAATAAAGCTTGTATCGGCTAAAGGCGTAGATTCGTTGTTAAGATACCATGCTACATTTTCGCCTGAGCTACAATTGGCCGTTAGTGTTACCATTTCGCCCTTGCATACAGTTGGGTTTGTAACACCTGTAGGTGGTGGCGGAATTGTAACTGTGATGGTGAACGACGCAAAAGGGCTCGGGCACTCAAAGTTATCTTCACACCTTACTTTATATGAACTTGTAGACTCAGCGAAAACCGCCGAGGCGTTTATTTCTGTTAATCCGTCATCTTCAAAAAAATGACCCACGCCTGTCGGGCAAGTGGCTGAAAGAGTTACGGGTGTTCCTCTGCAAATGGTCTGGTCGGGGGTGTATGCTGTCGGAGCATCTAAAGGCGTAGTACCTAAGGTAATTGAAACCGTTTTGGTATCGCTTATACAAGGTTCATCAGGGTTATTACAACGTACCAGGTAATCAACAGGAGCAGTTATTGTTTGAATAAGGTCTTCAGGGGCTACGGGCGTTGAAGTATCATTTTTAAACCATTCTACCACACCCGCCGGGCAAAAAGCGATTAGCTTTACTTGGTCTCCGGCACAGGCAACTTGGCTTCGTGTTGCTACAAGCGGTTCCAGATGTTCGAAAGTCACAAAAACCGGGTCGCTACTAACACACGAACAAACTTCTTCGCACATTACATAATAAAGAGTCGGCGAACTAACATTCACATCAAGGTCATAAATTTCTATGTCATTTTCATCATACCAAACAGGCACACCTTGCGAACAAGTTGCTTGTAAAGTAAGCGATACACTTGTGCAATATACCTGATTGGGTGTAACATTAGTGGGGATGGGCAAGGATTGAGCAAAAATTAAATGACCACTAAGAAGCAAGACACAAAAAAGCAGTATTTTTTGATAAGGTGGTAGATAGATGTTTTTCATAAGCCAGGCTACGTTAGGTTTAATAATGGCATATATAAGTTTCCCTTTACCTAACGATGTAAAGGTATAACAGATAAAAAATTAAGGAAAATCGGTTAAAAAACGCAGTTTGGCAATGTCATACATTGCAGAAGACATATGATGGACTTCTGGTGATGATTATAGTTTTAAAAAGGGTTTACCTGACCTTAAAGTGAGCACACTTAACAGTACGTATCTGCAGTTTGACCCTCAACAGATACTATTTGCTAGTGCAGAAAGAAAGCAATTAAGAAAATACCGAAAACAAAGCCGGAAAAAATGAACCGGAAAATAATTACACCAAAATTAGTTAAAAAATTTATATGTTAGCAAGGGTTTTCGTATAAATTGAGGCAATGGTAAAACAAATCAACTAATTCAGAAAATCAAAATCAAGTATTTATACCCTTGAAAAATAAGGGTATCTTTTTAAGAAAACTACTCCTTATCTGTTTCAGAATCTGCGATGGCTTACAATTAATTGAGTTGATTTTCTATATAATCGTTTTGTGGTAATATTCCTTTTAGTAAATCGGTTTATTAATCATTTTATCAAGCTATTCTAATTGCCCAAGCCCTAAATTTTTAGTAAATTGCTGGCTCATCCTATTCATCTGATATTTAAACCCCAAATCATGAAAGCCACATTTATTGGAGTACTTCTTTTCTTAAACTATACCCTTCTTTTTGGGCAAAGCAGCAAAGCCCCTGCTTACCCGCTTATTACGCACGATACCTATTTTAGTATCTGGTCAAATACTGATGAGCTTACAGAATCGCCAACCAAACATTGGACAGGCGCCGAGCATTCGTTGATTGGTATGATTGAAGTTGATGGCATTGCTTATCGTTTTATGGGTAAAAATGGCGATAACTACAAAACTATCGTTCCGGCTGGTGATGAGGTGAATTATGAAGCTGCCTATACAGAAACGAATCCGGGCGAAAACTGGATGAACCCTGACCTTGACGATAGCAAGTGGAAAAAAGGCATTGCACCCTTTGGTAATAATCCGACAATGTCGAAAACCGAATGGAATACCAAAGATATATGGGTGCGTAGAAAATTTGTAGTAAAAGACCTGAACGCCGAGGCACTTTACCTGAAACTGAATCATGACGACGACGTAGAGGTGTACCTAAACGGTGAGGTAGTATATAAAGTTAAGGGCTGGACAAACAAATATATTTATGTACCAATACCCGAAGCAGCCAAAAGCAAACTAAAAGCCGGAGAAAACCTGCTGGCAATACACGTAATAAACAACGTTGGCGGTGCGATTCTTGATGCTGGCATTGTTGAGAAAATTGTAGAAAAGCCAAACCCGAAACTCCAAACGGCGGTGCAAAACAAAGTAACGTTGAACGCCACCCAAACCATTTATGATTTTACGTGTGGAAAGGTTGATTTAACGCTAACCTTCACGTCTCCGTTATTGATTAATGATTTGACACTTCTGTCGCGCCCTGTTTCATATATCAGTGCTAAAATGAAAGCTACTGATAATCTTCTGCACGATGTGCGCCTGTATCTGGGTGCTTCTACCGACATTGCGGTTAATACGCCTGCGCAGGAAGTAAAGGCAAACCAATACACTGCCAATGGTCTGGCGATACTGAAAGCTGGTACAACCTCACAAAACATACTGAAACTAAAAGGCGACGATGTGCGCATCGACTGGGGGTATATGTATGTAGCTGTGCCTAAAACAAGCGGTGTAGTGCAGTCTATCGGTAGTGGTGCCGATGTAGCTCAGGCATTTAACCCAACAGCTAACACCAATCTGGGGGGTAAGCATTTATTGCTCAATACCCTTTTAAATGCAGGTAAAGTAGGCAGCAGCGGCAAAGAACAGGTGTTTATGCTTGGCTATGACGACATACAGTCGATACAATACTTCAACACAAATCTTTTGCCTTGGTGGAAATTGACGAAAGGCGCAACTATTGAAGGCGAATTAGCAAAGGCACACACAAACTATGCAGCCATAATAAAGAAATGTGAGGCATTAAACCGCATGATTTATAAAGATGCAGTAAAGGCAGGCGGCGAAGAATACGCCCGTTTGTGCGAACTGGCTTATCGCCAGAGTATCTCGGCACATAAACTTGTAAAAAGTCCAACAGGTGATTTGTTGTTTATGTCGAAAGAGAATTTCAGCAATGGTTCTATCAATACCGTTGATGTAACTTATCCGTCTGCACCGTTATTTCTGGCTTATAATCCTGCATTGCTGAAAGGTATGCTAAACGGAATTTTTTACTATAGTGAAAGCGGCAAATGGGGAAAACCTTTTGCTGCACACGATTTAGGCACTTATCCGATAGCCAATGGCCAGACCTACGGCGAAGATATGCCTGTTGAAGAATGTGGCAACATGATTAGCCTGGTGGCTGCTATTGCCAAAGTTGAAGGCAATGCACTTTATGCCAAAAAACATTGGAAAACGCTCTCTATCTGGGCCGATTACCTAAGCAAAGAAGGGTTAGACCCTGCCTTGCAACTATGTACTGATGATTTTGCCGGACACCTTGCCCGCAATGCAAACCTCTCGGTAAAAGCCATTGTAGCTTTGGGTGGTTATGCGCAATTGGCCGAACAACTAGGCGAAAAACAAACGGCGGAAAAGTACCGCAAGCTAACGAAGGAGATGGTAAGCAAATGGATGGAAATGGCTGCCGATGGCGACCACTACGCATTGACTTTCAACGATAAAGGCACCTGGAGCCAGAAATATAACCTGATTTGGGATAAATTGCTGAAAATGAATTTATTCCCGAAAGAGGTCTACGAGAAAGAAATTGCGTATTACCTGACCAAACAAAATGCGTTCGGCTTGCCTCTTGATAGCCGCAAAACCTACACAAAATCAGACTGGGTAATCTGGACTGCGGTATTGGCTGATAAAAAACAAGATTTTGATGCACTTGTTGAGCCTATGTACAAATATGCCACTCAAACAAGCTCACGTGTACCTATCAGCGATTGGCACGAAACTACTACCGGCAAAATGGTAGGCTTCCAAGCCCGTAGCGTAGTTGGTGGGTATTTTATGAAAGTATTGGAAGATAAGTTGAGAGGGAAGTAAGATGAAAAATAAACTTTTATAACATAAACGAAACCAATTGGTGAGGCTGTCTCAAAAGTTTTTTGTACCAAATAATATTTGGAAAAGACCCCACCCTAACCCTCCCCAACAATGGGGAGGGGACAAAAAAGCCCCTCTCCCCACAGTTGGGGAGAGGGGTTGGGGAGTGGGGTCAGTGTCTTGCCAAATAATATTTTGTGCTATTTTCTTTTGAGACGGCCTCTTTCGTAGAATCTGCTTTTTGCTACAATTTGAGGCAAAATACATAATATTTCAAGGTTTTTTGACTACATTTAGTTCAAACATTTAAATAAGCCCTTGAGCCGTATCGCAATCGCGCGGCGACCGTACGGCTCTACTAAAATACAATTCTCTACAAACTTTCATCTTCCTCCCCTATTCATCAAAAAAATATTTTCAAAAAAATCCCCTCACCATGCAACATCTCTGAATTTCTCTTGTCTTTTCATCGCTATTACTTCGCTTGATAATTATAAAAAACCGCTATTTAACATATTTTAATAGCGGGAAGCTAGCAGATTGCTATAAATTTGCACCGTATAATTACGTATGATTAATCTTTATGAAAAAGCTATTACTGTTAACTTTACCCTTAGCCTTTATTGGCTATTCTCCCCTCTATGCCCAGATAACACCCAAGCGAATTGAAGCCCGACGTACTAACAAACCCGTGGTAATTGACGGCCGACTAAACGAAGCTGCCTGGCAAGATGCTTCATTGCTTGACGATTACACAGAGTTTCGTCCGGTAGTAGGCAGGAAAGAAGAATTAGAAAACCGTACTGAAACTTTTTTGATGTACACCGATGCCGGTATCTATTTTGGTGGCACTTGCTATGAAAAAGACATCAAGAATATTTCGAAAGAACTGGTAGGCCGAGACGGTTTCGGTGCAAACGATTACATCGGGATTATCTTTGACACTTACAACGATAAACTGAATGGCTTTGAGTATTTTGTTACGCCATTAGGCGAGCAATGGGACGCCAAAATGACTCCAAACACAAACGACGATAATGGTGGTGAAGATTTCAGTTGGAATGCTGTTTGGGAAAGTGCCGTAATCATACACGATAAAGGTTGGTCGTTTGAAATATTTCTACCTTACGCAGCTATCAGGTTCAGCAAAGATAAATTGCAGGATTGGGGTTTGAATATCACACGTCGCCGCCGTAAAACCGAGCAGCAGAATACTTGGAGTGCAATCGACCCTAATGTAAATGGTTTTCTGACCCAAGAGGGCTTGTGGACGGGCATTGCTGATATAAAACCGCCGATTCGCTTACAATTATCGCCCTACTTTTCAGTATATGCCAATCATTTCCCGACTAACCAAGCCGACCAGAAAAACTGGACGAATCAGGTTTCGGGTGGTTTGGATTTAAAATTGGGTTTGAGCCAGGCTTTTACACTTGATGCCACGTTGATTCCTGACTTTGGGCAGGTGCAAAGCGATAATCGGGTGCTAAACCTTACACCATTTGAGGTAAAATTTAACGAAAACCGTAGTTTCTTTACCGAGGGTACAGAACTATTTAATAAAGGAAATCTCTTTTATTCGAGGCGTATTGGTGGTGCACCAATCAATTTTGGAGAAGCCTACAGTGGTTTAAAACCTTATGAACAAGTTTTGACGAACCCGACGGAATCGAAGTTGATTAATGCCTCTAAAGTATCAGGACGTATGAAAGGCGGCCTAGGTATCGGGATTCTGAATGCCGTTACCCGACCGCAATATGCCATTATTGAAAACACCGAAACGGGCGAAACCAGAAAGGTTGAAACCGACCCTACCACCAATTACAATATTCTGGTGCTTGACCAAACCCTGAAACATAATTCGAGTGTGAGTTTTATTAATACCAGTGTGCTGCGTGGCAACAATAATTATAATGCCAATGTAAGCTCGGGTATGTTTAGCTTTTTCGACAAGAAAAATACGTATAATTGGACGGGCAGCGTAGCCATTAGCAACCTGACTTATAAAGTACCTGACAAAAAGCATTCAACCGGATACAGCCATTCTTTTGGCTTTGCCAAAACCAGCGGACGCTTCAATTTCAGCCTTTCTCAGCAATTGACAGATACCAAATTTACGAGTAACGATTTAGGCTATTTTACTAACAATAACTTTATTAACCATGCCTTGTACCTGGGCTACCGATACACCGAGCCAAAGAAATGGTACAACCGCTTGTTTTATAATTTCAATGCTACGCTTAGTTCTTTGTTTTCGCCAATTGGCAATATTGAGTCCAAATACCAGCAGTCTAATTTTGCTTTAAATATCAATGCCCAAAACAAAAAACTGCATTGGTTTGGTGTATTTGCGCAATTTACGCCCAAACAGAATGATTTCTATGAGCCTCGTATATCAGGAAAAGTTTTCAAACGAGGCAATAGTGTAATGGCCGGAGCATGGATAGAAAGTAATTATGCCAAGAAATACTCGGTAAATGCTGAGGTAGCCGAAAGAGTTTTTCTGAATTTTTACGACCTGAGCGGCACCGATTTGTTTTTTGCACAAACCTACCGTTTCAACAGTAAGTTTTCAATCAGGCACTCGGTCAATTATCAGTTGCGCCCTACCGGGCTTGGTTTTGCCACTATTCTGACCGATGGCACTCCCCTATTTGCGCTTAGAAACGTAAATTCGGTCGACCACATTTTGTTTCTGAAATATAACTTTACCAATAAAATGGGGCTTACATTCAGAGCCCGGCACTACGCCAGTGTTGTAAAACCAAAATCGTTTTTTACACTTACTGATAACGGCACACTCATGCCTAAAAGCGGTATCACCGAAAATCTGAACCGGAATGTTAATTTCTTTAATATTGATATGGTGTACACCTGGCAGTTTGCCCCGGGCAGTTTCTTGAATGTGGTATGGAAAGAAGCTAGTGTGATGGATTCTGATATTGCTAACAACAATTATTTAGATAACTTGCAAAATACCCTTCAAACCGAACAAAACAACAATTTCTCGCTCAAAGTAATCTATTTTCTGGATTATTTGCAGATAAAGAAATTAAAGAAACGGGCGTAGGG
The DNA here is from genome assembly GCF_037860775.1 of Emticicia soli. Taxonomy (NCBI): domain Bacteria; kingdom Pseudomonadati; phylum Bacteroidota; class Cytophagia; order Cytophagales; family Leadbetterellaceae; genus Emticicia; species Emticicia soli. Next base: position 139,850 of record NZ_JBBEWC010000008.1, on the reverse strand, counting down.
AATTGCAATATGAATAGTCTACAATGATAAAATCCCGTATGAATGGAGTATCGCTTAAGATATTCCATTATACGGGATTTTAATTTCTAATGCTCCTATCTCACAACCCCAACATCCATTCCGGCCTTGAAGATTTTTTGTGGAGGCTTTGTTTTAATAAATTTAGGCATCTGAAAACCTACCTGAAAGCGTAAACCCGTTTTCTTTTTGTCTTCTTTATCGCCCGGTGTCAGACTCTCGTCGACATTCGTAATTGAGAATCGTAAACCAAAACCCAGAAAAGTAGTCATTTCGTCTTTCAGTTCAGCATCTGTTTGTTTAATCTCTTTTTCGCTTTTGGCGTCATAATCTATTTTTTCGGCCACAAAGAATTTCTTCTTTTTTTCTTGCGCACTTAATGCCCCGCCAACCAGCATCAACATTATCAGTAAAGTAAGCTTTTTCATTATAAATTTCCGGACTTAGATATAATTACTCCTTAACAAACAACAGGGTATTTCTTTTCTTATCTCAAATATAAACTTTAAAAGACCTCATCCCCGACCCTTCCCCAACAGTGGGGAAGGGAGTTGGAAGTCCCTCTCTCCACTGTTGGGGAGAGGGATTCAGGGAGTGGGGTTTTGTTCTATATCAAAGAAAATTGTGTTACGTCTGAGGCCCACTGTGTTTGAATTTATAACAAAAATAACCCTGCTGATTGCATATCCAAAAAAATAAATGATGTTTTTTTTGAAAAATCGTATGAGCGGCAAAACGCATAAATTGTCGGTAAATGGGCTTCATTGCTTATTTCTTTACATATTTTTCGGGGTTGGCATCAAATTTTGCCTTGCATGATTTGCTACAAAACTTGTGTTCTTTTTCTTTATGTGTTGAGCTGTAAGGTGCTTTTGGGGTAACCTTCATGCCACAAACAGGGTCTTTTTGCTCTTTGGTCTGTTTAGGCTCCTGCCAGAGTGCAGTGGCAAAACTCATACATACAAATAAACTAATGATGGTGTGTTTCATAATTTTATTGTTTTTATGGTACTACAATTAGCTGGTGCAAGTACCTCTTGCGCTTTATTGCTCAGCCAGTTCTGGTCTGATGTTTCGCATCTGTGGTAATATAAATCTGTACTATTTGGCTTAAAGGAAGCTATCAGTACATAGAAATACTTTGATAACTCGTTGAAATGGTCGGCCTGATGCTCGGCTGAGTATTCTCCTTCAATAATATGGTCAGCGTTGAAAGTTACTTTTTCGAGGTAGCTGATAAAAAACACTTTTTCTTTTTTGCCTAATTTTGAAACATCAATTTTACGGAGCACTTTGGGTAATCTTTCTGATAAAGCTGCGGCAGAACCCGTATTCTGGGTTTTAATGGCCTCTTTCATTTTTAGGTAAACCTCTATGCCCTGGTTCAGTACCTCTTTTACCTTAACCGATTTGGTTTTAAAAGGCATCACATCGAGTTCCACGTTTCGCTTAGGTATAGAAAGCGCCAATGTGGTTTCAGCAAACTTTGGGTTATTGATAAAGTCTTCGTCGTCAAGCGTTTTCAGAAAACTAATAATTTTTTTTTGCTCATCGGCCGTAAGTGCAATCCCCAATTGCCCGTTCTGGCTTAATAGTGGGTCGAGAAAATCATTTTTTTCTACCGTTGAAGCATAATGCGCCAGTACTTCTTCAAGCGTTTTAAAACGTCCATCGTGCATATAAGGCGTTGTATAGGACAGATTTCTGAGGCTCGGTACTTTAAATTTAAATTGGTCGCCCTCATTCTGGTTTACCTCAAATCTCCCTTTATCATCGTCGGTCATGCCACCGAGCCCATTGTTCCGAAACGAAAAATCGGTAAACAATTCACCCGAATGGCACGAAGCACATTTTTGTTTGAAAAGCGCCATTCCGGCCAGTTCGGTTTCGTTTAGCTCAACTCCCTCATAACGCATATACTTATCGTATTTGGCATTGGCCGATACCATTGTGAGCATAAATTGCGAAAGGGCTTTCAGAAAACGCTCGGAGTTGATTTCTTCGGTACCGAATGCCCTTTTAAACATGGCAGGATATTGCTCGCTTTTGCGTAGTTTTTCAAGCACATTACCCAAAGATTCGTTCATTTCGGCAGGGTTGGTAATGGGCGAAACCGCAAAAAAATCGAGGTCGTGCACGCCGCCATCCCAGCCAAAACTAGTAGCCCAAGCCATATTAAACAAGGGCATTGAGTTGCGCTTAGTTAGCCTGTCGTCTACACCGTGGCTCAAAGCGTGCCCATGCTGCGTAAAACCCGCCGATTGCTGGTGGCAACTGCCACAACTCACAGTATTATCGCTCGAAACAATGGCATCGTAAAACAAGGTTTTACCAAGCTCAATTCCATCGGCCGAGAGCGGATTGCGTGCAAACTGATAAGCAGGCTTCGGGAAATTGCCAGGAACAGTAAACAGCGCAGTATCTTGTGTATTCTTAAATGACAAACATACTATCAGCACAAAGGCTGATAGTATGATGATTTTATTCTTTGCAGGCATAGGCTTACTAACATATATATACCTTATTTTGCGGCTTTAATTGGCGGTAAAAATCCACTAAACGAGAACATTGATTGGTAGTTTTCGGCAACTTTGGTTGAAAACGGGCCACCCATTATAGATGGGTTCTCGGCCATATCAATTTTATTCGGGCCATTCAATAGTTTCATGGCATCAGCTATCAGCACAATTACAGGAGCATTCTTGCCCGATTGCACCTTGAGCGGCTCTTTGCCAAATGACACATTTGCATATTTAATATTATTAAGGGTTTTCTTAACACCGATACCCCCAAACAAGCCAATATGATACATAAAGACATTGTTTGAAGATGACGCTTGCGCTGAAACACCTTCCATCTTTACAAAAATATAGCCTGAGTTCCAGGCCCAATACATATCTTGTGCCTCGCCGGCTACATCTAGGCTGCCTTTACGTTGGCTAATATCTGAGGCACTTCTAGCACTATCGACCCCTATCAGAAAACTAACGCCGGTATATACTCCTTTCGGAATATCAGTCAGGGTAATGGTTTTGCTGTCTTCGTTGCTCTCTTTGATAAGAAAATATGATTTATCTTGCGGCACAGTATAGGCCGAGCCATCTTTTTTTAACAACTTGATGTTGCTCACAAAATATTGAAACAAGGATACCTTAAATTCATTGCCTGCGGCATTTTTATATGTATGGGTGTCGAGGTTCAGCACCTCGCTACCTACAAAATGGTCGAAACGGATATTTACTGTACCGCCTTGTTGTGCCTGCGCTACTGATATGGCACAGAATAAAAGAATGAGTATTTTTTTCATCTATTATTTAAAATTATTGAGTGAATGTGCGATTTAGAAAATTAGTGATTAAGGTATGTATTTCACTGATTTTCTGCAAAATTAATAATGGTTTTATTTAGAGTGCCAGCGAATAAACTCGGTGATACAAAACGCAAGCACAAAACAACTACTGAGCTATTCAGAAGTTTCTGGCATCAACATAATTAAAAATTAAGCTAAACAGGGAGGTTGGAAAATATGTGCGGTGTATGCGCCAGTGTAGTGATTGGTGTAGGTATCTAAAGTAGTACTTGTCTCGAAACTGCATGACCGGAAACTCAAATTTGTGAGTTCTTCACAAATCATGGTCGGGATTTCGTACTTTTCAAAGATATTATGCTGTGCTTTGGTTTCTCGTTCTTCGGCGGCTTTTAAACGCTGTGCCAGATAACATTTGCCATTACAATTAAGCTGGGGTCTCGCTTTGTTAATACAAAAGGTTTTGGTAATAAAACCCTGACGGAGTTGATAATCGATAAGATAGTAAGCCTGAGTAAAAGGGCGAACCATTACTGAAAACAGGAGTAATATGGCAATTGCTTTTCTCACGAATCTTACATTTTGCTGCAAAGATATAGCACAAAGCTAAAGGTTGTTAGATTTTTTTGAAGGAATTAGTTAGAGTATAAATTAGAATACCATTAATCTAAAAAATGTCCTTTCCCCAAATTTAGTTTTGTCAATAATTCTTATTTGGAGGGTTGTTACTTTTTTTACCTGAAAAAAAGTAACGCAAAAAAGCAGGCATCATTTAAACTCGTGCAATTAAAAACCTGCTACATCTTTTCATCTTTCTATTGATTCTCTCTCGGTTTTTAATCGTACTCAAACAGGAAATGATGATTTATGGTTACAATTTTAGTTGTTATTGAATTTTTCTTTACAAATACAACAACAGAGACAAGGCAAAAGCCTTGTCTCTACGGTCGGTAGTTAATATGTTTGAATCCACAGGATTTACTCTACATAATCCATGTCTTTCGTGAAGGTTTCTTCTATATTCCAGAGGGCTATCAGCGATATAGCTACCGTGAAAACGCCTATTATCAAGGCGGCATACATAATGCCCATGTCAGGTTTTAATAGTTTGAAAACAGCCAACAATGGAATAGTTGCGCCACGAACAAAGTTTGGAACCGTAGTTGCCACTGTTGCACGTAGGTTAGTGCCAAATAATTCGGCTGCAATGGTGATGAAGAGTGTCCAGTAACCATTACAAAAACCTAAAAATGCGCATATCAGATAGAAACTGTATGGGCTGCTTACAGGCACTAACAGGTAAACCAGTATAAAGCTCAATGAAAGCAAAATAAAGAGTAGAATCACTTTTTTGCGGCTTTGCAGGTACTGGCTTAAAAATCCGCTGGCTACATCGCCAAATACTTGCCCGGTAAAGGTAAGCATCACGGCTTTGCCTGCGTTGATAGGCTCGAGGATTCCGGCAGCTTTGGCAAATTCGGGTGAAAAAGTGATAAGAATGCCTACCACAAACCAGATTGGCAAACCTACCAGTATCGACATCAGGTATTTAACAAAACGCTTTCTATTATTGAAAAGCATCAGTAGGTTACCTCGCTCAATATGCTTGTTTTTGGCATCAACAAATATTTTCGATTCGAAGATGTTTATGCGCAAAATCAATAACAACAAGCCCATACCACCGCCTACATAATAAGATACACGCCATGCGAATAGCTCGGCTACAAAATAGGCGGCTATTGCCCCTACTAAGCCTAACGTTGCCACAATAGTAGTACCATACCCACGTATTTGCTTTGGCAATATTTCGGCTACCAGCGTTACCCCTGCCCCTAGTTCACCAGCTAAACCAACACCGGCAATGAATCGGCAAATGGCATATTGTGGAACAGAGTTTACAAAACCATTGGCAATATTGGCTAATGAATAAATAATAATTGAACCAAAGAGTACAGACAAACGGCCTCGTTTGTCGCCCATTACGCCCCACACAATGCCCCCAATGAGCATACCAGCCATTTGGATATTGAGTAGTTTGGCGCCTTCTTCAAATAATTGTTCGCCTTCAAAACCTAATTCTCTCAGGCTGGGAACACGCACCACATTAAAAAGGAAAAGGTCGTACATATCTACCAGATAGCCCAGGGCGGCCACCAGCACAGGCAATTGTAAGAGTTGTTTAAGTGTACTTTGCTGATTAGTCGTAGAATCGGTCATGAATAGGTTTTTTATAGGGGTTGAATTAGACTTGACCCCATCCCCAAGAGGCCGTCTCAAAAGAAAATAGCACAAAATATTATTTGGCAAGACACTGACCCCACTCCCCAACCCCTCTCCCCAACTGTGGGGAGAGGGGCTTTTTTGTCCCCTCCCCATTGTTGGGGAGGGTTAGGGTGGGGTCTTTTCCAAATATTATTTGGTATAAAAAACTTTTGAGACAGCCTCAGTAAAAACTCCACTATGATACATCAGTTCCTGATGGTTAAAGAGCTGATACTAATGTAGAGATATTAGAGAATGGTCTTGCTTATACCAAATAGAATCTGGATATTTTTACTTTCTTAAAACGTTTTTAAGCATACAATTACACCTTCTCAGGCACAACATAAGGCGCACGGTATTTACGACTTAGCATAGCGTTCGCTTCTTTGTCGCCCGGGAATGTTTCGGTTTTAGGGTCAAACTTCAATGTTCGGCCTAAACGATACGAGATGTTACCCAAGTGCGCAATACTTGCCGACAGATGCCCTGTCTCGATTGGCCCGTTAAGTAAGGCTTTGTTTTTAGCTCTTACTGCATCAACAAAGTTTTTGTAGTGGTCGCCGCCTGCATTTCTGGCAGGGCCTGGCTCACGGTTTCGGCCTAAGAAAGTCTTATAGTCGTTATACCCGTTTATTACCATATAGCCTTTGTCGCCATAAAATATATTGCCTACTTCAATGCCATCTTCTTTGTTGGTCATCCAAGGTCGTACTTCAAACTGTATCACTTTTCCTTCTTTCGGATACTGATAGGTCGATGTAAGTACTTCCGGCGTTTCTTTGCAATCGTTCCACAAGTATTTGCCACCTGTTGACGTAATCACTTCCGGTAAGCCCACATCCAGCCCCCACATACAAAGATCAGTTTCGTGTACACCTTGGTTGCCGATGTCGCCATTACCATAATCCCAGAACCAATGCCAATTGTAATGCACATAGTTTTTGCTGAATTCTCTGGCTTTGGCAGGGCCTTGCCATAAATCCCAGTCTAAACCCTCTGGCACGGCCGATGGCCCTAAGTTACCAATATCAGGTCGCCATTTATAGACAGTCCCACGAGCCATGTAAACCTTTCCGATAAGCCCATCTCTCAAATGTTTGATGGCTTCTTGTATAGCCGCCGAGCTTCTCAACTGCACGCCGTGCTGCACAATACGGTTGTATTTTGTAGCTGCTTCAACCAGTTTGCGGCCTTCGTACAGGTTATGGCAGGCTGGTTTTTCTACATACACGTCTTTTCCAGCCTGACAAGCCCATATTGCGGCCAATGCATGCCAGTGGTTTGGCGTGGCAATGCTTACAGCATCTATGGTTTTATCTTCATACACTTTTCTGAGGTCTTGCTCGGTTTGCACCTTTTTTCCGTATTTTTTTTCAAAATCGGTCGCTCTTTCCTGCAACACCACTTTATCGACATCGCAAAGGGTAGCTACTTCTACGTTTTCGTGCTTCATAAAGCCTGAAATATGGTCTTTACCTCGACCATTCACCCCGATTACTGCCACCCGCAGCCTATCGTTTGCCCCAAAAGCCGTAGACGGAATAATGGTAGGAATAGACATAACCGCCAACGACCCGGGAAGTGCCGTTTTGAGTATGTCTCGTCTGGAGAATTTTTTCATAGTATAATAAAAGTTAAAAGGTTGAAATTTATTGGTCTTGAACTTTGCCGCGACGGCGGACCGTTTTACCTGATTTTATGATTTACCTGAAAATATGATAATGAGATTGATATATTTTCAGATATTGATAATCTATAGCGAATCATAAAGGTCATGTATTTTGATTTATTGAAAAATCATATAGAGTAAATGGATAGCCAAGCGTCAGCAAATCAGGTAAATCATAAAATCAGGTAAAACGGTCCGCCGTCGCGGCAAAGTTCAAGATGATTACCTAAAGCCTCGCCAGCGTCATGCCGCCGTCTACCATTATTACCTGTCCTGTCGAGTATGGGAAATCGCCTTTGGCTAGGGCTGTTACGGCTTTGCCTACGTCGTCGGGGAAACCCCAGCGTTTTTGAACACATAAGCCATTTTCTATTAATTGGTCATATTTGGCAGTTACGCCTGCTGTCATATCGGTTTTTATTACGCCCGGGCGAACTTCATAAACCGGAATGTTGTATTCGCCCAGACGGACGGCAAACAATTGCGTTGCCATACTTAACCCTGCTTTTGAGAGGCAATATTCTCCCCTATTGACAGATGCCACAGTGGCCGAAATGGACGATACGTTGATGATACAACTACTGAATGACAAATCTTCTGCTCGTTGCTCTATCAGCCAGTTGGCTACGGCCTGTGTCAGAAAATACGTTCCTTTCAGGTTGGTTGAAATCACATAATCGAAACTCTCTTCTGTGGCTTCCAGAATATCGTTGCGTTGTTTGGGCGCTACGCCGGCATTGTTTACCAATACGTGTAAACTCCCAAAATGCGCCTTTATTTTAGCGAGCATTGCTTTGCGGTCGTCAGCAGAAGCAATATCGCCTTGGCAATAAATCACCTCTGCCCCTAGCTCGGTTAGTTCTGCTAATACGCCTTGCACGGCTTCTTCGGGGCGCATACCATTTATAGCCAGATTGAACCCTGCCTTTGCCAGATGCTCGGCTATACCCAAGCCTATACCCCTGCTACCGCCTGTTATAAATGCTACTTTTTTCACTGTTTCTCTTTAAATGCTTTTAATTCGTCTGCAATGTCTAAATTCTTATACAATGGGTCGAGCGGGAAACAGCCTGAGATTAAGCCATTGCGTGGCGCTGTTGTACAGTCGGAGAAAGTACGGCAAATTAGCTTACGCTGCATCGGGCGGTTGTTCAGCACATCATCAGGCAATGTTGGGTAAGATAGCACCATACGCCCCAAGCCTACTAAATCGGCCATGTTGTTGCGTAATACGTATTGCCCCACATTAGGCAGCCAGTCTTGCATATAAGAGTAGGCCGAACCCACAATTACGAGGTCAGGGAAAGCCTTTTTCAACTCATTTGTTACATTGATTTGTCTTGCTACACCTAAGAACGGCTCTTCGGGTGGATAATACCCATCAGACGGCGGGAATGTAGCCGGACGTGTCAGATGCGGATTATAGTAAGGACTTCCAACAGTAATACATATCAACTGAATGCCTAGTTCTTCGGCCAGCGCCAAAAACTTCTTGGGCTCTTCTAAATCTATGGTTGTGCCATTGCCTGTGCCGCCAAAAGCGTATTCGTATTTTTCTCCTGCCGAAAAATCAGGCTCGCCTTGTCCGTCTTCGGCTTTTTTGAATGGAACCCAATCAAAAGCACTCAGGCGAACGCCCATTTCAAGCCCCGGTGCTTCTCTTTTTATGCCTTCAACAATGTTTCGCAGGAATCGGGTGCGGTTTTCGAAACTACCGCCGTATTTACCCTCACGGCTAAAAGAACTCAGAAACTCGTGCGCCAGATAGCCATGACAATGTTTTAAGTCTACAAAATGAAAACCTGCTTTCTGGGCCATTACAGCCGCTTTTACGAAGTCTTCCACCAATGCATCAATATCGTCGTCGGTCATAAGTGGATGCCCTTCTTCGATATGGAATTTTTTATCTAAAAGCGGATGATTATAAAGTATTTTCGACTCGAATTTCTTATGGCTATTAGGTTTGCAGAATCGGCCTGAATGGGTGAGTTGCAAGCCTACCACCAAATCGTCGGTATTGCCAAATTTCTCGGCGTGCTTGTTCATTACCAATTGGTAGAGGTCTACAAAATCCTGAAAATTTTCTTCGTTCATCAACAATTGGTTTGGGTTTGCACGCCCTTCGTGGCGCACCGCTACGGCTTCGCAGCCCCATAATAATTTAGCACCGCTAATGGCGAAATTCTCCCAACGACGTTTAGTGTATTCACTAGGTTTGCCGTCTTCGGTTCCGTCCCAGCCTTCCATCGGAAGAATACAGAAACGGTTACCTATTACTTTGCCCGATTTAAGCGTGATAGCCTCGGCAAATGGCGATTCGGAGGCATCTACCAACTCATCATCAAAATTCAAATCAACCTGCCCATCTTCCAGATATTTCCGTAAATCGGCGGCCGTTTTTAGTTGCGCTACTCTTGTATATTTTGGTTTAAACTTGGTACTCATGTTTTAAGTCGTAATTTATCTGTTCAAACAGTTGTAAAAAGTATAATAGGTGTCGTTGTCAATTATTTTTTGCACATATAGCGCAAGCTCACGGGCGTGGTAGTCGCCCCACATACTCGATTCGCCGTAGGCTATGTTGCTACCCTCAGGCACATAGTCCCAGCCATTTGGTTGGTGATAAATAGAATGCAATAAAATTCCCTGATGGTTATGGTCGGTGCTCAGATATGGCTCTTGTAAAATGGTATCCAACACGGTTAAGCCTGTTTGCCAGTATTTTTCTCCTGCTTCGGTTTCGCCTTTGCTTATCAGGTAACGCCCCAAACGCAAAAGCCCCTGTGCGCCAATAGCTGCGGCCGAACTATCAACAGGCTCAAAGTCGTTGAACGGATTGGCTGGTTTACTCAGGTAATCGCCTAATTTATGCAGGTTTGGTGCGCCTGTATCCCAGTAAGGAACGCCATCTATTGGGGTATGTTCAATATAAAAATCGCAGGTAGCACGGGCGGCTCTCAGCATATAGTTTTCTATTACGGCTCTTCCGCCAAAGGCTGTTAACTCGTCATCACTTAGGGTTGTCAAGAACTCCAACTCTTCGGCAAAACCACACATGGCCCATGCCAAACCACGAGTCCAGGTCGTGAAACCTGTATAACCTTGTTGAGAATTCGGGCAACGGAAATTGCCGTCTTTGGTATTAAACACGCTTTCGTGTGCGGTGCGCCCCCAGATGTCGTAAGAGTCACGACCTTCGCCATAAAACACCGAATAATCGGCGGTGGCTTTTATATGTGCCAAGGCTCTTTCGAGCAAGCTGATTTTTACATCGCCCTCACCCTGAAAAACATGACCCATTTTATAACTGAGCATCAGGGCACGGCACGAACGAATGGTATCAACAAAAAGCGAGTGTGCGCCATTGAACGAGTGGATAAAACCGCCTGTTTTGATGGGTGTCCAGCGGCTGGCTTGCACCGCACCAGATATTTTAAGGGCTAATTCGTAGAAATTTTTCTCCCATTTATTCACTTCAATTTTACCTTCCTGCATTAGTCTCAAGAGGTTGCCGTAAGTACTTACATTGTTGAAGCCGTGGTCGTGCACGCCAATATGGCTGATATGCGGCGCCATTACCTCAACGGTTTTATTACGCCCCATTTCCAGAAACTTAGTATCGCCGGTGGCATCGAATTGTAAAATTGCCGAACCAAACTGAAAACCCTGTGTCCATTCTGTCCAGCCTCGGGTGGTATATTTTCCGGCGGCAGTAAAAACGGGTGAGCCTTTGGCAACATCGTATTCATGTTCGATTGCTGTGATTTTCTCGCCAGAAAGCTCCCAGAATCTTTTTAATTTTTCAGATAAGTCGGCAGGTTTGAGGTTGTAATTAATACGAATCATCAGAGATGGATTTTATTTTTTCAGATTTTTTAAATAGGCAATGGTCTGGGGTACTTGTGTGGCAATGTTTGAGCTTTCGTCTTCTATGTAATAATGTTCAACTCCAGCTTTGCGGGCGGCTATCAGAATAGCCGGAATGTCTAGCTGGCCTGTGCCAAGGGCTACATCGTTTTCGGGCGATGTTCCGCCTGACATGTTGCCTTCAACTCCTTTTTTCAGATCTTTAAGGTGCATCAATTTGAAACGATTACCATATTTATTGAGCAAAGCGGCTGGGTCTTGCCCCGGGAAGAAAGTCCAGAGAATATCCATTTCGAAGCTCACATATTTTGGGTCAGTTTTCTGTACAATGTAGTCGAACAGCGTACCGCCTTCGTATGGCTGAAACTCATAGCCATGATTATGGTAGCAGAAGGTAAGGCCGTGATTGTCTTTGAGGGTTTTACCAAACTTATTGAAATCTTCAACCGTTTTTTGCGTCATTTCAAGCGTAAAATCGCCTTTATGCGGAATCCATGCTACCCGCACAAACTTAGCGCCGAGGGTTTTGGCATTTTGTGCTACGGTTTCAATTTTGTTGGTGAGGTCGTCGTAGCTTACACCAAAGGAAGAGCATTTGATGCCCCTGTCATCTAGCAGTTTACGCATTTCTTCGGCAGTTTTGCCAAACAGGCTCGAAAACTCCATATCGGTAATACCAAGCGCTTTGATGGTATCGAGCGTAGCGGCGGCATCTTTTGCCAGACTTTTGCGATAGGTATAAGATACCATACCGGGTTTATCAGGAAAAATCTGTTTCCCTTTCTGAGCCACTAAGGGGCTAATACTGGCAATAAGCAACAATACAGAATAAAGTAGTTTATTCATAAACAGGTGTTTTTTGGGGTTGAATATTTTAACCCCACCCTAACCCTCCCCAACAATGGGGAGGGAATTAGAAGGAAGGTTATATTAAAATTTTATCTCAAGTTTTTTGTCAGAATTAGAGAAATCAAAAGCCTAACCATGAAGTTTTCAGCATTCCAAAAAGGAAACCTTAGTTCCCTCCCCACAGTTGGGGAGGGTCAGGGTGGGGTGATTTCCTCTACAAACCAGTATCTTTCAGCCAGTCTTTAAATACGGCTAAATCTTTCTTCATGGCTGAGGTAACTTCTGATGGTGCTATGCTGATGGTTTTGGCACCGTTTTCGGCTCCACCGAGTTTGTACTCAAAGTGCATAGTAACAGGCACCGAAATATTGTATTGCTTCAATAAGCCCAGATACTTGGCGTAATTAACCACACCCTGCCCTAGCGGACAGCCCTCTTTCTGTAACTTATCGCCTTTTAGTACTCTTCTGAAATCTTTTATGGCTATTGATTTAATATATGGTTCTATGATTCGGAAACCTAATTCCCATGAGGTTTCGCTCTCGTGCGTAGCATGATGCACATCATACTGGCAGCCTAATAATGGCGAATTAATGCGTTTAAGGATAGGCTCAACGTCCCAGATAGTAGCACCTAAAAACAAACCTGCATGGTTCTGGTATTCGCCCGAAATGTTGTATTTCTTGTTTAAAGCAGCAACGCCCCGCATCTTTTCTTCAAAGGTGGCCACCTGCGAAAGAATATCCTTTTTGACATCGAAACCATACCAACCCATGCGGTAATGCTTAATACCCAACGACGAAGCCGTGCGCAAAACGTGCTCTGTCAGCGGATTAGCCTCAAGTATATTGGTTACAATCATGGGCACGCTGATATTGGCTTTTTTGCAGGCTTCAACTACTTTCGGAAGGTCTTCGGCAACACGCTCAGGTGTTACGTGTCCGTCGGGGCGAACGGTTAAATCAATGCCGTCGAAACCGATTTCGGCTACGGTTTCGGCCAGTTTGTTATAATCAGAAATCCAATGAAGTGTTTTTGAAAATACGCTGATTTTCATGTCATTGGCTGGTTTTGCAAAAACTATATTACTTTTTGCTAAAATACTACCAGTTATGGCTGTGCCTATAAAATGTCGTCTGTCCATGCTTAAAATTAGTAAAATAATTCTGATAGAAGTACAATTTATTGGCTGAAAAATTTCAAAATAATATCATTGTTGATTAGACTAAATAAATAAAATAATAAGTATTCTCAATCGTCTACGTAGAGACAAGGCACTGCCTTGTCTCTACCCAATACGGCATTTCCTAAATAATGTTTACTCATTAAATTCTAATAAGACTACATTACTAAAAAACAAAACCCCACAAGGATATACCTTATGGGATTCATGCATTAGTCTATAATTTACAGAGCTACTATTTCGTTCGCTGATTAATGAATATCTGCGTGAAATACGGGTAGCCATCTTTGCCTCGGGCTACCCCTATGCCCGTCAGGTTGTAAGTGCCTTCAATATTTTTTCGGTGGCCGGGGCTTTGTATCCATCTTTTTACTACTTCTTGCGCTGTAAATTTCCCGAAGGCTACATTTTCGGCACAGGCATTGGCGTTTTCTATTTTGCCCATTACTTTATCCATTCGGCTGTCGAAACCATCGTGCCCGAAGGCAACTTTTTTACTGCCCATATCTTTACTATGTTTCAGCGCAGCTTCCGAAATAAGCGACACCATTTGCAAAGGTTTCAGGCGTTTGGTGGCTCTATAAGCATTTACTTCGTCCAGAATAGATTGCTCCATAGCCGTGAAGTCTTCACTAGCAGGATTGGTTTGTGCACAAGCGGGTGTCAGGCAGCCTATCAGCAAAAAGCTCAATAATTTGATTACAATAATACGTTTCACGTTATGTTTTATTAATTCTTTCCATTAACGTTTCTTGTCGGCCAAATTATTGTTTGCCTGCTCCATTATCTCCCCTATTGTTTAGTAATTTTCTCAGAGGTTTTCTGAGTACTACTTCGAGCCTCGCTCAACTCCCGTGATTTTTTATAGCTTTGCTCCGACAGTTCTTTCATTCCGGCATTCAGGTAGGCTTCGCCGAGGCTATCAAAAGCATTGGCCGATGTTGGGTTTTCTTCGGTATTCAGTACAAAAAACTTAATGGCATCTTCTATGCGTTTGTTGCGCATCAGGTAATAGCCCAGCGAATTAAATTCGCTTTCGTTGAAATAATAGCTGCGGCCTTCGTCGGTGTTTTTTGTGCGTTTATATTCGGCTATTGCATTGGCCATGCCTATGCTGTTGGCACGCTCAATGAGTTTATTAGCCCATGAGCTTTTCGGAATTGTATAGGGTTTGCCTTCCAGAATATTGTTGATACCCTCACGTATCTGCCCCGTGATTGAATGGCGAACATTGCTAATAAAAATAATGGTGTTCTGCTGCTCAGGCTGGCGCTCTATGTAAGAACGGAATCCGCCAAAGCCACCATCGTGCTGTACTATTTTTTTTGCGTTTTTCTGAGACACAAACCAGCCGAAACCATAGCCTTTTGTTCCATACATTTCGTCCTGATTGGTGAGTTTATCGGCCTCAAAGGCTTTCGCAAGGGTTTTCTTCGAAACAATAGTCGGGTTGGCTAAGGCTTTATCCCACAGATACATATCTTCAATGGTTGATACCACCGAGGCCGAGCCACCTACAAAAGTATCGTAGTTGTTTTCGTCGCCAAACACATAATAGCCTGTTGCTCTTTTGCGGTCTCTTAAAGCCATGCTGTTTACATAGGTGTTTTTCATACCTATGGGCGCAAAGATATTTGTAGTAAGAAAATCGTTAAGACTCTCGCCCGATACTTTTTCTATAATCATGCCCAGCAGCGTGTATCCGGCATTGCAATACTCAAATTTATCACCGGGGCTAAAGCGTAGACTTTCTTGTTTTGCGAGCATATTAAACACATCTTGCTCGTTCATGTCTGGATAATCGCCAAACAAGGCGAGGCCGCCTGTGTGGCGCAACAAATGCAAAACCGTAACAGGCTGCATGCATGGAGGTAACTCAGGAAAAAAACTGCGGATTGATTGATTGTAGTTGAGTTTGCCGCATTCTTGTAGCACCATAATACCCATTGCGGTAAACTGCTTGCTGATAGAGCCAATGTAACACGGGGTTTGGTTCGTAAAAAGCTCTTCGGTTTGGCGGTTGGCATAGCCAAAAGCTTTTTTGTAGATAAGCCGCCCTTGTTCGGCCACTAATAAGGCACCGGAAAATTGTCCGTCTTGGTGAATATTAGAAATGAACGTATGAATCTGCTTGCTTTTGCTTGGCGGAAGTTTAGGCTTTTTTACTCTTTGGGCATAAACCGACAAACATACACAAAGAACTGCGCTAAGGCTTAAAAGGAATTTTCTCATTGGTTAGGGGTAAAGTTAAAGCATCGTTCGTATCAGTATGGCCAGATTTTAAACTACTTTTCCATCACAAAACGACCATATACGTATTTACCCTGCAAGGTTGTAAAAATTTCAATTATAAGCAATGTGCATCAGTTAACGAAAATAAGGGTAAAATAAGGGTATCCCATTTTATCTGTTGCTATTCCTATACCAGCCAGTTTGTAATCGCCTTCTAAAATCTCTCTATGCTTTTCACTTTTTATCCATTGCTCTACAACCTGGCTCTCTGATAAGGGTCCGTAAGCAACATTTTCAGCACATGGTCGTAAACTTCCCATCGAATGTTTAATTTTATCTATACGATTTCTGAATCCATCATGTCCAAAAGCAACTTTACCCAAGCTCATGTCTTTACTGTGCTCATGTGCTATTTCATTGAGAACTGATAAAAGAATTACAGGTTTAAGGTTTTTTGCAGCTCTATAAGCATTAATATTTTGCAGAATGCTTAACCTTATGCTCGTAGAATCAGTTTCAGGTAAATAGGCTTTTGCAAATGAGCGTGTCAGAATGTTTGTCAGTAAAACTGATAAAAGAAGGATTAGAAAAGTTTTCTTCATTTTTCTCCAATTTTAATTTTTTCATTAATTCTATGGAGAAAGAAAATGGTTACTCAGATAAGCAATATTTTATAAAAAAAACAAGTTGTGCAGACATAAACCAATAAAGATCTTTTTAATTGTGCAATCCGGCAGATGCTCGGCCGGATTGCTTGCTTTTCATAATTTTGTTAAATGCAGTTTAAGATACTCTTATTTTGCTTTGCGGATGTAAATATTGCCGTGCATGTTTTTCATCATTATCTCGCTGCCACCGCCATTTACTTTACCTTGAACCCACTCATCGACACTCACTTTATACATACCATTCTGGTTGCTACGCACACCCTTAGGGGCCGATTTATCAATATCCATATCGAAGTCGCTATACACTTCGCCACGGTCTGATTTTACTTTTATATTCATCTTGGCATTTGCCGGAAAAGTAACATCAACGTTCCCGTTTAGGGTTGTGAAGGCCATCGGCGAATCGGTTACGCTCTTGAAATTGGCTTTCAGCACACCGTTTACTGTATTGGCTACGGCCGACCCCGAAATGTTGTTCATAGTAATTGCTCCGTTTACGTTGTTGATTTCCAACTCGCCCGATACGTTTTCAATCACAATGTCGCCGTTATTAACTGTGCTGACTTTTAACGAAAATTGTTGAGGCACTTTTATTGTCAGATTCACGGGTTGACGAACAGAGTGAGAAGATACGGTTACTTTATTGTTTCTTTCTTCGGCTGTTAAATCAAGACCACCACGAGGTGTGATGCGCTTCATTCCGCTAGCCGACTCGTCTACTCTTTCTCTTTTATTATTGACAGGCGTAGTTTCGGCATCAATCACTACCTCTTTACCTGCATAGCCTGCTATTTTGATAGAACCGTGTATTAATTCTACTCTTAATGAGCCTGGTTTTGATGGGTCGCTTAGTGGCACAACCAATTGTTCTTTTATTTCTCCTTGTGCAAATAAGGGTCTGATTCCAATAATCGACATCAATACTAAGCCAGCGATAATTATTTTACTCTTTTTCATTGTTACGATTGTTTTTTAATATAAATGTTTCCGTTGAACGTTTCGAATTTGAATTTTCTGCCCCCGTTTCCGATGCGGATTGAGGTGTTTTTATCGAGCTTATAGACGGTTCTATCGCCTTTATGCTCAGTATTTTTAGTTACTTCCGGCGCCAGTACTTCGGTCGGGAAATCGGTAAAGAACTGGCCATTAAAACTTTTGAATTGTAAGTCGCCCGAAAACGATGCCGGATACGTTACTCTGATGTTTCCGTTCAGCGTATAATACGATGATTTTTCAGGAGGGCTCGTCAGGTAATTAATCGTTACATCGCCATTGATTGTATGCACATCGGTTGCGCCTTTGGCATTAAGCAATGCAATACCTCCGTTAATGTTTTTGGCGTTAATAGCCCCTGTTACATTTTTCACATCAATTTCGCCATTGTTTACAGTTGATACATGCAGGTTGATGTCGGCCGGGACTTTTATTGTAAAATT
Organism: Emticicia soli; assembly: GCF_037860775.1. Taxonomy (NCBI): domain Bacteria; kingdom Pseudomonadati; phylum Bacteroidota; class Cytophagia; order Cytophagales; family Leadbetterellaceae; genus Emticicia; species Emticicia soli. The sequence continues at coordinate 122,359 of NZ_JBBEWC010000008.1, read as the reverse complement.
AAGGTTAACACGGTACTCTATTCTTCGTTGCCATTCACGGTTTCGTGAACCCGAATGAGGCCTTGAATAATAGGGCTCTTTTATGTAAACCAGAATACTATCGCCTGTTTCTGCATATTCCATTTGAAACTCTGCCTTGCCTTCGTTGACGATCTCTTGTGTTTTGCCTGAAATAGTTTTGTCTATTTCTATCATTACTTTGCTACCCGAATAGCTTTCAACCTTGATGTTTCCATCGATATTGTAAACACCCAGCACGGTTTGGTTAGCAGGCTTTTTTAAATCAAATTGCTTACTTATGTGCTCTTTAAATTCTGGCTTCTGCGCCGTAGCAGGGGCACAAGAAAGTACCACACCTGCTAAAAGTAGGATTAAAAACGATTTCATAATTTTGTATTTTTGTTCTTGTTTAAGACAGTGCCTTAATAGTCTCTTTGATTTTGGTTTTCACGATAACATCAACATTATCTTGTTCCAATAATCGTTGCAGTGGGCGAATCGAGCGTTTTTCTTCAAGTTGAACCATCACATCGGCCAACGCTGCTTGCACAAGCGGGGTATCTTGCTTTAAGATAGATTGCACCAGGCCCTCTCTTACTTTTGGGTTGTCGGCCAGTTGTACGAGTGCTTCCAGCGTTACTAAACGTACGTTTACGTTTGAGTCGTTATTGAGGGTACTTAGCAGCGCCTCAACCACTTGCCCGTCTACCTCGTTTATTTCTTTGGTGTAACTCACGGCACGAAGTCGCTCGGTGGCCGAAGAGTTTTCGAGCAGGGTAAGCATCATTTTCTGATTCATGTCCTGCACCTGGTCTGATAAGACCTGAATCTGTCCCTGATAATCAGGTGTACGGCGGTCGTTGAGCCAGTAGCCTGTTCCTAAGCCTATCATAAGCAGAAACATACTATAAGTGAGCCTCAACAACATTCTTGGTGTAAAAAGCCCTTCAATTTTATTTCTGAGGTCTTCCCAGAATGCCGTTTTGTTTACTTTTTTATTCTCGGCTCCTTTAAAGGTTTCAAGCATTGTATAAAACTGAATCGGCAGATTATCGCTCGGTTTAGGCACAGCTACGTTGCCCATCACTTCCCAAAGCTGGCGGGTAGCCTGTAATTCTTTCTGACAATCGGCACAGGTATTCAGGTGGAGTTCAAAAGCCGCCCTCTCTGATGCGGGCATCTGGTTATTAAGCCAGTCTACCATCATTTCACCTGCGTGTTCACAATTCATGAGCTTTGCTTCCATTTGTTATTTTTAAAAAGTGTTTTTTCAATTCGTTCATGGCACGGTGTACTCTTACTTTTATGGCGCCTTCGGTGGTGTTCAGAATGCTGGCTATCTCTTCGTACTTTAGTTCCTGATAGCGGCTCATAACAAGCACCTCTTTGTGCTCAGGGCTTAGCTTGTCCATAGCCTTTTGCAACATTTCTGTTTCCTGGCTTTTTTCCAGTTCTTCGTCGGCGGTGGTTCCTCCTCCTATGCGTTCGGCGTAGTTTTCTACATCATAGTGCTGCGATGCCTGTTTATTCTGTCTATAAGAATCGTTAATCACATTGCGGGCCAGATGATACATCCAGGTATGGAACTCTCCTTCGGCCGTAAAAGTATGCCTGTATTTCAACATCCGATAAAATACATTCTGCACAAGGTCTTCGCTTGTCTGAGAGTCTCCTGTCATGTGATACAGAAACCCAAACAATGGGCGATTATATCGCTCAAACAGAAGCCCCATTTTGTCGAGGTCGCCTGCTTTTACTTGTAGCATTAGTAGATTATCTTGTGTCTTCACACGTTTACGGATGTATGTTGTTTATCAAATTCGAAGTGGAAACCGTGATACTGAAAGAAGGTTACAGAGAAATTTCAAAAAAATATAAAATCTTTTTTGAAATTAATGTAATTTATTGATAATAAGACGATTGTGTTTGTGAAATTATTTTAAAAAATTTATAACCACGGAGTTTCACTAAGTTTTACACGGAGTTTCACAGAGGATTTAAACTCAGTGTTACTCCGTGCGATAACTCGGTGATACTCCGTGGTAAAACAAGAATTACTTCAAATACCCAATCTCATACGAAACAATCTGTAAGCTATTGTCATGCTCTTGTAAATCGATTCGCTTGAGTTTTACTTTGGTGCTTGACGAACCAAACAGCCTTACACCTTCGCCTTGAATTAATGGATTGGCTTTGATTTTCAGAACGTCAATCAACTGATTATCGAGCAACCAGCCTGCAAATTCTCCACCGCCACATAGATAAATATCTGTGCCTGGTTCGGACTTCAAGGCTTTGATGTGCGCTACATCACGATTCAGTACTTTAACATCAGGGTGCGGATTTTCGAAAACCACTGAGTCTGAAAATATGTAGTGTTTCATATTCGGATACGCCGGCTGGCCGGGTTGTACACCAAATTTATAACCGTATTCGTAGGTGTTTCGGCCCATAATTACGGTATCAAAAGTTTGTAAATCCTGAAAATACTGGGTTACACCTGTGCCTTCTTGCACAAACCCTGAAATATCATCATTGGGGCCGGAGATAAAGCCATCTACCGACACCGCTACGTAATACACTATTTTTCTCATAAGATAAAGACACCCCTAGCCCCTGAAGGGGGACTCTTTTGCTACGTTTTTATTGAGTGAATGAGTGATTGTGTGAGTTAGTGATTAACTAATTCTTTACATAACATTCATCTCTTAGATATGCTTTTGCAAAAAAGAGTCTACGCCTAGTGCTACTTAGGGAGATTTTTTGTTTAAAATAAATGATTAATTAAGCCATAAAGAAGCTATGTGCCTCTTTGCGCTTTTGAAAAATGAAGATTTGTGATGATTTGTCTGTGTCGACAAACTTATGCTACTGTTACCATGATTGGCTCTATGCGAGATTTTATGAGTCAAAATTAAATAAAATCTTAATAACGATAGTAACTTAGGTGCTTAATTTTTTTTATTGGGGCATTTCTGTATTTTCGCACGTATTCTATTACCTAATCATATTGTATGAAATATCTGACATTTAGTAACGGCGATTTAATGCCTGCTTTGGGGCTTGGAACGTGGAAGTCGACCAAGGGGGAAATTTATCAGACCATCAGAACGGCTATTGAAATTGGTTACAGGCATTTTGACTGTGCCCACATTTACGGCAACGAGAGTGAAATCGGACAGGCTTTTGCTGACGCTATCAAAAACAATGAGGTGAAACGTGAAGACCTCTGGATAACCTCTAAACTCTGGAATAACCGACACCGGCCGCAAGATGCGCTTCCGGCTATTGAAGAGACCTTGAAAAATCTGCAATTAGATTATCTCGACTTATACCTTATTCATTGGCCTATTGCGCTGGCTTATGATGTTGATTATCCGAAAAATGCTGAAGAGATGATAAGCCTGAGCGAGCTGCCGCTTAGTGAAACATGGCGGGCAATGATAGTGCTGAAAGAGAAAGGTTTAACAAAACACATTGGCGTTTCCAATTTCAGTATCAAGAAAATAAACGAGGTACATGATGCAACAGGCGTATTGCCCGAAGCGCTGCAAATAGAATTACAGCCATTTAACCAACAAAAAGCACTGGTAGATTTTGGCAAGCAGAATAACATTGCTATCACAGGCTTTTGTCCGCTGGGTTCGGCTGACCGCCCTGCAAGTCGGGTTTCAGCAAATGAACCTAAGCTATTTGAGAATAAAACTATATTGAATATTGCACAAGAAAAGGGCTGCACAGCAGCACAGGTAATGCTGGCCTGGGCTATAAACAGAGGCACATCTGTGATTCCGAAATCGGTTAATCCTGAGCGTCTGAAAGAAAATCTGGCAGCGGCAGACATTACGCTATCAGCCGGACAAATGGATAGAATGAATGAACTAGACAAGCATTACCGCTACATAAAAGGCGATTTCTGGTGCCTTGAGGGTAGTGATTATACCGTGGAGAATCTTTGGGATGAGTGAGGGCTAAACCTCCATCTCCAACAAAGCATAGCTCAAAGCCTTGCCATGGGTATCGATAGCTAGTGAGGTGGTTACTCCGCCCAAAAGCGCATTCTGGCAGACGAATAATAGTGAATGAATATTGGGTAATTCGTACCTGATGATTTCGCCGGATACTACTGCAGATAGGTGCTTTTTTACGCTATCGGCAGTTACAGTAGTGCAAAGCATTTGGTAGTCTGATTCTTTATACGGAATCAGCGAGAGGGTGAGAGTATTGCCTTTGTCTCCGGCACGGCTATGGGCTATTTCGTAGAGCTTCATGTTTAATTGCGAATTAGCGAATGGTGAATTAGTATATAACGAACTGCAAGTGGCCAATATCAACGAATTTATTGCCACTATGTACACTAAGGCACAATGTTTCACAACAATATTCGCTAATTCGCCATTCACAATTCAACATTAGAAAATACTCACCTGCGGTTTTAAATCTTTTCTATCTATCAAGGTCGACACTATGCCTATTACTTCGTTTACGTATTTTCTTACGCCTCCGCCTCCGGCTGGGCCGTTGGTGTAGAGGGCTTCTACTTCTTCGCCAATCAGGGCTGCATCGGCAGGATTACTGGCTTTTGCGGCTACTCGCAAGCGTATTTCATAAGGCGTTTCGGTATGCCCGAAATTGGTTCTGTGAACGGCGTTATTGCCGAGGTAATCAATCCGTAAATCTGAGAATCTGGGGCTTAGGCGTTTCTCTAGCGTATCGCCTGCCAGGTGTGCTCTTTCTAAGGCTGATGCACCTGCGTAGGCTATTTCGCCCTCGCCTAAGTAAAAGGCTTTATAGCCTACACTTACTTTGTAGGTTTGTGGTTTGGCTTTACCCGTTCCGCCTGTTACTTGTACCTGATTTTCGCCTATTTCTTTCAGATATACCGTTGTAAAATCAGCTATTACATCAGGCGTATAATATTCGTAAGGGTTAATTACTTCATATAATAATTGCTCTTTGGCGGTTTGCAAGTTTACTACTCCACCCGTGCCTGCTACCTTGCTGATAATGGCCGAACCGTCGGCACTTACATCGGCAAAAGGATGACCGAGTTTATCCATATCGGCTACTGGCTTTTTGATTGGGTCGGCGTAGTAACCGCCTGTGATATGCCCTGCGCATTCGAGCAAATGGCCGATAACAGTGCCTTTGCCCATTAAATCATAATTATCGGTTTGCCAGCCAAATTCATGTATCATCGGCGCAAGAAAGAGCGACGGGTCGGCTACCCTACCAGTAATAATAATCTGTGCATCGGCTTCTAATGCATTCAAAATACCTTCAACACCCATGTAAGCATTGGCAGATACTAACTCACCACTATTACTAAGCGGCTGGTTTGTTTCAGTAGCCAATGTTTCAGGCGAAATATGTGCAAAAACATCATCGCCATAAACGGCGGCTACTTTTACGGCTAAACCTTGCGCTTGTGCTATTTCAACTATCTTCTTCGCTCCTGCCACCGGATTGGCCGCCCCCATGTTTGTAATAAGGCGTATGTTATTCTGTACCAGTAATGGCAAAAGGCTTTCGATTCGGCGTTCGAGCAGCGGGTCGTAGCCTTTGGTGGGGTCTTGTAGCTTGCGTTTCTGGGCTAAACCAATGGTTCGTTCGGCCAGACATTCTAAAACCAGATAGTCTAATTCACCTTTTTCGGCTAGTACCACGGCAGGTTCAAGCCTATCGCCCGAAAACCCTGCACCGCAACCTATTCTTATTTTTTGTTTCATAGTTTTCTTTTATAAATGCAAAGACCCCGTGAGCAAGGCTACTATTGTCATAACTATGGTTGTTCCTAATGCCCATTTGAATACAAATTTCTGATGTTCGCCCAAATCAACCTCACATAAGCCTATCAACAAGAAAGTTGAGGCTGTTAGCGGACTTAAGGGAAAGCCCACAGTCATTTGTCCCAACAATGCCGCACGGCCAATTTCGAGCGGGTCGATGCCAAATTCGGTGGCGGTCTGGCTCAGAATGGGCACAACGCCAAAGTAATAAGCATCGGGTGTAAACAACATACTGGCAGGCATACTTGTAAGCGCCGTAAGCGTTGGCAACCAACCTGCATGATGCTCAGGAATCAGCGAAACCAGCGTGGTAGCCATTGCCTCTATCATTTTTGAGCCTGTCAGGATTCCAGAGAAAATTCCGGCAGCAAATATCATACTTGATACCATAAAGATATTTGTCCCATGACTTTTAAGCACCTTTTGCTGGTCGGCCAGCTTAAAATAATTCACCAATAGGGCTATCATACTGGCAACGACAAATAGTGCCGGAGCCGGAATCCAACCCATCATCAAGATTACAATCAAGGTAACAGTCATAATGGCGTTCACCCAAATTAGTTTAGGTCTTCTTAGCTCTCGTTGCGCTTCACTTAGGTTTTCCTGATGATTGTACTGAAAATCTAGCACGCCCAAGCGTTTACGTTCTCTTTTACCGAAGATATATGCCACAAAAAGCACCCAAGCAATACCGCCCAGAATAGCCGGAATATTAGGATTAAAAATATGCACAGCATCTGATTTAAGCGTTGAAATAGCTCTGGCCGAAGTACCCGACCAAGGCACCAGATGCAAAGGACCAACACTAAGCGCCACAATACCCGACAATATGAGGCGATTGATTTTGAGTTGCTTATAGATTGGCAAAAACGCCGACAATACAATCATGAATGTAGCCGTACCGTCGCCATCCAAATGTACAATCATAGTCAGGATAGCCGTGCCGATGATAACTTTCATTGGGTCGCCTTTTACTGAACGAATAATGAAAGCAATAACGGGGTCGAACAGACCTGCATCGAGCATGGTGGCAAAATACAGCACGGCAAACATCAACAAAATACCCGTAGGTGCTACCTGTTTGATTCCGGCCAGCATCATATCGCCTAACTCTTTAGGATTAAAACCTGCCAATAGGCCAAAAACAATAGGTACTACTACCAGCGCAGTAATAACCGATAGTTTTTTGGTGATTATTAAAATCAGAAAAATAACAATGGTAGCAAAACCTAAAAGTGCAAGCATAAGGGTATGGTTAATTAATTATCGGTTAATGGGTCTTACTCAAAATAATTTCAGGTTTTCGGCTTTCTTTATTTCTCTCTCGGCATCTTCCGGCAGCATCAGTCCTTGTTTTATCATTTTCAGGGCTGCTTTCTTTACCTTTTTTGCATACTTACGCTCGTTTTGGTAACGTTCTTGCAACGATAATCGGGTATCGCTGTTTGCTAAGCGTTCGGCCTTTGTTTTGGCAAAAGGTATGTACATACCCTCAAGCACGGCCAAATCGCTCTCGCCGTAGCCAGCTTTGCGCAAGCTCCAGCCTGTGTAAGTTCCTAAAGGCACTCTTTGCGTAAGGGTTGTTAAGCCGCCCAGCTCGTTGTTATCGGCATTTACTTTTGGTACTAATACGGTATATTGTTTGTCTTTGCTCACAATCGGTTTTTCGCTTAGAATCCCCGACATCATTTTCTCATCAAATTCAGGGCCGAAATCTCTTACTTCTATACCATTCACTAACCCTCTGAACGGTACATTTGCCATTGGTTGCCAGCCGATTTCGCTTCCCTTAGCTAGTGTTTTACCTTTAATGGTCGGATAAATACTTTTAGGTGGGGTTCGGCCTTCCATTACCCATCGTTCCAAGGCAATCTGCAAGGCTCGCCAGGCATCCATATAATTATTGGGGTTCGACGGAAAACCTGTGAGTTTGTTGATATTTGCGCTAAAAGCAGGCGTATGCTGGGTACTGGCAAACAGATAGATTCGCAGGTTTTCAGGTAGGTCTAAATCTTTAGTACCATACACATCGGTAGTGCGTAGCGACATACGAGACTGCCAGTATTCTGTCGAACTTAGGGTATGCATAATTTTAGGTACAAAACCTTGTTGCTGGCAAACATCTAAAATACCACCTTCAATACCTGATAGCGGGTCTTTGGTGCTCGCCCAAGTAAAAGGTGCTTCGTTGCCCGGAAAGAGCACCTCTTCGTGCTGCATACCTCCGCCACCCGGACGGCCAAAGCGCACATTAAGCGTGATTCTTCTTGGGCCGATGTGTACGTTTACGCCATCAAAAACAGGTTTATCGGCTTCATCGGCATTGAAGCCTAGATGCAGAAAACTACGAAGAAAATTACCACATTGCGATACACCTACGCCTATGGCTGCTTTGGTTTGGTTAGCTAATAGATTATCGGCCTGCTGCGAATACCTGAAAAACGAAACAATATCACGGGTAGCTGCAAAGCCCAAACCCAAAACCAGTGGATTTTTAGCCGTATAATTGAGTTCATAAATATAATTTGGGTCGAAACCATCTTTGAGCGAAATCTGCGTAGTGCTGGGTTTACCCGGAAAAGTTTCTTGTGTACAATCGGCGAAAGCCCATTCGTTATGGGGTACAAGTTCGGGCTCGTCGGCTGCATGAATGCGTCTGGTTAGTGTGGCAGTAGTATTATTTAAAGAAACGGTTTCGTAAGCTTTATGAAACTGGGCACTAAACGCCCCTGCACTCAGGTTTTGTGTAGGTGTTTTGTCTGACACGATAAATTCGGTGTGCAGGCTGCCTATTATTTCTTTGCCGTCTTGCGTGGCTACGGGTACTTTTATTTTTAGTTTATTATCGCCAAAAATATCGCCTTGCCAGCCACTCCACAGGTAAATATAACCTCTTTTCATCAGGCTTGTATCGGCCGGAAACACGTTTCCACGATTAGGAACATTATAAAATAGTAATTGATTGCTTTTGTTTAAGTCGAGCGGTTTCAGCAACACAAATTCCATTTCGTACTCAACCATTCCACGTGCATTACGAGGCGCAAGTGCAATATCTTGTATGATGCTGTTATGAATATCTGATGGGCTTACTTCGCCAAATGCCCGGCCCGTAAGGCGTTGGTATTGCCCCGCAGAACCAAACTGCCTGCCATTGGCATAGAGTTCGGTTTTATCAATAAAAATCCTGACAATTTTAGCTTGGCTTGTAGATACCCAAAGGCTTAGGGACAATAGCAGAAAGAGTGCTTTTTTCATGGTCGGGTTAGTGTTTCACCTCACACCAACCTCTCCTCAAAAATAAGGAGAGGCGGTTTTTCAGAGTATTTTACTCAATGCAGAATAATTTATACCCCTGGCGTGAAGCTAGTTTTGTTTTAGTAAAATTATATGTATGCTCTATTGGCTAAAAGAGAATATTGCTTTTTAAGAAATAACTCTCTGGCTAAAATATAGCAGAGAGTTATTCAAGAATGAATCAGCGAATATATTCTGCTGAATAGAATAAACCAAAATATTATTTGATGGATTATACCAAGGCAGCCATCAATAATATTGAAAAACCAAGCGTATGAAACATTTGAAATACGAACAAATTATCAGCAAATAAGCTATTGGATGATTGAACCTGTATTTCGTTTTGTAATATCGACCGAATCAGTAATCAGGCTGATATTTCCTGTTTAAACCTCACTAAATAAACAGGGAAATCAACTGGCTCATCAAATCAATACCACCCAATGCTCATTTACCTAAACTTTATTTTTGTGCTACAACCTCTAGCAATTCTTTGTCGTGGTGGTAACGAATAGTGCTGGTGTTATCAAAAAACATAGTTGCACCTTTTTCTACTGTATATGGCTCCCATTTCGGAAGTCCGCTAGCATTTGGGTTTCCTGTTTTTGCAAAGTTTATCCATGCCTGGCTCATTTTGTCGGCCAATGCGTATGCGTCTTTTCCGCCTCCGGTCATTTCTTCGCAACGGGCAATGTTGTTAAACACAAATGGTAATTCCATACAGTGTAGTGCTTTGTATTTACCATCCATCACCGGCGACTGCCACGTAAACATATAGGCATATACCGGTGCACCGCCTGCTGTTGCTTTAGCATTTGCCTGCGCAACTGCACCCGGGCGGAACATCAAATCGATGTCCATCAAATCAGTTGGTTTTGTATCGTTCGGAAATGCTTTTTTCGCTGCGGCAATATAAGCATCAGCTTTAGTGTTGTATCTTTTCTTCAAGAAATCGTTTACCTGCTCGGCACTGGCATTCGACATACCGCTGAACAACGAAGCCATAAATTCGTTTTTCACAGTACCAATCAGCAACGGAATATTTTTTGATAATTCAACTGCTTTAGCATCAGTAAACTGATAAGGTAAAAACTCGCCGTCACGGCTTGGGCCCCAGCTTACACCAAAAGCACCCGTTGCTCTGCCTTCTGCTTTTAGTTTATCACCCACAATTTTAAGTGCTTTGTTACCTGCAGCTACTAAATCGGCATAAGGTACTTTTTGTATCTCATCTACCTGATTGGGCTGTAAGTTAAGGGCTTTTAATACCTCTGCACCTATTAACTGCGTATCAGATTTTTCCAGAAGTGCTGTGCTGAATGCACCACTCTGGTTGACAGCCTTGGCAAATAATCCTTTAGCCGATGGGGTAGCCATAAGTGTATTTACTTTTGCACCACCACCCGATTGGCCGAAAATAGTTACGTTGTTAGGGTCTCCACCAAAGTTGGCAACATTGGCTTTTACCCACTCAAGAGCCGCAACCATGTCAACAATACTTAGGTTAGCCGATTGTTTGAATTTATCGCCATAAGCTGATAAATCAAGATAACCCAGAATATTGAGGCGGTGATTGATAGAAACAACAACTACATCGCCTTTTTTAGCCAGATTCTCGCCATCATAAGAGGGTAATTCCTGCGATGAACCCGCAGTAAAACCACCGCCGTGAATCCAGAATAATACAGGGCGTTTTTTACCGTCGCTGATACCCGGCGTCCATACGTTCAGGCGCATACAATCTTCGCTTGTAAAGCCCCAATCGTGGTGAAATACAAATTCTGATTCGTCTTGCACGCTTGTGGTCGGGGTCATAAGCGGAGCAACAGGGCCATAGCTTAAAGAGCTACGAACGCCTGTCCAGGGTTTAGGTTTTTGCGGAGACTCAAAGCGTTTAGCCTCAGCATACGGAATACCCTTGTAGGTATAAATTTTGTTGTGAATATAGCCACGCACCTTACCTGCATCGGTATTGGTTACGGCTACGTTTTCTCCGGTTTGTAATTGTGCCGAAGCACCTGCTGCAAAGCAAAACGCCAACAGCGATACGATAATTTTTTTCATTGCTTAAAGGATAGATATTGGATGAAAGAAGAGATTTGTGATTATTTTATCTGAACTTTGATTTACCTGATTACTCTGATTTCACTGAACTTACTTTTTGCTCATAAAGAGTCTTAAGTAATTAATTTAACAAAATCAGTTTAATCATAAAATCAGGTAAATCAAAGTTCAGACATCACTCATTTATTTGTTGTTACCATATGCTTTGTCCAGAAACAGATAGCGGGCGTCGTCTTTGGCGTTTTCTGCTTTCGATTCCGTGTTCAGTATCATCACCGGAGGGGTTGCGTCACCTGCTTTGGCTGCTGGCCACTCAGGTAACTTCGCCCCATTCGGATTTCCGGTTTTGATAAAATTAGCAAAATAGTTCATCATAGTTTCTGATACTTTGTAGTCGTCGGCTGTCCATGCATACTCCTTAACCAAGTGCAGGTTGCCCATGCAATACTCAATTTCGCAGGCGTGCGGCGCACCAACAGGCTCTGGTGCTTTAGGCGTATTGCCATCTTTTTTAACAGTACCACCTGCCAGGCCAGATGCCATAGTTTGGTCAACCAAGCCCGGGCGTAGTTTGCTGTACAAATAGCGGTACACAGGTTGCGAGCTGTTGTTACGGTGTAAATCAAACCATTTCCAGGTGCTGTAAGAAATAAAACGGTCAGAGGCCAAAGCGGTAGCCGACAACTCAATTTCTTTTTCTGAACCGTGCGGATACAGTTTCAATACTTCTTCAAAATCATTCGGGTATTCTTTTTTCACACGTGCAATGTAGGCTTCGTCTTTGTAAGGCTGACCGAACATAAAAGCCTGCCCCGGAATTTCGGCCGAGTTCCAACCTAACAATAAAGGCACTTGCGCTTGCTCTTTGGCAGCAAAGATTTGCGCAATAGTTTTAGGATAGAAATATCCGTCGATAACTGTCGGGAAACCAAATCTTTTCGACTCGTTATAAATCTCGTACACTTCACGAGTACTTAGTTTTCTTAATTGCGCCAATGTTGGGTAGCCCGCATTTTTTGCAAACTCTGCTCCTACTTTCTCAGCTTCAGCCAATGGCACAGGCGCTAAAGTTGGGTTGATACCTGCACCACTTTCGCCGATTGCTCCGGCAATTAAACCTCTTGATAAAGGCGATGCCATTTGTGCACTTACCGAGATTGAACCTGCCGACTCACCTGCGATAGTTACTTTTTTAGGGTCTCCGCCAAAGGCAGCAATATTTTTTTGCACCCATTTCAAGGCAGCAGCCTGGTCAAGCAAGCCATAGTTGCCTGATGCTTTATAAGGTGCTTCGGCGCTTAGCTCAGGGTGCGCAAAAAAGCCAAATATATTTAAACGGTAGTTTACTGTTACAGCTACAATGCCTTTTTTGGCCATTGCTTCGCCATCATAACGAGGCTCTGAGGCATCGCCGGCTACAAAACCACCACCAAAAAAGTAAACCAATACTGGTAAATCTTTGGTATTACGTTTGGCAGGCGTCCATACGTTCAGGTAAAGGCAATCTTCGCTTACGCCCTCTGAGCGGGAGTTCATATCGCCAAAAACTACGGTTTGCATCGGCCTTGCCGAAAATTTCTTGGTTTCTTTTACACCTTTCCAGTTTTCAAGGGGTTGAGGGGCTTTCCATCTTAGGTTTCCTACCGGTGGTTTGGCAAATGGTACGCCAAAATAGGTCTGAATTCCCGATTTAGTATCATAGTTTCCTTCTATTACACCGTTTTCGATAGTGGTTTGTACGGCAAAGCTATTGTTTCCCTGCGCATTTGCTATCATGTTGGATAGTAGAAATAGGCTAACGAAATAGCATATTTTTCTCATTTTTTTTGATAAAATTTAGTTATTGTCTCATTTTGTGACAATAATAATTGGTTTTTTGAAATAATCATACTTATTTTTGAAAAATTTATATTTGCAAAAAATTAAAAACACCCCTCAGCCTCGTGGAAGTAAAGGAATATTTATCTCATATTGCTTACGATTCAGTCATTTTTGGTTTTTCGGGCAACAAGCTCAAAATACTTATTATGAAATACCATAATACAGGTTTTTTTGCGCTCCCCGGTGGTTTTGTGAGACTAGACGAAGACCTGAACACGGCCGTAAGAAGAGGTTTGAAAGAACGCACAGGGCTTGATAATATCTATCTTGAGCAGTTTTATACGTTCGGCGATGTGGCACGTTTTCAGCCTGGGGTAATGAAAACTATTCTGGAAGCCAACGGGCACGATGTAGCTGAGAATCATTGGATGCTCGACCGATTTATTTCTATTGCTTATTATGCCCTAATAAATTATGATAAGGTAGTGCCAACGCCCGATGCTTTATCGGACTCTTGCGATTGGTATGCACTTGATAAACTACCGCCGCTGATGCAAGACCACCAGCAGATTGTAGAAAAAGCTTTGCAAACCCTACGTGATAACCTTGAACGCAAACTGGTAGGTGTAAATTTGTTACCGCCCCTATTTACCATGAACGAGCTACAAAAAGTTTATGAGGCCATATTAGGCGAAAAACTACGCCGCACTACTTTTCAGCGTAAAATGTTAAGCCTTAATTTTCTGCAACGCCACGACAAACAATATTCGGGCAAGGCACATAAAGCTCCGTTTTTGTATAGTTTTAAGCAAGAGGGTGTGGAGTAAGTGGCGGAGGGAAAAGAACTATGCCGTGGACTTAGGGCACACGGCATAGTGTTTTGGCTGGAAAATGTTGCTTATTTACCTAACGGATAATTGATTGGGGAAATTTAGGGTCAGACCACTTACTTATATTCGCAGCTATGCTTTCTTGTAAATTTACATACAATAATATGCAAAACTGATTACCAATGGAGTATAACCAGCCCGTCTCCTCCTCTCACACTTCCGCCGCCCCCAACAGCACCGCCGCCACCACCTGGGAATCCTCCATAAGTAGCTCCATAAGCACTACCTCCTGCATTTATCTTATTAACTGCATTAGAGCCTTTCCCTCCATTATTATAGAATGGAGCACTTCCTCCATTACCATATTCAAAAATTTTATAGCCATCAGTACCATCATATGCATAAGTCACCTTTGTTGAAGTGCCGCTTGAGCCTGCAATAGCAAAACCCTCAGCATTAGGTATATTAAGAGTGAATGGTGAAGCATAACTGGTTAAATTGAAACTATTGCCACCTAATACAGTAAAATAATTGTCGTTTACATTTACATAACTCGCTTCCCCTGAATTAGAATTATATAACCTACTACAACCTTCTCCTACTTTAAAGCGCACTAACTGTCCGGATACAACCGGAACCGTAACAATACCATAGTTGCCACCGCACCCCCCACCTGAATCAAACCCACAACCTCCGCCACTATACAATTCTACAAATATTTTATTGACATTAGCAGGTACAATCCACTCGAACTCATTGTTTGTTGTGAGATGCATAGGTAAGGTAAAATACTTTGTATTAGGATACTGCCCACTACTGAGAGACTTCCAATTATAACCATTAAAATAGTTAACAGAACTTTGTTCAGAATTATAAACTAAACTACCAGGCTGCTGAGTAGACAAGGTATTTTGCTGATTAGTGCTTACATTAGGAAGCGTAACAGTATAAGGATTTGCTGAAAAAGATTGAGCAGAGACAATTTTAAATAAAAAAAATGCGATAATACAAAATACATACTTCATAAAGAGCAAATTTGTTTATAAATTGATTATGTAAGAGAAGAGCTGTTCAGCACTTCATTTTGCTCATTGACAGCGGAAAGTTTGAAGAGGTTGTACACCATAAAACATTTTTATTTAACCTTACTCGATGACGTTAAGATAGAAAAGTAGTATTTAATCGGATTTAAATTATAATTATTTATGACCGTAAGAGATAGCACTTGATATATTTTTCAAAATGAGTTTTTCAAATTATATTTTTATAAGTACGGAGACGAAATTAATTAACAATATCGCAGCGAGCCGTTTTACCACGGAGTTACGCAGAGCGACCGACACCCGGTTAAGCACGGAGATGCACAGAGTTATTTTAATTCAGATTTCAATCACTCTGAGAAACTCTGTGCAAAACATAGTGCAACTCTGTGGTTCAAAGTTTTAATAACAATTAATATTTTCTCTTTACTTATTCGAAAACATATACAAAATTATGCAAAAGACCATTCTACTATTACTACTCCTAATTAGCCTCTCTTGTAGCAAGAAAGAGACAATACCAACGGTTTATGAGATAGACCCTAAACTACAGCCTTTTCTGGCTACTTTTGTGGCAGAAGCCAAGAAGCATAACATTGAGATTGTGCCTGAGAATCTTAGAATGAAATTCGAGAGAGAAAGTCGGGAGGTTTGCGGGCACTTTGCCAGCGATAAAAACGGGCAGCGTGAAATTGTGATTAATCTGGCATGCTGGGAAAATGCCCCCAATCAAAATCGTGAGGCATTAGTGTTTCATGAATTAGGCCATTGCTTTTTGAATCGCCTACATCGTGATGACCTCTTACCTAATAAGGCACCAAGTAGCATTATGAGTACCGAAGGCAACGGGCATTATGAGCCGTGCATCTATCCTATTGAAGGCGATAACTCTTGTAACAAAACTATGCGCCGAGATTACTACGTTACCGAGCTTTTCAATCCTAAAACACCAGTGCCTGATTGGGCGAAATGATTTAATTGGCAGAGGGCATGGGGCAGAGGGCATAGGGTCAAGGGGAAATAGCATAGAGTAATATTAGCAAGTACTGCATCAAAGCCTATTTATGAGGGGAATTTTAAACTAATAATAATAAAAGTTTCCCTCATTTTTCAATACCCTGCGCCCTTACCCCTTTGCCCTCTGCTCATCACTTAATAACACTAAACAAACGATTCCAGCGGATTTTATTCAGGAAACTACCGTTCTGGTCGATAGACATCCAGATTAATACAGCTTTACCTACCACGTGGTCTTCGGGCACAAAGCCCCAGAAACGGGAATCGTCGGAGCCATGACGGTTGTCGCCCATCATGAAATAGTAATTCTGCTTAAAAGTATAAGAAGTAATAGGCTTGCCATTGAGCACTATCTGCCCGTTGATGTATTTGGCATCATCGTTTCCGTCGAAGGTTGTAATAATACCTTTATACATGGCAATGTTTTTTTCATCTAATTGAATCGTAACGCCTTTTTTCGGCACAGTAAGCACAAAATTGTCACGATTGTATGGGAACAGGCGAGAATTATACGGGAATATATTATTGTTCAGATTGCTGGTATCGCCCTGCGCTTGCACCAATGGGCGAACGTTTTTCACAAAATCGAGGGCTTTTAAATCTTTTATGGCCTGCTCGGTGGCTTTTACCATATATAGCGTTTTGTCGTCGGCACTTATCATCTGTCCAAACTCGGTAATGCCATTTTTTACAAAAATCTTTTCGTTTATCTGTGTATTGGTTTCTATTTCATACTCCATCTGTAAGCCGGGTACAGGCGCAAACGCTTTACCGTTTACAAAGGTTTGCCCTTCTTTCATTTCGACCACATCGCCCGGAATACCGATGGTACGTTTGATGTAGTTGGTTCGTAAATCGACCGGATATTTATCAAATCCACCAAAATCATCGGGTCTTTCGGGGCAACCCGGGTAATTGAACACCACCACATCGCCATTTTTTACATGTGTAAAGCCCGGTAAACGAAATTGCGGTAACTGAATCCAATCAACGAAAGACGGAATTTCAGTACCCCATATTTTCTGGTGTGTGAGTGGTACTTGCAGAATAGTTTTTGGGGTGCGAGTACCATAATGAAATTTACTTACAAAAATGTAATCACCTATCAGCAAGCTATTTTCCATTGAGCCACTCGGAATTGTGTAAGGCTCAAACAATAACCAACGGATAAGTGAAGCGGCTACAACGGCAAATACAACGGAGTCGAGCCACTCTCTGAAAGGAGATTTCTTTTTGGGTTTCTGTACAGCAGTTTTTGGGGGTTCGGTAGTAGGTATTTTGTCGGTCATTAGCTTTTAAATAAGATTGCTTGGCTTTGACAAATAAGCAAAGAAATGGTTTAGTTATGGGGAAATTTATTTTTTCAATTTAAGAAACTGTTTGAGTTAAATTTTGAAAATGAAAAAGAGCGTTTTTTACTTCAAGACGAGATTTAAAAACCGGAGTTTAGCAGAGCTAAATGAGGATTTTTAAAGCGAAGTATTGAATAAAAAACGACTTTTTCAATTCAATAAGATTAACTCAAACAGTTTCTTAAACTCAAACATACTCCTCATCTCGTGTAGCTATTGTTACACAGCATACTCTTATATTTGCAGACTAAAACTTATACCCCTATGTCATACTGTTTTTATATTGAGCGCATGAGTGGTGCGCAGAAAGAATTGCACAAAAACTACCACGATAATCATTATGGTTTCCCGATACATGATGACAACGAGCTTTTTGGCCGTTTGATTCTTGAAATTAATCAGGCGGGCCTAAGTTGGGAAACTATTCTTAAAAAAGAACAGACTTTCAGAGCCGCTTACGATAATTTCAATATTGAAGTGGTAGCCAACTACACCGAAGCCGACCGTGAGCGACTAATGGCCGATGCAGGTATAATCAGGAATAAACTAAAAATTAATGCAGCCATCGAAAACGCCCGTACCATTATTGGCTTACAGCAATCGCATGGTTCGTTCGAAAAATGGTTGGAAGCCAACCACCCTCGTACAAAAGAAGAATGGGTGAAGTTGTTTAAGAAAACATTTCGCTTTACGGGTGGCGAGATTGTAAACGAGTTTCTGATGAGTATCGGGTATCTGCCGGGAGCACACACAGAATCATGCCCTGTTTATGAAAAGGTTTTGGTTGAGCAACCACTTTGGCGTAAAGTCTGATGATTTTACGCCTTTATCTGGCTGATTTTTATTTATTTCATCACATGATTCTATAAACCATATAGCGTGTTTTAAGCGTACCCTCTATTTTGCCCAAATCTTTAAACTCGGCCTTGAGTTTAAATGTAACCCAGAATGCTTTATTATAAACATCTTTAAACAAACCGGGCTGGTCGACCTCTTTTACTTCTGTAATCTCAATAGAAGCATTTGGGTCATCATTAAAAAACCTATATCTAAATCCGTCGTTTGCTTGGGTTTGCAGATATATACCTGCATTCCATTGGTTTGTGCCCTGATTCCCTACACTTTTTACGCCCACGGTCAGGTTTTCTTTAAACTTAGTATATCTCTTAACCGGGTCGAAATACATAGCACTCATTACATAAAATGTGCCTACCACGCTTATCTGCCAGTGTTCATCGGGGCTAACGCTTTTCGTAAAATAATTAATAAGGGCTGTACGGCCTGGGTCTATTTCACGCAAAAATGCACGGCAATCTACATTATTTTCAATCCAATCATAATCTTTTCCGAAAATAGTACCTTTAAAGCTAGCCAATTGCCTTCCATTAGCATTAATGATAGGTATCTGTTTTACAATTGTAGAATACTGCCCCAAAGAATCATTCACGGTAAGCGATACACTATAGGTATCATTGAGCTCGTAAATAAATTGGGGTTCTTGTTCATAAGTCCAATAACCTACTTTTGAATCACTCCAATAATATGTAGCAATGTTGCCTTTCGATAGATTCTTAAACTTCACCCTACCACCCTCAAGTATTTCGTAAGAGAAATCGGCAACGGGTGGCACTTCTTTGTTAGTGATAGTTATTGGCACACTTAGGGTGTCGGTCATGCTGCTATTTACTGCTTTTAATAGCACTTTGTAATTATCATTCTTCTGATATTTATGCGAGAAAGAAACATAAGAAATTGCCGGGTCTATTTCGCCCAGAATCAAGTTGGCAGAATCCTTATTGCCATCGCCCCAATCTACACTTACATAGGTATTCTTTTTAAGTTTCAGAATATTTGCACGAATATTCACTTGTGCATTTCTTTCATAGCTCACCGTGCTTTCGCTCTTAAAGAATTTTGTTAATTCGGGTTCTGGGACAACATTTTCTGTATTTGTTTTTTTGCAAGCGCTCAGAAAGCCCAGCGCAAACAATAAAATAAGTATGGTTTTCATGCTGTAAGTTGATATTGCAGCATAAATATAATGTTTAAATTATAGGTAGGTTTCAACATCAAACCAAGTGCTTATTTAATGGCAATTTAGTTATTTAACGGTCTGAAATTGATTTTTGAAAGCAATTATAGTAATTTGTTAAATCCAAATTGGTAACCTAAGTAATAAGGAATTAAAAGATTTGTTTAGCATAAAATAAGGGTCTAAATTGTTTGGTAATCATACGCTAACATGAGCTATTGTATTATTCCCCCATGCAATTTGCTTAAAGATTTTATCAGCCATTTCTAGGTGGGTAGCAGAGCACACGCTGATGCCACACTTGGTAGTTTTGTGTCATAATTGAAAAGACAACGTGAGAAAAATGGAAAACACACTAATTTTTGAAGTATTAGAATCGCAATACAAAGCGGCTTTGACAATGCTTCGCAATGCCCTTGAGAAAGTACCGGCAGAACACTGGAACAGCAAGGAATACAATAAGCCGACATGGCAATTGGCGTTTCATACACTTTATGGCACAAAAATGTATTTGTCGCCTTCGCCCGAAACATTTGTGCTCTGGGAAAACGCCATCAGAGGTGCTGAGAGTTTGAGTGGTGTCAATGAGTGGGAACACCCAGAAGAGGGTGTTATTGTTGAGGGCACGCATACCCCAAGCGAATTAATTGCTTTTATTGATGATATTGTGGCAAATCTACACCAAAACATCAGTGCATTACCCATTCAGGAGCCTTCTGGTTTTGAATGGTATCCGGTTACGAGGCTTGAATTACACCTCACAAATATCAGACATATTCAGCACCACACAGCGCAGATTATTGAGCGACTAAAAGCCAAAAACATTCATGGCTTTGCCTGGCTTATTGATGGAAATGCGGCGGTGGAGTGGTAAAAAAAGTGAGCTTAGGAAATACTTCCCAAGCCCACTTTCGATATTTAAAATTCGGACCCATTTTCTTCAATTAATCTTTTTAAGACTTCTTTACTAGGTAAGACTGTCAAATACTTACTTGCAAAAATTTGTTCATTATTTTCTGGCAATGTGTATCTTACTACTGTTTCGCTTTTATCTTGGCATAAAATAATACCTATGGTTTTATTCTCTTCTTTCAAGCGTACTTCTCTATCATAATAATTAACATACATTTGCATCTGACCTATATCTTGGTGTTTGAGTTCACCTATTTTTAAATCAATTAATACAAAACACCTCAAAATTCTATTGTAAAATACTAAGTCAATTTTGAAATGCCTTTCATCAAAAGTAATACGACTTTGTCTTCCAACGAAAGTAAACCCTGTACCCAATTCCAATAAAAAATGTTCTAATTTGTCTATTAGGCGTTGTTCTAAATCGTTCTCTGAATATACTGATTTCTCAGGCAAACCTAAAAACTCTAATATATAAGGGTCTTTAATAGCATCCTTAGGTTTTTCTATAACTTGCCCCTTAATTGATAACTCCAGTGTTTTACTTTTATCTCTACTAAGTGATAATCTTATATATAAGGCAGAATCATACTGTCGTTGTAATTCCCTTAAACTCCAATTATTTTTTACTGATTCTATTTCATAAAATTTACGTTCATTATCGTCTTCAATACGCATTAATTTTAAATAATGAGACCAACTTAATTTAAATTCGTCAGACAGTGTCTGACTTTTTGAATAGATTAAATAAAATTGCCGCATTTGTTTAAGATTAGTCTCAGAAAAACCTTTACCAAAATTCTGAGTTAACCTTTTTGAAATATCAGAGATTAAGGCCTTTCCATAATTTGCTCTCTCTTTTCCATTTTGTTATTCTTCTACAAGCATCCTCCCAATTTCAAAATATGTAAGAACCATCGTCTGATTAACTAAATTTAATACCTGCTTTTGAGAATTTTCTAGTAAAGCCGATATTTTAATGAATAGGTTTTTAGATATTGACTCAATCATTGTATAACTTGTTTGTCATTACAAATATACACTATTTAGACCTTTAAGCTCCTTTAGAGATGGTAATTATTAATGAGAGAACAGCTTGAAATAGTTGTATGCACGAGCCGCCTATTTTTCCAATCCTTACTTCAGAGAAATATTCCGTCAATTCAAAACTTGACGTTTAAAACAAAGCAATTTGACTTTCTGAGCAAAATCTGTTTCATGAGCACCCACTAATTTTGTCTTATTAAATTATTTAACGAGATGGAATTAAAAGATAACTACAACGGAATTTCACAAAAACCTCTTAACTCAGGTTTTAATGCTTTTTCAAGCTCAAATGAGGTAATACAAGGTATTGACCTTAGTGGCAAAACTATTATCGTAACTGGTGGCTATGCCGGAATCGGCCTCGAAACCGTGAAGACTTTTGTAGCCGCAGGAGCTAAAGTAATTGCACCTGCCAGAGATGTGAACAAAGCAGCGAATAACTTAAAAGGTATAGCCAATGTAAGTATTGAAGCGATGGATTTGATGGATGCCAATTCTATCGATGCCTTTGCCGAGAAATTTCTGGCCACTCACAGTTCGCTTGAGATACTGGTAAATAATGCGGGTATTATGTGGGTGCCGCTGATAAGAGATGCCCGAGGTTATGAATCTCAACTGGTTACCAATCATTTGGGGCATTTTCAGTTAACAGCCAGACTATGGCCTGCACTAAAAGCGAGCGGCGGCGCACGAGTAATAAGTGTCTCTTCGTTCGGACATCAGATGGCACCTTTTGATTTTGACGACCCCCATTTTCTGAATCGTGAGTATGAAACTTTGCAGGGTTATGGGCAATCTAAAACGGCTAATAATCTTTTTGCTGTTGAGCTTGACCACCGAGCCAAGGCTTTTAATGTGAGGGCTTTTGCGGTGCATCCGGGTTCGGTAAATGGTACAGACTTGGGGCGGGTGGCGCCAATGGCCTTGTTTCAGCATATGGGTACGCACGACGAGGCCGGAAACATTAAACCCGAGGTAGCGGCAACACTTAAAACTATTCCACAAGGAGCGGCTACAACAGTTTGGTGTGCCACAAGTCCACAATTAAACGGCATTGGCGGAGTTTATTGCGAAAATGGCGACATTGCAGATTTAGACGAAGGCAATATAAACCATGATTATGCCAACCCAGCCTCGTTGCGAGGGGTAAAACCTTACTCAGTAAATGCCGACAATGCCCAACGTTTATGGACTTTAAGCGAGGAATTGACAGGGGTAGTTTTTAGGGTTGATTAAGAAATAGAAAATAAAAATGATGAAAACCCAAGCCGAATCATTACTTTCGGTTTGGGTTTATTTACCAAGCAAATCATGGAATTTGAAACACATTATATTGCCCCTGATATTAAGCTATCTGAATTTAGCGGAAAGTTTTTTAAAACCGAAGTGATGTTTGAGCATCATATTCTGGTTTGGTTTATATCGGGCGAAACCAAGATTATACAAGCCGATGCGGTTTATACTTTTAATGCCGGCGATGTGTTTCTGATACCTCGTAATCAGTTAACAACGGTTATTAATTACCCGAAAGATGGTAAGCCGCACAAGGCGGTGGCTATGTATCTTACCGTAAAAAAGTTAAAAGATTTTTATGCCCGCCACAAAGCCATTGGTCGCTCGCAGCCCTTGCAAAAAGTATATAGTTTTAGCAAACACACTTTGTTGCAAAGCTGTCTGGCATCGCTGATTTATTATTTTGATTTAGGGGAAGATTTTCCGGCAGAATTGGCTGACGTGAAGATTGAAGAGGCCATAAGTATTTTGCGCTCAATCGATAAAAGTGTTGATGGAATTTTAGCCAATTTTGAAGAGCCGGGCAAAATAAATCTTGCTGATTTTATGGAGCGGCATTATATGTTTAACATGAGTCTTGATAGATTTGCGTACTTAACTGGCCGTAGTCTATCTACTTACCGACGTGATTTTTCGAGGGTTTTTCAGACTACACCTCAAAAATGGTTACATGAAAAACGGCTTCAACTGGCGCATTACCATATTGTGGAAAAACAACGCAAACCAAGCGATGTGTATATTGAGGTAGGTTTCGAGAATCTATCGCATTTTTCGTATGCTTTCAAAAATCATTTCGGGTATCCGCCGCAGAGTTTGTTGAAGTAAAAATTGTATCCACACGCTAACTTTCAATGATATTTTATTTCTGCGTGTGGATTTATTTTCAATTTATGTTTTATCACTTAAAGCTATTTTATTTGTTCTAGCTCCCATAGCTTTTGCGTATAAAAATTAAAATCCTCTACCCCTTTTCTTGTCTCTTCTGGAAATACAGAAGTATTTTTTACTTTAATTGCAGTACCTGTGATGCAAATCATTATTAAACTCTTTTGTTCACCTATTTCATAATAACTAATATTAACACCAATTACCGCATTCCCCCCAAACCTTAAACAATGAATTCTTAGCATATCTAAACAGTTTTTTTCAGTTTCTGATATTCGTTTATATATAACACCTGATTCTACTCCGAATAAATCATTGATTTCTTGAGTTAAACCCCTAAGAAAATTCGATTCTATAGTAGCTTTGGATGTAACTATATTTACTATGTCATAGTCCCATCCTAAAGGTGATTGAAGATTTAAACATAAGACGCTATTACTCAATGCGTTTATTTGTTTCTCTTTAATTTCTTCAATCTCAAGATTCAACGAAGCTAACGCTTCTTGAAATGGTTGTGAACCACAATTAGTACAGTAACCCTCTATTTTATCCTCAGTAAAATAGTTAATTAAATCAATTTCTTTTTGTGATAATAAGCTATTCGGAGAAAAAAAAGAATTTGGGTTTATTTTAGCACCGCAGTTTGGACAATTTTCCATTGTTTAAATTTGATAGGTTTTAAAGATGAGTAATGGTGATAAAAATACCTCTTTTTACAATAAAAAAGATTCATGATTAGAAATGTTCAATAAATTTGAGACCATTTCATAAAGTTAATCGATGAATTATACCAACCCAATGCTAAAAACCCTCACAACAAAACCTAAAACCATTTTTCTGATTGATGGCCTTGGGGCTATGCTTACAGCTATACTGCTGGCATTTGTGCTTACAAATTTTGAAGTCTATTTTGGTATGCCCGTAAATGTATTACATTGCCTGGCTGCGGTAGCCTGCGTATTTATGCTCTACTCGTTGGCGTGTTATGTTTTGCTTAAAAGCCGATGGCGAAGTTTTTTAAACATAATCATGGTGGCAAACCTGCTTTATTGTGGCCTTACAATTGCTTTGGTATGGTATTATTATAGCAGGCTTACACCATTAGGTATGGCTTATTTTCTGCTTGAATGCCTTGTGATAATCAGCCTCGTTTGGCTCGAGAAAAGAGTTTATCAGGGGCTTTAAATGCTTGCTATTTACTTTTGAGCTGCTTTTGACAACAATTCGGCAATCTGTGTAAAACCCCTTGACTTAGCGTGTTGCAATGGCGTTACGCCATCCTTATCTGCAATGTTCACATCTGTTCCGGCCTCAATCAATATTTCCACAATCTGAAAATAAGTTTTGCTGCCATTGCCGAGTATCACGGCTTCGAGCAGGGCAGTCCAACCTAATCGGTTTATGTGGTCAATCGGGAAGCCCTTTGTGTTAGCCAGCGTTCTTACTACTGCAATATGCCCACGCTCACAGGCCGGAATCAAGGCTGTACCATTGTAGCGATTGAATACATCGAAACGTGCGCCATTGGCTAGAAATAATTGTATTAATTCCAGATGCCCCGCTGCACCCGCATACAAAAACGGCGAGTCAAGTATCTGGTCTTGCTGATTAACGTTCGCCCTGTACCTGACCAGTAGCTCGGCCATCCTTACATCGTTTCGGTGTGTGGCTATCAGTAGCAACGATTGTTTGTTTTTGTTGGTGGTATTTACATCTACACCTTTTTTTAATTCATTTTCAACTTTTGCTACATTTCCTGTCTCAACTGCTTCAATGATTATCATTTGTGGATTGTTTTGGTTGTTTACCTCTGCGCTGCTATTGCACGATTGCAGGCATAAATATAAAAATAGAAAAAAAATGCTTCCCGATTTTGTCCAGAACATACGCTTAAACGATTTTTCAGTAAACGATATTTCCCTGATGAATCAATGATTTAACGGGTGATACCCTCGAAACCGCCTCGGCCGAGCAACTGGCATCTATCAGCACTACATCGGCGGCATCGCCTGCTTTTGGCCATTGCCGATTCCCCTTATCGTCGAGCGGCAATACATTGTAAGTAGCCAGTTTTAAGCTCCTCGAAAGGTCGAACTCAGTATTATAACCATATAACTGTGCCATAAGTTTTGCTTTATCGAGCACGCTGCCGCTGCCCCACGTATTCCAGTGGTCAATTATGCTATCGTTTCCGGTACCGATATTCACGCCATATTTATACAAAGTTGGTATGGGCATAAGCAACCCACCGAACGGAATGGTAGACATAATACCGATTTTGGCATTGGCCAGTTTCTCGGCTATTTCTTCCTGTTTTTGTTTTTCGATACGCCCCAATACAAAGCAATGGCTTATAAACGATTTCCCTTTCAGAGTCGGATTTTCGTTTACACGGTCAATCAGATACTCAACTGTTTTCAAACCCGATTCGCCCGACTCGTGCAGGTGTATATCAATACCTTTGTTGTGGTCTAAAGCCAGTTGTACAATAAAATCCATTGCTTTTTCGATGCTCCCATCAATCGAGTATGGGTCTACGCCACCTATGTAATCAATGCCCATAGTGGCGGCCTCTTTCATGTACTGCGCCGAATCGGTGTAGAAAATGCCATGTTGCGGAAAAGCCACCAGCTCGGCACCGAAGCCTGCTTTTTTATTCTCTAATGCCTTTTGCAGATTTTTCAGCGAATCTAGTTTAGACGTAGGCTCAATATTCACGTGGCTTCTGGCATAGCCAGAACCGTGTGATTGGAGCAATTCAATCATTTTTTCGGCTCTGTCGGTAGAGGTTTTGAGCATTTCGGGCAAAATCTTTTGCTCTAGTGCAATCATGCCCTTTACCCCACCCTGCCTTTTTCGGGTAGCTTTCCACGGCCCACCATAAAAGGTTTTATCGAGGTGTATGTGCATATCTTTAAATTCAGGCAGCATCAGCAAACCTTTGGCATCAATAGCTTTGGCTTTTGGGTTGTTGGGTAATATTTTTTTTATTTTTCCGTCGGCTATTTCAATACAAAACAAATCGGTTTTAGTGGCTACTACTTCATCGCCCTCATAGTCAAATCCGGTTTCGAGCCTTACGTTTTTTAGTGTATATTCTTTTGCATTGTGCATACCTATTGGCCTTTTATCTGAAAACAAAGTCGGTGCGCCTACAAGTCCGGTTAAAGCCATTGCCGAATCTTTCATAAAATCTTTTCTCGATATATTCTTAGCACTCATCAGTGTCGTTTTTTTTCAAAGGTAAAGTATTGAGCATAATTATAAAATGTAGCTATGTTTTTTTAGGCAAAACAAGGGCATAGGTAAGTTTATTAAATCGATAACTCATGTATTTCAGTAAAAAAAGGGTTTATAGTATTTTGATATTTAACAAAAAAGGCCTGCTCAAAATGGAGCAGACCCTTCAAACTTAAATCACCAAAACTAATTCCACATAGTGCCATTTAAACCTAAAACAGTACCCATCCATAAGCCTATAATATAAATAAGCACGGCCAATAGGTTGGCAATTAGCTTTTGTGTGCGGCCCTCGTTACGCAGAAAATCAAGAAAATGATTGCATACACCTGCTACTGCCCCGGCTAATGGGGTAATAATAAGCGGTTGTATCATCCAGAATTGCCCCCAATGCGCCGGAACAGGTTTTGTTGCTCTTAACACAAAGCTAAGAATCAGTACCAAGCCAATAGCTGCACCAATAAGTACTCTTTTGATTAATAGTGGATTATTAAAACCCTGCGTTGTTAAATTGTTTTTCGCTGTCATGATTTGAATGCCTGTTTAGTGTATTATAAGATCTCAGAGTCTCTTTTCAGATTGATTTTTGTTTTCGTATATAATTTTGCAATAAATTACCTGCAAAGCCCAATACTAAGCCACAGAAAATTGAAGTAAGAAGCGCCAATCCGGGTGGCACTTCTTCTTCTCGTGGAATGGTGTCGAATATAAATACTTTAAACCATGCCAGAAAGCCCCCCATGCCTACAATGAAGCCAATGATTTTACCTGCTTTGTTTTTCATAATTTGTCGTTTATAAAAGTGAAAAGATTTTTGCTTTAGATTGTTTTGTTCTTGAAGCGTGCAGCGTCTTAAGTAATAGCTTTTTCATATTTGTTTTTAAATCCATTGTTAAATTGATTCTCTCGAAACACCAAAAGTACTTTGCGATTCAAAGTTAATTAAAAGTACTTTGCATTTCAAAGCAAAAAAATGCATTTTTTTTTTTGACAAGCCAAATTGCATCCGTGATTTGCTAAAAAACACAAAAATTGGGGTCAGAAATATAGTTTTAACAGTAATTGGGGATTCGAACAGCAACGGCCGACCCGTCGGCGAGCTGCATATTAGAATGTTGTTTAAATAAAAGAGGCTGTCTCAAAAGAAAACGGCACAAAATATTATTTGGCAAGGTAGAGACCCCACTCCCCAACCCCTCTCCCCAACTGTGGGGAGAGGGGCTTTTTTGTCCCCTCCCCATTGTTGGGGAGGGTTAGGGTGGGGTCTTTTCCAAATATTATTTGGTATAAAAAACTTTTGAGACAGCCCCTTTAAGTAATCTCGCAGGCACAAAACCCGACCCCATTTGTTTATAAATCTAAAGCTATTGAGCAATCTTTTAATAGCTTTTCAAGCGGTGTAGATTTTAGTTTTGTATAAATCATATTGACGAACACAAGTAGCAACTATTAAGTGTCTATCATTTTTTTGTTGATTAAAAATCTGATACCTCGGTATAGCCTAACTAAAAAGAGGCGTTTGCTATTATCCAACAAGTTTTCAGCGTATGCCTTTTCTTATCCGGCTCAGAGACGATTGCGTAATACCCAGGTAAGATGCCAGGTAAGAAAGTGGGATACGATTGACCAATTGCGGGTATGTTTCCATAAATGCCAAATAACGGGTGGTGGCATCTTCAGAAACCAGTGGACTACGCCTTTCAATTTTTTGAATCAGCGATTTTTTGATGATTTTGTTTACTATATTTTCCCAGCCTACTATGGTATCGGCAATGTCCTCCCAATCACGCTTCGAAAAAACAATGAGTTTAGCGTTTGTAACGGCCTGCACATATTCTGAGGAAGGAATTTTGTTATCAAAACTGTGCAAATCTACCACAAAATTATTTTCATCGATAAAATACTTGGTAACATCGTCGCCTTTGTTGTCGTAATAACAGACCCTGAGAATACCTTCCAGAATAAACCCAACCTGTTTTGCAATCTTTCCTGCCTCCGAAAAATAATCATCTTTAGCAAGCGTTAATGCCCTTCCTTTTTCAGTTATGAAGTCAATCTGTTGCGGGTTCAGGTTTCCAAAATGCAGCAGATAGTTAATTACTGTTTCCATATTATTTCATCTGGCTCATCACCAAGTTATCGAACATTCTGTCAGATAATACTGTTTTCAAAAATAACATAAACTTAGCACCTGAAGCGCCTGCGTATCTTGTTCTAGGAACTTTAGCCTCAATGCCTTTTTTTATGAGCTTGGCAATCACAATCGGGTCAGATGCGTTTTTCTCAGTTGTTGCATACATTTTACTGACCCCTTTTGCCAAATGGCTGTATACTGATTTGCCCGAGATACGGTTTAGGTATTCGGTTCCTAAACCCGTCATTTCAGATTTTGTTCCGCCTGGTTCAATCACAATCACATCAATGCCAAACGCTTTAACTTCTTTGCGGAGCGCATCACTCAATCCCTCGATGGCAAATTTACTTGCGTGATACCACACGCCCATTGGCAATGTTACTTTGCCACCAATTGATGAAATATTTACAATCTTGCCGTATTTGTTTGCACGCATACTTGGTAAAACCAATTGCATCAGGCGGGCTGCGGCGAAAACGTTTACATCGAATTGGTATTTTGCATCAGCCATCGGCATATCTTCTAATGCCCCATAGTAGCCCGACCCAGCATTGTTAATTAAAATGTCTATTCGGCCAGCTTCTGTCAGAATGTGTTGCACGCAAGCCACAAGGCTGTCTTCTTTGGTAACATCCAAAAATAGGGGTTTAATACCGAAGTTTTTTAATTCTTCCATTTTTTCTACCCTGCGTGCGGTGGCGTACACATTGTACCCATTTTGTGCCAGAAAAATTGCGGTTGTTTTTCCAATACCAGATGATGCTCCGGTTATCAATACTGTTTTCATTTCTTTATTCTTTTGTTAACCCTGCAAAGGTTGCTCATTTAAAAATCAAAATATTTGTCATATGGCAAAAAGCGATTTGAATGTTTGTTGATGAGCAAAAAAATAAATGTGAATATCTAAGCTTTTGCAGCAGCGGTCACAAAGTAAAAAGTTAAGACAGAATCTTCTCCAATAACGTGTATTATAAAAGGTATGATACTGATAAAGAGGGGCTATAGGGAAGATAAAAAAGAACAGCAGCTCTTCTCTATTCTCTGCTATTATGGGGGTAAGTAAGGGAATGTTTAAACAGCAATTATGAACCCGGCAGGATTCGAACGGCAGCGGCCGACCGTCTGCGACCCACAAATTAGAAAGCTGTTAAATAAAAAAGCCTTATAATCATTTGACTATAAGGCTTTTACGTGAACCCGGCAGGATTCGAACGGCAGCGGCCGACCGTCTGCGACCCACAGATTAGAAAGCTGTTAAATAAAAAAGCCTTATAATCATTTGACTATAAGGCTTTTACGTGAACCCGGCAGGATTCGAACGGCAGCGGCCGACCGTCTGCGACCCACAGATTAGAAAGCTGTTAAATAAAAAAGCCTTATAATCATTTGACTATAAGGCTTTTACGTGAACCCGGCAGGATTCGAACCTGCGACCCACAGATTAGAAATCTGTTGCTCTATCCAGCTGAGCTACGGATCCGTTCCGGGTGTTTTCCCGAATTGTGGTGCAAATGTAGTGTTTTCATTTTATAATTCAAAACGCAAGTAAAAAAATTGTAAATTTATCATTCATCTTTTCTGCTTCATCAAGATTCATCACTCCTTAATTTTGCTTCTCCATTAGAAACCGGTGGGTAATCTTCATCAAAATCTCCTTTTACTAAATATTCTCTGCAAAAATACCTTTGAAACTTTGATAATTACTCTGAACTTTGAAACTTGAATTTTTGAACTATAAAAACTCCTGAATGCTATTTAATTCATTACAATTCATTTTCTTTTTTATTGTTGTTACTTTAGCTTATTTCAGTTTACCACACCGAGGCCGAATCTGGTTGTTGCTTCTGGCAAGTTGCTACTTTTATGCTGTTTTTAAGCCTATTTATATTCTTATCTTATTTGTTACCATTGTTGTAGACTATTTTGCAGGTATCTGGATAGCCAACGCCACAGGCTCAAAACGAAAGTGGTTGCTGGTACTGAGCCTTATTACCAATATTGGTTTTCTGGCTTATTTTAAATACTACAATTTTCTGAATACCAATCTGGCAATTATATTAGCAAAATTCGATACCCCTACCCCATTTGCTTTTCTTGACTTTGCCTTGCCAATCGGGCTTTCGTTCCATACTTTTCAGGCCATGAGCTACACAATTGAGGTGTATCGGGGGAATCAGAAGGCCGAAAAAGATTTTATCGTTTATTCGCTCTATGTAATGTTTTATCCGCAATTGGTGGCCGGGCCAATTGAGCGGCCGCAAAATATGTTGTGGCAGTTTCATAGCTTTTTTAAGTATGATTTCAATAACCTGAAAGAAGGGCTGATGCGTATTGCATGGGGTATGTTTAAGAAAGTGGTTATTGCCGACCGCCTTGCCCTGATGGTTGATTATTGCTACGACAACCCGCAAGACCACAACGGCCTCACGCTTTTGATTGGTACTGTTTTCTTTACTTTCCAGATTTATTGCGATTTCTCGGGCTACTCTGATATTGCACTCGGTACGGCCAGAGTAATGGGCTTTAAATTGATGGAAAACTTTGATACACCTTATTTCTCGACCTCAATATCGGAGTTCTGGCGTAGGTGGCATATCTCGCTTTCGGGTTGGTTCAGAGAGTATCTGTATATTCCGATGGGCGGCAACAGGGTTAGCGAAGGCCGCAAGTATTTCAACCGTTTTTTTGTGATGATGATGAGCGGCCTGTGGCACGGTGCCGCCTGGACTTTTGTTATCTGGGGGGCTTTGCATGGCATATATATGATTGCGGCACAACTGCGTGACGAGTATTTCAAAACAAAAATCAATATTATTCCTGCCTTTTTGCGCAAGCCTTTCAACCTGTTGTTTACGTTTGTGCTCGTGATGCTCGCCTGGGTGTTTTTCAGGGCCAGAGGTTTAGGAAACGCCAAGATTATATTACAGAAAATACTATCGTTTGGCAGTTATGGCACAACTATCAATTCGCCGTTCAACCATGTAGAAATGCTGTTTTGCTGGTTGCTGATTGCAGGTTTATTATTGAAAGAAAAGTTCTATAAGGTTATAGATACAGCTAACACCACAAGATTTTATATAACATTTATTTTGTTAATGGTAATTTGTTATTTCTTTGGTGTATTTGAATCGAACCAGTTTATTTATTTTCAGTTTTAGAAATTAGAGAGGTTCTGGTTAACCTTCATAAAATAAAAAATACGCCTTTGATATATATGTAGAGACAGGGCAATGCCCTGTCTCTACCCAATTTGGCATTTTTATAGGCAATTATTTCTTGAAGCCTTATCTATGTCTCCAAAAAGATATTCTTAAATGAATCAAAAAATAATAAAATACACGGCATTAATCGTTTTTTCGGTATTGTGGCTATTGGGTTTTTCGCCACATATTGCCAAATGGCTGTATAAAAAAGACCTGGTAAAAGACGATTATCGCTATGGCGATTTGTATCGTTTTTCAAATCTGCCGCAATTCAGGGTGGCTAAAGAAACGTGTCCTGAGCCCGATATGCCCATAACCCAACCTAATACAACTTTGTATCTGATTGGCGATAGTTTTACAGAAGAAGGCCGTATTGAAGCCAGAGATTTTGTAAGCGGTGGCTTTGAGCGATTCTTTATAGGCGCACAACCTTTTGTTAAATTAGACAAAACCAAGAAAAACATCCTGATTATTGAGACTGTTGAGCGTCACTTCAGAGAGCGTTTTGCAGAGCCCTACAAAAATCTAACAATTGGCGAGCCTAACACCCAACAAGCAGTAAAAGCGCTGGCAAAAGAAGCTAAATCAAGTTTCTGGTATAGTAGCGAACGCCACGAATCGGTATTGTTTTCGTCTGATTTTTTTCTGAGCATCAAAGAATTGAAGGCCATGCTTAACTACAATCTGTTTAATAGAACCGATAGTAATGTGGTGGTTTCGAAAGATAAAAAACATATTTTTTACGAACTTGATGCAAAGCCGAGTGGTATTACTTCGTCGTTCGATAAGATTTCAGACAAAGAAATTTTACGTTTGGTAGAGAATGTAAACAAGACCTACGATTTTTATAAAAAAAACGGCTTTGATGAGGTATATCTTACCATTGCCCCAAACAAAAGCGCAATATTAGGTACTGAACTAGGCGAATACAACCACCTGATTGAACGCATTCAGCAAAGCCCCGCTTTACGTATGCCATTTATTGATGTTTATACGCCTATAAGCACCTCAAAAAAAATGCTTTATGATGCTGGCGATACCCATTGGAACTGCCAAGGGAAGCAGATTTGGGTGAATGCTGTAAATCAGAAACTATAATATTTTTTTTATACGGCTACGTTCACTAAATTTGTACTTTATTTAGATGTTTATTTTATAACTTAATAGCATATAATTATTTCTATGAAAAGAGCACTGGTATGTGGAGCAGGTGGTTTTATTGGAGGCCATTTGGTTAATCGCTTAAAGAGTGAAGGTTATTGGGTGAGAGGCGTAGATTTAAAATATAATGAATACGGAAACGGAAATGCTGATGATTTTGTAATCGGCGATTTGACCGACCCGGTAGTTTGTAAACAAGTAGTTGAAGGTGGGTTTGATGAGGTATATCAGTTAGCAGCAGATATGGGTGGGGCAGGTTATATCTTCACAGGCGAAAACGATGCGGCCGTAATGCACAATTCGGCACTTTGTAACCTACACATGCTACACGCTGCGCAACAAGCAGGTGTGAAAAAAATCTTCTATTCGTCGTCGGCTTGTATGTATCCTGAATACAACCAGCTTGACCCTGAAAACCCTAAATGTTCGGAAGAGTCGGCATACCCTGCTGCACCTGATAGCGAATATGGCTGGGAAAAACTATTCAGCGAGCGTCTGTACCTTACTTACCAACGCAACTTGGGTATTACAGTAAAAGTTGCTCGTTTCCACAATATTTTTGGCCCGCAAGGCACTTGGAAAGGTGGTAAAGAAAAAGCACCTGCAGCTATCTGCCGCAAAGTAATTGAGGCCGAAGATGGCGGTACTATCGAAATCTGGGGCGATGGCAAACAAACCCGTTCGTTCTTATATGTTGATGAGTGTGTTGAAGGTGTACGCCGTTTGATGGAGTCTGATTTCTCTGGCCCTGTAAACATCGGCTCGGAAGAAATGATTTCTATCAACGATTTCGCTAAAATGATTGCTGAAATCTCTGGCAAAAAAATTACTATCAAAAATATTCCTGGCCCACAGGGTGTTCGTGGTCGTAATTCTGACAATGCTTTGATTCAGGAAAAACTTGGTTGGGCTCCTTCTCAATCATTGAGAGAAGGTATTACTAAAACCTACCAATGGATTTCGGAACAAGCTTCTAAAGAAGTAGAAGAATTGGTTTAAGAAATTAGACTTGTAAATATACAGAAGCTGGCTAAACTTGATTTGGCCAGCTTTTTTGCATTTATAAGTGGCACAGATTTTTTGTTACTCAGATATTTACGACAAAACTCTGTTATGAAGCCCAACTTTGACCTCACGCTTATGCTTGCCCGCATTGAGCAGGCCGTTAAGC
This sequence comes from Emticicia soli, assembly GCF_037860775.1. Classification (NCBI taxonomy): domain Bacteria; kingdom Pseudomonadati; phylum Bacteroidota; class Cytophagia; order Cytophagales; family Leadbetterellaceae; genus Emticicia; species Emticicia soli. The sequence continues at coordinate 88,074 of NZ_JBBEWC010000008.1, read as the reverse complement.
CTTTTCCGAAAGCTGCTATGTTTGAGTTGGCCGAGCGTGGCTATAATTCTTTATTTGAGCAACTGATTTCTTGCATTGTTTCTATTCGTACTTTTGACGAAACTACGATTCCGGTTTCACTAAAACTCTTTGAAGTAGCCCGCACACCGCAGGAAATTTTGCAACTAAGCCCCGAAAACCTGGCGCAAATACTATTTGGGAGCTCTTACCCCGAGCAAAAGGCTTATACGATGCTGGGCATTGCTAAAACAGCTATTGAAGAATATGGTGGAAAACTACCCGCCGACTTTGAAAAACTAACAGCCATGAAGGGCGTTGGGCCTAAATGTGCTAATCTTGCATTGGGTGTAGCAGCCGGACAAGCCGCCATAAGTGTAGATATTCATGTGCATCGGGTAGTTAATCGCTGGGGATTTGTAGAAACAAACCAACCTGAAAAGACGCTTAAACAACTGGAAGCCAAAGTACCAATTGCGCAATGGATTGATATTAACCGCTTGCTAATGCCTTTTGGTAAACATATATGCACAGGTAATTTACCCAAATGCAGCACCTGCCCTGTGCTAGAGTTTTGCGAGCAGGTTGGCGTAACAAAGCATAGATAAAAGCGAACTGAAAGTTTGCCCCAACAAGCATATATTACAACTCCAGCAATGTTCTGATAAAGGCTTCGCTGGTGTGTTCGGCTACAAACTGAGCCGCTCTTTGTGGATATTCTGGCTTGGCAGTATTTAAAAAATACTGAAAAGCCGCTTTTATTTCTTCTGGTTTGTGGCCGTCTACGGTTAAGCCAAGTTTATATTCACGGGTTTGGTCGCCTACTACACCAAATTTGGTGGCAATGATAGGCTTATTATGCCTTGAAGCCAAGCCGATAACGCCGCTTGATGAATAGAAGTTTACATAGGCCAGAGAGATAACGTCGCTCTGCCCAACAAAAGATTCCATCTCGTCGTCGTCAACAAATCGGCTTTCCAGTTCAACTTGAAGCTCAGGGCGTAGTTTTTTTGCTTCTGCAATGGCTTCGGCCAATGGCTCTTCATATTCGGCTCTTATTTTACCTACTACCAGCAAACAAGCCTTAGCGGCTTCATCTGCTGTTAGTTCCTGCAAACCTCGCAGCAGATTCGCCACATTTTTTTTGCTGTCTATCATGCCAAAAGCCAGCAATATTTTTCGGTTGGCAGCAATTTTATATTTTTCTCTTATTACTAAATCGGCTCTTGATGGATAATCATAAACGGGGTCGGGCAGGTAAGTAAATACTTTTGTGCCCAGTGTTTCATTCATGTTTTTTACCGTTTGCCTGTCGTTAAAGATAAATACTTTCTTCAACTGCTTATTGCGTATCATCCACCACGAAGTAAATATCTTGCGGGCTTTGGTAATGGCGGTTTGCTGTTTGGCACGAAGCGTATCTGCCGCCGGAATCACCCTCGGATAAGGGTTAAACATAATACCTGTAATCTGGCAGGGAGTTCGGCTACTGCCTATAGTATGCTGAAACATATCGACCATCATCAATATAAGCTTGTCGGCTTTCCAGTCGTTTATATATTTTGTGATGGTTTTCCAGAGAAACTGGGTCGATTTTATCAGGCTAATGCCCGATGTATGTGGTGCAAATTCTTCGTCGGTAAAGAAAGTTATCTGTACGTTTTTAGCCGATGTGCGTATAGAAGGTATTGTTTTGGCCTCAGGATTCAGCAAAAACACATATTCGGTTTCGCTTGGGTTTTGTTCTAAAAAACGTAATATATTTTGTATATGCCCTAAATTATGCCCTACTAATTTCACATAAATATCACAAATAATTACTCGCATAATTTGTATTTTCGGTTCGGTTAATAATAAAACTGCTGTAAACACAGCGTTGTATTGATAAAACTCAAGTGCGATAAATATAAAAGATTTACTTTCCGAGCACCTTTTTATATGTATCTAAAGTCTTTCTGGCTGTATTGCCAGGCGAAAAGTCTTTCAGGCGCTCATAACCTTTTTTCACCAGTTCCAACTTTAGTTCGGCATTGTCAAGCAGCCTTTCAACCTCGTGGGTGATATTCTCTCTATTTTTGGGGTCGAAATACAGCGCAGCATTTTGTGCTACCTCGGGGAAACATGAAGTATTACTCAACACAACCGGACACCCACAGGCAAAAGCCTCGAGGATAGGAATACCAAAGCCTTCGTATAATGAGGGATACACAAACGCCGTGGCTTTCTGATAGATTCGATACAAAACATCATCATTCTGAATTTCCTGGTGCAACACTTGCTTGTGTATGCCTAGCTCATAAAACAACTTTTGCTCAATATCGGTAAACTTTCCGTTGCCGGCACACATCAGGTGCAGGTCTGGCTGTTTTTTCAGAATAGGTGCTATGGCTCTCAAAAAAACATCAAAATTTTTGTAGTTGTCCCGATTCCCGACATACAAGAGGTATCTTTCGGGGGTTGCAATATCAAAATCGTCGTCAGGCTTATAAGTTGCAAAATGCGTTGAGTGATGTACTACATCTATTTTTTCGGGCGCAATATTAAATATTTCGAGCAGGTCGTTTTTAGTGTTTTCCGAAACGGCAATTATTCTGGCCGCATTGTCTAGCACACGCTGCTTGTAATCTTTAGTGAAACCATCGAGCGAGGCATATTTATCGCCGAATTTCTCAGGAATGGCATCGTGATGTGTGATTACGTAAGGTGTTTTACCAAGAAATGTCTTGAAATAATCGTTGAAATATGTCGGATGAAAAATATCGTAGTTATGACGGGTTATCTGAAAAGCACTATTAGCTCTATTGATATGCGAAAACAAGGTATTGGTAAGCCCCGGGCCAAGAAAATAACCAAAAGGCATGGGTTTCTTCACGTCGGCATTTTTCAGATACTCGTTATTTGAAAAAAGTAATGATAAACTAACTTGTACCCCCTGGTGGTATTTCAGGTTATGCATCAGGTCATAAAAATATCTTGCTACACCTCCAAATTTTGCACCCGAAAAGGATTGATGATCGAAAAGGACTTTCATAAAGGCTTATGTACGTAAGCGTATCTATGTTTAGGAAAGCAATAGATACAAAATGCTTACACTTTTTCTAAATTCTAAACAAAAACAAAATATTCTACTCTAAATAAAGGTATGCTATTGTACATTACTAGTTTTGGACATCTTAAGGCTATCGAAGATAAAAAACTATTAATGCCATTCGATGAGGTGATTGACTACCTCTGGTTTGTTTGTTGACGGTAATTTAGCGAGAGTTTCGGAATATATAGTAGAACCGAATTTCTTTTTTACTAATTGATAAATAGCTAACACGCATTTTTGGTGGGTGTAGTAGCTGAATACAGGGCAAAATTAACAAAAAAAGAGAACATTGTGCTAATATTTAGCTTAGTTAATAGCTTATAAACACAAATGAGCAGTTACCTGCCCATTTGTTGTACCAATTTATGCAGCATTATTTACTGCTAGCCAATTTCGCTTTTAATTCATTAATTACTTTACGATGTTTTTCTGTTAAGGCTTTAGAACTATTCGTTCTTAATCCTGCATCCGAACGTGCATAAATAGCTACTAGACCGTAATCGTCGTCTACACCAATTCCAACAATTTTAATTTTATCGTCATCAACAAAAATTATGTATGGGTCGCCAATAACAACTTTTGGGTATCTTTCTTTGTAAAATAAACCAGCTTCTTCTGCTACTGCGGTAGTTGATTTAAAAATAACCAAAGCTGTGATTAGTTTATCATTGTCAAATACATACGCAACACGTTGTATTTTACTATTTTCACCTTCGTACATAATTCCATTATTAGTTTCAGCAATTTTCTTTCTTTTTTCTAAATACTTAATATCAGACATAGATGAGCCAAATTTCATTATTGGTTCTGTGAAAAGATTGCTGTAAGGCGTTACATTAATATTGCCTTGAGCCAGAGCTCCGTTATAGGTAACATTTACATGAGAAGTACCCACTTTGCGGGCTTTGAATAAGCCATCGGTACCCATCGTTCCAAGGTTTTTGTCATTAAGCTCCCATTTTACAGCCGAGTTGTCTAATGTTTTGTTACCTCTTTTGATAGAATACTGGTGTTGTTTGTCATACTTGAGGTTAATTTCAACATCAGAAATAACCAGTGGAGAGTTGTCATCTTTTGCACAAGACACAGCAATAAGTGCAAGGAAAGTAAATTTTCTTAGCATAGCGTTTTTTTGAAATATTAATTAATTTGATGGTTGCGATTGTAGAATTGGTTTTATAATCAACATACAGAAATGAGCGCCAAATGGCACAACAACAGAAAACAGCACAAAAAAGAGTGGTAAATACTTTTTCATCACAGAGTTTGGTTCATAAAGTGTGTTCAACGAGTGATAGGGCGTGCGTTACAAGCGGGTAGTCACAAAACAAAAATCCCTACCTGCAAAGATAGGGATTTTTGAACATTCGTATATTGAATTAATTATAAATTTTTCTCGATGGGATTCGCATCATCAACAAAAAGCCTATGATGAAAAAGACAAGTATCACCAATACAGAATTGCGCATATTGCCCGTAATCTGTTCAACAAAACCAAACAAAAGCGTGCCTACGGTGATGGCAATTTTTTCGACAATATCATAAAACCCAAAATATGAGGCGGTGTCTTCGGTGCCTTCGGGTATCAGTTTGGCATACGTAGAACGTGAAAGCGACTGAATACCACCCATTACCAAGCCAACCACGGCCGCAATGCCGTAAAACTCGTATTGGCTTGTGGTAAAATAGGCTGCCAGTGGCATTAAACCCCAAACAAAAATCTCTATTAATAAGGCTTTGGTATTACCAAATTTGCTCGATAACCAAGATGCCAAAAACGAACCCGGAATGGCTATTAGCTGAATAAGCAAAAGGGTAACAATAAGGCCAGTTTTTTCGATGTGTAGTATTTTATCGGCAAATATTGTGGCTACGTAGATTACGGTCATTACGCCCATATCGTAGAACAAAAAGGCTAATAAAAACTTGGTAACCAGTTTATTTTGTCTTACTTCTTTTAATACTTTTCCTAACTCACTAAAGCTACTTCTTAGCCAATTGCCGGCTAGTGGTCGCACCTGGTCTTTTGGAAGGTAATAAAACGGTATCTGTGCAAACAATGCCCACCAGATACCAACCGTAAGGAACGAGATACGGGCCGTGAGTCCTGAGTCGCTATCGGCTTGGGTTAGGCCAACAAACTCGGGTTTCATTATCATAATCAGGTTGAAAACCAATAGTATTACGCTACCGATATAGCCCATCATGAAACCACGGGCACTCAGGTTATCGAAACGGTCTTCGGTGGCTATTTCGGGCAGAAATGAGTTGTAGAATACGATACTACCGCCCCAACCCATAATAGAAAGACCAAAGGCCACGACTACGAACGATACGTTGTCACGAGTAAAGAAATAGAAATAGGCACAACTGGCAGCACCGAGGTAGCAGAAGATTTTCATGAAAAACTTACGGCGACCGCTGTAATCGGCCAAGGGTGTAAGTATCGGGTTCAGAAATACCAGTAAAAGCGTAGCTACCGAGATAGTATAAGAATAAAGAACCGAGTTTTGTACCTGAAAGCCAAAGAAATTTACTACATCGTTGATAACATTTCCGTCGGCATCTTTGGTTGATGTGGTAGCCAGAAAGTACATTGGAAAAACAACAGTTATGATAACAAGGTTGTGTACTGAATTGGCCCAATCGTACATTGTCCAGGCATTCAGGACTTTCTTCTGATTTTTTTGAAACATTTCTTCGGTAAGTGTTATTAATTGCTAATTTATCTAACACCGAATAATTCGGTTTCAAGAAATAAGCGTTCTTTGATTTCTTACAGTTTTGCTGCTAAGGTGCGTACAGTAGGAGGCTATCTCAAAAGAAAACGGCATAAAATATTATTTGGCAAGGTAGAGACCCCACTCCCCAACCCCTCTCCCCAACTGTGGGGAGAGGGGCTTTTTTGTCCCCTCCCCATTGTTGGGGAGGGTTAGGGTGGGGTCTTTTCCAAATATTATTTGGTATAAAAAACTTTTGAGATAGCCTCACAAACAAAATAAGGCACTCCAGAGAACGTTTATGTTGTGAATCCTGATAATTCGGTGGTGTTCTATTTAAGGACGAATTAGCAAATAAATCTTTAATTTTTAAGCCTAGAGCACTTATTTTTTCATACTGCCCTTATAATCAGTCCCTCGGCTTTTAGTTTTTCGTTCAGGGCTTCGGCAAAAGCTACGGCATGAGGGCCATCGCCATGTATGCAAATGGTATCGGCTTTGATTGGTACAATCTTGCCCTCGGTTGAAACCACCGTTTGCTCTTTTACCATTCTGATAACCTGCGCCACGGCTTTATGGGTATCTTCAATCATGGCGTTTGGCTGTGTACGTGGCGTAAGGCTACCGTCAGCCTGATAGGTGCGGTCGGCAAAAACTTCGGAGGCTGTTCTTAGTCCTATTTTTTCGGCTTCGCTAATCAGCAAACTTCCTGATAGGCCATAAAGGATTAAATCTTCTTGGCTATCCTTTGTTGCTTGTGCTATGGCCTGCGCCATTGCTGCATCTTTAGCGGCCATATTATATAAAGCCCCATGAGGCTTTACATGGTGCAAATGTGCACCAATAGCTTTGCTTACGTTGAGCATTGCGCCTATCTGATAAACACAAATATCGTAAACCTCTTGTGCATTGAGTGCCATATTTCTACGGCCAAAGCCCTGTAAATCGGCAAAACCCGGGTGTGCGCCTATGGCTACACCTTTTTGCATGGCAAGGGTGGCTGTTTTGCGCATAATAGAGGCATCGCCGGCATGGAAGCCGCAAGCAATATTGGCCGACGAAATGTATTGCATCAGGGCTTCGTCGTTGCCCATTGTCCAGGCACCAAACGACTCGCCCATGTCGCAGTTAAGGTCTATGTGTTGCATGTTACATTGTGGTTTAAAACCCCTCACCCTGCCCTATCCGCATCGGCGGTTCGACCCAACTGTGGGGAGAGGATTTCTTAGGAGAGTTTTTTTATCTAAAAGTCTCAACTAAATCAATACCCGCTTTTAGTTTTTTTATTTCTTTTTCTCTCAAAATTAACAATTCTTCGGCTTCGGCCTGTGAGATGAATTGAAATTTGAGCACGTCTTTTGGGCCGCATTGCGCTAATATCGGCAGGTCAGCACTAATTACATTGCCTAGCCTCGGGTACCCTCCGGTTGTCTGGTGGTCGGCCATCAGTATAATCAGTTGGCCGTCGGGTAATAGTTGGATTGTGCCGAAATCTACTGCCGACGAGATTAATTCCAGAGGATTTTCTAAACTTAAAGCCCCTCCTACCAAGCGGTAACCCATGCGGTTTGAGTGTTGGCTTATAGTAAACTCTTGCTTTTCTAAACGCTCTTTGCTTTCGGCTGTAAGTGCATCAAACTCATTGCCTTTGATTAGCCTGATTGTCGGCGAAGCCGAATAAGGCGGACGCATAGAAAAACCTAAATAGGGCAATACTGCTGGTTTTGTGTGTTCGGGTATTGACAGGTAATGATTGGGGCTTATGCCATTGAAGCCGAGCAGGTTATTAGTGCTTTTGCTTCCGAGCCATTCTGTTGCCGGAAAGCCGCCTTTTACGGCAATATAGGCTCTTTGACCCCAATGTCTTTTCTTAAATTTAAGTGTAGTGCCAGCAGATACAAAAGTGCATTGCCAGTTATTTATTTCAATTTCATTTTGGCTTTTATCAGTCAGATAAGGGTTAAAATCCGCACCTCCAACGGCAATTATAGTATTATTTTCGAAGTATATTTCGGGCGATGGAAAATGGATTTCGATGGCGGCTTCGTTTTCCTGATTCTGCAACAGGATATTCAGCAAACGAACGGCCATGAGGTCGATTGCGCCGTTTGGATTTATACCCAAATACCGATAGGTGTTTCGACCTGTATCCTGATAAGTGCTTAATATACCTGATTTTATGAATTGCATGAAGTGGGATTTAGTGATTAAGTGATTAAAGTTGGTGAGTATTAACTCTTAAACAAATATTCATAAGTAAGGGTACAAAATTAATTAACAATATTTTACCACAGAGTGTACGGAGTTTTGCACAGAGTTTCACGATGTCTAATTCGAAATGCTCCGTGAAACTCAGTGTTTTCAACTTGGTGAACCTCCGTGGTAAAATATTTTAATAGCAATTAATATTTTCTTTTTACTTAAAAAATAATCAATGCAAGTTGAGTATCCAATCACTCAAGCGCTTATTTACTAAATATTCATTAAAAAACAACAAAGTATCTACTATATGGGCTTGCCAGTAGGGCCAATCGTGAGCACCTTCGTACTCTTCGTAAATATGTGGAATATCGTTTGCTTGCAGCTCTTCATGCAATTGGCGGTTGGCTTCTATCAGTATATCCTCTTTACCACAATCAAATCGGAATAGCGGTAAAAGGCTTTTATTGGCTAACATCCATTGCAGGGTGCTTTCTTCTGCCAAAACGTTTGCTTTCAATAGGGCATCGTCTTCGTTTTCCAGAAATTGTTTCAGTTGTCCAAATTCGGTGATTGATGATAGACCCGAAAAAGTCTTGAATACCTGCGGGTATTTTGCGCCCAAACGCATAGCACCGTAACCTCCCATCGATAGTCCTGTGATGAATAATGGTAAATCAGGATTCAGGTCAGGCTGAATCTCATAAATTAGGTTTCGGAGGTCTGAAACAATCCAGTCTTCGTAGTTCTCGGTGTGGTGAGGCAGATAAGCGCTTCCGTCGCCAAATAGTCCGTCAGAGGGCATAATCAAAAGCATGGGTTCTATCTTGCCTTCATTAATCAGTTGCTGAGTAGTTTTGTGTACGCCTCCCTTGAGCGACCATGCCCAATGTGAACCATACACGCCATGCAATAGTATCACGATGCCTTTAATGATGCCTGCTGGCACAAAAATGCTTACATCGGCTCTTTTTTTGAGGGCTTTGCTTTTTACTGTTATCCAACGGAGCTTGTCGTGCTCGTAAGTTGGGTCAGATATTTCTATTGTAAAGAATTTTGACATTTCTATGCGTTTTTTCTTTTAACCACGGGGTATCACAGAGTTTTTCACAGAGTAACACGGAGCTAGTATATGAACTTAATTGTGAAACTCCGTGCAAAACTCTGTGTTACTCCGTGGTAAAGTATTAAAACATTTATTCCTACTCAAACACAATTACTCCTTTGGCGTTTAGGCCGTGGTGCATGTCGGCAAAGGCTTGGGAGAGTTGGTTGAGGGTATATACGCTTGTTACCATTTTATCAAGAATCAGGTCGCCTTTTTGGTAGAGTTCTTGCAGAATCGGGAAATCTATTTGCGGGCGGGCCTTGCCATAGAGTGGATTGATATAGACTTTATCCCACTCAAAGAGGTTCATATCTATATTAATTTCCTGCTCAATGCCGCTTACCTGCACGGCCATGCCTGCATTGCGCACCATAGCTAGCGGAGCTGCTCCTAATGCCGGAATTGCCGTACACTCAAAGGCATAGTCGGCGCCTCGTTGGGTGAGCAATTTTACCTGTTGGGCGGCTTCTAACAAGCCTACATCATCTTTTGATGCCAGAATGGTATGCGTAGCGCCATATTCGATAGCCATTTCGAGGCGAGATGCATTAATATCAATACCTATGATTTTGGCGGCTCCGGCAATTCTGGCGCCTTGAATCACGTTGAGCCCTACCCCACCTGTACCCAAAACTACGACCGACGACCCTGCTTTTACTTTGGCAGCATTCACCACCGAGCCGTAGCCTGTCATGACTCCGCAACTAATAATAGCTGCCGAAGCAAAGGGAATATCAACATTGATTTTAACACAAGCGGCTTCACGTACCAATGTATATTCGGCCATAGTGCCGAGGCTAAAAGAACGCTCTATGGGTGTTGCATTGAGCGTGCTTGCTTCCAGACGAGCGTGTCCGCCCGATACTTTGTTACCAGCTGTAACCGGTGAATTTACCTCACAGATATGCTGGTTACCCTCCTGACATTGAAAACATTGGTAACATGGAATTGCCCAGTTCAATATCACCTTGTCGCCCACTTGCAGGCTTTTTACTTTCGGGCCTACTTTTACTACTATTCCGGCGCCTTCGTGTCCCATAATAAGTGGCTTTCCCCACGACTGCGAGTCCCAGTCGGTATGGCAGATACCTGCGGCTTTTACTTGAATCAGCACTTCGTCCCACACGGGCATATCGTCTACTTCAATGGTCTGAATCGTAAAGTTTCCTTGTCCGTCGGCGATGGCGGCTTTTGCTTGTATCATAGGTTATTGTTTTCTTAGAGTTTTAGAGTTTTTGAGTTGGTGAAATGCGAGCTGAACCAGAATTTATCCAACAACATAACAGACTTCTGTTACGCCTTCTGCATTACAAATTTCAAGTACTTCAACGAGATTGGATATATCATTAAAAAAACTTCCATCTGTAATAAAATATTCTCCCCATTCAAGTGGCCAATGAGATGGTTTTATAAAGCTCTGTTTGTTGTCAATTATGAATTTTAATTCCTTTAGTTGTGCTAAAAATCTTTCACTTTCTTCCCACCCGAACTGAAAGAGTGTATCCTCTCCCTCTTCAACATGATTTACTTTAGGCCTTTGGAGGAAAGTACAATCATATCCAAAAACATTTTTTAAATCGATAAAAAGTTCTTCATTCCCTGATTCAAATTGCAACAACATTAAGCTACAATACCCCCTACTTAAACATCCGAAATCAAAATCTTCTTCAACCCAAGGATGAAATTTTTCTTTTAAATAAACTGATTCAACCTTTTTATTCATTCGTATACCAATATCGAGCCCCATATTAAATGATGTTTTAGATTATAAAATAAATTATTCATAAACCTGACTAACATCCGAATAAATATAAAATTCAGGTTTAAATGCATTTAGTTATATCATTTTATCAATCAAGATTCTTAGCTTAAAGTATTCTCCACATACTTTGTAATATCGTTCATGATAAGTAATGCCAATAAATACAATCTCCATTTTATCTATTTTGGCATTGAATAAAGCTGGCCAATCAGAGTCGTAATCGAAATTAAGAATATCCTCAACTCTGTGTAAACCATTAAATATTTTTTCGTCAATATACCCTTCTTTTTGGTATCCTGTGCATCCAAATTCAAAATCTTCTAAAATCTCATTCTTATCAAATAGTTGTAAGAATGATTTAAATGAGTTGGTTTTGATAGTCACAAAATGCATCATATTCTAAAAACTATTTTACGATAAAACTTCCTACCAATGCTCACATATTACTTCCCCATTGCCTTCTCGTAGTCGGTTAAACAGTTTCTAGGTTTCTTTGTTAGGTTCATAAACAAATAGCTTATTCGGTATTGATTAAGCAAAGCTACTAAAAGTGGATATTATTTATAGAAATCGTCTGCGAGAAAAATATTTATTTATCACCTACATTTTGTCCAATCATCTTCCCAAATCATAGCTGGCATATTTTTTTACGTATATATAATGCTGTTGTAATAGCATCATAAAATCGTATCATGCCACAGAATTCACCCAAAGAAAAACTCAACATTGAAGAAGAAGCATTGTTATCTCTGCTTAAAAATAAAGATAAAAGAGGTTTCGATATTCTTTACAGCCACTATGCAGGTGCTTTATATGGCCTGATTTCTAAAACAGCATCTTCTGAAACACTAGCCAATGATTTATTAGGCTTGGTATTTGCCAAAATCTTTCATGATATTGACAGCTACGATGCTTCAAAGACCAGTTTATTTGCCTGGCTGTATCGAATTACTCAAAAAATTCTGACAGTCCACCAAGCTTCGGCATTGAAAAATGAATCTCATTTGAAGGTAATAAGGGGTGATTTTAAGATAGCTAATTAAGGTGAGATAAAAGTATTATTTCACGGCAACAAACCGCACCAAATCTCCGGCCTTTAGCAATGTTGGGTCAGAAGAACCAAGGGTAAAAAAGGGTGTATCTGTATGCCCGATAAGTTGCCAACCGCCGGGGCTTTCGAGGGGATAAATGCCTGTTTGCTTGCCTGCTATGCCTACACTCCCTGCGGGCACTTTGGCTCTTGGGCTTACTTTTCGGGGAGTAGCTATGCGTTCGTCCATACCACCCAGATAAGCAAAACCGGGTAAAAACCCCATCATATATACTCTGTAAGTGGCTTGGGTATGTATCTGTATTACTTCGGCCGTGCTTAGGTTGTTATGGCTCGCTACAAACGCTAAATCTTCGCCATCGTATATCACAGGTATTTCAATCAGATTTGGTTCTTTAACTTCTGCTGATTCTAGGCTTTGTATGGCCGCTGTGAGGTAGTTTTGTACTATATCAAATGCTGTTTTGGCATCAGGATTCGAAGCTCTTATCTGTAACACATCATAAAAGACTGTCAGCGAGGCATACGCCGGAACAGCCTCTTTAAAACCATCGAAAGGGTATTTGCTGCAATAATCAAATAATTGCCCTACAATTGTGTTGATACCAACATCAATCACAGCGCCAAAATCAATTGTAATGGCAGAATCGCTAAGGGCAAATATTTTGAATTGCATTACTAATTGAGTGGTTTAATGCTTGAGCGAATGAATGATTATTTACATTTAAGTAAAAAGAGAATATCAATTGCTATTAAAATTTTGAATCACGGAGTTTCACCAAGTTTACAACACCGAGTTTCACAGAGAATTTTGAGTTAGACATTGTGTAACTCAGTGCAAAACCCTGTGACACTCCGTGGTAAAATACTATTAATTAAGAGTATGTTTAAAAATTATCATTCGACCTCCAAAGTCATCTTTTTAAGCCATACTGCGTTGCATTTTTTCGATGTAGCTGCCGGCTACATCTGCAAAATGACGCCTTGTCTGACTTAAAAATATGTCCTTTTCGGTCAGAATAATAAAATTTAAACATACTCTAATTTTATACCTACAATTACTATATATTTCAACGCATTAATTCTAATGCCTTGGTGATGTCTGATGTGGGGAGCTGGCAGGCTTTGTCGTAGCAGACATATATCATGGTTTCGCCATTTTTGGCGGTGCGATGCTGTAACAATGGCAAGTCTGATACCTCGGCTGTACCTACATATACTTTGTTTGGTGCATAGGTTTCGTCTAATATAGCTCTTACATTGAGCGACTCTGCCCCTACTATGGCTACTTCGGCTGTTGGCTTTACAAATTGGGTAGCCAATGTAGCCCAGTTGGTAAGCCATTGCACCTCGGTAAGCACCAGTTTTTTCATTTTATTGAGCATCAACTTGCTGATAGATAGAAAATCCTGACGGTCGAGTATGAGACCCAAATTATATAAATTAGTGGCCATAATTGAGTTTGAGGCCGGTACTACGTTGTCGAACAATTCCTTTTTTCGGGCAATCAGTTCTTCGCCCTGGCTATCGGTAAAATAGAAAAACTCGTCTTCGGCATCATAAAAATTTGCAAGGGTATAATCGGCCAGCATTTCGGCTTCTTTCAACCATTGTTCATCAAACGTTACCTGATACAAGGCAGTATAGGCATCTATCACGCTGGCGTAGTCTTCCAGATATGCCACGAGCGTGGCTTTGCCGTTTTTATAATTGTGCCAAAGTCCACGGGCTTCTTTGCCATCTTCTGTCAGCACACTGGCAGTCATTTTTTCTTTGATGAAATGGGCATTATTGAGCGCTATTCTCAAAAACTTAGGCTCATTTATGTAGCGATAAGCATCTACCAAGCCCTTTAGCATAAGGCCGTTCCATGAGCAAAGTATTTTATCATCAAGGCCCGGTTGTATTCGTTTGTCACGTTCAGCCATCAGAACGCCAAACATTTTATCCCACTTGTTGTTATCAACACCCCACAGGCGTTCTTCAAGGTGCAGAATATTGTTTCCATGCTCCCAGTTGCCTGCTTCTGTTATGTTAAATGCCTGATTAAACTCTTCCGCCTGCTCGGCCAGCAGATAATCTATTTCTTTCTTTTTCCAGATATAGAACTTCCCTTCTTCGCCTTCGCTATCGGCATCGAGTGCTGAATAAAAACCACCTTCGGGGCTGGTCATTTCTCTTTCGAGCCATTCAATGGTTTGTGCAACACGCTCTTTATAAAGATGGTCTTTGGTAAGGGCGTAGGCTTCGGCATAGACCGATACCAACTGGCCGTTATCATATAGCATTTTTTCAAAATGGGGCACTTTCCAGTCTTCGTCGGTCGAATAGCGTGTCCAGCCGCCGCCCAGAATATCATAAATGCCACCTAGTGCCAGTCTATCAAGCGTAAGGCCGAGGTGCTGCAAAGCTCGCTCGTCTTTTGTAGTGGCATAGTAGCGCAACAGGAATTTCCAAATACTTGGCATCGGGAATTTTGGAGCACGGTTCATGCCGCCTTTTTCGTAGTCAAAATCAACCCGAATGCGGTTAAAAATTGTTACGAGTTCTTCTTCACTAAAAACCAGTTCTTCGTCGGCTTGCAAGCCATATTTTTCTGATTCTTTGAAAAGCATATTCTGCGTAAAGCCCTCGGCCGACTCCTGTAATTTATCGTAGTTTTCGTCGAAAGCTCTTTTAATACTCACTACCAGATTTGCCCAGTTTTGCGGCGGAAAATAAGTGCCGCCATAAAAAGGCTGTGCATCAGGCATCAGAAATACATTGAGCGGCCAACCGCCTCGCACGCCCATTGCTTGCAGCGATTCCATATAGATGGCATCAACATCGGGGCGTTCTTCACGGTCGACTTTTATGCATATCAGGTGCTCATTCATTAAAGTTGCTATCTGCTTGTTTTCGAACGATTCACGCTCCATTACATGGCACCAATGGCAGGCCGAATAGCCTATGCTCACTAAGATAGGCTTGTTTTCAGCTTTGGCCTTTTGCAAGGCCACTTCTCCCCACGGATACCAGTCAACAGGATTGTGGGCGTGTTGTAGCAGATAAGGGCTTGTTTCGTGAATGAGTTGATTTGGCATATTTTTTTGAGGAATTGGTTTTGATGTTAGAAACATCAGAATGGCTTAAGTTGTTCGGTTAATGTGGGTTTGTTTGTGTATTGGGTGATGCTTATTATAGATTTATTAAAAAGCATACTTTGGTTCAAAAGATTTTATCGTTTTGTGTTGTTACTTTTTTTACCGGAAAAAAAGTAACCAAAAAAGCCGGCATCATTTAAACTCGTACAATTAAAAATCCTTTAATTCATTTCTGATAAAATAGTCTTTCCCCTGATTTTTAATCGTAGACTAGCCGTCCGCCTCAACAGGAAATGATGTTTTAAGGACTTTAATTTTAGTTGTTATTTTGATATCAGGATTTTATCTAAAAATATATTTGCCATTAAATGCCTGACTTATTATGTTTCATAAAATAAACGTTCTTTGGAATGCACGGTTTTGTAGAGACAGGGCATTGCCCTGTCTCTACTTTGCACACCTTGAAAAATCTATTGTAAAAAATTGAAGAACGCTCATTTCTTAAATCCTAGTGAGTCAGGCTTATATACAAATAAATTCCTTTGTTACATTAGGCATCGACCGGGACGGCGTTCCGTTTTATTCGGTGAGCCACGAAAATTATATACAACCATTACCTCTTTGCCCTATGCCCTTACCCCCATGCCCTATGCCACTATTCTTTCACAAATTTCTTGGTTTGGTTCAGAGTTTTGAAAATGTAAACTCCGCTTGGCAGGTGGTTGATTCCCAAAGATTTTTTGTTTTCACCTGGTTGTAATGTGGTGTTTTCCTGATGCAGGATTTTACCTGTGGCATCAATGATTTCCAATTGGGCTTTTTGTGGCACAAGGCTGTTTATGCTGATATTAAGTTGTTCCTGCGATGGATTCGGGTAAATTGTGACTGTTGAAAGCGGCTTTGGTTCTGTGCTTAGGAGTGTCATATCAAACTTGCATAGAAAAACCTCATAGCCTTTCAGGGTTACGTTTACTTTCCAGTTGTTGTAAGTAGCTTCTACGGTTACTACCTCGTTTTCGTCTTTGGCATAAGGGTTGTGTGCAGCTACCAGAAAATCGGTTCCTTTGGCTACGCCCCGCCAGATAGGTTTGCGGTTGTCGACATATTCACGGGCAGGTTGCGGAATTACCAGTTGGCCGCCGTTTAACATATCTTTATATAGAGAAAGCCTATAAAGCCCATGAATAAAATGCTCGTACGCACTAAAGTTTTCGTTGTTTGCAAAAAGTGACGGGTCGTCCCACAACCATAGGCCATCAGCACCCGAAAAGAACGGAAAAATAGCGGTGGCTTCGGCCATAAATGGTTTTACAAAACTACGGGCGGCACTTGTTACATAACTATAGCGCAGCCACACAAACGGAATTATCGATTTATTTGGTGCCCATGCTTTGTTTACTTCTATCTGAAATAAAAGATAAGCCAGATAGTCGGGTGCTAGCGGGTGCGGATAATCGTAATAATAGTAAGCCGAGGGACTAAAGAAATCTTGTCGGTTATAAACTTCGCCGCCTATGGTGTTTCTCGAATAATCGTAGAACAAATAGTTGAGCAGACTCGCATCTGTTGTCCAGCGTTGCCACGAATTACCCGAAATATTGATATATGTATTCAGAATAGGTGAATCGGAATAGCCACCTATCTGCGCCGACTTGTTGGCTTTAGTAAACCCAAATGCCTCGGCATAAAGTGCCTGTAAATCTTTTTTATATTGGGTAATAAAAGCATTATTATCAAGACTCTGGTAAGCGATTGGCGTTGCCGGATGATTTTTAAGCAGAAGAATCGAATCGTTCGATTTTATCTGTCGTTCAAGGTCAGGTACAAGCAAATCAACCTCGGGCATTGTTGCCAGTTCGTGCTGCCATTTGGCACGGTAACCATCAAGGTTATTTCCCCAAGGACTCCGGGCAGTTTCCCAGGGTTGATTGGTGCCTGCATAGGCTACCCCATACCATGCAAAAGCCCTTTGGCTTTTTGGCAGGTTATCGTCGGCCCCTTCAAACGTTGCCAGATGGCTAAACCCATAGCGAAGCGGCAACCTGTGTGCATCGCCAAAACGAGGGCCACCATAAACAATCTGAAAAGGCAAGCTAAACTCAGGAAATTTCTGCCATTCAATCGTACGGTTTTCTGTGGTCGGTTTTAACACAAATGTATTCCCTCCACACGATTGGGCTTGTGATTGGTGGAAAAATGAAAGTAAGATAGATATAAGTAAAGTGAAAGAACCCCACCGTCGCACGGAGGGCTGGGGTGGGGTTATATTCAAGTATCTTTTCAAGCAAATCAGATTTTTATGATTTCTATACTCTATAACAACGCAAAAAACACTTACTTGTTTAGCTCATCAAAAACATAGCGGATTGAGCTGTACGAATTAAGTAATGCTTGCTGAACCTGTTTTTCGTCCATCCAGCGTAGCTCTTCAATGTCTTCCTCAATCTGCGGGCTCATGGCCGAATCATCAGTGCAGGTCATTCTATACCATTTGGTGCGTTTCAGTATTTTGCTGCCACCCATTGCGTAGGTGTGCCAGGTTGTGCATACTTTTTCTCCCAAATTTACACTTATATTACACTCTTCGGCTACTTCGCGCAGGGCGGTTGTTTTTGAGTCTTCGCCATCATCACGTTTGCCTTTTGGCAAATCCCATTTGCCCAGGCGAAGCATCATCAGTATTTTGTTTTCGTGGTTATACACCACGCCACCGGCTGCTTTCACTACTTTGTAGTAGCTTTTTATCTGCTCGGCTATTGCTTGTTTGTCTTCAACAACAAACACAACCGACTGATATTCAAAGTCTTTACTGACAGCTATAAGCCTAAAGAACTTTTCGATGGTTGAGGCCGTTGTATTCAGAACAATCACATGGCCTTTGAATTTTTTTTCGTTTAATTGCTCAAGGCGTGCATCTAAAATTGTATCAAAATCACTGCCGTGCAGGTTATGAAACTTTTTTTTACTAATAATTTTTACAGGTTTGTCGTCAATGAAGATAACCATTTGTTTTGTTCAGGCAGATTTGATTCAGGCGACAAAGTTCGTAATTTTTTTGGAAGTAAAAGAAGTCATAAAAAAATTATAATACACATTTCGTTTACAATATCTATAAAAGATATTATTTTGCATTCTAATCACCATCTGACCCGTCGAATCGTCGGGTCAAAAACTTTTAAATGGAAATTCTAATTATCCTTTTTTTAGTGGTACTCAACGGTGTATTCTCCATGTCGGAGATTGCCTTGGTATCTTCCCGCAAAACTAAACTCGAAATATTAAGTAAAAATGGCGATAAAAGAGCACAAGCGGCTCTCGACTTAGCAAATTCACCTAATCGTTTCTTATCGACCGTTCAAATCGGAATCACGATTATCAGTCTCTTGACCGGTATTTTTTCAGGCGATAGCCTGAGCGGGCACCTGAAGACTTTCTTACTCGACTTTGGTATCCCTGCACAATACGCCAACGAAGCAGCGGTTACATTAATAGTACTTATAATAGGTTATATGCAATTGGTGTTTGGTGAACTTATACCTAAGCGTATTGGTATGGCCAACCCCGAAACCATTGCTAAAGTGGTAGCAGGGCCAATGAATATCCTGTCTAAAATTACCTCACCGTTTATCTGGTTATTAACAAAATCGACCGATTTGGTTATCAAAATTCTGGGTATTCAGCAAAGCGAAAACTCTGTAACGGAAGAAGAAATCAAATCGATGATTCAGGAAGGCACAACAGGTGGCGCCATAGAAGAAATTGAACAAGAGATTGTGCAAAATGTGTTTCATCTGGGCGACAGAAAAATTACCACACTTATGACCAGCCGTAACGAGATTACGATGCTTGACATTGATGATTCGGTTGAAGAAAACATTGCAAAAATCATTAGCGTAAAGCACTCGGTGTATCCGGTTTGTAAAGATGGTATCGACAATATTGTTGGTTTGCTCTACATCAAAGACTTGTTGGGTAAAGACCTGAACATAGAATTACATAACCTGGAAAATCTATTGAAAGAGCCTTTGCTGATTCCGGAAAACAACCATGCGTATCAGGCATTAGAGAAATTCCGTGAAGAACGTATCCATGTGGGTATTATTATTGATGAATACGGTAGTGTGTTGGGTATAATTACCCTTAACGACATTATGGATGCCCTTGTAGGTGATATTTCGGTAGATGATGAATTTGAGTATGATATCCATGAGCGTGAAGACGGTAGTTTTCTGGTAGATGCTTCTTTGCCTTTTGATGATTTCCTGAATCATTTTGAGATACAGATAAACAATCGTAAAGAATACACAGGCTTTGATACCCTTGGTGGCTTTGCGCTGAATATTCTGAAAGAAATACCCGACACCGGTGATAAATTTGAATGGGGCGAGTACGAATTTGAAATTATTGATATGGACAAAAACCGTATCGATAAAATTCTGGTAATGAAAGTACAGAAAGAAGAGTAGTGATTTTTATCTGAACTTTGATTTACCTGATTAATCTGATTTTACTGAATTATTTTTATACTGATAAAAGATTAGTAAAAATCCATTTAATAAAATCAGGTTAATCCTAAAATCAGGTAAATCAAGGTTCAGACAAAAATTCACTCAATATTTATATAACATATTATATTTTAGATGAATACTTCCCACAAAATTGCTTCCTATTTGTTATCGACTAAAGCAGTAAAATTAAGCCCTGAGCAGCCTTTTAAATGGAGCTCGGGTTGGAACTCTCCTATTTATTGCGATAATCGTGTAACGTTGTCGTATCCTGAGGCAAGAACCTTTATTAAAAAATCGTTGGCCAAAGCCATAAAAAAACATTTTCCCGATGCCGAACTCATTGCAGGTGTAGCCACGGCGGGTATTCCGCAAGGAGCTTTGGTGGCCGAAGCACTAGGCTTACCTTTTGCTTATGTGCGCCCAAAACCGAAAGAACACGGCATGGGTAACCAGATTGAGGGACGTATTGAAAAAGGCCAGAAAGTAGTTGTGATTGAAGACCTGATTTCGACAGGTGGCAGCTCACTTAAAGCGGTTGATGCCCTACGTGATGCGGGTATTGAGGTTGTAGGTATGGTGGCTATTTTTACGTATGGTTTTAAAGTTGCCGATACAAACTTTGCCGACAAGCAAGTGCCTTTGGTAACATTGAGCAATTATAATGCTTTGATTGACGAGGCGATTAAACAAGATTATATATCGGCCGAATCGCTCGACTCATTGAAAAAATGGCGTAGAAAGCCAGAAACCTGGGGTGTGTAAACTATACCGAGTTTTATATGAAAGTGGAATCTGGAAACAGGTTTCACTTTTTTTATTTAATGAATTGGTGATTGAGTGAATGAGTGATTTTTTACCACGGAGTTGCGCTGAGTTTTACACGGGGTTACACTGAGGAATCAATACAATTCATAATGCTTGCTGAAATTAGTGAATTTGTCGGTCGTTGCGAGAAACTCAGTGGTTAAACACTTTATTAAAATATACTTGATTAGTAATAAAACTTGAAAGGGAGATTGAAGAATAAAAAGAAGGAGAAATGAGTTACTAATAATAAGTAAACATTTGCTGGTGTTGTTTAGGCCAAACCCTATTTTATTCTTACTAAAATCTTTTGTTGTGTAAACTGTTTTCTGCAATACTTATGTATTACTACTTATTAATGTTTTGCTTTACAGCATGAGTTTTATAAAAAGTGGTTAGGATGATATTTGCTTATGATTTATTGCGCTTATATCTCACTAAAAATTGATGGGTCAAAATTGAGAAAAAAAACCGCATGATAAATACGTAAAAATACCTGTTTTTTATTTTTATGTGTTTTTTTACCCTATCATTTACCTATTTTAACTTGTTCTGACAGCTTTTACAGGCAAATTTGCTTCAAATTCGCAAAGTATTTTATTCCGTAAAACAAAATTTCGAGAACTTCATTTTGAGGGACTATAAAAAAACAGGTATTTTTACGTATATTCACATCTTCCAAAAGTTCTACTTTTGCCAATACCAAACCATTATTATTTTAGAAACAAACATGAACACAGACCTTGCAAAAAACCACGGAGAGCCAAAT
Organism: Emticicia soli; assembly: GCF_037860775.1. Taxonomy (NCBI): domain Bacteria; kingdom Pseudomonadati; phylum Bacteroidota; class Cytophagia; order Cytophagales; family Leadbetterellaceae; genus Emticicia; species Emticicia soli. The sequence continues at coordinate 66,982 of NZ_JBBEWC010000008.1, read as the reverse complement.
CCAGACCCGTACAAAATTCCGTTAGCAACTGCTCAGGAATGGGTTAGAAACTGGGTAAATTTTGACCTTTCTCAACCGCAAATCCAGCCAAGTGAAATGAAAGCCTTTGCTATCACAAAAGATAACTTAGCCGCGCTTTCTGCAATGGCACCAGAAGCAAACTGGATTCGTTTTTACATTGGTTTGGAAGTTACAGAAGATGGCGTTTATCGCCCTCATTTAATCTCTGTTAATGCAATTGGGCCAGAAGATGTAGATGCCAAAACCAGATTGGATATCAAAGACATGATAGACTATGGTCCTGACAAAAATGGACTCTATTTTGTAAACGACTTCTCAAGGGTTTGCCCGCCTTTCTGCGACACCACCAGTGCACTTAATGTGAAGTAAGCAGCAAGATGTTTAATTGAATCACTTTAGAATTAAGATATTTGTAATTAATCCTTACCCCTTTTAATAGTAAAACAAGAAATGTAATGTGACTGCATTTCGGAAAAAACCTAAAGTGATTACACTTTGTCTATTGAAATGAATGCCTGACACTGTCCTCCGTCAACTCAAAACAACCTTTGCTAAAAAAAAAGTACTAATATTAGCTCTGCCGATACTTATATTTGTGGAGCTAATATTTACCTAACAAAATACCCAGATGTTTAAAGCAATTACAACATGGCTGGTAACGTATGCATCGTTTGTGTTATTTTTTCCGATAGCTGTTGCCATTTATCGGCGAAAGTATATGAAAAAAGAGCTAAAAGTAATGTGTTACTACCTTGCTTTTGTTCTGATTTTCCAATTGATAGCCATAGTTGTCTCAGCAGTTTTTAAAACAAACAATTTACCCTTTCTCCACTTTTATACGGTTGTAGAATTTGGTATAATATCATGGTTTTATAAAGAGTATCTGGGTGCTTTTCTGAATACTAAGCTCATCTATGGGATTTTTGTTTTGTTTACAGCACTGGCTATACTAAATGTAATTTTTGTTCAATCAATTTTTGAGTATAATTCCTACCCTCGTGGGCTTGAGTGCTTGTTTGTTGTCTTTTACGCCATAACGGCTTATTATAAAATTATAAAATCGCTTGAAATAATTTCGATAGAAAAATCTCCTTTGTTTTGGATTAATGCCGGATTTCTGTTTTACTTTGCAGGTAGTCTGTTTTTATTTGTTCTCGGCAATTTAATCTTAACACAGGATATACAGCTAAGTATGCTATCGTGGGCAATTCATGCCTGTTTAGTAGCCTTAATGTATGTTTTTATCGGAATTGGCTTATGGCACAGTCCTCGACAGTAGGTGCATCTGTTGATATGTATGTTATGATAATAGGTGGTACTATTATGCTTTTTTTGTTAGCCAGTGGTATTATAATCTTTATGGTGCTTTATCAGCGACGTATGCTCGAGCATAAAATGAGCGTGCAAGAGGCTGAAACAAAGCATCAGCAAGAGTTATTCTATGGTACCCTTGAAGCCATTGAAGGCGAACGCAAACGCCTTGCCCGTGACCTCCACGACGAAGTTGGTGCTTCGTTGTCTGTGATGCGTTTGCTCGTGGGCGAAATGACCGCCCGAAAAGTGCCCGAGATGGAAACTGCCGGCAGCCGATATAAAGAATTAATTGATAACACCATAGATAACGTAAGGCGGATTTCGAACGATTTGTTGCCACAGGGATTGGAAGAATTTGGGCTGGCATACGCCATTGAAGGCTTGTGCGAAAAGATACTGGCTGTTTCGGATATTGATATACAACTAAATGTGGGCAACCTGAGTAATATCAGTAATACGATTAATCTGGCAGCATATAGGCTATTGCAAGAACTACTGAATAACGCTGTAAAGCACGCTGAAGCCTCGGAGATACGGATTGATGTGCGCAAAGAAAACTCGGTATTATTGCTCAATTATGCCGATAACGGCAAGGGTTTTGACTTTACGCAAGCCTACCAGAAACGAAGCCTAGGACTTAAAAATATTGAAACCCGCACAAAGGTACTGAATGGTACTACCAAATTTGAGACATCGCCTAATGCAGGTTTAAAAGTGAGGATTGAGATTCCGCTACCTAATTGATTGAAGTTTAGCTATCACGTTTGTAATTACACCAACTCGAAGAACTTTACTCTTGGTAAGGCTATCGCTTTACCTGATTTACATCTTTTACTCTGACTCTACCTCAAACTGCTGTTGTTTACAAAACTATTTTATCAATCAATACCATGTATTGATTAAACCTGATTTATGAAAAAAATTAACGTTGCTATTGCAGACGACCAGATTCTATTCCGTAAAGGTATGGCTGCCATAATTAATGGGCTTGCCGATACACAAATAACGCTAGAAGCTGATAATGGAAAAACATTGCTTGAGGCACTTGAGGTAATTGAGACTAAACCAGATATTATTCTGCTCGACTTATCGATGCCCGAACTTAACGGGGTAGAAACCACCAAGATTTTACATAGTGAGTACCCTGATATTAAGATTATCATATTATCGGTACATAGCGATGAGCGTTTTGTGGCTCATCTGATGGAGTTGGGCATAAACGCCTACCTCTTTAAAAACGTTGAACCAGTCGAGGTTGAAAAGGCGATTCTGGCAGTAATAGAAAAAGGCTTCTATTTTAATGAGGTTTTTCTGAAAGCCATGAAAAACAGAATGCAAGGCAAAAAGCCCCGCTTGCTGATTCAGGACAATATCCCGTCGACACTCACGCAACGTGAGCTTGAAGTGCTAGACCTGATTTGCCGCCAATACACAGCGCAGGAAATTGCCGAAAAGCTATTTATAAGCACCCGCACTGTTGATGGCCACCGCAATAACCTGCTCGAAAAAACAGGCGTGCGCAACACAGCAGGGCTTGTGGTTTTTGCAATTAAAAACAATTTGCTTGACCCGTCGGCGCTTTTGTAATGGCGAATAGTGGATGGTGAATTAGCGAATAATTTAGTGAATGAATGATTGATTGAGCGATTTAGTGATTTTTAAGAGAGCGTAAAATAAAGCTGTGTAACATTGTGTTTTTGTGTACATTGTGGCTAAACACAAAACACCAAATAAAGGGCGTAAGATAGGACGAATAGTATTTAAGAACGCTATAAAATAAAACTGTGTAACATTGTGTTTTTGTGTACATTGTGGCTAAACACATAACACCAAACAAAGGGCGTGAGATAAGACGAATAGTATTTAAGAACGCTATAAAATAAAACTGTGTAACATTGTGTTTTTGTGTACATTGTGGCTAAACACATAACACCAAACAAAGGGCGTGAGATAAGACGAATAGTATTTAAGAACGCTATAAAATAAAACTGTGTAACATTGTGTTTTTGTGTACATTGTGGCTAATAGCCATTACACCAAACACAATATTACACAGTTTTTGTTTATAAGTGCCTTAGTTGCTTCCGAGATGCTTTAGCATTTTGATATGTGAGTTGAGCCCTTTGGCAAAAGAGGCTTTATCGTTATACGGAATATCAAATTCTTGTGCAGTGCTACGCACAATTGGTGAAATAGCACGGTAATGCACATGCGAAATATGCGGAAAAAGATGGTGTTCTATCTGATAATCAAGCCCGCCGATATACCACGAAAGGGCGTAGTTTCTGCTCGAAAAATTTGCTGTGGTATGCAATTGATGAATAGCCCACGAGTTTTCCAGATTACCTTTTTCGTCGGGTGCAGGTTGGCTAGCACCTTCTACTATATGCGCCAACTGAAAAATTGTGCTTAATATCAACCCTGCTACACAGTGCATAGCCATAAAGCCAATAAACCATTGTCCGAAAGTTAAATCGAGTAAGTAAATAGGCAAAACAGCTATAATCAATATATAGGCAAGTTTACCGATAATAAGGTACACTATTTCTCGGCGTGGGAATGATTTTACAAGCCCGGTTTTCGACATCTGGTTGTAGAGCGAAATCTCTTTGAAATCTTTCCACAGAAACGAGATTGTCATTAAACTATATAGAAAAAAGGCATATATATGCTGAAAACGGTGAATTGCCTTGTGCTTGTCGCAACATGAGAGCCTCAGCAGAAATTTACCCGTTATGTCTTCGTCAACATCATGAATATTGGTGTAGGTATGGTGCAGTCTATTGTGCTGAATCTCCCAGTTATAGACATTGCCGCCTAGCAGATATAGCGATGCGCCAAACAATTTGTTTATCCATTTACGCTCTGAAAAAGAGCCATGAATGGCATCGTGCATTACTGACATGCCAACACCGGCTACACCAACGCCCATAAGCGCAGCCAAAGCCAGCATTTGCCATTTTGAATAAAAACCTGAGAGTATCATGGCATAAGAGCCAATGTAGATTGTGAGCAAGCAAATAGCTTTTGTAAGTATTTTGTTTCCTCCGGTTTTAGCAATTTGATTCTCATAAAAATAGGCATCCACGTTTTCACGCAGGGCAGAAAAAAAGAGTGATTTATCCTTATTCAGGAACTTCACTCTCGCATATTTTGAAGCTTTCATTAAATGGGTTTTGGTAGGTAAGGGTTATAAACTTGTGTAATCTACAATTATTTCTCGGAGAATTATAATTTTAATACGATTACTTGAAAAATTTATTGCCCTAATAGCACTTTATTATTAAAAAAGTTGTTTTAAACCGCAATTAGTGCCTTTACCAACTCATTACCCGACTGCAAAAGCCTCTCAAAGCTACTCGCTACCTCATCAAAAGCTATGCGGTGGGTTATCCAGGCGTTTGTATCAATGCGGCCTTCTTCCATTAATTGAATGATGTATCTGAAATCGTCGGGCAAAGCATTGCGGCTTGCCAGAATAGTAAGCTCACGGCGATGAAAGAGTGGGTCGAAGAAAGTTAAATCTCCCTGAAACAAGCCTACAAAAATGATTTTGCCGCCAAAGGCTGCCAGTTCAAAAGTACGCATCATTGAGCTTGGGTTGCCTGTGGCATCAAAAATGGCCGTAGGCATATCGCCATCAAAAGCAGCCTTAATATCGTCAGCGCTATTGTCTGAAACCATCACGGTTGCATCGGCCTGCATGGTGTTTTTGGCAAAGGCTAGTCTTGACTCGTTCACATCGAGCATTACTACTTTAGCTCCTTTTATTTTGGCAAATTGCAAACAGGCAAGCCCTATTGGCCCCGCTCCTATTACAAGCACTTTATCGGCAGGCTTAATGTCGGCTCTATTTACAGCATGGCAACCAATGCCCAGGGTTTCAACCAGAGCCAGTTGGTCGTAACTTAGTTTTGCCGATGCATAAAGTTTATTGGCAGGCAGTTTCATGTATTCGGCCATGCCGCCATCGGTATGCACGCCCAGCACTTGCAGGGTTTCGCAGCAATTGCTTTTGCCGTTGCGGCAAGGTTGGCAATGCCCACAGTTCAGATATGGCTCTACCGAGCATTTATCGCCAACTTTTATGTTGTTTACCTGCTCTCCGACGGCTATTACCTCAACACCCAATTCATGACCCAACACACGAGGATAAGTAAAAAAAGGCTGCCGACCACGATACGCATGGTAATCGGTACCGCATATACCTATGCGGTGTATTTTCACGAGTGCTTCGTGGGCTTCAATATTGGTTGGTTCGGGCAGTGTTCCATAAACAAAGTTTCCGGCTTCTTGTAGCGTGAGGGTTTTCATTTGTGTTTGGGGAGCTAATTGTGAATGGCGAATGGTGAATTAGCGAATAAATAATTAAAATAGCTAATCATAAATGATACTACCTGATTTATTCGCTAATTCACCATTCAAAATTCACCATTTTTAAAAGTATCTTTTCAAATTAATAATCTGTTCGGGGATTTGCTGGGTGTTCCAGTGTTCGTGGATTACCAGGGCAGCGCCAAGGGCAGATGCCTGGGCGATTTCGGAAGCAAAAACCTGTTTATTGAAAAAGGCATCGGCCAGTAGATTCATATAAATCTCGTTTTTTGAGAACCCGCCATCAACAAAAATCTTTCTTACGTCGGTGCGGCCAATGGCTAGTTTCAGAGAAGCTATTTGTTGCGCCACCAAATCGAGCATAAACTGGTGGTATGCTTCTTCGTAAGATTTAAAGAGGTTGATGTTTCGCTCTACAAATGGGCAGTCTAGCAACACATCGGCAGTATCAGGCGTTGCCTGTTTGAATTTATTGCGCAGATACACAATTAAGTTACTATCAAACTTCACGTCTTTATAATAATTTACGTGCACGTTGAAGTAGCTCGCCAGGTGCTTTATTTGTCGCTCGTGCTCGTTTCCGGCAAATATTCTTGAAGCTTTTACGGGTTTACCTTCGTAATTGAGGTAACAGAGGCAGTCTTTGGCCAGTTCGCTGCTTGTAAGCGGGGTATCGTTGAAAGGGTTAAGGCTGATAGCCCAAGTGCCCGTAGAAAGCAGGATAAAGTCTTCGTCGAAGGTTTTAAGGTATGGCACCAAAGCCGCAGAGCTATCGTGGATACCTACGCCAATAGCCAGATTTGGTATAACATCGGTAAAAACATTGTTGCTTAACATGGGCGCCTGCTCAACCGAGTGCAGGTGTTCTGCTTCTACCCATGCGTGGTAATTGTTTTTATCAAAGTCCCAGAGCATTGTATGGCAGCCTACGCTGGTTATCTCAGCGATGGCCTTGTTACTAAACAAAAAGCTACAATATTGCGGCAGATGCAGCGAATAGCGTATCTGGTGGAATAGCGCAGGTTTTTGCTCTTTGAGCCAGTATAACTGCAAACCCGAGTTGAGCATACCTAAATCGGGCGAGGCGGTTTCTCTGAAAACATCGCTGCCGTGTTTTTCAAGAAAAGACTTACGCAAAGGCTTCGGGAAAGGCTTCAGGTAGTTGTAGAGGGCAGTTGCGGGCCTGGCATTGCCATCTAAATGCACAAAACTTGCACCGTATGCCGAAAAGTTCAGCCCTTTTATCGTAAAATCAGGATTTTGAGAGAGGGCCTGAAAACTATTTTTTATCCAGTTTGTGAGTTGAAGCAGGTCGTCAGAAGGATAACCGTCGTCGTCGAGTCTTTCTTCCAACTGCACTTGTTCTTCTTTTAATAGTTCATAATTCTGGTCGAAAACAAGTAATTTTTTATTTGTTTTACCAATATCAAAAACGGCACAAACAGGCGTAGAAGTTTTCTTTTCAGTCATTTATGTGTATGAGTGTTTTGGTTTCAAAATTAAGAAACAAGTTTCAATTAATGCACTTTTGCGCTTCATAATTCTTTTGCTATTGCCAGAATAATGATTTTTTAATTTCGTTTTGATTAATGAGTAAAAGTACTTATATTGCTTATACCAAACCATAAGAACATTTTTATGGGCATAAGGGATTTTTTACTAACAATCGGGCGGTAATCATCTTATATGTGTAATTTATCAGACAACCTTAAAAAAAAATTAATTTTAAATTTGTCCGCAACTTTTTGAGTATTTATGCCGTTATATAGGTAGTACGGTAAGTACTAATACACAAAATTTATTCGAAAAAACAATGAAAACGAAAATAACCACACTAGTGGTGTTATCTGCGCTTGCGATAACAACCACTGCATTTGCTCAGAGCAAAACTTCGCCTCCGGCCAACTATAAGCAGCAAAATCTGTTATTAGCAAAGAAGAGCAAGCCTGCTCAACAGTCTCAAATTGCGTTGTCAGACGATTACACAACAAATCCGTTGGCGAATCACCGCAATTATAAAGCACATGTTAATACGCCAGAGCCTTCGAGCACGGTTTATGATGTTAAATTAGGCAACAGGCACAAAAATTATAAACAAAAGAATTTGCTTACCAATAGCGGCCACAAAGAAGCCACCAAAAGAGCGCAAGATATTGAACGAGATGATGAAATGGCTTTGAAATAGTAAAGTGAAGTTCAATATAGAAGGTAGCCCATGCGGGCTACCTTTTTTGTTGGTGTGTTTTATATGAAGTAAACTACTGATTACAGAAAGATTATTTTCATAAATTGCGCTTTAAGTTCTTAGAAACTCAGGCCGAACTGAAAGCCGAGTGTAAACGATAAAGGTCGGTTATTACCCATCCGAAGCGGCATTGGTACAGCTATATAGTAATTACTATTAGTGTTTTTCTTGATAACTTTATTGAACACGGGCGTAACACCATACCGACCTGTGGTTTCAAAAGCCGCACGACCTGCAAAAGTATAGCCTTTGCCAAGCGATACTAAAATTCCTGGATGGATCAATAGATTGCTCATGCGGCTAGTAGCTTTTTCGGCTAATATATGCGGCACTATTTCTAAAGAAAAACCTATTTTATGTGATTTCCATAGATTGATACCTACCGGGAAACCCACTATATAGTTATCTTTAAAGTTGATGGTAGTATGCTCGCTAAAAGTAACAATTGGGTGCACAATACCAACATAAGCCGCTACTCTGGGATGTGTAACAGTTGCTTGATTCTGGGCATAAGCAAACCCAGTACTGCATAAGAAAATTGACAGAAAGAAGAATCTTAAAAACATAGTTTTGAATTTTGTAATGCGCAAAACTATGCTGGGATAAAGAGCTAAAATAGGACGCTATTTACTTTTTGTATCTACTTTACTTTTTTTGAGTTTATTTCTAAATGCTGATGGGTTTTCGCCTGTAATATGTTTGAAAGAACGTGTAAAATGGCTTTGGTCAGAAAAACCCGTAAGATACGCAATTTCGGTAAGCGAATATTCTGGCTGCTGCATCAATTCGATTGCTTTTTCGATACGCTTTTTTCTTACATATTCGCCGAAATTCAGGTCATCGAAATACTTAGAAAATTCTCTTGACAGATACGATGGATTAAGGGTTAGTTCATCCGAGATTTTTTTCAAGTCAAACGTGAATTGCATATCAATCTGGTCTTGAATAATATTTTTCAGCTCTTTTACCCAAACAGGCGTTTTCTTTTTATCATTTTCTTTCAGAATCTTATGATAAACTTCATGCAAAAGTTTTTCGAAAGGGCTATTCTGTAAGTGTTTTTGTTGGTAAAGGTGCTTTGCCCAGCTATACAGGGCATCATAAATTATATAGCCTTGCTCAAGCAATTGGTAGTCGTCTCTGATATTATAAGCCAATCCGGCCGAAATAGCACCTAGCCCGGCAGCCTCTTTGGCTATACTATATCTGTCGGTATCGGCTGCCCTTACAATATCAGCAAGAATATGAACGGCGGGGTCGGTTATCTGATATTTCTTAACTATGTAATCAAATGTACATTGGTCGCCGTAATGTGTAAACTCTACATCCGGAATGTCAAACGGAATAGCGTTTAGTTCTGCTGCCTTTTTTAATATTTCATCAAAAGGTACATAAAAAAACTGGGCATTAGAATCTACATATTTCCTGATTAACCATGGACAAGCCAAACGATCAATTTTGGGTCTTTCTCGGGTTATCCATTTCATAGTTTTATTGCGTACCTATAAATTAATTCCCTTCAGTTTCTCTTTCAGTTTTTGTGATACAAACTCATTGCCTTTGGCCGACCAGTGCCCATCGCATGGCAAAAAATAGCCTTCTGTTGATTCGAGTTTATCGAAATCTGCAAGCAAATCAACCAGTACAATGTTTTGGGCTTGGCAGAAGCGCAAAAGTTCATCACGGAAAATACTCTTTTTAGTGCTTTTGTACTCAATCAGGTCGAGCGGGTGCGGAATGAGTAAAATTATGAGGGGCTTTGCACCCATTTCGGTTTTTAATCTGGCTACATTGTATTGAAACAACTCCATGCCTTTGGCGTTTTGCTGCTTAAATACCTCGCTCTTATAGGTGTTCTCGGTGCCAGCCTGCATAAACTTAATGCGGTCGGCAATGAAATTAACCATAGCACCTGTATAGGTAAAATCGGTGATGAAGGCCCCTATTTTATTGATTGCGTGTGTATTTGAATAATAAATATCACGGAATAAATCGGCGGTGCTGCGTCTGATAACACTATCAGGATGTGCCTGCGATTTCTCTAGCGCATCAACGTGGTAGATTAGTTCATAATCGTTTTTGATTGAATCTTTTACCATATAAGGTCGGTAACGGTTTTTGGTATAAAAAAACGATTTACCAAACTCGTAATCGTCGTCAACAAGGTCGTTGAACGGAAAAAAAGAGAGCACAACTGCATTGTGCGAGAAATCTTTGGCTTTGGTTTCGTAAAGCAAGCGCATTTGTGTAGTACCAAACGAGCCCGATGTACCAAAGTTGAGGCACTCAATGCCTGTTTCTTTTTCCATTATGTTTGTGAGGCGGTTTTCTTCATTTACTCCATAACCTTCAATAAAAGAATCGCCCAGAAATAAAATACGTTTTTTGTCTGATGTTTTTTGTTTTTCAGAATCCCGAGCACCGTAGCTATTAAATTTGTATTCCACGTTCCAGCATGGCCCAATGTGCCTGGTGGTGGCATTGGCATAGTGCCATGCGCCAAAAACCTTGTTGTTATCAACAAAAAATGGTAAAAACTGATTGGAGTAAACTTTAGGAGGCAAGCCAATGTGAAACAGACGAATGGCAACAAAAGAGAACAGTTCAATGATGATAATAAGTGCGAGAATTTGAATTAGGTAGAATCGTAATTTTTTTAATAAAACAGCATTCATGAGTTAGAGTTTTTTCATATAAGGGTATTTGAATTCAATAAAATTATATGCAAGATGCCTCAAAAAAATGAAGCCAGAAAATTCTCGACCTAGTTTTAATAAAATATTTATTTTTCGGCCGAAGGGTTTGAATTAGTTGCCTGATACCCCAACCTCAGGCAACTAATAATTATAAAGAAGAAACAGCAAATTGCTGCATATAGGCTTTTATCATCTCTCGTACCCGACGAAACTCATCCATTATTTTTGTTTCGTCAGTATCCTGAAATTTGGCAGGGTCCGGAAAATCATGGTGTAGTTTCTGGGCATTACCTGCAAAATAAGGGCAGCGTTCGAGCGCATTGTTACAAACCGTAATCACATAATCAAAGTCTATAGCCATGTATTCATCAATATGGTTTGAGGTATGGGCACTTATATCGATTCCGTCCTCAAGCATAGTAGCTATGGCTCTTGGGTTTACGCCGTGTGTTTCTACTCCGGCACTGTAAACTTCTGCCTTATCGCCTGCAAAAAACTTAAGGTATCCCTCGGCTATCTGGCTACGGCAAGAATTACCTGTGCACAAAATCAGTACTTTCTTCATATTTTAGCAACAGTTTGATTCAGGTGGGCAACAATTACTTTTGCTTAGTGCTTCTTTCTGGGCATAAACTGTTATGCTAAAAATGCCGCCTTCTTGTTGTTTCATAGCGGCAATTTCTTCGGTATCAAGATAATTGGCAAGAATATCGTCTGGAATAATTATTTGTTTTTCTTTCTGGATAACAACATTCTGAAAGCCTGCATCCTGAATCATTTGCAGATACTCTTTTTTCTGAATAGCACCCGATACGCAACCTGCATACATTTCGGCTACTGACTTAATTTTTTCGGGCAGTTCGCCAAGCAATACAATATCCGAAATACTGAAATGCCCCTGCGGTTTAAGTATTCTCTTTATTTCGGCAAAAACCGCTGCTTTGTTTGGCACCAGATTTAGCACACAATTGCTTACTACTACATCGGCAGTATTATCTCTCAGCGGAATATCCTCTATGTCTCCCTGGCGAAACTCTACATTGGTATAGTTAAGTTTCTGGGCATTTGCGCGTGCCTTTGTAATCATGGCTTCTGTAAAATCGATGCCTATTACTTTGCCGGTTTCTCCGGTTTCGGCTCTTGCTACAAAGCAATCGTTGCCTGCACCAGAGCCTAAATCTACTACTGTGTCACCTTTTTTGATGCGGGCAAATTGGGTTGGTAGTCCGCAGCCCAAACCTAAATCGGCATCGGTATTGTAGCCTGACAGCTCGGTGTAGTCGTCTGACATTATGTTGTACACTTCGGTAGAGCAAGCCCCTGCTCCACAGCACGATGCTTTGTTTACCTCTACTTCCTGCAAGGCAATTTCGCTATATTTCTGCCTTACTAATTCTTTTAAATCTTGTTCTGAACTTGACATGGTATTATATAATTAAAAATGAACTATGACGTATAATTACGACATATATAAGCAAAAAATTTTAGCAGCATTGCGCCGGAGGATTAGCCAATGCTTCGTCGAAAAAAATATTGAAAATATGCTTGATGTGCTTTACTACTTTCAGGTCGAGGCAATAACATACATTAAGCCCGCTTACCTCGCCCTGTATAATACCCAAGGCTTTTAACTCCTGCAAATGCTGTGATACTGTTGTTCGGCTAAGTGGTAATTCATTTGAAATATCGCCCGAAATACATACCTGCTTTTTGGCAAGAAACTGAATGATGGCTACACGAGCCGGGTGCGCAAGTGCTTTGGCTATTTGTGCAATCTCTTGCTGATTGGCTTCAAATAATTGTGTTTTGGCGTGAGTCATTGTTAAAAATAAAAATCTATGACGTAAATATACGACATAGATTTTGTTTTCCAAATTTTTATTTACCGAATTGAAGCTATTGCCTAAAAATTCCTACAAAAAATCCCCGCCATTTGCACAGCGGGGATTTGATTTATATATGATTTCTAAAAATTCTTACAATCTGAAATTACGCAGGTTGTAGGTAAATGTGAGCATATAGTAGCGGCCAAGTACCATGTTTCTTACGTCTTCTACGTAGGCAGTTGATACGTTACGGCTGATGCTGTTGTTTTGTTTCAGAATATCAAATACATTGAAGCGTAACTCACCTGCTTGTTTTTTCAGGAATTTATAACCTAAACCTCCATTCCAAAGTGTAAAGCTTCTATTATAACCTGCACCCAAACCAGAGTACGATTGGTTGACAACCTCGGTCTGGAACACAAAGCCTTTACCAAACAACCAGTTAACTTTCAGGTTGCTGTTTTGCGAAAAGAAATTGCTGTTCAGGTTGGTTTGCAAACTGTTGCGCACAATGTTGTAGCTTGGCGAAAACGAAACCGTGAAATCGAGTTTTTCGCTCATGCTGCTGCTCACCACTACTCCACCGTTTATGCCGTAGTTGTTGGTAAAACTTTTGGCGTTGTTGATAAGGTTCGGGTTTTTGAGATAACTAAAGCCAGCATTGAAATTGACGTTCGACTTAATGAATGATACCGGAATACCATAGCTCACAAACGAACGGATATTGAGCAGGCCATCCATATTTACAGGTTTGTTTAATTGGGAGCCTTTAAAGAGTATAATACCATTGGCAAGCTCATAATCTTGGTCGGCAATGAATGTCGACTGCACAATGGCGTTGTTTGAATAGCTTACATTACCAAAAATATTGATGCTTTGCGCAGTTTTTGATTGTGTTGAACCAAAACGCACCGACACCGAGTGTGAATAATCTTGTTTCAGGTCTGGGTTACCTGTTGATAATTGCGTTGGGTTGCTGTTATCGATAACATCTTGCAATTGGTTAACCGATGGCGCATTGGTATTGGTGCGGTAAAATACACGCAAATTAGCTTTGTTTTCGAAACGGAAATTAAACATGGCATTTGGCAAAATGCTGTTGAATGTATATTTCACGTTTTGTGTAAGCGGATATGTCTGTTCGCTGGCCAATTGTGCATTCTGATAAGCTGCGCCAACAGTAAAGAACGATTGTTTGCTACGGATACGATAGCTAACACCCGAGCGGTTAGTAAGGTAGTCGTTATCGAAAACACTACTCAGGCCCTGATTTAGAATAGAATAAGTATTCGTTTCGTCGTCAAATGCATTCACACGGCGGTCAGACTTGCTCATGTTATACGATATGTTGTGGTCGAACTGTAATTGTCCGGTTTTACCCACAGGCTCGGTATAGCTTAAGTTGGCCGAAATACGGTTGCTATTGGTTAATGACTTGGTTTGTTGGTTAATAATCTGGGTTGTATCAGTTGGCGAGAAAAAGCGGCTGATAGAGTACTGATTGCTAGTGCCTGTGCGGTCGTTTGTGTTATTTTGTAAACTTACCGAGAATGTACGACCTTGTTTGGCAAATCTATGGCGGTATAGCAATTCTCCTGACAAATTAAACCCTTTGTTGTTTGAGTTTCTTGATGTTTCGGTTGTGTTTTGTAACGACCCATCGAGTATTGTCTGTGCGTTGAGTGTTGAAAGCGAGGTATTATCTTGCCAACTGATGCGGGGCGTAAATATGATTGAGTTATCTTTATTAATATTATACTCAAGGCGTATATTCATCCGGTGGTTCATATTGTCGTTTCCGGTTGTGCTTACGGCATCGTAGGTTTGTGGTAATGTTCCTAAATACTCACGGTGCGACTCACTTGAATTACCATTATTGGCCGAGTTAAAGAAATAACTTGTGTTCAGTTTTACTTTTTTACCAAGGTTATCGGTATAGTTCAAACCTATTGAAGTAGTTTTGGCAATACCCGGTTGTTGACCTACCATAAAATCACGGGCGCTTGCGCCACCGCCGCCACCACCAGGGCGGCCACCGCCACCACCACCGAAATTACCGCCGCCACGGCCACCACCGCCGCCGCCGCCACCAAAACCACCACCACCGCCTGAGGTGCCCAACACGCCAAGGATGTCATCGTTCGAGAAGTTTTGCTGGTTGATGTTATTAGATAAACCTATAATAGTAAGGCGTTGGTCTTTTTTGAACAAGTTCATGCTCACACCCGACTGATAGCGGTCGTTTTCGCCATATCCAGCATAAACTTTGCCGAACTGTCCGTTATTTTTGCCTTGTGTGGTAGTAATATTAATTGTTTTCACGGAGTTGCCATCGTCAAAACCTGTAAACTGGGCTTGCTCGCTGAGGCGGTCAAAAACCTGAACTTTGTCGATAATTTCGGCAGGAAGGTTTTTTAATGCCAGTGTAGCATCATCACCAAAAAATTCTTGCCCATCAACCGTTACTTTACGTACATCTTCGCCTTGTGCTTTTACTACGCCATTTTCGATGGTTACACCGGGCATTTTTTTCACAAGGTCTTCGGCCGAGGCATCAGGATTTGTTTTGTAGGCACTGGCATTATACTGCACAGTATCACCTTTTTGCTCTACCCGAATCTGTTTTTCACGCACTACAACCTCGCTTAACTGGCGGGCGTTTTCGCCCATTATTAGCGTACCGAGGCTCTTGTTGCTATTACTAACAGTAACTTTGGTTTCGAGGTCGTCGTAGCCGATTGATGTTACTCGAACCTTATAGGCTCCAGCCTGCACCCCTGTGAATCGGAAGAAACCGGCAGTATCGGCCTGCACACCTTTGCGTTGTGTGCTATCTTGTTGGTTAATTAAAAATACGCTGGCACCAACCACTGCTATTTTGGTTTTGGCCTCTTGTACCGTTCCTGTTACTTCTACTCCTTGAGCAAAGACTTTAGCAGAAACTAAAAGTGTGAGTGATAGTATAAATAGATGCTTATTCATTGTTAGTAAATCGTTAACATTACGTTAGAATAATAAAAGGGTATAAAGTTTAGTACCCCTTAAGAATATGGCGACCAACCTGCAAGTTGTGTAGATAAAACACATCAAATAGACCGATTATCTACACATTGGTATTGTATTAATCTAATATCATTTATTTAAATTAAGCTAAAATTATGTTTCGACTATGGAGAAAATAAAATTTAATCTCTGTAAAATTGCACTTGCAGCCAGCAAAAACGTATACGGGCATACCTTTACACCAAAAATCAATACAAAAAACTGATATTCAAGCATTTAAACCAATATTCGTGATGTATATACTCAAGCAGCATTTTTACCTCTGTTTTGCCTTACTCTTTTTGTTTTTATTTAACTGTGAACACAGCACTTATGCCCAGCCAACCGATAAACCTAAGGCACGCTACAACTATTTGTTGTACTTACCCAAGGATTATGGCGAAAAAACTGTGCCATACCCCGTGATTATTTACCTGCACGGAAGCTCGCATAGGGGAAATGATTTGAACAAACTAAAAGGCTACGGCCTACCCTACGTGATTGACAAAGGCAAGGAGGTTAACTTTATTGTGGTGTCGCCGCAGTGCCCTGACGGTAAGTATTGGAGCAGCGAAAACTGGTTTGATTCGCTCTATACCGAGCTTAAAAGTAAATACAGAATTGATACCGACCGTGTGTATCTGACAGGCATCAGCCTTGGCGGGTATGGCACTTTTATAGGCGGTATGGACCATGCCGATAAATTGGCAGCCATAGTGCCGCTTTGCGGAGGTGTAAACGACAGCGATATGACAAGGCTATGCAGTACACTGAAAAAGATGCCTATCTGGACTTTCCACGGTATAGCCGATAACATTATTCCTATCAGCGAAACGGAGCGGGTTGTAAAAGTATTGGAGCAATGCAAGGGTAATGTTACATTCACCAAACTAGAAAATGAAGGCCATACGATACAGTATCTATACGAAAAAGATGATATTTATGATTGGATGTTGAAGTGGAAGCGAGGGAAGTGAAGGCCGACGGGGTTGCATTTTTACCAAAAGTTTTGTAGATTGAAATCAAAACCCTATAACGATATGCAATCACTCAAGAATCCATTGAATTTTTATGTTTTAATCTTTGCTCCACTATCAATATTGATGCTGGTATCAAAACTTGATTTGGTAAGCTCTCAATTTTTTGCCATTGCTATACTTGTATGGGCTTTAGTGTATCATCCTTATATTTCAGGCAACCGACTAATTGCGATAGGGAAAATAAATAAGCAAGACCTGAAATATAATTTTATCCCATTCTGGAATCTGCGTTTTTTTGATTCTTTGTTTTTCAACAAGTAATCATTCAAATAATCTTGATACTATTTTTAGCCTCTTTTTAGAGGCTTTTTTTATGCTGCAGACTATTACTGACTACTAAATGCTGTTCTAAAAACGGGACTCAGAAATGTATTATCCCTAAGGGATATTGGCACTTAAAATACCTATTTTTCTACCAATATAACGTTCCTCCGGAACTCAAAAATGAGCAATTTTATAGCCCGACTGGGCATACCCATAGGGATGTCATATTCTAATTTCATTCAGAAGGTATAACCTATTTATCTTTAAATACTTTCTTGTTCTAATGCGAAATAGCCTTCAGCCCAATAATAGAGCCGACAAGGGTCATTAAAAAGAATATCCGCCAGAAATTGGTTGGCTCTTTAAAAATCAATATACCTACTAACACCGTGCCTACTGCCCCTATCCCCGTCCAGACGGTGTAGGCTGTGCCGATGGGTAGGCTTTGCAGTGCTTTCATGAGCAATAGCATACTGGCTACTAAAGATACGGCAAAACCTGTGTACCACCAATAGGCTTCGGTGCCTGTGCTTTCTCTTGCTTTGCCTAAACAGGTGGCAAATGCGACTTCAAATAATCCGGCGATGATTAATATTATCCAGTTCATGTGTCTTTGTACTTTCTTTATGTTTAAATATTGGTACAAAGGTCGGGCTGCCCGAATCGGAATCCTTTTACAAATGTTAAAAAACGATTTTGTTTATCGTTTTTCTCCTCTTATGCGGCTCAGGCTCACTTGCGTAATACCCAGATATGAAGCAATATAGCCGAGCGATACTCGGCGGAGCAAATCTGAATGGTTTTTAATCAGGTCGGTATAGCGCTCGGCTGCTGTGCTGAACTGGCGTGCAATGAGGCGTTCTTCGGTTTTTATGAGTTCTTGTTCGGCAAACTTGCGGCCCCAGTTGGCTATGTGAATATCTTGCTCAAAAAGGGTTTGCAGTTTTTCGGTTTGTAGTTCGTAGAGTTGGCAGTCTTCTAATAATTCTATATTCTCGTAGCCGGGTTGATTGGCCACATAGCTTTTCATTGATATGATGGTTTCGCCCTCTTTGCCAAACCAGAAGGTAATTTCGGTATCGTTCTGATAAGCATAAGCCCTTACAATGCCTTTTTTGATGAAATAGATTTTCTTTTCAATAGTCTCGGCTTTTAGTAAAAGGTGTTTTCGTGGGAAACTAACTTCATCAATACAGGCTAACAACTGCGCCAGCGAAGCCTCTGGTAATGGGTATATTTGGTTGAGGATTTGTTGGATTTGCATGAGTTAAAGCATCATTAGCACAGAAATAAAAACTATAATTGGATTAGCCTTGAAAGACCAATCCAATTAATTACTCATCTATTGTCTATCATATCACCCAACCAATGCTCTACTCCTCCGCTTCGCCAGAAACGCTTCCATTTCCACAAGGCTTAGGGCGTTAAAGGTCATGTCGGTAGTTAGGCCGCCTTTGCGGGCTACGGCTACGCCATAGTGCATATCGTGATAACCTTCCATTTCGTGAGCATCGGGGTTTATGCTAAGCATCACACCTTTTTCGATACAGTATTGTATCCAACGCCAATCTAAATCGAGGCGATACGGGCTGGCGTTGATTTCCATTATTACGCCATTTTCGGCACAACAATCTATTATGGCTTTATAATCAATCGGGTAGCCTTGGCGAGATAGCAACAAACGCCCCGTTGGATGGCCTAAAATAGTTGTATAAGGGTTTTCGATGGCTCTTATCAGTCGCTCGGTGGCACGTGGCTCTGTCATGGTCAGGTTTGAGTGCACAGATGCCACAATGTAATCGAAACTTGCCAGTACTTCGTCGGGATAATCCAACGAACCATCGCTTAGAATGTCCGATTCAATGCCTTTCAGAATCTTGAAAGGTTTACCTCCTGCGGCATTGAGTTTTTTGTTGAGTTGCTCAATTTCGGCGTGCTGCTGCTGCACTTTTGTAATGAGCAAGCCCGAGGCATATTGCGCCGATTGCGAGTGGTCGGCAATACCCAGATACTCAAAACCCAACTCCTGACAATAAGTGGCCATTTGCTCTAATGAGTGGCGACCGTCAGAATAAGTCGAGTGATTGTGCACAATACCTTTCAGGCTATCCCAGGTTACAAGGTCTTCGTTCTTGCGTTTTTGAATCCAGTCGAACTCAAAATCACCTTCACGCATTTCTGGAATTATATAGGGGATACCGTATTTTTCGTAGATTTCTTCTTCGTTGTTCAAACCATCAGTTTTGCTGAGTTTCAACAGGGTTTGTCCTTTTTCGTTTTTGTGTTTCAGGTGATTGGCATCAGCCGAATACACAAATTGCTTGTGTAGAAACTGGTTCTGAGGTACCCATTTTATTTCGAGGTCAATTTTGTTATCAAGGTAACTGCCTCGCCACGTGAAAGGCGACGAAGCCTTGGCGTTTTCAACAAAACTTTCGGGCAAAGCGGCAAAGAATCCACCAGTTTGTGGCTCAGTGTTCGAAACAAGAAATAGCAACGAATCTACAACTTCGTTTTTGCGACGTACTTGCCCCGATATTTCAACTTTGGCGTAATATTTCTGTAAATCTTCCTGTATCACTTCGGCCAATGCTTGTGCTTTATCCATGCGCAACTTACCTGCCTGACTATTCAAAAACGCTATCGATGCCAATATTGCTTCCTGTGTTTTGCCACCAAAGCCTTTTACTTTACCAATTGTGCCGTTTTCGCAGGCAATTTGCAGGTCGTTTATGTTATCAATGCCTAGTTCTTTCCAAAGGACTTTTATCTTTTTTACACCAATACCTTTGATTCTGAACATATCAATCACACCTTCGGGGGTGGTGGTGAGTAATTCCTGCAGCTCACGCAAAGTGCCCGAACTTACAATCTCAACTATTTTTCCGGCCATCATCTTCCCTACTCCCTGAATCTGCGTAAGCTGGCTGAAATCTAGTACGGCTAAATCTCCGGTATATTTATCTAAATAAAAAACTGCGTTGGTGTAGGCTCTTATTTTAAACTCGTCTGCATTGTGCAATTCCATTAACTTTGCAGTGAGTTCGAGTGTTTCTATGATATAGGAATTCGTAACCATGTGTGTATATTTGTTGAATATTGTTTTCACCGAATAAATTCAGTGCCTAAAACAACAAAGGAATTTTTACTTACATAAGCGGACTTAAGTCCGCATTAAAATATTAAAGCAATCCTTTGTTACATTAGCCGGCGAATTTATTCGCTGATCTTTCAAAAATCCAAAGTAAGCAATAAATTATGAGAAAGGTACTGTTTTTTATGCTAATTTCTGTGGCTGCAGTGGCGCAGAATCCGGTGTTGAAAGTAAACATCAAAGGTTTTGAAAGCAACAAAGGTACGTTGATGTTGGAGGTGTTATCGCCTCAGAAAAAATCGCTTAAACGCCTGATGTTGCCTATCGTAAATAAACAGGTAACGGTAGATATTACTGATTTAAGCGCAGGACAGTATTCAGTAAGGGTATTTCATGATGAAAACGATAACAAAAAACTCGACACAGGTATGTTTGGGATTCCGAAAGAAGACTGGGGGATGTCGAACAACGTAAAGGCCGTAATGGGCCCACCAGATTTTAACGAAAGCTTGTTCTGGTTGAAAGAGAATAAGACTCTGGAGATTGTTTTGAAGTAAGTTATTCGTCTTGAACTTTGATTTAATTGATTAACCTGATTTCGCTGATTGTTGTAGGAAATGACTCTGATTAATAATAATTACGTCACTAAAAGTCATTTTAATCATTTAATCAGGTAAATCAAAGTTCAAGACGGAAAATCATCAAACCGCAACCGGAGCTTTGATGGCCGGGTATGGGTCGTATTCTTCTAGTTTGAAGTCTTCGTATTTGAAGTCGAAAATGCTTTTTACCTCAGGATTCATCCACATTTTAGGCAATTTGCGTGGTTCTCTTGATAATTGCAATTCAACTTGCTCCAGGTGATTCAGATAAATGTGTGTATCGCCACCTGTCCAGATAAATTCGTGCGCTTCTAAGCCGCATTCCTGCGCTATCATCATGGTAAGCAAGGCATAAGAAGCAATATTAAAGGGCACGCCAAGAAATACATCGGCGCTGCGTTGGTAAAGCTGACACGAAAGTTTGTTATCGGCTACATAAAACTGAAAAAGCGCATGGCAAGGCATAAGCGCCATTTCTGAAAGTTCGCCCACATTCCAGGCCGAAACAATGATACGGCGTGAATCGGGTGATTTTTTAAGGGTATTGATTACATCTTTCAACTGGTCGATACTGCGACCGTCGGTAGTTGCCCAGCTACGCCATTGTTTGCCATATACAGGCCCCAGATTCCCGTCGGCATCAGCCCATTCGTCCCAGATAGACACGCCGTTTTCTTTCAGATAAGCCGTGTTGGTTTCACCTTTGATAAACCACAATAGCTCATGAATGATAGATTTGGTGTGTACTTTTTTGGTTGTAACGAGCGGAAAACCTTCTTGTAAATTGAACCGCATCTGATACCCAAAAACGCTGATAGTACCTGTGCCTGTGCGGTCTGTTTTTCGTGTTCCGTTTTCAAGAATATGACGGAGTAAATCCTGGTATTGTTTCATGGGGAGTTTTGGCGTAATATTTTTGCAAAGGTAGCAAATCTATTTTTTTCACCGAATAAAAGTTTGTTTGCTGCAAAACTAAACATTTTAGCCCTACTAATTCTTTACATACTACATAAAGGCAATTATAGTTAATAGCAAAGCTAAGCCCCAATCAAAATTGCGCCACAAGGTTTCCAGCCTCTTTTTGCCTTGCCTTTGCGGCTTGGTTATAATCAAGGTCTCGTATCTGGTCGCTGTATTCGGCTGGTAATAAAAAATGCTTCACCAGTTTATCAGCTTTCAGTTGGCGACTTAGTAAATACAGCTTAAGTAAAGTTTTTGCCGTAAAGGAGCTACCAAAATTTAATAAGTGCGACACCCTTGCCGGAACAACTAGTTTCTGGCATTCTAATAAAATAAGGTAACGTGCCGTGCCCAAGTGTTTTTTGTATTGCTGAAAAAGGTCGGCTGTATAATTGCCATTGAGCAGGTCTTCCTGCAAATGCTTTTCACGCGATGGTAGCCAGCTTTCATGATTCTGTGGTAAATCTTTCAGGCCCATTCTTTGGCCTACTTCCTGAAAAACCCTGAAAAGTTCTTGTTTTTCTTCTGGCTCGAGCTTCCTTTCAAGTAATTCGTAAGCTGTAATCGAGTAGTCGACGAGCATATAAAGCACATCTCTATATGCCCAATCAGGAATACGAGCGCCACGGCTTTGCTCAACGCCCTGATGAATACCGTTTATTTTATCGATGGTTTTATGGGCTGTTTCGGTGTCAGAGAAAACAATCATTTGTGCATAACGCACAGTTGAAAAAAGTCGACCGAGAGGGTCAGAAGGTATTTTTCCGGTAAAATATAGCCAATCAACCGCTTTGTTCAAGGCAAATTCGGCAGCCGAACCTGCAAAGATGAACAATATCACATCAGGATTACTCCAGACTTTTCTTACTATCGAGTTTTTGTCAACAAAATCTGTCATGACGCTTGTGTTTAAATGCCTTGTTTTGGGGTAAATTTCAACGCTTCTCCCCCTACGGTATTCTATCAGAATGATGGTAATGAAGCCTAAGGTATAGGCTAGCATATCGTACCATTCGAAACTTGTGCCCAGTACAATGGCCATAATCTTATATTTTGCCAGCCCCACACGCTGCACAAACTGAAAGTATTGCAGGGTTTCTATCAGATACGAGAAAAGCAATACGCCGACAGCGGCTTTCAGATAATTAATATTGAAGAATGCACGCACAAAACAATATACCAGAAAAACCACCAGATAGTCGCCCACGAATGGCCGTACGAAAGAATCATGCACATAAATGGCAATAAGTACTTCGATTACGAAAAAAGCAATAGCCAATAGTGCATATTTAGGTCTGAAACTGAACATATCAAAAAGATTAAAAGTACTTTGTAAAACAAAGTTACTTATTGAAAGTATAATAGCAATACATTTTATGAGATTTTTTGTGATACTCGGGGTTTATAGGAGAAGAATTGAGGGCTAAATGGAATTTAGGGAAAATCTGTGGGCTGTAGTGTAGACTTTTGGCGTGTATTTTCTGCAGTATTGGAGGATTGAGTGAAATTGACGGTAATTGTCCTCACCCTCTAAATCTCCCTCTCCAACTGGAGAGGGAGACTTTTAACATATTATCAGAATAAAAACATACCTTTTATATGAGCTGAACCATTACAAAAACGCAATAGGCGCAGCCAGACAAGAATCCGGAATAGCAAAGGCTTCAACCAATGGTACAGCGTCGGTTCTTATTTCCCAACATAACTGGTTTACGAGCTTTCTGATAGCCTTTGTTTTCACGGCTTCCATGTAGCCCTCTTCCAGATACCAGCCTTTGTTTTCTTCAATTTGCGACAGAGCAAACAATTGTTTCAGCTTAGTAAGTATGGTTTTTACGCCTTCATCTTCAATGGCATTAACTGCCTGCTGAAACTGCTCAAGCATCAGGCGGTCGAGGTAAGCCTGTGCAACATCTAGCATCTGGTGTTGTGCCACGTTGAAGGCATCGTAAGAGTCAAGTCCGCCGTCAATCAGTTTTTTCAGACGCTTGGCGGCCGATGCCAGAATCACCTTCTCACGGTATTCGAAGGCATTCTTATGGAATGTATCATCGAGCAAATGGGCTTCATCGGTATTGCGGGTAGCCATTGGGTTCTTCTGCATAATCACAATCTTGGTTTGCTCATATACATAGTTCAGCATACCCATACTATCCAGATTTTCGAACGATTTCCTGAACTCGGCCAAGCGGCTTTTGGCAACCAATTGCATCAGCACGGTGTTATCTCCCTCGAAAGTAGTATAAATTTCGGTATCATTTTTCAAGGCATCAATGCGGTTTTCCGACAAATAGCCCTTGCCTCCGCAAGCCTCACGGCACTCTTGCAGAATATCTCTGGCACTCCAGGTTACGTACGACTTCATTCCGGCAGCCAGTGCTTCTATCTCCTGCATTTCGGCTTCGGTGCGATGTAAGAATCGACTCGTAAGGTATTGCAGCCCAAAGTGCATGGCATAGGTTTTAGCCAATAGCGGTATCAAACGGCGTTGATGCATACGGTAATTGAGAATTGGTACTTCAGAACCACCTTCAGGCCCAAACTGGCGGCGTTGGTCGCCGTATTTAATGGCAATAGACAAGCCCGATTTTGAGGCCGAAAGCGCAGAACGTGGAATACCAATGCGCCCGCCTACCAAAGTACCAAGCATGGTAAAGAAACGGCGGTTATCGCTCGGAATCGGGCTTTCAAACTCGCCTGCATCGTTTACCGAAGCAAAGCGATTCAGCATATCTTCTTTCGGAATCACCACGTTATCGAAGCGGATAGTGCCGTTATCTACGCCATTCAAGCCCATTTTATGGCCACAGTCGCCAATGGTAACGCCTTTTACGGTTTTTCCTTTTTTATCTCTCAATGGCACCACAAAGGCATTTACGCCATAGTCTTTGCCATCAATTATCAGCTTGGCAAATACCGTTGCCATTTGCCCATGCTTTGCTGCATTGCCTATGTATTCTTTCTGGGCATTTGGGTGTGGCGTATTTATGGTAAAAGTGCCATCGTTGTGGTTATAAGTACCCGTGGTTTCAATGCCTTTAACATTCGACCCATGATTGGTTTCGGTCATGGCAAAGCAGCCCGGCAGTTCTAAAGAACCAATGTCTTTCAGGTATTTTTTATAATGTTTTTCTGTGCCCAACGACATCACACTCATGCCCCAAAGCCCAAACTGCACGCCAAATTTAATCACAAGGCTCAGGTCGTGGTAGCTCAGGGTTTCCATTATGGCAAAGTAATCTTCTATGTTTTCGCCACCGCCGTAGGCTTTCGGGTAAGCCATATTCCCCAGATTCTCGTCGGCCAATATCTTGCACCATTCAAAAACCCGTTGGCGATACACATCAATATCGGTTGAAGTTTCGTAGGCAAATTCTGGCCGACTGATAACGCTTTTTACTTTTTTTATAATATCGGCGGTGTCGCCATCAAGTATCTGGGTGAGTTTTGCGGTATCGAAACTACTAACGGTATGGTGCACCGAAGTAAAGCTGCTGCCCAAGGTCTTGAACTGACTGATAGCCTCTTCGCCTGCCAAACCTAATTGGGTTTCGAGCGCCGTAAAGGCTTGTTCCTGCGCTATAATATCGGGGTTGTTATCTGACAACCATACCGAAATATCAAAAATATCTTTGGCTTCGGGCAGGTTTTTCAAGCCTTCTTCAATTTCGGCTTTCCACTTGTTTAGCTGAGGTCTTGAGGGTGGCGTAGAGATATTAATATTAGCCAGCAGTTTTTCTTGTTCCTCTTCACTAAGCCAGTTTTGATTATCTATAAATTCTCTGAAAGAAGCTAACTCTTTTTGGGTCAGGAGGTCGTCAGACCATACTAAATAGAAATGTGGCAAGAATGCCTTGAATTTTGTGTTCTCCATGTGATTTGTACTAAGGTTGTGTAATTGATAATGGTAAATATATGTAATTAATGCATAAATAGCCAACAGCAACTTAGGGAATATTGTTTTAGTGATTGTGTGAATGAGCGATTTAGTGATTGGTAGATTAGGGTTTGATTAATTGGAATTAATACAAAAAAAAGTCCTCGAACCATTCGAGGACCATTTTACGTAATCAAAACAGAAAAATATATACTAGGGATTGTTAATACAAGCAATTGGTTCAGCGTGTTTCTTTTTCGCTGTTGGTTTTAGCTGCTCTTTTGCTGGCTTGCTTCATTTCTTTGGCACATTCCTTTTCCATTGCTTTGTTGCAGCACTTGGCTTCTTGCTTGTCTTTTTTTCGTTTGCTTTTACCCCAGTCAAAGGCTTGGGCCGATGCGCCGATAAAAACACTTAAAAATGCAATTGCCAACACACGATAGGTGATTGAAGTTTTCATGATAGTGTATGTTTATTGTTGAAAAACACGTATGTTTTTAACGAAACAAACACTATGCCAAGTGCATCATGCAATTATCAATTTCAACTTAGGACTCTAAACCAATATAGTTCTTTACTTTTTTTATGGTTGGAGTGTTGTTACTTTTTTTACCTGAAAAAAAGTAACACAAGACTAGCCGTCCGCAAAAGAGGCATCATTTAAACTCGTACAATTAAAAATCTGATAGTTTTTTTCTTTTAGAAATATATTCTGGCTGATTTTTAATCGTAGACTAGCCGTCCGCCTCAACAGAAAATGATGTTTTAAGGTTACAATTTTTAGTTGTGATTATAAAACATCATTTCAAAAAGTAAATATAGGCTACTGATTCAAGGAATATGAATGCGTGATTTCGGCTGAGGCTGATAATTGCGCTGTGGCCGAGCAATATTTCTCCATCGAGAGCTTAATGGCTCTTTCTATTTTCTCAGGGTCGATTGTGCCTTTAAACGCAAAGTGTACGTTTATTTTTCTGAAAGGTTTCATTTCTGTTCCTTCTACCTGCACACGTTCGCCTTCTACCGAAATTCTTAAATCTTCAATTACCTGGCGTTGTTTTTTCAGAACCAATATTACATCGATGGCTGTGCAACCGCCCAAGCCCATCAGGAGCAATTCCATTGGGCGAGCGCCGAGATTATGGCCACCAATATCAACATTGGCATCAATGTTTACGCCTACGCTTGATGCGCCGTTCGCTTCAAAATGAAACGCATCGTCTACTCTTACTAATTCAACTTTCATATTTTTATTTGTTGTAATGCTGGATACTTATTCGTGAAACTAATAGGCCACAAATATATTGTTTATTCATAACATTTAACGCTCTTGGTAAAGTTTCCGGATTGCACCGATTGGTTTAAACAATCAGATATTCGAAATATTCCTATTAATCCCGTTGGGTGGCATTTAAAATATATTATCCTAAAGGATATTTTCGTCCTACAAGGAAGATATATTAAAACCTTAAAATCTATTTCACGCAATGTGGGTTTTGAACCTATATTTTTTTTGACTACAACAAAGAGCGTTTTGGCTACGTGTGTCTCCTGCCTTCTGCTGAATTTTGCGTTATAAATATAACAAAAAATGAAAATAGTAGTAACAGGTTCGTTAGGACACATCAGTAAGCCATTAACACAGGCATTAGTGCAACAAGGGCATTTGGTTACGGTTATCAGCAGTAATCAGGCACGACAAGCAGCCATTGAAGATTTAGGCGCAAAGGCCGCCATCGGAACAATGGAAGATGTTGATTTTCTGGCACGTACTTTTAAAGGTGCCGACGTAGTTTATTTAATGGAAACGCTCGCCCATAATAGTTTTTTCGACCATAGTGTTGATTTTGTGGCGGGTTTAAGTAAAATTGGAGAGAATTACAGACAGGCTGTGGAGCAATCAGGCGTAAAACAGATTATTCACCTAAGCAGCATTGGCGCACACATGGCCGAGGGTAACGGGATTCTGAGGTTTCATTACAACGTTGAAAAAAGCCTTAACCAATTGCCAGCCGATGTGCATATTAAGTTTATGCGTCCGGTTGGATTTTATTACAATATGTTTGCGTTTATACCAAGCATAAAAGCCAAAGGCGTAATTATTGCCAATTATGGCGGCCACGAGCAAGAACCGTGGGTATCAACCACAGATATTGCGGCTGTGATTGCCGAAGAAATCGAAAAACCTTTTAGCGGTAGAAGTGTTCGATACATAGCCAGCGACGAAATATCGCCAAATGAAATAGCCCATACACTTGGCGAGGCAATAGGCAGAAACGATGTAAAATGGTTGGAGGTGTCAGACGAGCAAAGCCTGAACGGCATGATAACAGCAGGCATGAACCCCGAAACCGCCCAAGGAAGGCGTAATGGAAATGAACGCCGCTCGCCGTGGTGGGGTATTGTACGAAGATTATTACGGCAATAAGCCGGTTCTGAGCCCAACCAAACTTACTGATTTTGCAAAAGATTTTGCGGCTGTATACCATAAACAATAAGGCATTGGCAACAACAACACATAGAATACGAACCATCAGCGAGTTTCATCAATTGCGTGGCTTGCAGAAACCGCAGCATCCGCTGATAAGTGTGGTAGACTACGCCCAGATAAAGCATCCGGCCGATACTGCGCAATATAGCTGGATACTTGATTTTTATTCTATTTCGTTGAAACGAAACTCGGGAGCTAAAATAAAATATGGCCAGCAAGAATATGATTTCGATGAAGGCATACTGTTTTTTATGGCTCCCGGACAAGTTTTTAATATTTCGATTGATGCCCATTCGCCGCCAAAACATTCGGGTTGGATGCTACTCATCCATCCCGATTTTATATGGAATACCTCTTTGGCCAAAGGTATTAAGCAGTACGAATACTTTGATTACTCTGTAAATGAGGCACTATTTCTATCAGACAAAGAAGAAAATACTTTAAACAATATTGTTGCGCATATTGAGCAGGAGTATCATGCTAATATCGATAAGTTTAGTCAGCAAATTATTGTTTCGCAGATTGAAACGCTGCTTAATTATGCCGAGCGGTTTTATCACAGACAGTTTATCACCCGCAAAAAAGCCAATCATCAGCTACTCGACCGTCTGGAACAATTGCTGACCGATTATTTTAACCATAAAGATTTACAAAAATCCGGTTTACCTACGGTGCAATATATCTCTGAAGCCCTGAATGTGTCGCCAAATTATCTGCGGGGTTTGTTAAAAGTGCTTACGGGCCAAAATACCCAGCAGCATATTCATGATAAACTGATTGATAAAGCAAAAGAGAAATTATCGACCACTACCCTATCGGTCAGCGAAATTGCATATGATTTGGGCTTTGAGC
Organism: Emticicia soli; assembly: GCF_037860775.1. Lineage (NCBI taxonomy): Bacteria > Pseudomonadati > Bacteroidota > Cytophagia > Cytophagales > Leadbetterellaceae > Emticicia > Emticicia soli. The sequence goes on along the minus strand of NZ_JBBEWC010000008.1, from coordinate 38,323 downwards.
ATCCGCAATCATTCAGTAAATTGTTCAAGACCAAAACCAACTTTTCTCCACTAGCTTTTAGGCAGGCGTTTAATTGATGGGAGTGGAATTAATAGAACAAAAATCTATTCCCACATAAAATTCCGACCTTACTCATGCTAGCTTGGCTCAACAAAAATGTGTAACTTTGGCAGTTTTAGGAGATAAAATTCATACAAAGTGGCACGTCCGTCTAAAGAAGAGTTAATTAAGCAAGCAAAAGAGACCCCTCTCAACCGACAATACAATCAGATTAAGGCAAAATACCCCGGAGCAATGCTTTTGTTTCGGGTGGGCGATTTTTATGAGACCTTTGGCGAAGATGCCATCAAGGCTTCAAAGATATTAGGTATTGTGCTTACTCGCCGTAATAATGGCGGTGCACAAGAAGAACTGGCGGGTTTTCCGCACCATTCGCTCGATACCTACCTGCCTAAACTCGTAAGAGCAGGGCAACGTGTGGCCATCTGCGACCAGCTCGAAGACCCAAGCACAGCCAAGGGCATTGTGCGAAGAGGTGTTACCGAACTGGTAACGCCGGGGGTATCGTTCAACGACAACGTACTGAACACCAAGCAAAACAATTATCTGGCATCGGTACATTTTGCTAAGCCTGATTACTTTGGGATTGCTTTTTTAGATGTTTCTACGGGCGAGTTTCTGACAACCGAAGGAAACACGGCTTATATAGATAAGCTTCTGCAAAGTTTTGCCCCCTCAGAGGTTTTATACTGCAAAAAACACCGTGGCGAGTTTCAGACACTTTTCGGCGATAAATTCAATGAGTTTTGTTTTGAAGACTGGGCCTATAAATATGATTTTGGCTACAATCTGCTCATCAACCATTTTCGTACCTCATCGCTCAAAGGTTTTGGGGTAGAAAACCTCACCGAGGGCATTGTGGCGGCGGGTGTGATTCTTCGCTACCTGTCTGACACCGAGCATAAGGAAGTGGGCCATATCTCACGCCTCACAAGGCTCGATGAAGATAAATACGTATGGCTCGACCGATTCACGATTCGTAACCTTGAACTGGTTTTTGCCCAGCACGAGGGCGGCGTGCCGCTTATCCAGGTGCTCGACCACACCATTACACCAATGGGCGCACGGCTGTTGCGTAAATGGTTGGTATTGCCACTAAAAGAAAAAAGCCTGATACAAGAGCGACTTGATACGGTTGAGTTTTTTGTAAAGAACGACGAAATTGCCGAAAATCTGGCACTATTGCTGAAACCTATCGGCGACCTTGAGCGGCTGATTTCTAAAGTGGCTGTTAGGCGTATCAACCCACGAGAAATGGTGCAATTGAAACGTGCGCTGGCACAGATTGTACCTATCAAAAAGCTATTAGAGATAGGCAGCAAAGAGTTCAGCATTTTGCAGAAATACCTTAATCAGCTAACCGATTGCCAGTATCTGGTCGATAAAATTGAGCGTGAAATACGTGACGAAGCGCCGGTGCTTACTAATCAGGGAAACATGATTAAGTCGGGTATCGATGCCGACCTCGACGAATACCATAAAATTGCTTTTTCGGGTAAAGACTTCCTGATTGAAATTCAGAACCGTGAATCTCAACGCACGGGGATTCCGTCTTTAAAAATATCTTATAACAAGGTTTTTGGCTATTATCTTGAGGTATCAAATGCACACAAAAGCAAAGTGCCGGGCGAGTGGATTCGCAAACAAACCCTTGTAAATGCCGAGCGTTATATTACCGAAGAACTAAAGGTATATGAAGACAAGATTCTGACTGCCGAGACCAAGATATTTGAGATAGAGCAGCGGATTTTCAATGACCTTGTAGCTACCGCAGGCGAATTTGTGGCACAGATACAGCAAAACGCCCGCATTATTTCGGTGCTCGATGCCCTGGCATCTTTTGCCAAAGTAGCCAGCAAAAACAACTACTGTAAGCCACGCATTACCGATGCCAAGGTTATCAATATAAAAGAAGGCCGCCATGCGGTAATTGAGCAACAATTGCCACTCGGCGAAAGCTATGTACCGAACGATTTGTTTCTGGACGACGAAACCCAGCAGATTATTATCATAACAGGCCCGAATATGGCCGGAAAGTCGGCGTTATTGCGGCAGACGGCCATTATTGTGCTAATGGCACAGGTAGGTAGTTTTGTGCCTGCTGAAAGTGCCGAATTGAGCTTGGTCGATAAGATATTTACTCGTGTGGGCGCAAGTGATAACCTTTCGAGGGGGGAATCGACGTTTATGGTTGAAATGACCGAAACCGCCAGTATCTTGAATAACCTAAGCGACCGTAGTTTAATTATCATGGACGAAATCGGACGTGGGACAAGCACTTACGACGGTGTAAGTATTGCCTGGAGTATTGCCGAATACCTGCACAATCACCCCAAACATAAGCCTTGGACGCTCTTTGCCACGCATTACCATGAGTTAAATCAGCTAACAGAAGATTTTGCCCGTATCAAAAACTTCAATGTAGCTGTAAAAGAGGTTGATAATAAAATGGTGTTTCTGCGTAAGCTGAAAGAAGGCGGTAGTGAGCATAGCTTTGGTATTCATGTAGCGCAAATGGCCGGCATGCCGCAGTCGGTGGTACTAAGAGCCAACGAAATACTGCACCACCTTGAGCAAGACCATATAAAAGAAGATAACAAAGAGAAACTACAACAAGCACCTAAAAACAATATGCAGTTGAGTTTCTTTGAGCCACAAGACCCAAAAATCGAAGAACTGAAAAATAAATTGAAGGCAATAGATGTAAACACGCTATCGCCGATTGAAGCCTTATTGAAACTAAACGAACTGGTGAAACTGGCGTAAGGTTTTAGTGGCGTATAGGAATTTTGTATGAGCCGAGTCTCCCGTGTGCATTAGGCTAATGCCTGCCAAGGAGACTCGGCGTTTTTGTACCTCATTCACGCAGAGTCGGTTTGCTATTCACTTTTCTACCAAACACAGGAGACTTTCATTATACATCCAAAAATAGTATTGTGATAATAATATATTATAGAGGTTTATTGGATCTATCTTTAGTTTTTCCATAGATTGGATTTAAATTTGTTACCAGATTGAAAATCTTTCAAAGTGACTTAACCAATAATGCTATGTCGCCGCTTTTAACTTTTTTAACTGTTGTATTTTTGGGTTTACCCGTAGTTTTTTTAAGTCTTAAGTATTTTAAACTCAGATATAATTACTTTAAATTGAAATACAAAAATGATTTTGATTTACTTAAAAAAGTGTTTAATCCTGTGTCATTAAATAAAGACATAGATAATGAAGCTGTGAAACAAATAAATAAATTAACGCCAATTTTATGGCTTGCTTTTCTTGGGTATGGTCTAACAATGGTTATACTAGGAAGTTATGTTAAACTCTAACAGAGATATTTATCTGAAACTTTATTAATTTCCAGCCTACACAGGAGGCTCTTCTAATACCTCAATTTTATAGCAATTTCTCTATGGCCACTTCGCTTAAAATTCTACAATATATAGCTTTTAACAAGAATGGAATTCGTATGAAGAGCAATATTAATTTTTTTTTAATCTAGCTTAAAAAATAAATTTAATCTACCTTAAAATTTTTCTCGGCTATTATATTTAACCTACTAACTATAAGCTATAAAAGCCGAATTTTATGAGTATAAAGCATTTTAAGGTTTAGGCTTATTCCTTAAAATGCGCATCGGGATAGTATGCAAAGCGAACTTTGCCAAATAATCTGTTGTTTTAAATATAGACAAAAGGTTGGTGACCTTAAGTTTTTTGCGTAAATTACACATTATTGAATCATAACCTCACCATTAAACTTTAGTACAATGGCATCATCGTTTAACATCGATTTTCCGGGTTCTTCCAATCAATTTGTAGTTACAGCCAACAGCGCAATCACTTCAAAAGGTGGCGTTTTTAATGGCGATAACAACAAAGGAATGTTTACCCTCGATACACCGATTGGTGATATCAAAGGCAGTTATCTTGTATTATCGGAAACCGAAAGTTCCGCTACAAAAATAGAAGTAACTATTACAGATAAGCCTTTCTTAGTTCCCATTAAAAAAATAGAGAATACTATTGCACAATTTCTTACTTAGCATAAAGGCGGCTGAATTTGCCGCCTTTGTTTTTATGATATTTACCGGCTGTTTTTATTAGAATCTATCATCTGGCGTATACAGAGTTGTATGCCAGTCTCACTCTCAGAAATATTTTTCAATCGGCTTTCGGTTTTATAGATAGTTTAATAGCAAAAGTTGCATTCAATTGCCATGACCTTATTAGGGTTCAAGATTTAAGGAGCATGCAATTGATTTAATAGGATAATTCAGAATCTCTATTTCTCAACTCCATACAATGAAAACGGGCTGTCTCAAAAGTTTTCTATACCAAATAATATTTGGGAAAGACCCCACCCTAACCCTCCCCAACAATGGGGAGGGGACAAAAAAGCCCCTCTCCCCATTGTTGGGGAGAGGGGTTGGGGTGTGGGGTTGAAGCCTTACCAAATAATATTTTGTGCAGTTTTCTTTTGAGACGGCCTCGTTTCAATTATATCAGCTAAGCCTTATTAAGTGCTTATTTTCAATTTCTGTCCTGTTTTTACGCTGTTTGAGCGCAAACCATTCATTTTCTTGATTTTCTCGATAGAGATACCGCCATAACGTTGTGAAATTTTCCAAAGCGTGTCGCCTCTTTGTACAACATGGTACTTAGGTTTTGTACGCTCAATTTCTTTATGGCTTTTTCTTTCGGCTTTTATGGTGCGCTCTACTTCGGCTACTTCTTCGTTGTCATCGTCGAGTATCACCAAGCGCTGGCCTACCATTATTTTCGACGACTTCATCTTGTTCCAAACTCTGATGTCGTACATATCAACATCAAATTTCTCGGCTATTCTGTTTAGCACATCGCCTCGTTTAACAACGTATACTCGTTTCTTAACCTTGCGTATCTTTTTCACTTCTTCTTCAACACGCTCGGGTTTTACGTTTTCGTCGTCTTCTCCGCCAGCATCATCGGCTGTGGCATATTTGGTGTTGCCACCTATGATAATCACACCCGGTTCGGCTTGTGATTGGCGGTCTGACGCCAGCATTACAGGCCCGTGGTCTCTTGATGCCGAGTCCAGAATCATCTGGCGGTTCTCCTGAAAGAAAGCAAAACTTTCGGCAGGTATTTTTATATCTAATCCACGGCTCCAGCTTGGTGCAAAACCTTTCAGGAAATGAGGGTTTAACAACTGAATATCGTCCATGCTGATACCACTTGCATTACTGAAAGTCTCAAGGTCTACGTAGCCGTCAACCGTAATGGTCTGGAAATCTCTCGGCCCCATTTTCAATGAGTCTTCGGCCACAATACCATATTCGTGGGCATGATGCATCATATACATGATAGCCGTAAATTGTGGTACATAAGTGCGGGTGTCTTTATGAAGATAAGGGTGAAGTTGCCAGTAGTTAGTAATATTGCCTGCTCGGCGGATGGCTCTTCTCAAATTACCTGGGCCTGTGTTGTAAGAAGCAAGTACAAGTTCCCAGTCGCCAAAGATGCGGTACAATTGTCTGAAATATCTACAAGCAGCATCGGTAGATTTTTCGATGTCCATTCTTTCGTCTATATATTCATCTACTCTCAGGCCATGCTCACGCCCGGTTGGTTTCATAAACTGCCAAAGGCCAACTGCTTTTGCTCTTGACACGGCTTTCGGATTCAGACCTGACTCTATGAGTGCGAGATACTTAAGTTCGTCAGGCATTTCATACTTTGCGAGGTATTTCTCGAAAATCGGGAAATAAAAATCTTTTCTTTCAAGCATACGCTTGGTGAAGCTCGGTTTTTTGTAGATGAAGTAGTCTACAAAACTATGAACAGTGGCATTATACTCTAATGGCATTGTTCTTTGCATTTGCTGGAAACCTTCACGTACTCTGTTAACATCAGCAGAAGGAATAAAGGCCTCAACAGGGGTGATTTGCTCAGCGATTGTGGTGTCTTCCACAGAAACCGGAATGGCTTCTTGAGGGATTACAGACTGGGCATGCGACGCAACACTGGCACTGCCAATAAGACTCGATAGAACGAGCAACTTCTTGAATAATGTCATAATTTCAATCTCGTTAACTAAGGGACCTTAGCTTTTGTTATGGATATAGGAAAGCAAACTTTTCCAAAGTTAAACCATAACCTCTTGTTTGTCAAGTAATTGTAAAGTTTTTTTTGATATTTTCAAATTTTTCTGAAAAAATAATAAGGGCTTTAGAATTAGTTTGAGTCAAAGTTTTTGTTTCAAAATGCGTGTTCGGGCTTTTCATTGTTCAACAAAAAGCGGTCATTTTGAAGCAAACAGGGCGATTTTCTCAGACCTCTTCTGTGCTTATTATCACTGCAAAAATTTGGCAAAAGCAAGCAATTCACTTTCTTCAAAATTCTTGCCAAGCACCTGTATTCCAATCGGTAAACCGTCAGCACTCTGACCGTTCGGTATCGAAATACACGGATTGCCAATCACGTTCGCTTGCACTGTAAAAATATCAGCTAAGAACATTTGCAACTGATCTTCCGATTTTTCTCCAATTTTAAAAGCTGGTGTAGGAGTAGTAGGCGAAATTAAAAAATCGTATGTCGACAAGATTTTATCTGTCGATTCTTTTATTAAACGACGAACCCTCTGTGCTTTCGTATAATAAGCATCATAATAATCTGCACTTAATACAAAAGTACCTAAAATTATGCGTCGGCGCACCTCTGCTCCGAATCCTTCGGCACGGGTTTTCTTGTATAAATTTTCCAGATTTTTTATCTTCTCTGCACCCGCCCGATAGCCGTATTTTACGCCATCGAAACGAGACAAATTAGAACTGGCCTCGGCAGTTGTAAGTATATAATAAGTAGGAAGTAGATATTTTAGCAATGGGTAGTCAACAGCTTCCACCACATGCCCTTGGTCTTTTAACCAATTTATTTTCTCAAAAGTTCGTTGCTTTACATCTTCGCTCAGCCCTTCGCTTTCAAGGGCCTCTCTCATGTAGGCAATGCGGTAGTGTTTTTTAGGCTCCAGATTTGCCGAATACGCAGGCACCGGCTTTGTTGAAACGGTGGTGTCGTACTCATCGGCACCGGCCATAATTTCGAGCAACAGGGCTGCATCGTCAATGTCACGGGTGATAGGCCCAACGCAGTCGAACGACGAAGCGTAGGCAATAAGGCCCCATCTTGATATGCGTGAATAAGTAGGTTTTACCCCAATTACGCCACAAAAAGCAGCCGGCTGGCGCACCGAACCGCCTGTATCAGAGCCCAACGAAGCCAGGCACATATCGGCTTGCACTGCTACTGCCGAAGCCCCCGAAGAGCCTCCCGGCACACGGCTGGCATCGGCATAATTGCGCACAGGGCCAAAAGCCGAGTTTTCGTTTGATGAACCCATCGCAAATTCGTCGCAGTTCTGGCGGCCTATAATAATCACGTCTTGGTCAATCACACGTTGTACAGCCGTTGCCGTAAACTGCGACTCAAATTTATCGAGTATCTTGCTGGCAGCTTGTAGCCCGTGGTTTTGGTGTGCCAGCACATCTTTTACACCAATCACCATTCCGGCCAGGCGGCCTGCTGTGTTGTTTCTGATTTTATTGTCAACCTCTTCGGCCTGTTTCAAGGCTTCGTCGGCATATACTTCTAAAAAAACATTAAGATTTTTATTTTCTTCAATTCGTTGCAGATAATATTTAACCAATTCAACACAAGATGTTTCTTGCTTACTGATAGCCTCCTGAATTTCTCTTAATGAATTATATTTCGCCATTTTGTAGGTTTTTCTTTTGAAATCTGCCTTTTTTAAAAATAGTGCCTGCGCTACACTTACAAAGTGTAAGCTTTGGCGTTTAAAACTGTTTGAAGTTGCAATTTCCTAAAAAACTTTCAGAATTGAAATGAAAGCCAGAGATTATTGCCTACAAAATGGGGCATAAACCTTATCTAAAACAAAAAGCCCCATTCATAAAAGAATGAGGCTTTGAGCTAGGTTAATGTCTTTTCTTACTAGGTAGGTATTCAATCAAGAGGTAGGGATTCAGGCTCTTGTTGCATATTTGTTAATTTTTTGAAACAATTCTTTGGGGTTAAAAGGCTTGGTAACAAAACCATTCATGCCTACCTGATATACTCTATCTTGCGTGTTTAATACAGAGGCGGTAAGGGCAATAATTGGCGTTGTTTTGTCGAATTTTCTTATATTTTCGGTAGCTGTATAACCATCCATTTCGGGCATTAAGAGGTCCATTAATACAATCTGGTAATCGTTCTGCGCCAGTTTTTCAACGGCAATCCGGCCATTGGCGGCGGTGTCGTAGTGCATTCCCCATTTTTCCAGAAATCTGGTTGCAATTTTTACGTTAATAGGGTAATCTTCTACCAATAGTACTTTCGTACCTTTCAGGGTTTGTTCGTCGAGCATTTCTTCTTTTCTTAAAACTCTTTCGGGCTGTGCGCCTCTTTGGAGTTCAATTGTAAAATAAAAAGTTGAGCCCTGCCCTACCTCGCTCAATACATTGATTTTGCCACCGTGCAAATCTACCAGTTTTTTGGTAATGCCCAGCCCAAGGCCGGTGCCACCAAAACGGCGGGTTGTTTGCTTTTCGGCCTGCGCAAATTTCTCGAAGATTCTCGATAAATTTTCTTTGGCTATACCAATGCCAGTGTCTTTCACCGAAAACTCGATAGCCACCGAATCATTAAGCAGATAATTCATGCGGGCTTTCATGCTGATGCGCCCTTTGTCGGTAAATTTCACTGCATTGTTTACCAGATTATTCATTATCTGGCTCAGGCGCAGTGGATCGCCGACTAGGTTTTCGGGAATACTGTCGTCAAATTCCAAATCAATCTCTACCTCTTTAGAGGCGGCATGTACTTCTATCGATTTCTTGATGTTCGTCAGTAGGTCTTTTATGTTAAACTCAATGTTTTCGAGTTCAACTTTGCCGGCCTCAATCTTACTGAAATCAAGAATATCATTGATAAGCACATTCAGGTTTTCGGTCGAAAACTGAAGAATCTTCAGATTTTCGGTCATTTCAGCGCTATGTTTCTCCTGTTGCATCAGGTAGGTCATGGCAATGATTCCGTTTAGCGGTGTTCTGAGCTCATGGCTCATCATCGATAAAAACTCAGTTTTGGCATCAGAGGCCTTGTCGGCTTCATCTTTTGCTCTTCTTAACTGGATTTCGATGCCTTGTTGATAAATCAACAGTTTTTTAATGAATACAGCGATTTCGAACAGATTATCATCATTAAATTCGGGTAGTTTGTAATGCTTGGGTAAATCAAGTTTTGCAATTCCCTCTGTAAGTTTCTGAACAGATTCCCTTTTTTGCTCAATTTCTTCCTGTAGTTTTCGGTTAGCTTCGGCATATCTTCGTTCACTTGGGCGCACCTGCGCTTTCAGTTGTTCTTTTTCATGTTCGAAGTTCACACACAGTTTGTTAACAGCGTTCAGAAAACCATCCATGAATTTATACCTTGAATGGTTTTTGGGTAAATGTTCGTTAATTAATTCAGCAAATAATAAATGATAATTGTCGGCATCCATAACTTGTTTCATACTCTTAGTGATAAGATTGGGTTATGAGTTATTTTGGCAATCAGGCGCACAGGCTCCCGCATTGCTTTTACATCAAAGCACGTTTAGTAATGGTTGGTGATGTGGTTAATTATAAAGGATGGCCGTTTTTATATAATTCAATTCGGAGCTGGAAAACAAGCAAATATGAGCGCAAAGTTTTTCCCGGACAGGGAAATCAATGGGCACCTTATGGTCTGAAACTAAATTCAGATGGGGACATCTGATAAGCTTCGCTGTTGCCATCTACCAGTAACGATAAATGGGTTTTGGCACGCTTATTTTTAATTTAAAATAAGAATAAAAACAGGTAAAAATACTTGCTTGCTCGATAATCTCTCTTTATGAATTAGCTGTGGGTACTTGGTGATTGGCACGGTCTTTGTCAATATTAAATTGAGGTGAAGGACTTGAGTCAATCGGGTAATTTCATCGTGTATTGCTTAACTTTCTCTCAAAACGAATAATAAACTTACGTTTTCGGCGTTTTGTGAGAAGCGTATTCTATTAATAGGACAAATACTATACCGTTTTTTTTGATTAAACGGCGTACTTTTTTTATTTGATACAATTCTTAGCTGTTGCTCTTGAAGTCTCCTTCTTTTTATTTAGATTTATTAAACTTTATTTTGCTCAGAAATGCGGCAATGATTATATATTATTCGGCGGATTTCTTACGTATTTTTTGCTTTGTAGATATAAAAATATGAACAGAAAATTACGTCTAAATACAATACAAATGCTTTGGTGTCAGAATAATTATCTACTTTTATAAACCATAATAGCATTTAGCACGCCTTGATGAAAGCAGTTTTCGGAGTTATTTTATTTACTTTTTTTGGCTATTGTGCTATATCAGTATGGGGCTTTATGGCTGTGTTGCTCAATACCACATTTATAACTAAAGAAACCTTACTGTCGCCCGAAGCGATGTTTGAGTTTTACACGGCTGCCCCCGAAAGTTATCTGCTGAGCAGGCTCGGCATAAACTTTGTTATCAGCCTTGTATTTGGTGTATTTCTCGCCTTTTTATATGCCTTGATACGTCGATTTTTTATGCTTCCCGAAACCGTGATAGAAAAAGTAAATGCGCTTAGCTTTTTCAAATGGCAAACATTGGCCTTGTTTTGTTTTGGCATTGGGTACATAGGCTGGCGGGTTTACAAGATTTTTCACCCCTACCCTGAGATTTTACTCTGAAATGCTTAGGTCCGTAGTTCCTCACTGATTCTCACAAAACCCTCAAAACCCCACCATCAGCCCTTAAACTTGCGCCGTTGGTTGCAACTGCCAAGGGACTGCACAGATACGCAGCTAATGAGGCAATTTCTGCCGGCTCAATGAAGCGTTGCAATAATGAATCTGGATTGGTTTGCTGCACAATGGCATTTTTCATTTGCGCTACGCTCAGGTTTTGTGTCTGCGCAATATGCTCAACGGTAGCCGCCACACCTGCCGAATAAGTCGGGCCTCCCAAAATAGTATTTACTGTTATTGCTGTGCCCTTGGTTAGTTTCGATACGCCGTTGGCTACGGCCATCATGGCGGCTTTACTCATGCCGTAGTGAATCATGTTTTCGGGTACATTCACACCTGATTCGCTACTGATAAACAGGATTCTACCCCAGTTTTTGGCAAGCATCTGTGGCAATATATGCCGTGATAATCGCACGCCGCTCATTACATTTATATCAAACATCCTTTGCCAGTCGGCATCTGAGGTGCTTTCAAAGTCTTTCAGTTCAAAAATACCGACGTTGTTTATTAGCATATCTATGTTGGTTAATTGCGCAAGTAAGTTTTCTATCGCTTGGGCATTGGCAAAATCGGCAGCAATGCCAGCTACTTTTGCCTTCGGGAACTCGGCTTGTAGTTGGGCAACGGCCTGCGCAGTTTTATCGGCATTGCGGCCATTAATTATTACTTCGGCGTTTTCGTTGAGCAATTGTTGAGCAATGGCATAGCCTATGCCTTGCGTAGAACCACTAATAAAGGCCCTCTTTCCTTCTAATTTCAAATCCATATTTTTGGGTTTATAGTTTTTTTATTTTTGTAATGATTGATACATAAATACCTAAAAAAATTAGCTGAGTACAGCTAATTGCATTTCTATTTGTTGTGCCAGCAGTTGCGGGTCGGGGTATATTCGCCGTAGCGTGTTGAGCCCACACCAGAAGGTAATCAGGTATTTGCCTAGAATGTTGGCGTCGGTCTGGTTACTTATTTGTTGTTTTTGTTGTGCCTGCCTGATGGCCTCGGTGTACATCTGCTCTACTTCTTTCAATATATCAGCGGCTTGTTTCTCAAGGTCGGCATCAATATAGGTCATTTCAACCACCGTATTGGCTATAATACAGCCCCGTTGGTGCGAAGCCACAGGCTCATGAGCAATGCTTCTGAAAAAAGCTTTTATGAGTTCGATAGGTGATTCGCTCTGCTCAAGTTCTTTTTTAAATGCCATAAATGCGGCACGGCGTTGCTGAATAGCTTTACCGAAAACCTCTTTTTTACCGCCTTTAAAGGTATTGTAGAAACTGCCACTCCCTGCGCCTGTTGTAGCGAGCAAATCGCTGAGCGAAGTAGCGGTGTAGCCTTTCTCCCAGAAAACCTGCTGGGCTTTACTGATGAGTTCTTCGTTTTCAAAAACAACTGGTCGGCCTCTCATATTTTATTTTTGTATTGAACATTACAAAATTAGTAAATTTGTTTCAACTCCCAAACAATTACTTCATCGGGAACATTATAAGCCTTTGGGGCTGTTGATTTACTAAGGGGCTAATAGCTTCTTTATTAATCATTGGCATATAAATCAGTTTTTAATACTATACCCAGCGCACACATGAAGATTTTTCCACTCAACGAAGGCTTATTTACGGTTGATTCGACCAAAGTATTTGTACCCTTTAACAAAGAAACCGACCGAATGACGGATATTCCGGCTGGAAGTGTTCTACTGACCGTACAACCGTTTTTAATCAGCGTTGGGTCTGATATAGTTTTGCTTGATGCCGGGCTGGGTTTTGCCAAAGATGGCCAGTTACAGCTTATGAGTGCTCTGCAAAAGCTGGGTATAAAGCCCGACGATGTTACGAAAGTGATATTATCTCATTTGCACAAAGACCATACAGGAGGGCTAGGCCAAACGCTTGACAATGGTGAGTATCAACTAAATTTCCCGAATGCGACGTATTATCTCCAAAAACGTGAGCTTGATTATGCCCTTGCGCAAAAAGGAAATGCTTCGTACCATGAGCCAACGTTGTTGGGGCTGAGTAATCATGCACAAATAGAATTTCTGGAAAGCGACGAAGGGCAAATCAACGAACATATTAGCTATGCCGTAAGTGGTGGCCACACACCATTTCATCAGGTTATCTGGATTAGGGAAGTGAACGAAACCGTTTTGTTTGCCGCTGATGAACTACCTCGCACGGCGTATGTCGAAAAAAACTATGCTTATAAAAACGATTATGATGGTAAAAAGGCTCAGGAATCGAGAAAACACTGGATTGAACAAGCCCAAGCCGAAAACTGGACATTGCTGTTTTATCATGATTTCAAAAAATCGGTAATGAAATTAACGGAAGCATAAGCTCTTGGCCGTTTGTTGTCGGGTGTTTTAGTCAGAAAAAGCCTCAACTCCAAACGATGGTTAAAACTTGTGCGATGGCCGAATGATTGAAAAATCCTAAAATCAGCCTATTATGTACTAACCTGCTTAGCTATAAAGCCGGAATTTTGCAATGTTAAACACAAGCAAATGACACCGGAATCTATTTTTATGACAGCCCTCGGCGCTGTACTCATCGCAAGCGTATATATCATGCTTTTCTCGTTGGTAAAAGAACCCAACCGACAAATTATTAACGCATTAATTATTGCCGGAGCAGGTGCTACCTACTGGAGCAGCGGACTAGGTTATTTTGAATTTCCGTTAGGCGTAATCATGATTTTTCTGGCTTTTAAGGGGCTAAAAAACTATAAGTTTCTGGCCGCAGGCTGGTTGGTGCATACGGTCTATGATATTTTACACCACCTATATGCCAACCCAATAGTACCAATGGCTCCCTCCTCTTCGCTCGGCTGCGCTATCTGTGACCCGATTCTGGCTATCTGGCTTTTTATGGGTGCACCAAATGTTTTTGATTGGTTTAGGGGGAAGGGGGCAATACGAAATGCCTAGTTAATTGCTATCTGTTTATTAAGATTCAAGAAATAAACGTTCCTCAAATAAGAAGAAAAAGGCGATTTCTCAAATTTTCGAGGCAATGTGCCCATATTTCGTTCAAAAACATGGATAGTCATTTGGAGACGTATCGCAATACGTCTCTACGTCTCTATGAGACTGCTAAATCATTTGCTTTTAGCCTAAATTTAACTTCATTTATTTAATCTACTATCTAAAGGTCGTGGCTATTTAATTTACAATAAAAATCCTCCCTCCACACCCACCCCAATTTTATTCTTCCCAAAATAATCCCTAATTTGCTACAAACAAAACCTGATTTCTATGCTTACTAATGTTGAACATATAGGTATTGCCGTAAAAGATATGGCAGCGTCAAATGAGTTGTTTACAAAACTGCTGAATATAGCCCCATATAAATCTGAATCGGTGGAGAGTGAGGGCGTGCTGACTTCTTTTTTTAAGGTGAACGAAACCAAAATAGAGCTATTGGAAGCTAGTAATCCAGCTAGTGCTATTGCAAAGTTTATAGAAAAAAAGGGCGAGGGAATACACCACATTGCTTTTGAAGTTGACGATATTCTGGCAGAAATGAAACGCCTTGAAGCCGAGGGCTTTGTGTTACTAAATGCCGAACCCAAACTCGGAGCCGATAATAAGTTAGTGTGTTTTTTGCACCCAAAAAGTAGCAATGGGGTTTTGGTTGAGTTGTGTCAGGAGCGGAGATAGTATTTTTACCTTACATATCTATGTTATATTTCAGAAAGCGCAGGCAAGTATTCAGAGAACCAATCAGGTAAGCTATTTGCTTTAAATATTTGGGTATTGCTTGCGCTATGAAATAGCAACTTTGCATCTGTTGTGTTATCTACAATTACAAGCTCATCTAACAGATTGTAATGTTTGTTTAATTGGGTAAGATTACCATAATAGTTGCGTTCCACTTCGTTATATTTCACAAAATGCCCACCTGTTTTTACCCGTTCAGTAACCCGCTTCTGAGATAGTTCTAAATTTCGAACCATCAGGAAAAACATCGTGATGCGATAATTGTTTTCTCTGAATTGTTGAATAACAGTCCAGGGAGCTTCACTACTGAAATGACCTTCGTATGCAAAATCAGACTTAGTGCTGATTGCTTGACTTACCAATAATTCAAAATAATCAACCGTATTCTTGAAGGCTTCATCACGAGCATATTTAGGAGACCTAATCTGTGCAGGAAAAATCAATGATAATTGTTCTACAAAGTATTTATCTCCATCAAAAACTTTTAAAGCCGAAAAAGACGCGGGTAATAAATCTGCTGAAAGGGTAGATTTTCCTGCACCATTTGCTCCTGTAATTACAAATAACTCAGGCATCTTGAAGCTTATATTTTTGACGAAAATCGCTTAAATCTTTTCCTTTAAGTTCTTTTATACTCGCATAGTCTTGAAATTTATCGTCAAATTCTACAATTTCAACCCGTCCATCAGCATATTCCATATATGCCTGATTGGTAGGTAATTCGCCATAGCTCTCTACCATAAACGGAAAACCAGCTTCATGTTTTTGTTTACGTAGTGTGGTGATACGTTTTGTAACTCTGCTTTCAAAATTATAATTCAAGACTCGCATTTAGATTTCTTTGTTTTAGTAAAACTAAGCATTTTTATTCAATTTTCCTCAAAATTCAGCTTTAGCATTAAAACGCATTCTAATCATTCCAAATTATTGAGTAGATAATCTGTTTAATATTACTTATCAATCCAAAGCAAAAAAGGCCCTGTTTCCAGAGCCTTTTTTGTGTTTATATTATTGAAGTTGTTTAGTATTATTTCTTTCGTTTAAAAATGTGTTGTTTTGGCTGTGACTGCATCAAATAATTTCAATCATAGCTCTGCTATGGAATTCCATTCGGGCTTTCATTATTTGATTTGTCTCGCTCAAAACACCCCTATTTTTAAACAGAAATTAAACTACTAAACAACTTCATTTTCTGATTATTGCGCCTAGTTCTTTTTCGTAGGCGGCTATCAGGCGTTGCATTGTTTTGTCGATGGTCTCGTCGGTGAGTGTTTTTTCTTTGTCTAACAAAATAAAACTTACCGAGTATGATTTTTTGCCTTCGCCGAGTTTTTCGCCTTGGTAAACATCAAAAATATTTACGGCTTTCAGTAAATTACGTTCTACTTTGTAGGCAATGGCCGATACTTGGTCGAAACTCGTAGCCAAATCTATCACCAACGATAAATCTCGGCGTACTTCCGGGAACTTCGCTATTTCAACATAAGCTACTTTCTCCGAATATTGTTTCAAAAGGAATTCCCAATCGAAATCAGCATAGAAAACGGCTTGTTTTACATCGGCCAATTTGGCTATTGATGGTTTTACCAAACCAAGGCTCACAATAGGCTTTTTGTTTACTATGTAAGTAAGGCCATATTGATACACAGGCGAGCTTAGCTCTTGGGTATCAAATTTTGCTACCTTCATGGCTTTCAGTACTTTTTGTACTGCCAAAGCCAAATCGTGGAAACTCACAGGCGTGCTGGCTGTTTGCCATGTTTCGCTTTGTTGGTTGCCCGTTAGCCACAAGCTCAGGTGCTTGCTCTCTTTGTATTTTTTATCTTGTCCTTCTTCTTGTTTCGTGAAATACGAACGGCCAAATTCAAACAATTTCAGGTCTTTCTGGCGACGATTGATATTATAAGCCACCGATTCCATACCTGTCAGCAATAGGCTCTGGCGCATTACCGATAATTCTTCGCTTAGTGGATTCAACAAAGTTACCTGTCCGCCTTTGGCAAGGCTTTGCAGGGCATCGTTATATGCAGGTTTGGTGATTGAAAGCGTCTGAATTTCATTGAAGCCATTGGCTGCCAACAATTCAATTAAGCGCATCTGCAATTTATCGGCATCTTTATCAGGGAAACTCGACAGGTAATCGGCCTGTAAGTTTTCTGAAAGCTCAATGTTATCGAAACCATAAATGCGAAGAATTTCTTCAATTACGTCGGCCTCACGGGTTACGTCAACACGGTATGGCGGCACACTCACGGTCATTTCGTAGGCGTCGTCGCTCAACACATTTATATCAAGGCTCTGAAGAATCGTATGAATCAGCTCATCGTCAAGGTTTTTACCAATCAGACGGTTGATGTTTTTGTGTTTAACTGTAATAGTAAGGTTTTCGATTGGCGCCGGATAATTATCTATCACACCATCCAGAATCGTGCCTCCAGCAAGTTCTTGCATCAACAAGGCCGCTACTCTAATAGCAAACGGCGGCATGTTAGGGTCGGTGCCACGCTCGTATCTGAAAGAAGCATCTGTTTTAAGGGTATGAAACGTAGCCGTGCGACGCACCCAAACCGGACTAAAATAAGCTACTTCTAAGAACACATTGCTTGTAGTAGCCTTAATACCCGATTTTTGTCCGCCAAATACCCCTGCAATAGCCATTGGTTCTTCGGCATTGCACACCATCAGGTCTTGTCCAGAAAGAGTTCTTTCTACACCGTCAAGCGTTACGAATTTTGTTCCTTTCTCTGGCACACGCAGCACTATCTTTTTGCCTGTTACCTCGTCGGCATCAAAGGCGTGCATGGGTTGCCCAAGCGTATGGCATATATAATTGGTAATATCTACAATGTTGTTAATAGGGTTTAAACCTATCGAGAGCAATGCTTTCTTCAACCAATCAGGTGATTCCTGCACGGTAACACCCTGAATCTCGAGCCCACAAAAACGTGGACAAGCCTCGGTGTTTTCGATAATTACTTCAAAATCTGTTTTCTGTGCAGAAACAGCAAATTTTTCAACCGATGGCAATTTTATTTCACGACCCAACACGGCTTTTAAATCACGGGCTACACCATAGTGTGAGGCCGCATCGGCACGGTTAGGCGTAAGACCTATCTCAATCTGAAAGTCAGGTTCTAAGGCAAAATATTTAGCAGCAGGCGTGCCATTTGGCAGGTCGGTATCCAAAACCAGAATACCATCGTGCGATGTTCCGATACCGATTTCATCTTCGGCACAAATCATGCCTTCTGATGGGTGGCCGTAAACCTTGCGTTTGTCAATCGTGAACGATTTACCATCGGCAAAATAAATGGTTGTGCCAAGGGTAGCAACCACAACTTTCTGGCCTGCACGTACATTGGCTGCGCCACAAACGATAGTCGAAGGGGTTTCGGTGCCAATATCAACAGTTGTAAGGCTCAATTGTTTTTCTTTCACCATAAAGGTTTCGCAGGTAAGCACCTCTGCTATCACAAAGCCTTTCAGGCCGCCCTTTACCGATTCTATTTCTTCAATTCCTTCAACTTCTAAGCCAGTGCCTGTTAATAATTTTCCGATTTCCTCCGGTGATTCATTAATCTCTATCAGACTCTTTAACCAATTATACGAAATTTTCATGCAAACAATAATTGTAGTGAAATGGCCGAGGATTATGCCAATTGAGTGATTTAGTGATTGAGCGAATGAGTGATTAGGTTTTATATACTATATCTGCTTCGTTCACTTACTGATTGTCAATTGTTTTTATGCCTGTAATGCTAGCCAGTAAATTTTGGCAAAGATAAAGATTTAGCTTAAATATATTGTTGTAGGTGGGGTAATATCTTGGTTGATGCTGTTGCGTAAAAACTGCTTTTTTACTATAACTTTATTTCTGATTTCTCCGTCAATCTCTATTATGATGTTATAAATAGTGTTTTCGATAAAAGACAAATTACTGATAAGCACTATTTTACCTTGAGTGATAATAAAATAGTACAAATCTAAACTCAGGCAAAACCCCGTAAAAATACCCTATGCTGGTGCTTATCCGCTACCGTGCCAAAAAATCAAAACCCTTTCAAAAACTTATTTTGTATCCACTAAATAATATTATACGTATAGCGTAAAACTTGGCATTGAGTTTGTAAGGATTCATATCGAATGCTATGCGTGAATATTTTTTAAATCTTTCTTGATTGCCTCACTGTGGGAAACCAAAAAATGTATCCGCTTAGTAAGATTCCAAGCTTTTTATACCTATTGGCATAAGTTTCGCATTATCTATATTACAATATATTCAGTGAATAAGGGCTTTAACTCCATAAAAACTAAGACAATGGCTTTGAGAAAAAACATAAAAACTGCTAAAAGTGCAATACTGGGGCTGTCGCTGCTGGTAGCACAGGCTGCGCTTGCGCAAGCACCCGAAAAAGCCCAACCTGCTTCTGATGTTAATTTTACTGATTTCCAATCGGGCGTTGTGCGTATCGAGAAAAACAATAAAGTTGGTTTTCTTGATAAAGAAGGCAAAGAAGTTGCGCCAATTAAATATGAAAGCGCCTACGACATGACCGAAGATATGGCTGCGATTCGTAAAGATGGCAAGTGGGGTTTTATGAACAAAGCAGGTAAGGAGGTTATTGCTTTTGAATATGACGATGTACAGAATTTCTCAAACTCGTTGGCCGCTGTTAAACTTGGCGACAAATGGGGTTTTATTGATAAAAAAGGTAAAGTAAAAGTGCCATTTGATTACGACAAAGCATTGAGTTTCAGAGAAAACCTAGCGTTTGTAAAACAAGAGGGCAAATGGGGTGTAATAAACGAGAAAAACCATTTTGTGGCAAAACCACAGTTCGATAAAGTAGAGAGTTATTCAGAGGGCCTTGCGATGGTTGCCGTTGCCGGAAAATATGGTTTCATAGATACCAAAGGCAAAGAGGTGATTCCGATGGTATATAAAGGTGCCAAAAGTTTTGTTGAAGGCAGAGCCGCTGTAAAAAACGACGCTAAAAAATGGGGCTTTATTGATGCCAACAACAATATGGTGATTGCCGCCAACTACGAAGAAGTAGATAATTATTCGGAAGGATTAGCCGTAGTACGCAACCACGATAAATGGAAAGTAATTGACAAAACCGGTGCTGATTTGGTAGCAAGTACCTATGATTTTATTCAGGGAGCTTCAGAAGGAATGATAATTGTTTATACCAACAAAAAATTTGGTGTGATAGACAAAACCGGTAAAGAAATTGTGCCTGCAAAGTATGATAATCTTTGGGGATACTCGGATGGATATGCAAGAGCGATAAATAATGGCAAATACGGTTTCATTGACAAATCCGGGCAGGAAGTCATACCATTGATTTATGATGATGCCTACAACTTTTCTGAGGGTTTGGCCAGAATCAGTCTTTTCGGCAAAAGTGGATTTATTAATAAAAACGGACGTGAGGTATTTCCTGATAATCAAATGCCAAAAAGCATTTTATCAAGCATAAACAACGATTAGTTTACATTGAATTAATCTCTGTTCAATTAGCGAGGTGCCGTTTCGGCATTTCGCTTTTTTTGTTAAAATCATTCATCGTTTGTTCCTCTTCCCGTTGTACTCTTTTTTTTCAGCCTTTGTTGTTTTGTTTTCTTTTGTGTTGTAATGCTTAAATCATTAGCACATCAGATTTTTTTCTTTAAACATTTTACTCAACTTCTTTCTTTCTTTTTTGATTAACTTCATTGACTCTTTTGAGATTACTACTTTAGAGCTTTCGTCTTTTGTCTCTTTAGTAGTTGGTTTGTCATCGTTAGCAAAAGCGGCACTTGAAGTTAAAATTGTTAAAATAGCAATTGTCAGAATCTTTTTCATTTTTTTACTCAATAGTTTGGGTTATCGTCCCTGTTGGTTTGATGTTACAAAAATACATCGTTCAAAGGGAGATTTGGGACCGTTTTCGATGAAAAGACAAATTTAAAGCTTTTTCGGAAACATTTCCAAGATAATTGGTATTAAACGGCGACGTTTGGTAAGGTTAGACCGATAAGTGGCAGTTTGTATCGACAAGTGGTAGAAAATAGCGGAAAGATGGCGGATAGTTTCGGTGAATGGCAGGAAATGAGGGTTAAATGGTGTGTATTTCCGGTAAGTGGCGGTATATTTTGGCAAAGTGGTAGATGGTGGCGATAAGTGGTAGGTTTACTTAGATAATTGGCGAGATTTGCAGGTAATTGTATATGAAGCCTTAACACACTTTTTATACTATGAGCTTTCGGTTAGCAGCTAATATAAGTATAAGTAGTATGGCGGTCTAGTATTTATTTGCAGTGAGTAAGTATTAAAATTTTGCCCGATTACCTGTGCCTTACTCAAAAAGTTCTTTCAGAAATTCATTTACTGACCCACGATTTTTCACTAATTTCAAAACGATTTTAAACAGCTACCTTATTATACTATGAACCGCAGAGATTTTTTAGGTGCAAGCACCGGAGGTGGAATCATGCTTAATGCTATCCAGACCGTGGCGCAACAAAACCCCTATCAAACAACACCCAATGCCGATTTAAAACTTAAAGTTCTCGCCACTAACTGGGGTTTCTCTGGTACTACCGATGCCTTTTGTGCGGCCGCAAAAAAAGAAGGTTACGATGGTATTGAGATGTGGTGGCCTAACGAAAAGAAAGACCAACAGGAATTGTTTACTGCACTTGATAAGCATCAGCTAGAAGTGGGTTTTCTATGCGGTGGTTATCAAAAAGATGCTAAAGAACACCTGGAAACTTTCAAGAAAGCGGTAAATGCCACTGTGCTGTCGAGCCATAAACCTTTGTATATCAATTGCCATAGTGGTCGAGATTATTTTACTTATGAGCAAAATAAACTTTTTATTGACCATACCACAGAGGCCAGCCAGAAAAGCGGCATCAAGATTCTGCACGAAACCCACCGTGGCCGAATGCTCTTTGCGGCACATATTGCTCATAATTTTATAGAGAAAAACCCTGCCCTGCGCCTTACGCTCGATATTTCGCATTGGTGCAATGTGCATGAGTCGCTGCTTGAAGACCAGACCGAGGCCGTACAGGCTGCGCTGGCAAGAGTAGACCATATACACTCACGAATCGGTCATCAGGAAGGGCCACAGGTAAACGACCCAAGAGCCCCCGAGTGGGAAAACGTAGTAAAAGCACACCTAGCCTGGTGGGATAAGGTGGTTGAATATAAAATAAAATCGGGCGATACGCTTACTGTACTTACAGAGTTTGGTCCGCCAAATTACCTGCCCACCCTCCCCTACACCAAGCAACCACTCGCCGACCAATGGGGTATAAATGTGTATATGATGCAAATGCTCAGGAAGCGGTATTTGAAATAAGCTTGGGGAAACTGCTATAATGCTATTTAAGACAGGGCTTATTGCTTTGTCTTTTTTTTGCGCTCAAATCTCTAAAATAAAAATATCCCGAATTAATACATTTCTTAGCTATATACGTATTTTTGCACCTTTTAACCAAAACCAATCTCGTTCAAACACATTTTATGAGACCTACAATTATCACTACCTTTTTATGCTGCGTACTAATTATAAACTCTTATGCACAAGACATTATTTTTCTGAAAACCGGAGAAGAAATTAAAGCCAAAGTAAAAGAAGTAAAAGACCAGGAAATCAGTTATCTGAAATTTGAAAATCTTGAAGGCCCTACCTACACTATTTTGAAATCGACTATTTTGATGATAAAATACGAAAATGGGCAAAAGGATATTTTCTCTAACGATAAACCTACTGCCAACGAAATATTTTTTGAAAGCAGTCCGTCGGGGAATAGTCTTTTGAGTACAAAGGGCAATAAGTACACCTATGACAAAGGAGTAGCCGACGCCGAAATATACTATACCGGACAAAACAGCGGTAAAGGTGGCACCCTGATAACCTCTCTTTTACTAAATGGCCTAATTGGCCTTATACCTGCAGTAGCTTGTAGTGCAACTACACCAAAATTACATAATTTGGGTGTACCGAATATTGAAGCGTATCAGAATAACCCCGAATATGCTAAAGGCTATAATACACAAGCAAAAAAGACAAAGTCGAAGAAAGTCTGGAAAAACTGGGCTATTGGCACTGCTATTTCAACTGTTTTTATCATAATTACTGCAAATGCCCGTTAAGAGGTATTAAAGTCAGAAAAACGGTTCAGAAGATTGACCATCGGAGACAAGGCACTCGCCTTGTCTCTTTTTATTTCAACATGTATATTTGCTTTTCAGGTAATCAAAAATTGTAACAAATGAGCCGCAATGATATTAAACGCCTTTCGAGACTGACTGCTACTCTTACCCAGTTGCAGGCCAAACGTATGCTCACAGCGGCCGAACTGGCCGAGCGGTTTGCCGTAAGTACCCGTACAATATACCGAGATATGAAGGCATTGGAGCAGGCAGGTGTGCCCATTGTTACGGAAGAAGGCAAGGGGTATTCGTTGATGGAAGATTACCGGATTCCGCCCATTATGTTTACCGAAAATCAGGCAAATGCTTTGATACTGGCCGAACAACTGGTGCTGAAAAACAGGGATTCGGCCTTTGTGAAAGATTATATTGAGGCCATTGATAAAATAAAGGCTGTGCTGCGGCACAACATAAAAGATAAGACCAATCTACTGACCGAGCGTACCCGTTTCGACCTTAATATTAATCGGGAACGTAACAGCCATGTATTATCTGATTTGCAATATGCGCTTACCAATTTTACTATTACAAAAATTAGCTATACCAATAAAGATGGCGAAACAACGCAACGCTTGATTGAGCCTTTTGCCATTGTAAGCACCCAAGAAAACAACTGGCTGCTGATAGCCTGGTGTAGGCTTCGGGAAGATTTCAGGTATTTCCGTATCGATAGAATAAAGAGTCTGGATATAATGCCCGAAAAGTTTACACCCCATAAAATGACCTTGCAGGAATTTTTTGATAAATCTTAGAAACTGTTTAAGTTAAATTTTGAAAAAGAAAAAGAATGATTTTTGCTTCAAGACGAGATTTAAAAACCGGAGTTTAGCAGAGCTAAATGAGGATTTTTAAAGCGAAGTATTGAACAAAAAGCAACTTTTTCAATTCAACAAGATTAACTTAAACAATTTCTTTATAGACACTAAAACACCTTTGACATATGGTTGTCGCAGGTCACCGCTAAGTTTGCATCATAAACAAAAACAAACAATTTTATGATTAATCAACTAGCAAACCTGAATTGGATTAGTGTTTTATTGGCCTTTATCGTCTACAACGGCATTGGGGCTTTGTGGTTTACATTGCTATTCGCCAAGGCTTATAAAATTTCGCTCGGAAAAGCCAACGAAGCCCTGCCCAACAATCCGATTTTTATTGCCGGCCCTGCTATTTGTACATTTGTAGTTACGCTTACGAGTGCTATTTTAATGTATGCGCTCAATATTCAGTCTATGGGTGGTATGGTTGAGTTTTGCTTACTTATTGGTATTGGTTTTCTGGTAGCCAATACTACAAATATTGCTATTAACCCCAATATCCCTAGGCCAATTTTGTATAGTGCTATCAGCGGCTCATACCATCTGGTGGGGATTTTATTGGCTGGGTTAATTTTGTTTTTAATGAAGTGATTTTAAGGTAAGTTCTTGAAAAATCTGTCCGTAAAAAATCAAGACAGGGCAATGCCCTGTCTTGATTTTTTCATATTTTTAATGTACATTACATTCTTCTAGCCCTAAGCCTCTCCTATTAAAATACTTATCAACGCAACATCAGAAATATCTTGCTTATAATTTTTATTTCTCTCTATCTAATTCACTACGCACAAATTATTTACTTTTAAGCTAAATCTCTGTTGGAGTACCGATTCCCATATTTCTAAAAATGCTTGTGCACCCATGAACCCTAAATCTACTTATATTGAACTACTCAGAATAGCCGCTGATTTTAGCGAAGACGAAATAAACACAATAAAAAAATGTATAGAAGTAAAAAAGTATGCAAAAGGCGAATTGCTTCTTCGTGAAGGCGAATATTCTGATACCATCATTTACATTTCTGAAGGGCTTTTGCGTGAATTCTACTACACCCCGCCTGAGGGTGCTACCGAAACCGTTTATCTGAACGATTTTGAAAGTATCTATGAAGACGATACGTATACATCGTGGATTATGGCAGAAGGCAACTTTGTTTATAACGTAAGAAGTTTTCTGGAAAACACTCCTTCGAAGTGTTATATAAAGGCAGAAGAAGACTCTGTGGTGATAACTATGCCCAAAACAGACCTTGATTTTTTGCTGGGAATTATGCCTCAAGGCCGAAAAATCTTAGGGCTTTTTTATGAGAAAGCATTGATTGAATATGAAAGACGCCTTGAGTTACTAAGAGAAAAAGACACGCTGATAAGGTATCAAAAATTCATTGAGTTATACCCACATCTTCACCAACGCATTTCGTTGAAAAAAATAGCTACTTATCTCAATATAAGCCCCAGGCATTTAAGCAGGATTCGGGCTTTGCCTATAAAAAAATAAATTGAGATATGCTTTTTAACTTTGAAGTTGTTTAGGATTATTTCTTTCGTCTAAAAATGCGTTATTTTGGCTACACCTGCATCAAATAATTTCAACCATAGCTCTGCTATGGAATTCCATTCGGGGCTTCATCATTTGATTTGGCTCGCTCAAAATACCACTATTTTTAAACTGAAATTAAAATCCTAAACGACTTCTTTCAAAAAATGGACATCTGTCTATTTTTTGAAAGATTTATATAGACAGAAGTCTATTTTATTTTTTACTGCACCCCTGTACATTTGTATCAACAAAATAGTAATGCCAAGAGCGAAGTTAAGGCTGATTTTTTACTTCTTAGCATAGTCGATTAATCCTTTTCGACAAGTCGTTTAGATTTACAAAAGTAAAAATTTCAATAAAATTATCGTTGCCATATTTTATGGCAATAAAGGATACCTATGCTTTGCCATTGGCAAAGAATAAAGCTGAGCTATGAAACAAACTGCTAACAAAAAATATAATTATTCCCTGAAACCATCATTAGTTGACTAATTGAGTATTTAGGAGCATCGTACACGAAAATAATACATTCGTATATGGCTTTAGTTTAAAAGTCCACACATCATTTTTTAGATTACCTCTAGGCCAAAAAGTCACTTAAATTAAGTATAAGGTATTTCAATCTAGCACATTGAAAGAGGCTCGCCATTGCCTTAATACTTTAATAATCAAACAATTAATAATCTTAAAATCATTTTTTCGGTTCATTCAAGATTACCTCATTACTCTTTTTGCTTAGTACTATAAACTCAAAAAATCTAATTATCATGAAAAACTTACACAATTCTTTCCGAAACCTTTTATGCGGTTTTGCTCTGGTTCTCAGTTTCTTATCAGGTATGGTTCATCAGGTAAATGCGCAAACAAGCAATCTCGTCAATTACGATTATCCGTACACTACCAATGCCTATAATACTACGCATCTGAACTCCATTTCATGGACCAACTTCCCGGAGTTTCATCTTCCGAGCAAATATCATTTGGTTTGGTTTCCGGGCTTTTCGTGGTCTGGGCTGGATTGGACAGCTCCTCTCAAAAGAGGTTTTACACATTCCCAAACATGGGTAAATGAGCTGGGCTATACGCATCAGATAGGTCTATCACCGATTGATTCGTGGCAATCGCCACGAAAAAAACGATACCTTGAAATGCAAACAGTTGCCTTTACGTTTAATTCGGGTTTTGAAGGATACACCAATCAGGCTGCACACGACGAAGCCGTTCTGCGTTATAAATATGTCATTATGGAAGGCGGTGATTTATCTTATAACCCGAACAGAAACCCACCAATTCCTTCAACGCCTCCGCTACCTTATAATTTTCAGAACCAACAAAATTTAAGAGCATGGTTTGTTGATAGTGCCGGTACCTTAATCAAAAACATGGATATGGTAGGTATTGATTTTGAGTTGGTGTATAATCTGGAACGGGCCTATTCTAATGTAGATGCAAACACAGGTTTGTTGGTGGCATCTGGCATAAACAGTTTTCTGGCATGTGTGCAAAATCCAAATTGTAATTCGAACGAATCGATACCGGGTTTTACGGCATCGGCCGAGCGAAATGGTATGCCTGTATCGTATCAATCTTTACCCTTTGCCGACTTCAAGAAGCAATGGTATAAGGCCAAGATTAAAAGTTATTATGCTGTTTTAGAGGCATTTAACCAGATTCCGGTAGTAGATAAGCCCTTAATTGGTAATTATTCAACCAACCTTGAAGAACCTGATAAATTCGGAGATACTACCTATACCTGGCAACAGGCTATAAGCGATGTAAGCTTTACCAACATGATGTACCGTGATACCACCAATTTCACACAGTTTGGGAATCATTTACTAGATGGTTACGACCATATTGGTGTAAACTCTTATACCGATGGCGGTTGGAGTGGCAGTTACAGCCAGAATTCGGGGCGTTGGCTGAAATTTATTCTTAAAGACATTGAATTTGCAAAGGCATGGGCACCCAATAAACCCGTAGTACCGTGGTATTGGATGAAAGACGATAGGTATAACTCTGACCCTACCCTGACGTGGGCACTCAAAGACCCTGCTTATTGTGAAGGCAACGCTATATTTTCGATTGTTGCTGGTGCTGATGGTTTCCATATCTGGGATATTATGGGTAACGACCATAACCAGCATCATTATGAATACATAATAAAAGGTTTGCATAGGTTGTCTCATTTTAACCATATTCTGCAAGACCCTAACGCTATTCATTTTGTACCAGCCGGACAAGATTTCTTTTCTATCTTTAAAAAAGATGCAAAAGGCATGACCGATATTCCTATCTGGCGAGGAATGGTTAGCGGAGATTCTATTCTTGTAGCAGCTATGAATCCCTATGCACCGTCGCCAACTACACAAACGCAAGTTACTGTAAGCTATAACGGGTGGAGCCAAACCATTACGCTTACTGGCAGACAGATATTTCTGGGAACAGCACGCTGGAATAGCGCAACTGTAGGCGGATGCTCGACGGTTTCGAACAACCTGAACATGGGTACATGGACTACAACAGGTGACCCACTTGTGGCTAGGTATTTTCATGGCCAATACTGGTTAACGCAGAAAATCGGCTCTAACCCAGATAGATTTATTGTGAGAGGGGCAGGTATGCTTCAACGGTCTGATGTTACGCTTGCCAACAGCAATTATGCGAATCTGACCAGTTGTTTCTCTTGGGCGAGTAGTAACAATGGCAATCTTCAAGTACCAAATTCAAGCCAGTTTCCTACGCCAAGCGGCTATACTATGCTTACCGGGCAAGATGGCACAGCTTATTATACAACAAACCCTTGTACGCTTATTTCGAACAACCTAAACATGGGCACATGGACTGCAACGGGTGATGCGCTCGTGGCAAGGTATTTTCATGGGCAATATTGGCTCACACAAAAAATTGGGTCTAGTCCTGATAAATTTATTGTGAGAGGCGCAGGTATGCTTCAACGCTCTGATGTTACGCTTGCCAACAGCAACTATGCGGGTCTGGCCAATTGTTTCTCATGGGCAAGTAGCGGCAATAGTAACCTACAAGTGCCAAACTCAAGCCAGTTTCCGACACCAAGTGGCTATACTATGCTCACCGGACAAGATGGGGTAACCTACTACACAACAGACCAATGTTCGGCCATTTCGGATAACCTGACTATGGGAACATGGACTGTAACGGGTGATGCGCTCATAGCAAGGTATTTTCATGGCCAATATTGGCTTACACAAAAAATCGGGTCGAACCCAGACAGGTTTGTGGTGCGTGGGGCAGGAATGCTTCAACGCGCTGATGTTACCCTTGCCAATAGTAACTATGCCAATCTTGTCAATTGTTTCTCATGGCCTAGTAGCAATTATGACAATTTAGAAGTACCAAACTCAACGACGTTCCCGACACCTGCGGGTTATTCGCTTCTTCATTATCAAGACGGAACACCTTATTACTCTGCCGGACAATGCGCTGCACTTTCAGACAACCTCACTATGGGAACATGGACTGTAACAGGTGAAACGCTTGTTGCTCGATATTTTCATGGTCAATACTGGCTTACACAAAGAATCTCTTCTAATCCTGATAAATTTGTGGTTCGTGGAGCAGGTATGCTTCAACGCTCTGATGTTACGCTTGCCAATAGTAACTATGCCAATCTTGTTAATTGTTTCTCGTGGCCTAGTAGTAATTATGACAATTTAGAAGTGCCAAACTCAACGGTGTTCCCGACGCCTTCGGGTTACAACCAACTTAATTGGTCAGATGGGACACCTTATTTTTCTAATGAATCGCTTCCACCGGGCAGCATTGTGAGTGGCAATTGTTATAAAATCAAATCGGTTGTTAATAATAATTACTTACAGGCGATGTCGGGCGGAGGTGTTGAAATTAATGCCGCCAATAACCAGAACGACCAGAAATGGAAACTCGAATCGGTTGGTAGTTCTTATAAAATAACAAGTATGGATGGTACCGGACGGGTAATAAAAGCCAATACTGTAACCAATAGTAGTTTTATGGTTTTGGGTACTTTTGTGTCAGGCAACAATTATTATTATTGGAATTTTGAGAACAATTCAGGCTCGTACCGAATAAGTGCGCCAAGTAACCAAAACACCTGGGACCATGAAAGTGGTGGGAATGCTAACCGTCTGCAAATTTACGGCAATCTGTCTGACCAAGTTGAAGATTACCGCCTATTTACCTTCGAAAGTACAAGTTGTCCAAGCGGCTTAAGAGTAGCCTATGAAACATCACGGACTTTTGAAGAAAAAGTAGAATTTATGAATGTAGCTCCGAATCCGACAAGCGGCGCTATAAAAGTTAAAGTAAACCTGATTGAGAACGGAGAAGTAAATGTAGGTTTAACTGACATGACTGGCCGTGAAATTAAATCTAAAACTTATTCGGGAATTAAAGGAAGTAATATTTTTGACTTTGATGCAAGCACTCACCAAACCGGAACCTATCTTTTAAGAGTGAAAGCAAATAATACGGTTGAGACAAAAAAGGTTGTGATTTATAAAGAATAGTGAGAAGTTTTTTAGTACGTTATTATTACATAAAAGACAGGGCAGGTTGTCCTGTCTTTTATGTAATATGTGGTTTCACCCATCATATTTAAACAAACAAAATGTAAACTTCTGTACCGTACCGTTAGGGGTTTTGTGGGTGGCTTTGAGGCTCTTTTCTTGTGTGAGACAACGGGCAAATACTTCGCTCAAATCGTCGGCTGAGTATTGACTGATTTCTAAACCGCTACAACTTTTCGGGCCACCTTCAGCAAATGTTCCAATCAGGAAATAAGCTTTTGAATTGAGCGACCGACAGATATTTTGGGTATAATACTCAATGTCTTCTATTTCGGTCAGGAAGTGAAAAGTGGCTCTGTCGTGCCAGAAATCGTACTTTTCGGTTGTTTTAAATTTTGCGGCATCGGCTACAATGTATTTAAGTGCTTCGCCTTTTGTACCTAACCGGGCCTTTGTTTTATTGAGTGCTTCTTCCGAAATATCGACCAATGTTATGTTCGAATAGCCTTTATCGAGCAGATAATCAACGAAACGGCTTTCGCCTGCGCCCATATCAATGATACTGGCGGTTTTAGGCAGTTTTAGCTTCTCAAAAAACTGAATTGAGGTTTCGGGTTCAGCCTGAAACCAGCTTACTTCTTCAAAATTTTTAGTTTTATAAACTTCGTCCCAGTGGGATTTAAGATTCTTGCTCATGGGTTTAATTATGTATTAGATGATGAGCGAAAACGCTATCATTTTAGATTTGTTTTATGGGTTATGATAGGCTATTTTTGTTTCGTTGGCCAACGAAAATTCCTTAAAAAATCCTATTCCGTAGAGACGACATGCTGGCGTCTCCATTGGTCTATGAAATCCCAGAATTTCATTTGAAAGATGGAATTCAATAGCTAAATTTTAATATTTTGACAAACCCTTGGAGACGCCAGCATGTCGTCTCTACGAAATAGGAATTATTTATTTTTTAATATTTTCTCTTACAATTCTTATTAAAAGTCCTCCCCTATTTCAAAACCAAATCTGCCCCCTTTTCGGCTATCATATATACAGGCGCATTGGTGTTGCCTGATACAATTGTTGGCATAATGCTGGCGTCAATTACCCTTAGCCCTTCTATGTTTTTTACTCGCAGTTGGTCGTCGACAACTGCCATTTCATCGTTTCCCATTTTGCAGGTGCCTACGGGGTGATACACGGTTTCGAGCTGCTTTTTGATGTGTAACAAAATAGCCTCGTCAGAGCTTTGGTCGGGTGGGGTAATCAACCTGTCTCGGTACACATCAAAGGCTTTGGCGTTCATTACCTCAATGGCTTTTTTGGTGGCTTTCAGCAACGTAATACTGTCTTGCTCTTCTGATAAGAAATTAGGCTGAATAAGCGGTGCATCGAGCGGATTATTACTTCTGATACCCACATAACCCCTACTTTTAGGCCGAAGCAAAGTTGGCAGAACAGTAAAACCGTCATTGAGCGGATAGGTTGTGATATCATACATATCAACCGTATAATCGTCGCCATTTTGTACCGAGGCATAGTGGAATTGGTAATTAACTCTATCGGGGCTATCGTCGGTCATGCCGAAAGCTGTGGCCTCTAAAGGCCCGATTGTCAGGATACCTTTTTTGGTGAAAAGATATTTCGCCAATGCCTTCGCCTGATTCCACTTTGATAAATGATGGTTTTGCCCGAATTGCTGGCGAGACAGTGCCGTAACACCCATAAACAGGTGGTCTTGCAGGTTTTTGCCTACGCCTGGCAATTCTACTTTGCAGGCTATGCCCGCTTTTTTGAGTTCGTCTTTATCGCCCACACCTGATAGCATGAGTATTTGTGGCGAATTGAAAGAGCCTGCCGAAAGAATCACTTCTTTGCTGGCCAGAATCTTTTCGGTATTGTTTCGGCCACGTATCACTTCTACGCCAACGGCTCGGTCGTTTTCAATCAAAACCTGTTTTACTAAAGTATTGGTATAAACCATCAGATTCGGGCGACTCATGGCTGGCTTCAAGAACGCCGTGGCGGCACTGTGTCGCTTGGCATCTTTTATTGTAAACTGCATCAACGATACACCCTCTTGCTTATCACTATTATAATCTTTGTTTTCGCTGAAGCCTTTTTCTACGCAAGCCTGCACAAATGCATCGGTAAATGGTGTTTTGTAATGCTTGGCAAACGTTACATTGAGCGGGCCATTCTGCCCATGAAAAATGTTATTAATCTGCTCGTTATGCTCCGATTTCTTGAAATAAGGCAGAATTTCTTCATACGACCAGCCCTCGTTACCCATATCGGCCCAATCGTTGTAATCTTCTTTATTACCCCGCACATAAGCCATTGCATTAGTTGAGCTACACCCACCCAGCGTTTTGCCACGTGGCAAATAAATGCGTCGGTTCAATACGTGGGCTTGCGGCTCGGTGTAATAGCCCCAGTCGACCTCGGTACGGTGTAGTTTGGCATAGCCTGCCGGAATATGGATTTCCATTTTCTTATCAGGCCCGCCTGCTTCAATGAGCAGCACTTTGTGGTTTGGGTTTTCAGACAAGCGATTGGCCAGCACACAGCCCGCCGAACCGGCTCCGATAATGATGTAGTCGTAGGTCATGGTGTTGAATGTTTAGGTTGAATTATGAACGTAACAAATTTTTAATGTGTACACGTAGAGACAGGGCAGTGCCCTGTCTCTACCCAATGAGGCATTTAAAAAATCTAATTCAAGCAATGGTTTATCCACAACATTCATCCCAAAATCACGGGCTTAAACGCTCAATTTTCCAGCTACCGTCAATATCCGTAAACAATATACGGTCGTGCAGGCGGCTGGGGCGGCCTTGCCAGAATTCTATTTTTTCGGGTATCAGCCTGTAACCTCCCCAATGTGGCGGGCGTGGAATAAACCCATCGCCGTATTGTGCTTCAAGCTGCTGCTGGCGGGCTTCTAATTCTTCACGGCTCACAACGCTCGATTGTTTCGAAACCCATGCCCCTATCTGGCTACCACGTGGGCGCACCTGAAAATACTCGTCTGATTCCGCTGCGCTGGTTTTTTCAATCTGTCCTTCAATGCGCACTTGTCGCTCCATCCCACCCCAGAAGAATGTCAGCGAAGCAAAAGGCACTTCGGCCATTTCTTTACCCTTATTGCTTTCATAATTCGTAAAAAAAACGAATCCGTTCTCATCAAATCCCTTTAGCAGTACAATTCGGCCATGTGGCTTACCGTTGGAGATTGTAGCCAGATGCATGGCGTTTGGCTCAAGCACTTTTGCGTCAACGGCCTCGTTAAACCATTTTTCAAATTGTTTAATGGGGTTTTCTAAAACATTTTCTTCAACTAATTCGTTGAGTAAATAATTAAGTCGAAGCGATGCTACATCTGTTTTTTTATTCATTTTTTGCAACGTTTTATGCCTTTTTTACGTATTTAAATATAGAGACTGTTCAGTTTAACGAACAAACCCGACACCTGGTAGCATGGCGCTGATGATACAATAGTCTTTTTTATTTTCCTCCGGCCGCTATATGTTGGTCTTTCTAAAATAAAAACAACTTTAGCACTCAGGCCTTTTGTTACTAACTGATGCTTATCGGGTTGGGGAATCAAGTAAATTTATTTTCAAAAACCATAGAGTAAGTGCAAATATTGCTTAATTGGGCTAAAATCAGGTGGTTTTTCCCGATAAATAATTTTTACAAATACTCTCTGTGGATTGTTAAGCAAAAGTATTAGTATATTTATTACATTTGCAAATCTTAATGAAAACATTCCACGTTACTACGAATCGTAACATTTACAAATGACGCACAAAGAACTCGATTTAGCAGAAACCGTGACTGATGCTGCCGAAGTAAAAGAATCTTCTTTAACAGATGCAGAGGCTTCGGCCAATACTCAAGACTCTAAAGAAATTATGAACGAACCGAAAGATTCCATCGACACTTCAAGTGAAGAACCTGTTGAAAACAGCACAAAAGAGGTGAACGATGATGCGCCCGTTGCTGAAAGCACAGAAGAAACTCCTGTTTCGGCTACTACTACTGATGAGCCGACAACAACAGAAGCTCCCATTGAAAACGTTGCTATTGTAACAGACCCCGCAGCAACCGACGAAACCGGTACGCCTGTGTTGGGTGCTGACGAAAGCCCAATGGAAGAAATTGTAGTAAGCACCGACCCAACGGTAATGGTAGAGGTATCGCCGAAGCCGGTTGAGGTTGAAGAAGCGAGCGCCGAGGAACTACCTCATTCGTTTGAATTAGGAGACGAAGAGGCTGCGCCTGTTAGCACTGAAGAGGTAGATTACAGCAATTTCTCTAAAAAGGATTTCGTAGACCTTGGCGAAAAACTATTGGCTTCTATCAAAGCCGAGGGTGTTAATATTTCAGACGTAAAAAATGCCGACAACGTAATGAAGGAAATCAAACCGATATTTGATGACCTGAAAGCACGTGAGAAATCGGAGGCATTGAAAAAATATATTGCAGACAACGGCAACAACGAGGGCTTTGAGTTTAAGAACGACAATTTTGTGGTTCGTTTTGAATCATTGAGCGCTCAGATACGTGATGCAAAAAATGGTTTCTTCCAGAAAATAGAACGCCAGAAAGAAGATTATTTCGAACGCAAAACAGGTTTGTTACAACGCCTGCGTGAAATAGTAGAGCAAGAAGAGCAAGGCGGTACTAAAAACAACTGGCAGGAATTTAAGAAACTACAAGAAGATTGGAAAGCGGCCGGAAACGTAAACTCTCCGCACAATACTTCGTTGTGGTCGGCCTACAACGCTTTGATTGACAGATATTTCAGTATCCGTCATATTCAGAACGAACTGAAAGACCTTGACCGCAAGAAAAACCTGACGGCCAAAACCGAGATAGTAGAGCGCATTGAAGCCATAGCCAAAACTTTGGAAGAAAGCGGCTTGAGCAACACTACGCTACGCCAGGCGAATGATTTGTTGGAAGAATACAAACACATTGGCCCGGCACAGCGTGAAGCACAAGACGAGCTTTGGAAACGCCTGAAAGCAGCCTTTGATATTATTCATAACAAACGCCGTGAGCAATCGTCGCAAGCGGGTGCTTTGCAGGAAGAAATTTATCAGGCAAAATCTCGATTGGTTGAGAACCTGAAACCATATATTGCTTTCAATACTGATAGTATAAACGAATGGAACGCCAAAACGAAAGAGATATTGGCGATACAAGACCAATGGAACGAAATAAAAGGTGCCATGCCGAAAGAAAAAGGCAAGGAAATCAGCCGTGAGTTCTGGTCGTCGTTGAAAACTTTCTTCCGTAACAAAGGTGAGTTCTTCAATAAACTGGAAGCCGAAAGAGAAAGCAACCTGAAAGCCAAAACTTCGTTGTGCGAGCAAGTAGAAGTATTGTTGGAATCGGGCGACTTCTCTCCTGCCAATACCGACAGAGTTGTAGAACTACAAAAAACCTGGAAAACGATTGGCCACGTACCTGAGAAATTCAAAGATAAAATCTACGACCGTTTCAAGAAAGCCTGCGATGCCTTCTTTAACGGCAAACGTGCCAAAGGCAACGAAGTAGAAAAAGAATACGAGGCAAACCTGGCTCAGAAAATTGCCCTTTGCGACGAGATTGAAGCCGCAGCCAAAGCAGGCGAAGCCGACCTAAGCAAATTACCGGGCTTTAAGGCACGCTACAACGAAATAGGCTTTGTACCTCGCAAAGAGATGCAAAACATTCAACGCCGCTTTGTTGATGCCATTAATGCCTATGTAAAAGCCAGCTCGGGCGTAAGTGGTACAGAGAAAGAAAAAATGTTGTTGCAAAACGAAGTTGATGTTACCTTGAAAAACGACAAAGGCAACAGCAGAGAGCTTGATAAGAAAGAAAACGATATTCGTCGTAAGATGAAGAAGTTTGAAGACGACATCAGTCTATGGCAAAACAACATCGAATTTTTTGCACGTTCTAAAAACGCCAATGCTGTTCGTGCCGAGTACGAAGAGAAAATAAAAGGCGCAGAAAAAGAATTAGCAGAGCTAAAACAGAAGTTGAAAATCATAGTAGCAGCGAATTAAAAAAAATTTTATTTCTTAACTCGTTGGCCTTCAACGAGTTAAGAAATTATTAAAAAATATTTCAAAAAAACGCTTGCGTGGTATATCAGAAAGTACTAATTTTGCATCACGAAATCAGAACAACGGGTAACACGAAGCGCTGAAATCAGAAATAAAATGCCTCCATAGCTCAGCTGATAGAGCAACTGACTTGTAATCAGTAGGTCGCTGGTTTGATCCCGGCTGGGGGCTCTTAAAATTGAAACTCCAAGACTTTGTCTTGGAGTTTTTTTTGTTTTGTATTAAAAAAATTACCGCAAAATAAAAATACTTTAGGTTTTGTTTTTATCCAGAATACTAAATTATCTTTAACAAAACTTACGGCAATATTTAACATTTGTTCAATTTGTCTCTCACTAATTACCTAGTCAATTAAAACGCCTTATGTTTATATTAAAATGAAAGATATAGAAAAGACTAAAAAGCCTAAAAAGACTGATGATTTTAACCATTATGAAAGTTTTCACATATTCTATCAATCACAATATGATAGAATAGATAAATTAGAGTCAAGAAGAGAAAATTTCTGTAACTATGTTATTACAATAAGCGCTGGTCTGTGTGTATTATGCTTAAGCGACCCTGAAAAATTAACTACTGCAAATTCTTTTATAGCATTTTTATTTATTTTGGTGATAAACGTTGTTGCAATAATTTTTATTACTAAGACTAGACCTTTTATAAAAATGCACCAGAAACGAGCAGAACGTGCGAGCTCAATAGCAGAACCAGTATTCAATATGATAAAAAAAGATGTTGAAAAAATATATAGTAATAAGGATTATTTTAGGAGAGATAGAGTTTATTCCTATTTACATGGAACAATCATATTTATAGCCATACTATTTTTCATTTTAAACTTGAAAATAAAAATCTGCTTCTGCTAGGTATATCGTATTTTACTTCGAAGAATAAATAGAAGAACTAATTTTAAGAAAAATAAATCCCTTATAATCAACATATTACACAACGTTTGTGACATTAATGTCACAAACATTTAGAATTACTACTATGAAAGATTTAACGAACTCAGAAATAGACAGACAAAATATCCTTAACAACTCTATTGCTATTGAAAATATACAAAACTATATAGGGATAAAAGGAATACTATTCGAGGGGCAATATCTTTTCACAAGTCAACAAGTAGAAACTTTTTTTGGTATTGATAAAAGGACTACTAAAAGATATCTTATAAAATATGAAGAGGAGTTAAAACGCAATGGCTATGTAAACTTTAAAGGAGGTTTACTTAAAAAATTAAAAGACGAGTTAAAAGGGGAATTAAAAACGGGCTTAAAAGCTCCTCAGTTAGGTCTTTTTAACTTTCGCTCATTCTTAAATTTAGGAATGCTTCTTACTGAAAGCGAAAAAGCGAAAGCATTACGAAGTAGAATTTTAGATATAGTAATTGATACCTTAAATCAAAAACTGGGAGGTTCGACAAAGTACATCAATCAAAGAGATGAAGATTTTCTGATTGCGACATTGCAAGAACCTTTATATCACAAAGAGTTTACACAAGCTTTGAATTTGTATCTGGAAATGGGTAATTATAAATATGCCTATTATAAAGATGCAATATACAAAGCTATTTTTAAGGAAGATGCCAATGAGTATAAAGCTATATTACAATTAGAAGAAAAGGAGAATGAAAGAGATACTATGTATTCTGACATCTTGAGGTTAATTTCTTCATTTGAAATTGGTATTGCTGATACCATGAAACAACAGTCAGATAAACTACAAAGAAAGCTAGCACCAGAAGAATTGAATATACTAATAAATGACTTTACTCAACAAAGATTCTGGATTCCTCTTTTAGAAGAAGCTCGAAGAAACATGGCTAGCAGAGATTATAGTTTGCGTGATGCGATTCACACCAAGTTAGAATCTTATATTGGTGCAATGAGCAGCACTGATTATGAAAAATTTCTGGGAGAAAAAAGCAAAAGTCTAATAGAAAGGATAGTGGATAGTCCTGAACTTTTAGACGTTTTTAAACGACTAAAAGACAGATAAAATGAGCTTCCAATACTTCGATACAGAACACGCTATTTTTACCCATGACGAAATTATCAGAACCAGTGGTGGCTCGTTTGGTATTCTGAATGCTGGTTTACTAACAAGCACACTAGAGCATGTTCAAAACGATTTTTACTATGAAACGCTAGAAGATAAACTCACCCATTTGTTTTTTTCCATCAATAAAAATCATTGCTTTGCTGATGGTAACAAAAGAGCGTCAATAGCATTATCGGCGTACTTTCTTGAGATTAATAATTGCGAGCTTATTGTGAGAAGATTCATTCAGGAAACAGAAAATATTGCAGTTGACGTAGCTGATAATAGAATCGATAAAGACTTATTGTTTGAGATAATCTATTCATTGATTTATGAAAATGATTATAGTGAAGCATTGAAGTTAAAAATTATAGCGGCTAAAAGTGGGTTATAAATAAATCTTTATGGAGACTGTAAATTAAACTGTGTCAAGGTAAAATTTAGCTAAAATGTTAATTTTACTTTAAACA
>NZ_JBBEWC010000007.1:0-402133 GCF_037860775.1 Emticicia soli | reverse complement strand
TGAAGTCACAATTAAGAAAACCTCAAATCTCTGCGGCATGACCATTCCAAAGCGAAAGCCCTATTATTTTAAGGTTAAAGTCTTTTCAAATCTAATGAGTATTTTTTTATGAAAAAAAACTTTGATTGCGTTATTTTGCTTCATAAACGAATCACTTTAACTCAATGAAAATTAACGTAAAACCTATTATTCTTGTTTTTGTACAATTATTACTATTTGCTGAAATATTTGGACAAAAGCCTGATGTACAGCGAATCAACCCTACTAATTGGTGGGTTGGCATGAAAAACCCTAACCTTCAAATCTTGCTTTATGGCAAAGACATAGCCAGTCATAAAATAAGCTTACAACCCTATGCCGGCGTGAGAATAAAAAAAGTTAATAAGGTAGAAAACGCCAATTATCTGTTTGTTGACTTAGAGATTACCAAAACAGCAAAAGCAGGAAAGCTGTCTTTTACTCTCGGAACAGGAGCAAATACTACCAAAATTGACTATGAACTTAGAACCCGAACAGCCAGACCGCAAGCCCTTACTCAAGCCGATGTTATTTATCTGATTATGCCCGACCGATTCTCGAACGGAGACGAATCGAACGATAGATTTGATGATATGATTGATAACAATGCAGATAGAAAGAACCCCTGGCTACGCCACGGTGGCGATTTACAGGGTATCATCAATCACTTAGATTATTTTCAGGAACTGGGCGTTACTTCACTTTGGCTCACTCCGGTTATCGAAAATAACCAGCCTATCACCAACGAAGGCGGCTCTATGAGAAGTGCTTATCATGGATATGGCTTCACCGACCATTATAATGTTGACCAACGTTTGGGCGGAAACGACACCTACAAAAAAATGATTGATGCAGCTCATGAAAAAGGCATCAAAGTGGTACAAGATGCCGTTTATAACCATGTTGGTATCAACCACTGGTTTTTACGTGATATGCCGTCAAAAGATTGGTTGAACCAGTGGGATACATATACCAATACCTCTTATAAAGACCAACCGCTATTTGATATTCATGCATCAAATTATGACAAAAGAGTTACTTCTGATGGTTGGTTTGTGCCTTTTCTACCCGATTTGAATCAGAAAAATCCGTTTGTGGCAAATTTTCTTATTCAGCACGCACTCTGGACGATTGAGTACTTTAATATAGATGCCTGGCGAATTGATACTTATATTTATAACGATATGGAGTTTATGAATAAGTGTAACAAGGCTATTCTGGACGAACACCCAAATATGCTAATCTTTGGTGAATCGGCTGTCGGAACGGTTGTGAGCCAGTCATATTTCACCAAAAACAATTACAATATCCCGTTTAAATGTAACTTGCCATCAAGTTGTGACTTTCAGGTGCATCATGCTATTAATGCTGCGTTGAACGAGAAATTTGGCTGGAACGAAGGCGTTAATCGCTTGTATCAGGTAATTGCACAAGATATGGTATATCAGAATCCTGAAAGACTAGTACCTTTTGTAGAAAATCATGACAGCGATAGATTCTTTTCGGTAATTGGTGAAGATTTCAATAAATATAAAATGGGCCTTACATGGCTTTATACGCTTCGAGGTATTCCGCAAATGTATTATGGCACCGAAATACTGATGAAAAACTTCAAGAATCCGACCGATGCTGAGGTGCG
This sequence comes from Emticicia soli, assembly GCF_037860775.1. Lineage (NCBI taxonomy): Bacteria > Pseudomonadati > Bacteroidota > Cytophagia > Cytophagales > Leadbetterellaceae > Emticicia > Emticicia soli. The sequence goes on along the minus strand of NZ_JBBEWC010000007.1, from coordinate 400,476 downwards.
TAAAGATTTTCCGGGTGGTTGGAAAGACGACAAAGAAAATAAATTTGAAGCCGCTGGCCGAAACGAAAAAGAAAATGAAGCCTTTGAGTGGAACAAAAAACTACTGAACTACCGAAAAACATCGGAGGCAATTACTATAGGGAAAATGATGCAGTTTCTGCCTGTTGATGGAATCTACGTGTATTTCAGATATACCGACAAACAGCGAGTGATGGTGATAAGTAACTCTAATACTGCCGAAAAAGAGGTACAAACCCAGCATTTTGCCGAGATTCTGAAAAATGCACAATCTGCCAAAAATGTTATGACAGACGAGGTAATTTCTGATATTAAAAGCATCAAAGTACCTGCCATGACAGCACTAGTACTGGAAATTAACAATTAATAGTATTGCAAAATACAATTCGTTGAAAATTTCCTATCCAATAGGTACTACTCTTAATAAAACTATTGTTTAATTTGCAATACTGCCATAAACAATTCAAGTTGTTTATGGCTTGAAGAGTATTATGCCCAATACTAATGTATTCTGTAAAAATAACCAAAAGAAAATATGATTAAGGCTTTTCTATTTGATTTAGACGGTGTTATTGTCGACACTGCCATTTATCATTATCAGGCGTGGAAACAAATGGCCAATAATCTGGGATTTGATATTTCAGAAGAATTTAACGAACAACTAAAAGGTGTAAGCCGCATGGATTCTTTAGATATTATTCTAAAACACGGCGGTATTGAGGTTAGCGATGAAGAAAAACTGGCATTAGCTACACAAAAAAATGAAAACTATCTGAATTTAGTAAGCAAAATGAGCCCTGCAGATATTCTGCCAGGTGTTGGTGATTTTTTTGTGCAGGTAAAACAAGAAAATATAAAAATAGCCTTAGGGTCGGTAAGTAAAAACGCTAAGTTGATTCTGGAAGGAATTGGTATGCTCGACGATTTTGATTCTATAATTGATGGCACAAAAATAAGCAAAGGCAAACCTGACCCCGAGGTTTTTCTGAAAGGCGCCGAAGAATTAGGCTTTTCACCTGCTGAATGTCTTGTTTTTGAAGATGCCGTAGCCGGAGTTGAATCAGCAAAAAGAGCTGGCATGAAAGCCGTAGGAATAGGTAAAGAAGATGTATTGACAGAAGCTGATGTTGTGTTTGAAGACCTAGTAGGTGTAGATATTCATGACTTATTGGCTCAGGTCAATCAAGAAAATCTTTTATAGAAGACTTACTTTAACCATAAAATAAGCGACAGACGCTACTAATTACGTATGAAAAATTATATTGTCCATAACGAATGGAGCATTATTGAGGAGGGATTCCACCCCGAATATAATGAAATTACCGAAAGCCTCATGAGCCTTGGGAATGGTCGTATGGGCGGCAGAGGTAATTTTGAAGAAACTTATTCTGGCAAAACTTTACAAGGCAACTATGTAGCTGGTGTGTGGTTTCCCGACAAAACCCGTGTGGGTTGGTGGAAAAACGGTTATCCGAATTATTTTGCCAAAGTATTAAATGCCTGTAACTGGACGGGCATAGATCTTGAAATTGAAGGAGAAAAACTTGATTTGGCTTCTTGCGAAGTATCTGAGTTTCGTCGTGAATTAAATATGCATCACGGCACACTTGAGCGCTCGTTTATTGCCAAGTTTCCATCAGGTAAATCAATCAAGGTTAATACGCTTCGCTTTTGTAGCTTAAAAGATGACGAGTCGGGAGTTATACGCTTTTCGATTAGGCCATTGAATTTTTCGGCCTATGCCAAAATAACGGTATCGCTCGATGGTGATATTTCGAATAAAGACTCAAATCATGGAGAAAAATTCTGGAATGAAATAAGCAAAGAAACAGGACATGGCGAGGGGTATCTGACGCTAGAAACCAAAAAATCAAAATGGGAGTCGGTACCAACGTTTCAGGTGTGTACCGGTATGAAATTTGAAAGTTTCCAGCACGGTGAATTAGTTGATTTGCCAACGATGCCCATAAAAAAAGACAAATATGTGGCTAATGAGATAAAGGTACATCTGAAAAATGATGAGGAAACTGTTATCTATAAATATGCGGTTAACTTATCGTCGGAAAACTATGCAATTGAAAACCTTAATCTGGAGGCAAAGAAATATTTAGAACACATATCAAGCAAGGGTTTTGAACAAATGCTTGAAGAGCAAAAAGCTGCCTGGAAAACCAAATGGGAAGGTAACGATATCCAGATTGATGGAGACATTGCCGCACAACAGGGTATCAGATTCAATATTTTCCACCTGCAACAAACATATACCGGAGAAGATGCAAGACTAAACATCGGGCCAAAAGGTTTTACAGGCGAAAAATATGGTGGCTCTACCTATTGGGACACCGAAGCGTATTGCTTACCGTTTTATTTGTCAACATCAGAGCAAAAAGTGGCAAGAAACCTATTGGTTTATCGGCATAATCATTTACAAAGAGCTATTGAGAATGCAGGCAAACTTGGCTTTACGGCCGGGGCGGCATTGTACCCAATGGTTACGATGAATGGCGAAGAATGCCACAACGAGTGGGAAATTACCTTTGAAGAGATTCACAGAAATGGCGCTATTGCCTATGCTATTCACGATTACATCAGATACACAGGAGACCACCATTACCTGAGCGAATATGGTTTAGAGGTTTTAATTGGTATTGCCCGTTTCTGGGCTCAGCGTGTTAACTGGTCGGCAGCTCAGCAAAAATATGTGATGCTGGGTGTAACCGGGCCTAATGAGTACGAAAACAACGTAAACAATAACTGGTACAGCAATTATCTGGCTGTATGGTGTCTGAAATACACGCTTGAAGCCATAGATATTGTAAAGCGTAACTCTGCCCGGTTTGAAGATATTGTAAGCATTACAAACTTTGACGAAACGGCCGAAACATCGGCATGGAAAAACATTATTAAAAATATGTATTTCCCTTATGATGCCGAGCGGCAGGTAATTTTACAGCAAGATGGTTTCTTGGATAAAGAGTTGCTGACAGTAAATGATATTACACAGCATCGCCCGATTAACCAGAAATGGTCGTGGGATAGAATATTGCGTTCTTGTTTTATTAAACAAGCCGATGTTTTGCAGGGTATGTATTTCTTTGAAGAAGATTTTTCGATTGATGAACTGCAAAGAAATTTTGATTTCTATGAGCCAATGACTGTTCATGAATCGTCATTGTCTCCATGTGTGCACGTGATTCTGGCAGCTAAGCTAGGCAAGAAAGAAAAAGCCTACGAAATGTATGTCAGAACAGCCCGCCTCGACCTTGACGATTATAACAATGATACAGAAGATGGTCTGCACATTACCTCAATGGCTGGAACCTGGATGTCGGTTGTGAAAGGTTTTGGTGGTATGCGGGTAAAAGACAATATACTCTCATTCAGTCCATTTTTGCCTGAGCAATGGCAAAGTTTCTCATTCAGAGTAGGTTTCAGACAAAATGCTTTAAAAGTAGCTATTTATCCTGAACATATTTCGATTGAGAACTTATCAGAAGCCCCAATTTCAGTATTGGTAGAAGGTGAAAAAATAAATATTAAAGGTCTTGAAACCGTAAATATCCCACATTGATATGGATATAGACCCAAGCAATAAGGTAGTTCAGTTATGTACTGATGGCATGAGTAACGAGTTTGAAGGTAAACTCAATGAATCAGAAGCGCTATTTAATCAGGCTTGGGCATTAGCATCTAACGAATTTGAGGCTTGTATTGCAGCGCATTACATGGCACGCAGACAATTGTCATTAGCAGACAAACTCAAATGGAATCTTAAATCTTTTGATCTCGCAAATAAAATCGAAGGCGATGGTATGAAGAATTACTTACCATCGCTTTGCTTGAATGTTGGTAAATCTTATGAAGACTTAGAGCAAATTGCGGAGGCAACTTATTATTATCGCCTGGGTGCTGATTATACTGATACACTCAAGGAGAATCCATACGTTAACATGATAAAATCAGGGTTAACAGAGGGATTAAAAAGAGTAGGCGCAGCAGTAAACAATAATACTACTCTAAATGCATTGATTGATAAATGGTGCGAAAGAAAAGATTTAAAACCTTTGTCGTTTATATTGCCTGCCTATGTCAGTAATTTAGGCAGCCATGTTAGCAAACAGAAATTAAGAAGTGCCTTAAGTTATTTAAGTGCGGCCAAGTGCCTTAACAATGAAGAACAACAAATAGTCGAAGATTTGATTATTAATTTCTGCCAATAGCACAGTTAAAAACAAAGCGAGGCTCTTATTAATCTAAGAGCCCCGTTTTTATTTTAATTGACCATCGGCCTTTTCATCATTCTAAAAGCTCGTCTGAAACCTCCAATTAATGCCCATATACCTAGCCCTAAAAGAGCTAAACCGCCTATTATAGCCAAGGCTATAGCCCCTGACGAACCTCCACATTCAATGCCGCAAACCAAAACAACAACCCCGATTCCTAATAAAACGATACCGAGTACCATTAATAATACCTTTGCCGACCTATCAACCGTGGTTGTTGTAAAGAAAGTCTTTTTAATTTTTGCTACGGCATTTTTAAAGTATTTCTTAAAAACTGTTTTGGTTGTTAGCATTGAGCTTTCTGTTTCGCCAACAGTTGTACTTGTAATTGTAACAGCCAGAACAGAAAAAGGATAATTCATGGTAGGCTGAATACTATGCTCTGCCATGCGTACATGCTCAAAATAAGCAGCAGTCTGGTTTCCGATAAAGCCCCATAATGCGGCTGACGAAAAACAAGCTACCAATTGCATAACTTTGAGCCTGTAATAAAACTTATGCATTAATTCTCTGGCATTGAAAGGATATACCAGACAAACCCCGATATTAATAAACAACATAGCAAGCAAAAATGGAATCGAAAGAGTAGTGCCTTCGAAAAACATTTCGGCTCCTAAGACAAACGCCATACGGCATTGTACATAAAATAAAATCGGGAGAATGATAAAACGAACGAGCGCAGGATTCCTGCCAGCCCACCTGGAGATTTGAAACATTATCGTATGGATTTTTTATGTGAATTTATTATAATTCAAAATTATACGAAATATTTATACATTTCCAAGCTTTCGCTATATTTTTTTTAGATTTTAATACTCATCATCAAAACCATCGTTGAAATAACGGCTACTTTTCATCTCATCGTCGTCATCGAACTTGCTTGATTTAGGAGCCATTTTTTTCAAAATCCCAATCTGTCCGTTATGGTACAGGTCGTGGTTGATAATACCATGCAGAAGTGTGTAGAAATCATATTCACTACCCGGCACAATCTCTAACAAAAAGTTGTCGTCTTTATCTTCCAGGCTACTCATTAGCTCATCGTGGCTAAGGGTAAGCTCCATTTGAAGGGTTTCCCATTCAAACTCATCAATCTCTTTTAAGTTCCCCCAGTTTTGCTTTTCGGTTCTGATATCGAACTCTGCTTCTCCCTGAATCTTTTTCAATACAAAGATTCTCCAGGTTGTCATATGGTAAACTAATTCGGCAATAGTATGAATTCCTTTCTGACGATTTCCGGCAGTTTTCGGCTTTATGTCTTTTACATTTTCAAGTACTGATGGGCCATGCCATGAACCACCATGAAAAGCGGCATTCAATAAAGTCTTAATTCTGTCTATTTCTCTTGTTTGTAGTTCTTCCATTATATTTTTAATCTAATTCTATTGCTAACGTTTAATGTGTCAAAATTATTCCCATAAAACCCAAATCATACCTAAATGGTAGGTATCATGCTGGATTAAGCCTGTTAATAATTTATAATAGGTGTAGTCTTGTCCTGGTACTAGCTTAACGAGCAAATCGTCGTCTAAACTTTCGAGTGTACTTATCAGCTCTTCCTGATTAGCTCTTAATTGCTCAACCAGATTTGGCCAGTTTTGTTTAGTTATAGCCTCTTCGGTACCATAATTTTCCTCCTCACTCACCAAATCATATCTGATATTGCCACCTATTTTCTCAAGCACAAATCTTCTCCATGCACCAAGGTGGTATATAATCTGACATATAGAATATTTCGAATATTCTTTCCTTTCATCTACTACATTTAAAGGCATTGAGTTGATAAACTCCATTACTGATGGCCCATGCCAGGCATCTCCTCTGAATACGGTATCTAAATTATCAATAATTTTGTCAAGCTCCTTACGATTCATAAGCACTGGTCTTAAATTTCGCCAAAAATAACATTAAAATTTCTGACTGCAAATTTGCGGAAAAAGGTACGATTTGAAATACTTTCTATCAAAAAATATTCCTAAAATTTATAGAACATAACGATTTGCCTCATGAATTTTGCCAAACAGGCGGTCTTTTCTGTTTAAAAGCGAGAATACCCTCTTGTGCATCGGCCGAACTACGAATCTCTTGCAGTAGATTAATCAGGTATTGATGCTGCTCATTTTCAGCAATTGTAGCTAAATTCTGGTAAGCTTCTATACCTTTTTTAATAGCAAAGGGCGAACCAGCCAGTATAGTTTGAATCAATTCATCTGTATCTGAGTCGATTTTATCAGCTGTTGAAAGATGTGTTACCAAACCTAGTGCATGGGCTTCATGCGCAGAATATTTTTTGCCGAGTATGCACATTTCAAGAACTTTGCGTTGTGGCATTATTTTTAATAGGCTTGCCATAACCTGCAAAGGGAAAATTCCTCTTTTTACTTCAGGTAGGCTGAAACCGACTTCTTCGGTACCCACAACAAAAGTGCACCCTCCTATCAGCAAAAATCCTCCTGCCAATACGTCCCCTTTCACTTTGGCAATGCAAGGCTTTAGCAAACTCTTAAAGGCATCACCTAAAGTTATTTCCATAGCTGGTTCGGGAAGTTTATCATTGCTAATATCTAATGTAGGGTTCTGAAATACATTCAAATCCATTCCGGCACAGAAAACTGGGCCTTCTGCTTCCAGCAATACGCACCATACATCGCTTTGTGAATTAGCGTAAGCCAAGGCAAAAGCAATTTCATGTACCATTGTTGGGGTAAAAGCATTTCGTTTCTCTGGTCTGTTTAGCGTAATAATAAACAGATTCCCTTTAATCTCTGTTTTTATTAATTTAAGCTCAACATCCGCAAAAGAAGCAATATCGTTTTCAGTGAAATACATTAGTTAATCAGGTTTTGGAAAGCCATTTTTAAATCATTGATTTTATCAAAATCAGTGTTTTCACCAAATATCAATAAGTTTTCGGTTGGCATATTGCCTACCAGCTCGTCAGCAGCCATAGGGCAGCCACCATATCCTAATATAGCCCCGTCGAATCTTCTGCAACCTGCTCCATAGGCACTTTCAATCTTTTCTTTCCAGGTATCGGGGGTAGTATGCAGATGTGCCCCAAATTCTAATTCAGAGTACCGAGGTATAAGGTTTTGAAACAAATAACTAATGTTCTCTGGTGTTGCAATCCCTACTGTATCTGATAACGAAAATATCTTTATCCCAAGCTGTTTGAGTTGAGACACCCAATTTAACACAATTTCAGCATTCCAAAGGTCGCCGTAAGGATTGCCGAATCCCATTGAAATATAAATCACCAAAGCTTTATTGGCTTTCTCACAAATTTCCTGAATGCCCTTTACTCTTTCTAAAGATTCTGTAATTGTGGCGTTGGTATTCCGTAACTGAAAAGTTTCTGAAACCGAGAAAGGATAACCCAAATAGGTGATTTTGTCATAAGCGACTGCCTCAGCAGCACCTCTTTCGTTAGCTATTATTGCCAGCAATTTGGTTTTGGTGGTAGACATATCAAGCCCTTCAACAACGGCTTTGGTATCAGCCATTTGTGGTATAGCTTTGGGAGAAACAAAACTCCCGAAGTCGATGGTATCAAAAAGATTGCTTGCCAGAAGCTGATTAATGTAAGCTGTCTTTTTATGAGTTGGTATAAAATCGTGCAGCCCTTGAATAGCGTCTCTTGGGCATTCAATTATTTTCATGGGCTTTTAATTTTAGCAATACTAATTATTTTTTGGTAATTTCTCGGGCAATTACCACTTTCTGAATCTCAGAAGTCCCCTCACCAATCGTACAAAGTTTGGCATCTCTGTAATACTTTTCAGCCGGATAATCTTTTGTATAACCATATCCGCCATGAATCTGTACACCCTCATTTGCTACCTCAACCGCTGTTTCAGAGGCATAGAGTTTTGCCATAGCCGACACTTTGGTTACTTTCTGACCATTATCTTTTAAAAAACCAGCTTTTCGGGTTAAGAGTTCTGATGCTTCAATTTTTGTCGCCATATCGGCCAGTTTAAAACTCACTCCCTGAAAATTAATAATTGTTTTACCAAATTGCTCTCTTTGCTGCGCATATTTCAAGGCAGCCTCTAAAGCCCCTTTAGCGATACCAAGCGACAAAGCAGCAATAGAAATACGCCCTCCATCAAGAATTTTCAAAGATTGAACGAAGCCATCGCCTACATTACCCAGAATATTATCTTTATGTATTCTGCAATTATCAAAAAACAAACAAGCGGTCTCGCTTGCACGCATACCCATTTTGTTCTCTTTCTTACCTGCCGAAAAGCCCGGTGTATCTTTTTCAATAACGAAGGCTGTCATTCCATGAGAATCGCCTTTTTCGCCTGTGCGGGCAATTACAACAGCTACATTTGAACTAATGGCGTGAGTAATAAAATTTTTTGAGCCATTCAATACATAATAATCACCATCGGCTACTGCTGTTGTTGCCATGCCGCCAGCATCAGAACCCGTGCCAGTTTCGGTTAAGCCCCATGCGCCTATCCATTCTCCGCTAGCTAGTTTAGGTAAATATTTCTGTTTTTGTTCTTCGTTGGCAAAAGTGAGTATATGATTGGTACAGAGTGAATTATGTGCCGCTACCGACAAGCCGATAGAACCACAAACCTGCGAAATCTCGTCTATAATAGTAATGTATTCTTGATAGCCAAGGCCCGAACCACCGTAATTTTCGGGTACAAGTACACCCATAAACCCGAATTCACCCATTTTATGAAAGAGGTCAACCGGAAACTTCTGAGTCTCGTCCCATTCCATTACGTGAGGTCGAATATAGTTCTCTGCAAAGTCTTTGGCACTTTGGCGAATCATTTCTAGTTGTTCGTCTGTATCGATTTCAAAAACTGTCATATATTTATATTATTGGTTGTTGATAATTAGTTGCAATACTAATTATTTTTTTGACAACTATTTATCATATTTGCAAAAAAATTGTTCGATATTAAGAAATAATATCATTATTTTGTTTCATAAACGAAATCACTCATATATTATGCTAAATCTGGAATCACTTTTAGAAGAGCTGGCTCAAAAGAAAAAACAAATAAAACTGGGCGGAGGTTTAAAAAAAATTCAGGCACATAAGGCAAAAGGCAAAATGACCGCCTGGGAAAGAGTTGAATATCTTATAGATAAAAATACTGAATTTGTTGAGTTTGGGGTGTTTGCCGGAGAAGGTATGTATGAAGAAGATGGCGGTTGCCCCAATGGTGGCGTAGTATGTGGCATTGGCTATGTAAGCGGCAAAATGTGTGTGATAGTATCGAACGATGCTACGGTGAAAGCCGGAGCGTGGTTTCCGATTACAGCCAAGAAAAACCTACGTGCACAAGAGATAGCTATGGAAAATCAATTGCCGATTATTTATCTGGTCGATTCGGCAGGGGTATATCTCCCAATGCAGGCAGAAGTTTTTCCTGACAAAGACCATTTCGGTCGAATATTCAGAAACAATGCTCAGCTCTCGTCGATGGGTATTCCACAGGTAGCCGCTATTATGGGAAGCTGTGTAGCCGGAGGAGCGTATCTTCCGATTATGTCTGACTACGCCTTGATTGTGGAAGGTACAGGCTCGGTTTTTCTGGCGGGTTCTTATCTGGTAAAATCTTCTATCGGAGAGGATATTGATAATGAAACGCTCGGAGGTGCTACTACGCATTGCGAAATTTCGGGAGTAACAGATAATAAATTCCCGAACGATGCGGCTTGTTTAGATGAAATACGAAAGATTTTTGACAAAATGGGGCATAACCCTAAAGCAGGATTTGACCGCAAAGCCGCTCTCCTGCCACTAAAAGACCCGAAAGAAATCTATAATATTTTACCAGCCGACCGAGTAAAACCTTATGATATGGTAGAGATTATTGAAAGAATAGTAGATAATTCGGAGTTTGATGAATACAAAAAAGGTTATGGACAAACCATACTATGTGGTTTGGCTAGAATTGATGGCTGGGCGGTAGGGATAGTTGCCAATCAGCGCAAGATAGTAAAATCAAAAAAAGGTGAAATGCAGATGGGTGGCGTTATTTATTCTGATTCGGCCGATAAAGCCGCACGATTTATCATGAATTGTAATCAGCAAAAAATTCCACTCGTGTTTTTGCAAGATGTAACAGGTTTTATGGTAGGCAGTCGCTCAGAGCATGGTGGAATTATTAAAGATGGAGCAAAAATGGTAAATGCAATGGCCAATTCGGTTGTGCCGAAGTTTACGTTTATTGTCGGAAATTCGTACGGGGCAGGCAATTATGCCATGTGCGGCAAGGCCTATGACCCAAGGCTGATATATTCGTGGGTAACAGGACAGATGGCTGTAATGAGTGGCGCATCGGCCGCTAAAACTTTACTTCAAATACAAGAAGCAACGTTAAAAAACAAAGGTGTAGAACTAGACGAAGAAAAGAAAAAGGAATTGTTAGATTCAATTACAAATAAGTACAACTCTCAGCTCAGCCCTTATTATGCCGCATCTAACCTTTGGGTTGATGGGGTGATTGACCCATTAGAAACCAGAAAAATCATATCGGCAGGTATAGAGGCAGCCAATCATGCACCTATTACCAAACGTTATAACGTTGGGGTGATTCAGACATAGAAGCCATTAGATAAAAACTAAGATCAAAATACATCTCTGACAGTATTTAATGCTAACTTGCAAGACCAATATTTACCAAAATTCTGTAAGGTAAGTATTGGTCTTTTTCATAAATAACTTATGAAACCTTAACTTTTCCCTAAGCGCACATGAGAAAGAATTTACTCCTTATTCTTCTGCTGAATATCTATCATACCAGTTTTGCGCAAACTCCCGTAATTTTAGGACGAGAAGTAAAAATCAATATTAACCAATTAACGCAACAATTACAAACAGCCAATGCTTCAAGTGAAGATTTACGTCCTGTAATCAGCTTGCCTTCACCCGATGGGAATACGATTCTTTTCAAGATAAAAGATTCTCCGATCATGCAAAACCAAGCGGCAAATGTAAAGACTTTTAATGGAGAATCAATCGATAAAAGTATTCCAATACGAATAACACTCACACCTTCAGGTTTTAGTGCCATCATGCACTATAATAATGGCTATTATTTTATTGAACCTATCGACAAAAAGCCAGACACTTACAGGTTATATAACATTAACGAAGCACCCAAAGGCAGTTGTAATATTAGCGGCAATGAGCCTTTTCTGAATGAACATAAAAACGGGCGTGTATTAAGCGTATCACCATTCCCGATTGGTACGCATCTGCGAACTTTCAGGCTAGCCGTGGCTGCCACTAATCAAATGACCGCAGCACTGGGTGGACAAACACAAGCGAGAGACAAAATTATTTCGATAATAAATGCAGTAAACCTGATTTACGAAGTTGAAGTGGCTATCAGATTTTCATTGATTCCTGAAACCATCAGTTCAATGTCAATCTTGTTTACCTCTCAAGTATCAGACCCTTTCGTAATCAATTCTTCATTTGCTAGTGCCGCCAATGCTCAAAACGGGTTTAATGTACTAAGTACTAATACTTTATTACCTTACAGTAATTATGATATAGGGCATGTAATGAATGCCTATATTGATGGATCAGGGCCTGATTATTATGTACAAGGGCAAGCAGGCCCAACCCCGTGCGAAAACACCAGCAAAGGACGCGCATGGACAGAATTTGTAAGCAATGCCGCTTTGGGGAGCATAGTTGAGGTTTTTGCTCATGAAACAGGGCACCAGTTTATGGCATGGCACACCTATAATGCCATAGGTGGCGCATCTAATTTCTGTATCAACGGCTGGGATAGCAGAGCGGCCATTGAACCAGGAAGCGGTTCAACCTTAATGGGATATGGAGGTAATTGCGGAACGCCCGTTAATTATAACCTTACACCTCCGTATAATAGCACTTATTTTCATACCAAAAGTATTGAACAGATATTGGTTTCGGTAAATACATTTAATACTTGCTACACTTCAACAACTACCGGAAATACCCCTCCTACTGCCATTGGCGGAAACAATTATACAATACCCAAAGGCACACCTTTTACTTTAACTGGCTCTGCCACCGACCCAAACAGCACGGATGTATTAAGCTATGCTTGGGAACAATACGATATTGCCAATAACGATGACAAGGGCGCATTTGGCAGTAACATTAACGGAATTGGTGGATACCCGGCCGTAAACAGCACAGCAGGTGCGCCATTATTTAGAAGTAAAATTTCTAATGTTCCGGTCCGTAATTTCCCTGACTTAAGATTTGTGCTCAATAATGCGAATAATCCGCCAGATAATGAAGGAGAAGCACTACCACAAGTAAGTAGAATAATAAATTTCAGGCTTACTGTAAGAGATAACAAAGCCAGCGGTGGTGGAGTAGATTCTGACGAAGTGACTATTACCGTTGATGGTACTAAGGGTCCCTTATCGGTTACATTACCCAATGGCGGCGAGCCTTGGGCGGCTGGCTCTACTCAAATCATTACATGGGATGTTAACAGTACTCATTTGTTGAGCGCCAATGTAAAAATCTTACTTTCAGTTGATAGTGGTTATAATTACCCTTATACACTCTTATCTTCTACAGCCAACAATGGGACTGCGAGTGTCACAATTCCTACTAATATTGTAAACACATCACAAGCTAGAATCAAAATAGCAAGTACCAATAGCCCAACTGCTGAGTTTTTTGATGTGAGCAATAGTAATTTTACTATTAATTCATCTTGTATTGCAGCCACTACTTATATTTGTTCAGAACAGCCGATTACTGGCAACAGTGGAAGTACTGTATTTAATCTTGGGCTTAGTAAGGCTACAGGAAGTTTGTTTACTAATAAAAGCAAGACTTTTAGTTTTTCAGGTGCAAGCGGTCAGCCAGGAATTTACTACACGAATTCATCTAAAACTGCTTGCCATAACCCTTACACTATTACTGCTAAAATAGTGGTATTTAAGGTTAGTAAAACCGGAACTTATCAATTAAACGCTTTAGATAGTAGTACGAGCGCTGCTGGAATAAGTATATTCAACGCTCCCAATTTTAATTGCAACACTTTTTTAGGCTCAAACACTTATTCGACAGGACAAGGTATTTCTTGGGGTGGAGGCACAAATCTTACCTTACATGAATGCAACACTTACTACGCATTGGTATATAACTTTAACTCAGCTACAAGTTTTCAATTAAATTTCGATGGGCCTGGCGATATAATTGACGTACAAAGTGATGTTTCGGGCTTTAACTATACTTATGTAGCAGTTAATCAGGCTAATAATCAAATTGTGGCGGTGTCTGCATCTTCAAATTTTACTACACTTCCGAATGGCAACTTTAGTGTTTATGGCTTAAGTTATGCTAACGGATTTGACACTAATACTCTACTAAATAAAACAATTGCGCAGATATATGCCGAGAGCACCTGTCTTTTGTTTAGCAATAATAACAAACAATTAACTGTCATCGAGTTGCCATGTTTAAGTAATCTTGTGCTGACACACCCAATGAATGATATTACGAGCGGCGATGTTGCAAACCTTGCTTCGGCAAGTAATGGGAAGATAAGTGCAACTAATTTCATTACAGGCATTGGCACTCGAGCCACTTATCTGGCAAAAACTATTGAATTAAACGCCGGATTTAAGACCGAAACCGGAAGCGTTTTCAGAGCAGAAACAGGAGGGTGTAATTAAAATTGCTTTGCTGAATTGTAAAGTTCTGGTTTTTAGAAATTAATTATCTTTTGTCCAATCATATTAAGCAGTTCTAACCTTTTCTCACAAATACGTTTTATGAAAAAAACTTTTATTTTCATAGTTCTTTGCATTCTTCTGTCTGATTATCTATTTGCTCAAACCGATATGCGCAAAGTTACCTTAGATATATCTTCTTATTTACAACAATTGAATGCCTCTCCCAAAGAGTCGTCTTTAGGGATTGGTAATACGAGCAATTCTGCCACAATCATTAGCTTACCGCTGCCCGATGGCTCTTCGGCAAGATTTAAAGTTGTTGAGTATTCAATTTTACCCAATGGTACTAATGGCGATGCCAAAACGTATCTGGGTGAGCAAGAAGGAAACCCTACTGTTACTTGTAGAATTACCACAACAAAAGCAAAATTAATAGCTACGATATACATTGACGGACAAATTGTAGTGATAGAGCAAGACACGCAATCTGCAATTTCAAATATCTACAATGTTTATACAAAAACACATGAGGAATTTGAGTGTAGTGCAAAAGAGGGTTTGCTTAATAACAACCGTGTAAAAGCCATTGATCAAGTAAAAGACTACACCAATGGCACAAGTCTACGTACTTACAGAATGGCTATAATGGTTACAAATGAGTTTTATGTAGCGCGTGGAAATACAGATGCGGCAGTAAATAATGAGGTAGCTGCTATTATTAACAGTTTAAATGGCTTATACGAAAAAGAAATCGCTGTTAGATTTACACTTCGCTCGCCTATTAATCCTGCTAGTGCAAATGTATTTTATCGTAACACAAATAATATAAACACATACTATCAGGCGGTTGATGCGCTTAGATCTCAAATGAATACATTATTTGGTTCTGCAAATTATGACCTGGGACATGCGCTACATACTACTGGCGGTGGAGTTGCTTATTTTGGGGTTTGTGTCAATGACTACAAAGGTGGGGGCTGGTCTGGCAGTACAACACCATCTAGTTTTTTACTAATGGCACATGAAGTTGGGCATCAGTTTACTGCACCACATACTTTTAATGGCAATGGAAACGCCAATTGTGGAATAAGCAATAGAAATACGCCAACCGCATTTGAACCAGGTAGCGGTAATACCATTATGTCTTATTCTGGTTTATGCGGGACTGGTCAGAACATTACAGGGGGGCAAGTTCCATATTTTCATACCAACTCGCTCGACAGAATGATTAATTACATACAAACAGGCTCTGGAAATACCTGCGGTACGCCAACGGCAACTGGTAATACGCCACCTGTTGCTAATGCTGGAGCCAACTACACTATTCCTAAAAATACCCCTTTCACGCTTATAGGTTCAGGTACAGATGCCAATGGCGATGCGCTGAGTTTTACCTGGGAACAGTATGATGTACCAATGGCGAGTGACTCAGGTAAGCTTGGCCATACAGGAAACGCTGTTAATAGTACTACTGCACCATTATTTAGAACCCGCCAGTCTACATCACCTGTAAGAAACTTTCCGGACATGGCATTTGTACTAAACAATGCCAATAATCCACCAGATCAGGAAGGAGAAGATTTACCAAATGTAGCAAGGACGATGACTTTCAGACTTACGGCAAGAGATAATCGCACAGTTGGTGGTGGTGTTGATATGAGCTCTGTTACAATTACTGTAGATGGGAATAAAGGTCCTTTGACTGTAACAGCACCAAATGGTGGAGAGTCTTGGGCTGCAGGTATTTCACAAAATGTTACTTGGGCTGTAAATAGCACTAATGCACTCAGCGCAAATGTAAAAATCCTGTTATCAATAGATGGAGGAAGTAGTTTTCCGTACACTTTGGCAGCTTCAACAAGCAATAATGGCACATTGGCTGTTGTAATACCCGCAAATATTCCGAATACTACTCAAGCCAGAATTAAAATTGTAAGTACAAATAGTGCAACTGCTGAGTTTTTTGATGCAAGTAATGCCAATTTTACGATTACATCTAACTGTAATGTGGCAACTACATACATTTGCCCGGAAGCACCAGTGAGCGGTAATAGTGGTAATGCTATATTTAATTTAGGCTTATCGAAAATAACAGGTTCTTTATTTTTGAATAAAAGTAAAAATGTGAGTTTTTCAGGGCAAATTCAACGTCGTTTAATTGCTTATACTAATAACACTTTTACAAATTGCTATACTCATGAATTTTGGGAACCTAGTTCTCAGATTATTGCATTCAGAGTAAGTCAGACTGGTAATTATTCAATTTCAGCAGTACCAAACAATACCGGAAGTACGGCTTTTAGTATTTTTAACGCTTCAACTTTCAATTGCTCTACCTTCGTTGGCTCAAATGCCTACGGTGAAGTTAGTTGGTTCGGAAGTAGAAGTGTTTCACTTAATGCCTGCACCACTTATTATGCAGTTGTTTATAATTTTGAGTCGTCAGCTAGTTTTACATTCAATGTTAATGGCACAGGTGAGGTAATACAAGTTCTTACAGAACCAGTTGGCTTTAGTTATACTTATGTAGCGGTTAACCAAGCCAATAAGCAAATCACAGCAGTATCTGCATCTTCAGATTTTACTTCTATTTCGGGTGGTAGTTTCCTGGTTTATGGATTAAGTTATGCCAACGGATTTAACACCAGCAACTTACTGAACAAAACTATTGAACAGGTTTATGGGCTTGGCACTTGTCTTTTATTTAGTAATAACAGCAAGTCTCTAACCATTATTCCATCACCTTGCCCATCAAGCCTTGTCCTTACAAACCCAGCAAACAATATAAGTTCTGGGAATGTAACCAGGCAAGCGTCGGCAGCTAATGGAAAAATAACTGCAACAAACCTTGTAACCGGAACAGGCACCAAAGCCACGTATCAGGCAAAAGCCATTGAGCTCAATGCTGGTTTTACTGCCGATAGCGGAACAACCTTCAGAGCCGAAACGGGTGGTTGCAACTAAATAATTTTCATTATTCTGATAGAAAAAAATCCTATCCTTAATTGGGTAGGATTTTTTTCTGTAGATGAGACATATATTCTACAAGAATCGTATTTCTTTAGGAATAAGTAGAAAGTTTACCCCCTTTAAAGCCTACTTAAATCGTATTAAAACGGTGGCATGATTTTTTAGCATAAGATAAACAGAATTTGTTTTTTTAGGAAAGTAAGAACCAATCTATTGAATTAGAAAAATTTTAAAAAAAATTCTGTCCTAAAGAAATCCAACTTTAATATAACTTCGTAAATCCAAGTATTACAATAAATAAATTAAATCCAGAATGGTAGCCACAACGGCTATTTCATCAAAAACAAATCATGCCCATGGAAACACCAAAGTTGGGTTCATCACCACATGTGCGTTCACAAGATGAATCAGTAAAATCCGCAGACAGAAGAAACTTTTTAAGAAATGCCGGAATGGCTACCGTGGCAGGTGCTGTTTTTTTGGCCGGATGCGACAAAGATGACGACATGACCCCCACGCCATCAGCAGTGGACCTTGGAAGCGGTGATGTTGGTATTTTAAACTATGCCTATGCCCTCGAACAACTAGAGGCTGCTTTCTACACACAAGTTGTAGCTACGCCTTATTCGGGTATTACTGACGCCGAAAAAACTCTTCTTACCGAAATTCGTGACCACGAGATTATCCACAGAGACTTCTTTAAAGCAGCCCTTGGCACTAATGCTATACCTGGTCTTGAAGTAAATTTCTCTTCTATCGATTTCACTAGCAGAGCAAGCGTTTTAGGTGCAGCCAAACTTTTTGAAGATACAGGCGTTCAGGCTTACAATGGCGCCGGTAACCTGATTAAAAGTGGAGATTATTTATTAATAGCAGGTAAAATAGTTTCGGTTGAGGCACGTCATGCAGCAGCTATCAGAGATTTGTTGATGCCAAATTCAACTTCTTTTGCAGGAGATGATATCGTTGACAACAACGGTCTTGATAAAGCCATCAAACCTGCCGATATTCTGGCAGCAGTAAAACCTTATGTTAAAACTACAATCACTGCATCAAATCTTCCAACTTCTTAATTAGTACAGACAATGAATATCTTCAATATATTATCAGAATTAGAGAAAGTGGACACAGATGTTCACGAAAGACTAGAGCACGTTTCGAGACGAAGCATGTTTAATACAATTGGGAAAAAAGTTTCGGCTTTTGCAATTCCTGCGCTTTTAGCAACAAGTCTTCAAAAAGCTTATGCCGCAACTCCGGCAGCAATCGATGTTTTGAATTACGCATTGACTCTTGAATACTTAGAAGACGAATTCTATAAAGCAGGTAATGCTGCATCTGGCCTAATTCCGGCAGCAGAAAAACCAATATTTACTCAAATTGGTAAACATGAAACACAACACGTGGCATTTTTACTGGCAGCATTAGGCTCTAAAGCAGTAGCTAAACCTAAGTTTGACTTTACAGCAAAAGGTGCATTTGCCAATGTATTTACGAGTTATCAAACATTTGCCATTGTTTCTCATGCATTAGAAGACACTGGTGTGAGAGCTTATAAAGGCCAAGCTGGTAACCTGATGGCAGCAGAAGACAAACCTCTTTTGCAATATGCTCTACAGATTCACTCAGTAGAAGCACGCCATGCCTCAGTTGTTAGACGCTTACTAAATACCAAAGGCTTTGTAGCAGGCACAAAAGGCTGGATCACACTTAATCAAGGTTCGCCGGCAGCGGTTTATGCTGGTGAAGAAAACCTTCGCCAAGGTGGTGTAGACTTAACAGGTCTTGCAGGAAAATCGAAAGAAGCTATTTCAGAAGCATTTGACGAACCACTTACAAAAGAGCAGGTATTAGCAATTGCAACGCCATTTATTGCAGGTTAAGCTTTTCAAAATACCTTATTATAAAACGGAGACCTATCTTTACGTATATAACATATAGGTAGGTCTCCGTTTTTTGTTTTCAACACAAGTGTAATTTATTGTTAAAATACAATTATTAAATATTCCACCAGATTTTATCAGGGAGAGATTCACCGATTATCACTGGTTCTCCTATCATTGGCGTAGTAATAGGTAGGTTACTTTTTTTAGCAGCAGCAACTAATCTATTAATAGGCTCGTTCCATCCATGATTGGCTAAAATGAATTTCCCCCAGTGAACAGGTAATAATAGTTTTGCGCCAAGGTCAATAGCTGCTTGCGCTGTTTGTTCAGGAAACATGTGTATGTAAGGCCATTCTGCTCCGTATTGACCATTTTCAAGCATTACAATATCAAACGGGCCGTATTTATCGCCAATTTCTTTAAAATGCGTATCATAGCCCGAATCGCCGCCCATAAATATCTTATAGCCATGAATATTAAGTATAAAGGCCGACCATAGCGTTTTACCTCTAGCAAGGCTACGCCCAGAAAAATGTCGGGCCGGCGCCCCTATTACTTCAATATCGTCAGCTACTTTATGTACATCCCACCAATCAAGCTCCACTATTCTTTCTGGTTCAACACCCCAGAATTCCAAGTGAGAACCCACACCCAAAGCCACATAAAACTTCTTTACCCTAGGCATTAGCTTTACAATGGTTTTGTAATCGAGATGGTCGTAGTGGTCGTGAGATAAAAACAGCATATCAATATCCGGCAACTCGTTTGCATCATAAATATCACTTCCTTTAAATGACTTTCCACCAAATAAGGCAATTGGTGACACCGAGCCGCTTAACACAGGGTCAATTAGAATATTTATGTTCTTTGATTTTATAAGATATGATGAATGCCCAAACCACACGATTGTTGGCTTATCTGATTTCAGGCTCTTTAAGTCAGTTTTGACTGATGGCAAAGGCTTCGGAGGCGAAGCATCTTTGGGCTTATTGATAAACTCTCTCATCATTTTCAGATAAGAGGCATTTTCTAGAGTTACGCTTGTTGGTGATAAATTCTGAAAAGTGTCACTTTTATAATTGGGCGATTTCAGAATTTTTTTAAGTCTATCACCGAACGGATTTTTTCCAAAAAATTTTTGTCTCATAAATAAAATCGAACTAACGACAGCTAGACCAATAAATGCCGATAGAGCAATAAATGCTCTTCTGGTAAATTTCATAGTGTTTAATCTTTAAAACCATTTGATGACCAAATCAAGCATTTTTATAACTCTGTTATTGAAAGGTGGATGAAACATACTGAATGTAGAAAATTTGCTTTCAACAACTGCTTTTTTATTAGAAAATTCTTCGAACCCATATTTACCAAAAGATTTACCAATACCCGAATTATTCACGCCGCCAAAAGGAAGATTATTCTGTAAATAATGAATAGTTGTTTCATTAATTACGGCTGCACCCGACGATGTATTCTGCAAAATGTAATTTATATTAGCTCGTTTTTTACTGAATATATAAAGTGCCAAAGGCTTTTCGCCCTTATTAATATAGGCACTGATTTCTTCTATATTATCGAACTCAAGAATTGGTAAAACAGGGCCGAAAATCTCTTCCTGCATGATTTGCATGCCATCATTTAGGTTGGTAACCACTGTAGGCTCAATAAAGTTCTCAGCGGCAATCGTATTTCCACCAACGGCAACTTTTGCGCCTTTTTCTACGGCATCATCAATTAAACCCTTTATTCGGTTAAAGTGTCTGTTGTTCACTATTCTACAATAATCAGCCGATTTAGAAACATCTGTGCCATACATTTTTTGTATATACTTACCCATTTCTTGCACAAAAGTTTGGGTTTTTGAGCGATGAATAAGAATATAATCAGGTGCAATACAGGTCTGCCCATTATTCAGGAATTTCTCGGCTGCAATGGTTTGCGCAGCATATTTTACATCAGCGGTTTCATCAACAATGGTCGGTGATTTTCCGCCTAGTTCCAAAGTAACCGAGGCTAAATGCTTTGCAGCTGCTTGCATCACTACTTTGCCGATTGCTGGGCTACCTGTAAAAAAGATGTGGCTAAACGGCAAACTCAATAAAGTGCTTGATACCTTAGCATCGCCCTCTACAACTGCAACCTCATTGGCCGGAAATAATTCCTGAATCATTTCGGCAAGTAGTTTCGAAGCATTAGGCACCATTTCAGATGGTTTCATGATTACGGCATTTCCAGCGGCAATGGCTTGCAGCAATGGTTTCAGCGAAAGATTGAACGGATAATTCCAGGGGCTTATAATCAAGCAGTTACCCTTGGGCTCATGCATTATTTTGCTGGTTGTACCCAACATTTTTAGCGGCGTTTCAACGCTTTCGGGGCGCATCCATTGGTCAAGATGCTTGATAATATATTTTGCCTCGCTTACCACAGGCATCACCTCACTCACTTTCACTTCAAATAGGTCTTTTCTATAATCAGCTTTAAGTGCTTCGGTCATCTTATCCTGATTTTCGAGCACCCAGTTCATTACTTTTTTGATTTTAGCTATGCGTTCTTTTGAGCTTGTAGCAGCAATAGTAGAAAGGTTTTTCTTTTGAAGCTGAAATAAAGCCTCAATATCGGTTTCTATGGTAGCAGGAATATGAGTCATCAGGTTTTGTTGATTTATGATGGTTTTAACAAAATTCAAAAAAAATCTAGTAAAAACGCAAAAAACTTTCAAAAACAAATGCAATTTGGTGAATTACTAAAAATTTTAGATATTCGGGGAGGATTTAAGCTTTCCATTAAATATAATCTGTGTGGCATTCACACCTTTAAATAAGTCAAGATGTCATTAATAAGCAATAATTTAAAATACCTTCGACGTATCAACGGACTGACCCAAGACCAGTTTGCGCGTCGAATCGGCACTAAAAGAGCCAATGTAGGTGCGTATGAAGAAGCAAGAGCAGTGCCTCCGGTAGATACCCTTAAGATTATAGCCAATACTTTTGGCATTAGTGTAGATGATTTTGTAAAAAAAGATATAAGAAAACTAAGAGAAACGCCAGACCTTACTTTTGGTTTTGAAGCAAAACCTACTTACAGCAACGATGCCCCCGAGCCAGAAGAAGAAGACCCGTTTGACTTCCCTCCTTCTCTTGGTGATTTAATGCATCAGTTTTTGGGTGATGAGCCTCCCACACAAGAAAAAAACACCGAAATGGTGGCGCAAAAAGTTATGCTTCGCCCGTCGGATAAAATGCAGTATGAGCCAGAGCCTGTAATATCGCCAGCACCGCCCAAACCTGTGGTGCCTGCTATTCAGTACTCAGCCCCTACATCAAAGTATGTACCCGATAATCAGCCATTTAAAGCCCCAACTCAGCCACAATATAGCGAACCTGCGCCTAAGTTTAACGCTGATAATCAGCCATATAAAGCGCCTGTACAACCAGAACCTGCACCAAAGCCTGAACCTCAGACATTTAAAAACAATATTCATATTGTACGTCGTTCGCAGTATAACGACTACTTGATGAGAAACAAGGAAATAAGTTTTCTGAAAACGCTTACCGAATTTCATTTACCAACATTGCCCGCTGGCGAATACCGGGCATTTGAAGCGGCAGAAGATTTTACGTTTGAAGGTGCATTATTGGTTGGCTCCTTGGTCAAAAACTGGTATGATATAGCCGACAGCAAAAATTACGTGCTGGTTACAAAACCACAGGGTATTATTTATCGCAGGGTTTATAATCAGGTAAAAATAAAAGGAACTTTGCTCTTGAGCTCAGATAATCACCGGTTCCCAAGTACTGAAATTGCGTTTGATGATGTGATTGAAACCTGGGAAATAAAAGCATTTTTGAGTTATACTTTACCAGAACCAAGCCCTAGTTTCGATAAATTAAGCCATTTGGTTGGTGAAATGAAATTTGAACTAGACCGACTGAAAAAATAATCTAAAGATTATTACAATTATCTAATTATACCTGCCCATCATTAAGTAATGCTGGGCACTTACCTAAATGACTATTACCTCTAAACAACCGAACGTCGGAACGACGATTTTTACGGTTATGTCTCAGTTAGCTGCCGAAACAGGGGCTTTAAATCTTTCGCAGGGTTTTCCTAATTACAATTGTTCGCCAAAGCTTATTGAGCTTGTGAATCATTATATGCAAAAAGGCATGAACCAGTATGCACCTATGGCAGGTATTATGCCCTTGCGTGAGATACTAGCCCAAAAAACCGCCGACCTATATAATTTGCATTATCACCCAAATGATGAAATAACCATTGTTTCGGGTTGTACTGAGGCTATTTATGCTACGATGGCGGCAATTTTGCATAAAGGAGATGAAGTGATTGTGTTTGAGCCTGCCTATGATAGTTACGTACCGTCAATTGAGTTGAATGGCGGAAAAGCAGTGTATGTAACCCTGACAGCCGAAAACGACTTTACAATTAATTGGGAAGTAGTTAAAAGCAAAATTACCGAGCGCACCAAAGCTATTATGCTCACAACCCCTCATAACCCAACCGGAAAATGCCTCACACAAGATGATTTAAACAAACTGGCTGAGATTGTAAGGGACACCAATATTTTTATTGTTTCAGATGAAGTTTACGAACATATTATTTTCGATAACAGACAGCATTTATCTCCTGCCATGCATCCTGAATTAAAAGAACGCACTTTTTTATGTGGTTCGTTCGGAAAAACTTTCCATACCACAGGTTGGAAACTTGGCTATTGCCTGGCACCTAAAGAATTAACAGCAGAGTTCAGAAAAACGCATCAATGGATTACTTTCGCCTCTCCTACCCCAATGCAATATGCCTTTGCCGATTTTATGAAAGACCCAAATAATTATTTATCAGTAAGGGCATTTTATGAAGAAAAACGGAATAAATTTATCAACTGGCTAAAAGGCTCAAGGTTTACCTGGAAACCTGCTGAGGGTAGTTTCTTCCAGATGGTATCATATAATCAGATAACTGATGAATCGGACTATGATTTGGCAGTAAGATGGACAAAAGAAATTGGTGTAGCCTCGATTCCGATTTCGGTGTTTTACAACGAAAGATATGATAACAAGATTCTAAGATTCTGCTTTGCTAAAGACGACGAAACACTCGAAAAAGCCGCAGAAAGGCTTTGTAAGTTATAATAAATAAGGAAGCACATTGCTTCCTTATCACTATATAAAAATCTACTTCTAAGCTTCTACTTTTTTAACTTGCGCCTTTGCCATTCTTACAGCCTTGCCCACATATTTAGGAACAAAGCTAACAGCAATTAAGCCAAGTCCGGTTACAATAAGCGTTTCGATATGTGCAAAGAAAGTACCGGCAGTAAGAATCCCCATTACCAGAATAGTGGAGAATGGTAACGAGAATGCCAATACCAACACCGCAAATTCGATATTGAATGTACGTTTTTCTTTAGGCACCTGATTATTTTCTTCTTTCAATGCCACGGCTGACATGTGTGCAAAGGGCCAGAAACTACATGAGCTCAATGGCACAACTACTGCCAGCAATACCATAACCGGAGATGTAATATGAAAGATAATGATAATCAGTACGCTGAAAAGAATTGTAATTCCGGCTCTGAACAACAATATTGAACTTACCAATCTTATTTTTCCTTCTTTTAGCTGAACTGCCAGACCGATGTAAATTAACACCAACGGGGTCATGAGTGTGCTCGTACGATTAAAAATCTCCGAAATAACCGGAGGAAGGTCATCAAAACTTAAACCGAAGCTTAAAAAAGCAATAGCCAACAACATTACAATATTAATAGGCTCTTTTACAAGGCTTAACAAAAGGCTTTTTAGCTTCCCTTCTTCTTTCTCTTCATTTGTTTTGTTGTTTTTAAAATACATACTCATGGCAACAAAATAAAGGAAGTTTAAAGCAAAAAACTTATTGCCGACATCGGCCATTGCAGCCTTAGCTAATGATTCTTTACCCAAAAACTCATGAATAAACGGAAAACTAGATAAACCCGGCGCCAACGAAGGCATCAACATTGTGAGTGTACGCCCAATAGAACTATCTGTCTCAATCTTGAAGATTGTCAGGATATAAGGCATCGACAAATAAATAAAGAAATTGAATGCCAGTGTTATGAGTGGATATATTAATAAAGTTGAATCAATTTTCACTCCCATTAAGGCCACAAAAACTGTTGAGGGAAGCGCCACCGAGAGAATCATTTCTTTAATGCCATTCAGCTCGGTTTTACTCTTGATTTTTGACCTCAGACCCAATCCAATCACAATAAGGAGTATGAGTATAAACGTTTTTTGAAGTGCTACTGCCATAAGAAATCGAGAATTTAGGAAAAAACCTTCCTGTGATGCCCGGGTGAGTAGCTAAAACTGCTACTTCCCAGGCATCAATGAATAAATTAAAAATCTAAAATGCGCTTAGCTTAGTTCTTCCAGTGCTTTAACGAATATTTTCATTTCGTCCATAGTACCCATACTTACTCTACACCAGGTTTTCTTCTGGATGTCGAAAGTTCTGATACCGATACCCTTCGAATACATTTTGGCCAAGAAGTCTTTGCCGTCCATCGTAATCGGGAAAATAACGAAATTAGTATATGACGGAATGTATTTGTAGTTCATCTTGTCGAGATTAGCATACAAGTATGCTTTTGCCTCGGTATTAAGTTTTTTGGTTGTAGCCTGAAACTCCATGTCTTCGATACTTGCAGAAGCCGCCAGAACCGAAGTGTACGAAATACCCATACCACCTCTGGTGATATTCTGTATTTTATTAAGGTAAGCAGGTAATGCAGCAATATAGCCTACACGAAGACCCGCCATACCCATGATTTTAGAGAATGTACGTGCTACAATTACGTTTTTATTTTGTGCCAGAAGAGACACCATACTTTGGGTATCCGAACCTTCAGCAAGCTCAAGGTAGGCTTCATCAACAAAAATAGGTACTTTCTCTGATACACGTGAGCAGAAATCAAGTAGCTCTTTACCCGCTGTAATACTACCAGTCGGGTTATTCGGATTACAGATATATACTAATTTGGTATCGGCATCGATAGCAGCTTCCATAGCAGCAAGGTCGTGCGACCAGTCGCTTTTACAAGGTACAGCTTTCCATTTTGCACCTACTGTTTTAGCTACGTTCACTAACGACATGTAGCAAGGGTCGGCCGAAACGATATTTCCTTTGCCATTCATAAATTCAACCAAGGCAACCTTTTCAAGAAGGTCAGACGAACCAGGCCCCATCATAATATGGTTAGGTGTAATACCAGGCCCTTCTTTCTTTACAATTTTACCAATTAAATCACTAAGTTCTTTCCAGGCATAACGGTTGCCTAAAGATACAGAATCAACTACTGCTTGTTTTGCACTTGCAGGTGGACCATAAGGATTTTCATTGGCATTCAAACGAGCCTTTAATTTAGTTACATCAGGCGGATTGCTGATGAAGTGCTCACGCATTAAAGGAGTATAATATAATCTGTTTTTGCTATCTAATTGAACAGGTGTGTTCGGGAAAGCCCCCATACTTAATTGCGGAGCTACAACCATACCACCAAGTGCCATTAAGCCTGATTTTAATACATTACGTCTGTCAATGTTCTGATTCATTTTCTTCAAGTGTTTAAAGAGTATAAAGATTGTTTAGCTTTAAGTAAACTGATATTAATTTGTTATTTAAACAGACAGTGGTGTTTAAGACTGAACTGATAAATTCAGAAGATTTTGGCTTGCTGGTTCACTGAAATATTGCTGAAGTACTTCAATGTTGTTTTAGAAATTGTAGAAAGTAATACAGCAGCAAAAGTAATATAATACAACAAAATGACAAAATTTTATTTAAAATTATTTTAACATACTTTTTACATATTTTAAACTTTAATTTAAATTATACCAATTTTATAAACTTCAAAACAGTATTTTATCAATTTATTTTTCATTTTCATTAAAAACACACACATGCAACAAATTTTATATTTTTTTGATTTTGTAATGAAAAATTCTATAATATTGTACATATCCAAGTTATTTTTAAATAAAATGAACTATTTTCGATAGTATAATAAATTTTTTACAAAATTATTTGCAAGTACTTATTTTAACATATACTATTGCATTAGAAATTATTAGAAAAGTACAATAACACTTCATCAGAGACTCACTTCCGACCGCAAAAAGCCGAGTATCTGAACCCTATAAAATAATAGACTTCACATTAGCGAAGTTGCGGGGCTGCTAGTCTGCTCATTACACGACTATCAGCAATGCTGAATACCTGGTAAAATTATTCAGAAAAGCTCTTAACAATCAAGTTACTCTAATTGCATGCCTTCAAAGGCTATGTACCGGGAATCCTTTTTCCTTTAGAAAAAAATACAAACTTTTTAAACTAAACTAAACTATAAAATTTTAAAGATTAAGAAGAGATAGGCTTGCACCTCTCTTGCTGACGTAGCTCCCGACTTCAATCATAATCTCGAAGCTGAGCGGTCGGAAATTCGAGGAAGTGATTGAGTCGGACGGCTTCGTAAGTTGCTTACCTATTGTTTTTACTTAAACCTTTACAAACACCTTTCACTTATGAAAAAACACTTATACTATCTGACAGTTATGTTGCTTCTTCCGTTAAGTATACTTGCTCAAGACAAGGTTCTGACGGGAGTAGTAAGTTCGATCGAAGAGGGTGCGCTACCGGGGGTCTCAATTGCATTAAAAGGAACAGCAATAGGAACATTGACTGATGCCAGCGGAAAATTCACAATCAAAGTTCCTGCATCTGGCGGAATATTAGTATTCAGCGCCATTGGGTTTCAGACAATAGAAGAAAAAATAGATAACAGAACAAACTACCAGATTACCCTTGCAACCGACTCAAAAACATTGAATGAGGTTGTGGTAACTGCGCTGGGGATTTCTCGTGAGAAAAAATCATTAGGTTTCTCACAACAAGAAGTAAAAGGCGAAAGTCTGGTTGAAGCTCGCTCAACAAACGTGGTTAACTCATTAGCAGGCCGTATCGCTGGTGTAAGAATTAGCAGTAATGGCGGCCCGGGTAGTGGTTCTACAATCCAGATTCGTGGTTCATCTTCAGTTTCGGGTAACAACCAGCCCTTGATTGTATTAGATGGTGTACCGCTCCAACAACAATATGATAAACAATTTGGCGGGGGGATTTCTGAGATTAACCCTGACAACATTAAAGATATTTCGGTACTTAAAGGGCCAAACGCTGCTGCGCTATATGGCTCAAGAGCTGCCAACGGGGTTATCCTGATTACCTCAAAAGATGGTGCAGGCTCAAAAGGTTTAGGGATTGAATACAATGCCAACTTCACGGCAGAACGCCCATTGGTAAAACCAAACTTCCAGAACACCTATGGTGGTGGTAATGGTTATACAACCTGGTATTCAGATGGCTGGAGTGGTACAATCCAACCTGATGCTTACGACCAATACAAAGCTGCGTATGGCTTTGTGAACCCTGGTAGAACTACCGGTACAGATGGAACTGACGAAAGCTGGGGTGCGCCAATGGATGGCCGTTTGGTACGCCAATGGTTTACCGGTAAAGAGGTTGCTCCACTTACACCTCAACCAAACAACTGGAACGAATTCTGGGAAACTGGTACTTCTTTCACCAACCATATTGCTTTATCTGGTGCTAACGAAAAAGGTAGCTTCCGTTTAGCTTATGATAGACTAGACCAAAAAGGTATTGCATACAAAAACGGTTTTGAGAGAAGCAACTTTAAAATAAACTCAAATTATAACCTTACCAAATACCTTTCGGCCACTGTTTCAGGCGAATATATTAAGTCAGGTGGTAACCGTACTTACCAAAATGGTGATACGTTCATCTGGTCGCACAGACACGTATCTTGGGACCAACTTGCCGACTATAAAGATTATGCCGATGTACATATTCAAAGAGCAGTAGCTGGTCGTTTACCAGATAGCGACCCACCAAACTGGCAACATACGTATTTTACCAACCCATTTTATACAAACGAGTATTTGCCAAATAAAAACGACAAAGACCGTCTTGTTGGTAACATCGCCGTAAATGCAAAACTTTTCCCATTCCTGAAATTAATGTTGCGTTCAGGAACCGATATGTGGACCGACACAAGAATTAACATTGCAAACTTTGAACGTGTACGTAATGGAAACAGAACGCCGGGAACATTTTCAGAAGAAGTGCTTCGTCGTCAGGAAAGTAACCACGATTTCTTGTTAAGCTTTGATAAGAGCATTGGCAAAAACTTTACAATAGTAGCACAAGGCGGTGGCGCTCTTAGAACTAATTATTACAAAAGAAACTTTACGAATGTGGGCGAGTTAGTGGTTGATGGTGTATATAACCTGTCGAACTCTAACCCAAGCCAAAACTCAGTAGCAAGCCGTATCGAAAAAACAAACGTACAAAGTTTGTATGGCTCGGCACAATTTGGCTACCTGAATGCCCTATTCCTGGACGTAACTGCACGAAACGATTGGTCAAGTACTTTGCCTTCTAATGCCCGTTCTTATTTCTATCCATCAGTTTCAGCAAGTGCGGTTGTTACCGATTTGGTTAATATTCCGAAGAATATCCTGTCTTTTGGTAAAGTAAGAGCGAGCTGGGCGCAGGTAGGAAACGATGCTGACCCTTATCAGTTAGCACAGACTTTCCGTGCCAGTGGCTCTTGGAATGGTTCAATTCCTGAGTACTTTGAAAATATCACCATCGCAAATTCATCCCTAAAACCTGAAATTACCACAGGAGTTGAATTAGGACTTGACCTTCGTTTCTTCAGAAATAAAGTGGGCTTAGATTTTACTTACTACGACCAAACAACCAAGAACCAGATTCTGGGTGTTGAAATCTCAAAAGCCAGTGGTTACGACAAACGTATATTGAATGCAGGTAAGATAAACAACAAAGGTTTAGAGATTACTTTGTCAGGTACTCCGTTTGAATCAGTTAGTGGCTTTAAGTGGGACGTAGCCGTAAACTTTGCCAGAAACAGAAACCTTGTAGTTGAATTGGCTGAAGGACTTACCACTTATACTCTGCAAGAACGCAGAGGCTTGATTTCGATAGCGCAAGTTGGCCAACCTTATGGCTCACTATATGGTATCGGCTTTAAACATGCACCTGACGGACAAATTGTGTATGTTGATGGCTTGCCGGTTGTTGAAACAACACCAAGAGTATTAGGTAACATTCAACCAGACTGGACGGGTGGTATCTCAAATACCTTTGCTTACAAACGCCTGAGCCTTT
Source organism: Emticicia soli (assembly GCF_037860775.1). Classification (NCBI taxonomy): domain Bacteria; kingdom Pseudomonadati; phylum Bacteroidota; class Cytophagia; order Cytophagales; family Leadbetterellaceae; genus Emticicia; species Emticicia soli. Next base: position 370,370 of record NZ_JBBEWC010000007.1, on the reverse strand, counting down.
CGGTATTGGTTGACGTGAAAAAAGGTGGTGATTTCTATGATGAAGGTACAGGAACTGCTCGTTGGACTGGCCAATATGCCGAAACAGCTATCGGTCGTGAAGAAGGTATCATTGGCAAAGGCGTTAAAAACATTGGCTCTGCCGAAAGCCCTCAATACGTACCAAACGATGTGATTGTTGCTGCAAACCAATTATATGGCTACAATAACCCAAGAAGATACCACGAAGCAGCCATTTTTGATGGAAGCTACATAAAACTACGTGAAGTTTCACTAGGTATCCGTCTGCCGGAAGCATTATTGAAAAAAGCAAGAATACAAAATGCGAAACTTTCTTTAGTGGGCAGAAACCTTGCCATTTTGTTTAAAAACTCTCCTCATATCGACCCAGAAGTTGACCGTTTCGGAGGTAACTCTCAAGGCTTTGCCTATGGTGAATTACCATCATCAAGAAGTCTAGGTTTCAACTTATCGTTGGGCTTCTAAGCGAGAGGAATTAGTTTTTTATCATTAAACCTGAAACATTATGAAATCATATAAAATATTAGTTTCTCTATTTGTTGCAATTGGGCTTTCGGTAGGTTCGTGTACCGATGATTTCGACGAAATGAATACCGACCCCAACAACCCTACGAGTATCAGCCCGCAATATCTGTTACCTTATGCAATCGAGAAATCGGTTGACAGATACTGGGGCGGAAACGCCAGATTTGAACGCTTGAATCTTGATGGTTCAATGCTCTGGATTCAATACCTGGCAAGAAACATTTATTCAAACGAAGGCGACAACTACGGTATTACGCCAACGTTTTATAACAATACCTGGAAATCGTTCTTTAACGATGGTCTGGTAAACTTCCAGAGTATCATTAAACAAGCAGGTCCTGAAGGCAAAACGCCTAATGCCAATTATGAAGGTGCAGCAATTGTTATGCGTAGTTGGGTATTTTCGGTACTAACCGACCTTTATGGAGCTATTCCTTACTCACAAGCATTGAAAGGTACAGATGGCACGCCTATTTATGTGCCTGAGTATGATTCGATGGAGCAAGTATATGCAGGTTTATTGAACGATTTGAAAGTAGCTAACGAAAAACTAACTGTTGGCGGGCCGGCTATATCGGGTGATATTCTGTATGAAGGCAATATTCTGAAATGGAAAAAATTTGCCAATTCTTTAAGACTCCGCCTGGCGAACCGTCAGGCTGCAAAGAAACCTGCCGAATCGAAAGCGATAATGACCGAAATTTTATCTGATGCTGCCAAGTTCCCAATCTTTACCAGCAACGACGATAATGCCATTTTGAAGAACACTGCAACACGCCCAAGTAACAACGAGTGGCACGAAGTAATGGTAATGGGTAGCCGTACTGACTGGAGCATGAGCAAAACTTTTGTAGATAAACTAAGCAGCCTAGGCGACACACGTTTATCGGTATTTGCTAATAAAAACGGCGCCGGAAACTACGAAGGTATCCCTAACGGTCTGCCAGATGCCATTGCTACTACTTACCTTAGCTCGGCATCAACTCTGGGTAGTTATTTTACACAAGCCACTACACCAAGTGTAATCATGACGCTAAGTGAGCTACAATTGATTCTGGCAGAAGCTGCTATTGATGGAGATATAAGCGGCGATGCAAATGCTTATATGCAAGCAGGTATCAAGGCGTCGTTCGACCAATACAAAGTTGAATTGCCTGCCCAATATTATGCAACTGTTGGTGCTGCTACAAAAGAGAAAATCTTAGACCAAAAATGGATTGCTTTGTTTGGTAATGCAGTTGAATCATGGACAGAGTATCGTCGTACAGGCTTCCCAGTATTGCCACTTAAAGACCCAAGAGCGGTATTTGAGAACGAAGGCGTGCTACCAACCCGCTTACCATACCCAACTACCGAGTATTCGTTGAACAAAACGAGCCTTGATAAAGGGATTTCGTTGAATGGTGGTGCCGATAATATGAGAACCAAATTATGGTGGGCTGAAAAATAATTTTTTGGCAGGATTTATTTACCAATTAAAACTTTAAGAACATGAAAAAGACCGCATATATATTGTTTCTAGGACTATTTATCCTGACGTCGGCTTGCGAAAAGAAAGATCCTTTTGTTGACAGAGTAGTCGCTCCATTGCTTTTTTTAGTATTAGATGAAAACGGTGTTGCTTCGTCGGGTATGACGACCGACCCAAGCGTTGCCAACAAAATATCGAAAGATGTTACGTTTTCAATTAAATTACTAGAGCTCGACAAAACAAATATTTTAGACCATACCAAAGGTATTGACTCTATTGCCGTAACATCGTTACCGATTTCGTTATCAATGAGAAACGGCACCAAAATAAGCGACCTGGTTACAGATAACACAGGCAAGGCGACGCTTAAAAAAACATGGGCAGAATTAGGAGTAGCAAATCCGACAGCGGCAACTACTCTTTTATTAAGCTGGACGGGAACTTACAAAGGTGTAACCTTTACCAAGTATTCTCGCATTCAGGGAGCGAATTAATAATCATAGGTTGAATAGATAATGTTTAAACTCATCTCAAATTTTAGAGATGAGTTTTTTTTATGGTATCCAATATCATCGAATAGAATTCGGTGAAAATCCTACAACTTAAACATCTTCTGAATTTTGTAAGGCTCTATCAGTAGCGACTTTCCGACTTCATACCAATACCCATCACCAATATTAACAAAAGTACCTTTGTGCGATGGTTTCTGGTTAAAGGCAACATCCATAATAAACTCGCCTGAGAAAGTATTTTTCAGTATAAAATTGAGTTCTTCCCAAGGCAAATAAGATGTTCTGGCAGCATCATTATTCTCTTTACGGGTAATTTCTACGCTTCTTTCTGCAAAAGAGGCATTAATTGTAAACTCCTTGCTTTCGCCGGCTTGGTTTCTAAAGAATACCAGATGTAGCGGCAGTTCTCGTTTTGCTTTTTCAAAAATAGCCTGTTGAATTTCTTCAAGCAAATATGAAAGCTTATCTGCATTAGACGGATAAAACGATTGTCCGTTGAAATCTACCTGCCAAAAATGCTGATGCGGCTCCAGATTTTTTATTTTCAATGGCTTGGCCGATTTCAGGTTGCCAAATAAAATATCTTTCCACACATCGGGTAGCGTACCCTTCCAACTGAAATCGTCATTTGCCGAAAATCCTTCGTCCATGATTTCGTCTTCTGTCAGAAGGTCACGGTCTAAATAGGTCAGATCAAAAGAAAGAGTTAAATCTTTGTTTTGTTCAATTTCTCCCGACAGCTCAATTGCATGGGCAAATGGCGGCGGAATGTTTTCAGATGTTTGGTATTTGAGGGAGAACGTAGACATTGACAGTTTTAATTTTATCGATTTTTCCTGTTGGTGTTTCAATCAGTTTTTCAACAAAAAAGATTTCCTTCGGAATTTCAAATTTAGGTAATTTTTCAGAGAAACTCAGGCCAATTTGGTTACCATTCGATAAAGGCTTTTTACTTTCAACTACCAGAATCAGTTTTTGACCCAACTTATTATCAGGCACCCCGTAGGCAAAAAAACGCCCCTGAAACGCTAATTCAGCTAGCACCTGCTCTCCTATTTTTTCTACTTTTTCAAGCTGAATTTTCACCCCTCCGCTATTAATAATATTATCGAACCGCCCAACTAGTCTGAATTTACCTTCTTCTAGTATCTCAACAATATCGTTGGTTACAACCCACTCATCATCTGTTGCTTTCAATTTTATCTTCAAGCATTCTCTTTCGTCTTGTGCAATCTCAATACCTTCTAAAACCGTAAAGAAATCTTCTTTCTCAGGGCCATTCAAAAGCTTTATTGCTATGTGCGTCAAGGTTTCCGTCATGCCATAAGTAGCATATACAGGCGCATTAATTTTTTGAATTTGCTCTTCTAGTGAATCACTGACTGACGCGCCGCCAATAAGAATGGCCTTGGCCGAATTGAGCGTTTCCAAAGAGCGTTCTGACTCTTCAAGTAGCGTTTGAATCTGCAAAGGGACAAAGGCAAAAAAGTTTCGGCCGCGATTAGAATTAAGTAGATACAGATGTTTTTCGATACCTGTAAATGGGCTTGATGTAGGCTCTACTATTATCAAATCCATGCCTATTTCAAAAGCACGTACAAGCATCATCATTCCTGCAATGTAATCTACACTCAAGCAGCAAAACGCTGTATCGCCCTCTCTCAGATTAAATGTTTTGGCGGTAAGATACGCCGACTCAATCAATTGCAGGCGTGTAAATGTAATGGGTTTAGGAATACCAGTTGACCCGGATGTATGGATAGTGAAGTTTTGCTGACCTAAGTCCCAGGCCTCTTTAAATTTCATAACCTTTTGGTAATAAAGGTTATTGGGTGCTGTATTGATAATCGTTCCGTCTTTTTCTAAAAATATCATAGTGGCAACAATAAAAAACCCTTCTTAAATTGATTAAGAAGGGTAGAGTTAATACTATGATGCAAATTTACTCAAAAATACGCACAGTATTGTTGGTTAAATCAGAAGAAACCGAATATTTCTTTAATGCAGTAGTGGCAGGCCCTTTCTGTACGCTGCCATCAGCCTTAAATTCTGACTGGTGATTTGGGCAAAGAAAATCATTAGTTGCAGGTCTGTAATCAATCGTAGCTGACTCATGCGTACATATTGCGCTCACAGCAATAAAAGTATCGGTGTTGGTACGCGCAACAATAATATTTTGTGGCTTTACTACTACATACCCTCCTCTGCTTTTTAGCTTAGTATAGGTAGAATTATTCAAATCAATCGTAAAATCTACTTTCCCAGAGCTTCCATTCGGGTCAGGGTCGGGTATTTCACTGCCTCCTTCGCATGATTGCAAACAGTTCATAAGCATTATTGCACCAAAGCTTATACCCACCTGTTTCATAAATTCTTTTCTGTCAATCGTTTTACTGTCTGTAGCGGTAGTCATAAATCGTATATAGTTTAATTAAGTCGAAAATATTCCCTCTAACTGTGCCTACGTATAAGACGTACACTTGAATAAAAAAGTAACAAAGCACAAAACTAAAGTTATTAAATCTACTAATATCAACATTAGTAGATATTTAATCTAAAAATATCTAAATAAAAAATTAATTTATCCAATAATTTATATATTTGCAGAAATAAATAAAAGCAAAAATTTATTATTAAAACTCAAAACCCTATGCTTTGGTTTTAATAAAAGTCGTGATATTTCGAAAAATTAGCACTGAAAGTCATTATTTTTTAAATATTTAGCTCAGAAACAAAGTTTTCAAAATAAATTTGCAAGATGGAAAAGAATCCGATAGACAAAATAAAGGTTGCCGAGAATCCGGGTTTAATGGAATATGCCCATACGGCAGGCAGTGCGGTAATACGCCCCGAAGACGTCGGAAAAGTAAAAGGCAAAGCCCAACTGGCTATGCGGCAGCAAACCAATGAGCAGCTAAACAAGATTTATAAGCAAATGGAACTGCTGGCTCAACAAGCCAAAGAAATCAAGAACAGAATTGATATTTCGGAACGAATTTATGATGCCGCCATAGGCTTTGAACCAATCATTAATCATATCTATTATTTATATGAGAAAAAAGATGGTTCAGATATCCTATCGATGGTTGCACCATCAGAGTGGGGTCGTTCTTTTCCGTTCAACCAGTTTTTGGCAAAAGTTTTTTTATTGGCCGACCATACCTGGAAAGTAGAGTTTTTTCAGGAAGACGACCGCTCAGAAACGATAGATTTAGATGAACTAACCTAAGCAAAGTTCACAAATACATTATACATTATTTTCATTATACCATATTTCAAAAGATAAATTATGACTTGGGAAACAATAAAAGAGTACGAAGATATAAAGTTTAGTTTCTTCGAAGGAATTGCTAAAATCAGTATCAACCGTCCGGAAAAACACAATGCCTTTCGCCCTCAGACTGTCAAAGAAATGATAGATGCGATGGCATTTTGCAGAGAAGAGCCTTCAATTGAAGTAATTATTCTGACAGGCGAAGGAGGAAAAGCTTTTTGTAGCGGTGGTGATCAGTCGGTTCGTGGACATGGTGGATATATCGGAGACGACCACATTCCTCGCCTGAACGTACTTGATTTACAAAAAATGATTCGTTCTATCCCTAAAGTTGTTATTGCATCGGTAGCAGGTTGGGCCATTGGCGGCGGCCACGTATTGCACGTAGTATGCGACCTTACCATTGCTGCTGAAAACGCTCGTTTCGGCCAGACAGGCCCAAAAGTAGGTAGCTTTGATGGCGGCTTTGGAGCAAGTTATCTGGCACGCATTGTAGGCCAGAAAAAAGCCCGTGAAATATGGTACCTATGCGACCAATACGATGCACAGGAAGCGCTCGATATGGGCTTGGTAAACAAAGTAGTACCTTTAGATAAGCTGGAAGAAACAACGATTGAATGGTGTAGAAAAATACAAGACAAATCGCCATTGGCTATCAGAATGTTGAAATCTTCATTCAACGCCGAACTCGACGGACAAGCAGGTATTCAGGAATTAGCCGGAAATGCCACTTTACTTTACTATTTATCGGAGGAAGCAAAAGAAGGCTTTAAGTCGTTCTTAGAAAAACGCAAACCAGACTTTAAAAAATTCCCTAAGTTCCCGTAACAGTATACATACTCTTATTAGCCCCAGTAACTGGGGCTTTTATTTTAACCATAAAACTAATCTAAAATGAACTATTGGCTCGTAAAATCAGAACCTTTCAAATATTCCTGGGACGATTTCGTTAATCAAGGCGTAGGGATGTGGGACGGTGTAAGAAACTACGCTGCAAGGAATAATCTAGCTGCAATGAAACTAGATGACCTCGTACTTTTTTACCATTCGAACGAAGGCGTTGAGGTTGTTGGAATTGCAAAAGTTGTCAGAGAATCTTACCCAGACCCCACCACAGACGACCCACGTTGGGTAGTTGTCGATTTATCGCCCGTCGAAAAACTGCCGAAGGGTGTTACGCTGAAAGAAATTAAAGCCGACGAAAGACTACAAGACATGGCACTGATTCGTTTTTCCCGACTTTCGGTACAACCAGTAAAAAAAGAAGAGTTCGACATCATCGTCGCTAAAAGTTATGAATAGTAATCAAACATACAAACCACTAAACAGCAAGCGTATCCTAAACACTTTGGCTATTATTAAAATATGCCTGCTTGCAAGCATACTGCTTTTTTTAAACTTAACTGCTACCTACGCTCAGAGTGTTAAGCGTATTGAAATACCCACCAATGGCGACGATAACAAGTATCAGGTTATCACGTTGGGGGACGAGGGCTTGCTGATATTATCAAAAACATCGAAGAAAACATTTAATATCACCAAGTTTGATACTGAATTACAACAAACATGGTCGATTAACGGCGATTTGGAAGAAAACCAATCTTACGTAGATTTCAGCCGTGACGGCCGTGATGTTTATTTTCTATTCAGTAAATTCAATAGTGACCTTTACCAAATTATTAAGGTTTCTACCGGAATAGGCTTAATGCAGAAGTTTTTCTTCGAGAATATCTCTCGTTTCGAAGTATCTGAATTTAAGGTGCATAACGATTTTGCGTATCTTGCCGGAATGGTAAAAGAAGAACCTGTATTGATGAGCGTGAATCTGCAAAAGCTTCAACCACGTATTCTAGCAGGAGGACTGAAAGGCACAGCCAGTATCTCATCTCTCGATTTCGACGAGGAAAACAACCTCTTGGTGGTTTCTTATTCAGTTAAGAAAGGTCGCTCGAGCTATATGGTTGTGAAACGCATTAACCCCAACGGTAAAATAGTAGAGCAACTAAGCGTTGAGCCCGAAGATGATTACGGCTTGCTGACAGGAAAGCTATTCTCTCTGAACGACGGTACTCAATTAATGATTGGTAACTATGGCTACAAAGGCTATCAGTCAAATGGTGTACCTATGTCGCAAGGTTTATACATAAGCAAGGTTGACGAAGAAAACCCTGAATATGTAAAACTCCACAGTTTTACAGAGTTCAAGAATTTCTTCAAGTTTATGTCGCAAAAACAACAAGACCGCATAGAACGACAAATATCTAAGAAAAAAGACAAAGGCGGCGACCTAAGACTCAACTACCGTGTGTTGGTTCATGATATTATCCAGAAAGATAACCAATATATATTAGTAGCTGAAGTATTTTACCCTGAGTTCAGAAACAACAATAATTTCTATGGCTCTGGTATGTACGGCAGCCCATTCTGGGGTGGTTATCCTTATGGTTTTGGTAATATGGGTTACTACCGATACTATGGTCTGAATTCTTGGGCATGGAATCCGTGGTTATGGGGTGGTAGCAGAGGCTTTAACAACCAACAGTTTGATGGTTTTAAATATACCCACGCAGTAGTGGCAGGTTTCGATGAAAAAGGCAACCTAATATGGGATAACAGCTTTAGTTTTGACAACGTAAAAAGTCAGGAGCTAAAAGAGAAGGTTAAGATTAAACTCGATAACAACGATATTACACTTGTATATAGCCACAAAGGGAAATTAGCCAGCAAAATTGTGAGAGGCAACGAGGTAATAGAAGGTAATAAAACAATTGAAGTCGGCACCGAGAGAGAAGGCGACAGAATAAGAGACACCGCAACCGACGACCTTGAATACTGGCATCAGAACTATTATCTGGCTTGGGGTTATCAGAAAATAGCCAACAAAACGGGAGGTTCAAGAAAAGTGTTTTATCTGAATAAGATAGCGTTTTAACGACTTTCTTTAATGGCTTAAGAGCATGTTTAAAAATTATTGTTCGACCTACGAAGGTATTTTTTTTAGCGATACTTCGTTGCGTTTTTTCGACCGCAACGGCGGACCGTGTAGCTGCTGGCTACGTCTGCAAAACGCGCCCACAGCAGCGGCCGCTTGTCTAGCTAAAAAATCTGTCCTTCTCGGTCAGAAAAACAAAATTTAAAAATGCTCTAACTTGGTGGTAAAAGAAAAACTATTATTGATGAGAAAAGCATTCATTATTATTTTTTTAATTAGCTGCTTTGGGGTTTCGGCACAGGTTTTAAAAACAGTAGAATTTGAAATTAATGGTCGGCCTACTTGGCAGCAACTCATTCCACTAGGCCAGAATGGTATCATTTTGTTCGCAAAAAAAGATGTTACAAAGGCTGTTATTGTAAAGTTTGATGCTGATTTGAAGAAAGTGTGGGAATCAGAAGTGTTTCTTGACGTTGAAAAAAAACCTGCTTCTTATACTGTTGACGAAGACCAAGTTACCTTTATGTTCAGCGAAACAAAAGGGATGTACTATCAGGTTTTTAGTATTTCGTTAAAAGATGGCAAGCTTGAAAACAAAGGATTTGAACTAAGAGAATTTTTTCAAGACCAAGACTACGTCTTTTTCAAAAACCGAATCCTGATGGCAGGGGTCAACGAAAAAGGAGCAGTTTTTTATAAATATAATTTTGATGCCGATTTGGGCGATTTTGTAATTGCTGAGCTTACGGGCAAAGCACAAGTGCAATATTTTAAGCACGATGCCACAAAGAATATCATAGAGAGCCTGTGGTCAATAAAAGAAGTAAGCTACACCAACGAAAAGAAAAAGAAAGGTGAGTTTATAAAAGATGCTTACGTAGTTTATGCCCAATATGATACTACAGGGAAACTCATTACAAAAAATACAATTGCCTCAAGTGCAGGCAACTTCCCACTTACGGCTACTTTTACCGAAATCGATGCTGACACTAAGGTTATTTCGGGCACATACCAGTCAAACTCTGGTGCTAAAGGTATGTATCTATCGAAGATTGAAGACGGTAAAACCACAAGCACAAAATTTTACGACTATCGGCAACTTTTGAAGGGCACCCCTCCTATTGATGATGCGAACCTGAAAAAGCTGATTGATAATTTTGTTTTGTTACCCATAAAACCAATATTTGGGCACAATACCATTACAATTGGTGGTACTTTTTTTCAAGCAAACTTTCAGTCAGCCAGCACAAGCACACCTAATTTTAATGGTTATGACCCCTACCCTAGTTATGGCCGTAATGGCAATGCAAATTACAATTATAGTCGGTCACAATCGAAACAGGTATTTAGGGGGTATAAGTTTCTGATTGGTTTTGTGGCAAGTTTCGACCTCGACGGCAATATGCTTTCACAAAACCGTATCGAAATGAATCAGGTTTCGCCACAGGTACAAGAAACAATGGCTGTTTCAGCAGATAAATCGACGGCTGTGTGTATTAAAGGAGCACTTTCGGTAAACAATCTATCTGATTTTGTAAAGCCTGCAACCTACAAACTTTCGGAAGAAACCGTCGATGCCAAAAATAGTCAATTTGTGCCAAGTTACCACGGTGTGCAAAATTGGTACGAAAATTATTTTATTGCTGACGGAAGTCGTATTAAATTTGAGGCCTTAAAAGATTTAGATGCTCCCAAAATAAAAGCAAGCAAGCGTAAAAAGGGGCAACGTTCGCTTCCTCAGACAAATACCAAAAAAATAATTTTTCTGAGTAAGATTCAGTAATTTTGTATTCATTTAAAAGTATTAACCTTGTATCAGCTTCTACAGCCAAAAATAAGTTCCTACGAATTAATCGATTCGGGCAATTTCGAAAAACTAGAGCGCTTCGGCGATTTTATACTTGCACGCCCTGAACCACAAGCGGTTTGGGATAAATCGTTGAGTGAAGAAACCTGGGAGAAAAAAGCCTCTGCTATTTTCAGAAAAACCAAAGGGAAAGACCAACTAAGCCCCGATGAAAGAGGCGAATGGCATAACCTAAAAAAAATGCCTGAAAAATGGTTAATGAACTACGAACAAGGTGGCCGTAAATATAAATTTAAGCTCTCCCTTTCTTCGTTCAAGCACGTGGGTATCTTCCCTGAGCAGGCCGAAAACTGGCAATATATTGAAGATAAAGTTCAGAAAATGGGTATCGACTCCCCAAAGGTGCTGAATCTTTTTGCCTATACGGGCGGTGCATCGCTTATAGCTAAAGGCAACGGTGCCGATGTAACACATGTTGATTCTATTAAACAAACTATCTCTTGGGCACGTGAAAACATGGATATAAGCCAGCTTACTGATATTCGTTGGGTGGTAGAAGATGCCCTTAAGTTTGTAAAAAGAGAAGTAAAAAGAGGCAAGAAATACAACGGAATCATACTTGATCCTCCGGCTTATGGCCGTGGTCCTGATGGCGAAAAGTGGATTCTGGAAGAAGGCATCAACGAGCTTATCAAAAGCTGTCTGCAACTGATTGACGACGAAAACTTCTTTTTTATATTAAATCTCTATTCGATGGGTTTTTCGGCTGTAATTGCAGAAACCATCATTAAGCAGAATTATCCTGCTGCTACCAACACCGAAATGGGCGAACTGGTATTGCAAGATTCTTTCCAGAAACGCTTACCACTAGGGGTGTTTTATCGTTTTGCTTCGGTTTAGGAGAATAATTATAATTATCTATGCAAAGCTCATAAATTAAGCCTCTATATTATCAGCAAAGGTTTTTATTGTTAGAAAATTTTCGGATTTTTGTGAAAAATATTGCGGAATGCCTTGCAGCATGCCATTTAAAAAATGCAAAAACAATTTAATTTATATTTTTTACTGATTGTAGCTGTAATGCTTGCTGCCTGCGGACAGGGGAATCGTGAACGTTCTAAAATTCCGCCTTCGCCGTTTCAGCTTGAAAGCGTAATGAATAAAGAAGCGATTGATGCTTTGACAGAGGCTATCAGAAGCAATCCGAGTGTGGCAGAGAACTACTTTAAGCGTGCTAGTGTTTTTCTTAAAACGGGTAATGCGGAACGAGCATTGGAAGATATAAACCGTGCCGACCAACTAAAACAAAATACCGGAAAATACTTGTTTGTAAAGGCTTTGATTCTCAGAAAGATGAAAAAGTACAGCGAGGCTTTTTCGTTTGCCCAGAGTGCCGAAATCTTGAACATTGATACGCCAGAGTTATATACTTTGCTGGGAGATTTATCTCAGCAAAAAAACGACCTTGTTTCTGCAGAAAAATACCTAGCAAAATCTTTACAGATTGCACCTTATGATGGCGAAACCTATTTTTATAAAGGAACGCTAGCCGCCCGTAAAGGCGATACCCTAAGTGCCATTTCGTTGATTAACCAATCAGTTGAAATGAAACCATCTTTCAGAGAAGGTTATTCAAAACTAACTGAGATATTGCAGAACTACCGGATGTATGACTCGGCCTTAGTCGTAAATAAATCTGCCATAGCACAGTTTCCAAACAGTGCTGCTGATTTGTATGTTGAAAGAGGGCTGGTTTATTTTAAGGTTGGCCGTTTAGATAGTGCCTTGGTTAATTATGAGCGAGCAGCAAGCATTGATAATAAACGCACAGATGTATTGCTTTACTCTGCGGCTATTTATTACCGATGGAAAAGCTATGAAAAAGCACTTGAAACCTATGAAAGAGTACTTGAAATTAATGAAGCAACTCCTAAAGTTGACTACTTTATAGGGCTTACTCAAGAGCAGCTAGGCAATATGCAAAAAGCCGAAGATGCCCTTAAAGAAGCAGTAGAGAAAAACCCGAACGATGAACAGGCGATTCTTGCTCTGAATAGAGTTTCGGGTCTTGTAAATGCCAATTATGGCGATTACCAACCAGCGCCTGTGCCTGTCAGAAGGCCAACACCTGCTGCACCAAAGCCGGTAGTTGTTGAAGAACCCAAAAAGCTTTTGGATACATCACGCCTCAGAATAAATACCATTAAACCTAAGGCAAAAGTGAACGTAAAAACCGATTCTACCCGTAAAATCGGATTCTAAACAGAAAAGTACACCCATTATTGATTATTAATATATATAGTACAACCAGTGTTATGATTAAAATTACATTACCGGACGGAAGCGTAAGAGAATATCCTAAAGGAAGCTCGAGTTACGATGTCGCCCTTTCTATCAGCGAGGGGTTGGCAAGAAATGTATTGGCCGCCAAAGTGAACGGAAAAGTTCAGGACGCCAATCTACCTATTGAAGAAGACTCAACCTTGCAGCTTTTGACGTGGAATGATACCGACGGTAAATCGACATTCTGGCACTCGTCGGCTCACTTAATGGCCGAAGCATTGGAAGCCTTGTATCCGGGTGTAAAATTCTGGGTTGGTCCTCCATTAGAAAACGGTTTCTATTATGATGTTGATACCAATGGTGTTAGTATATCTAACGATGACTTCAAGAAAATAGAAGATAAAATGCTGGAACTTGCTCGTCAGAAAAACGAGTATCAGCGTATTCCGATGGCTAAAGACGAAGCCATCAAGTATTTTGAAGAAAAAGGCGACGAATACAAACTCGATTTATTATCAGGGCTGGAAGATGGTTCTATTACCTTCTATCGCCAGGGTAATTTTACTGATTTGTGTCGTGGGCCACACATTCCGAATACAGGCTTTATTAAAGCAGCCAAAATCATGAATGTGGCAGGTGCATACTTCAAAGGCGACCAGAACAATAAAATGCTGACTCGTATTTATGGTATCACTTTCCCGAAACAAAAAGAACTTGATGATTACGTTCAGTTTCTGGAAGAAGCCAAACGCCGTGACCACCGTAAACTAGGCCAGGAACTTGAGTTGTTTACATTCTCTGAAAAAGTAGGCAAAGGCTTACCTTTATGGTTGCCCAAAGGTGCTATGCTCAGAGAAAGGCTAGAGAATTTCTTACGCCGTGCGCAGGTTAAAGCTGGTTATCAGCAGGTTGTTACACCGCACATCGGTGGTAAACAATTATATATAACTTCTGGTCACTGGGAGAAATACGGTAAAGATTCGTTTCAGCCCATAACAACACCTGAAGAAGGTGAAGAGTTTATGCTGAAACCGATGAACTGCCCGCATCACTGCGAGATTTATCGTGCACGCCCACGCAGCTACCGTGAGCTACCTTTGCGCTTGGCTGAGTTCGGAACTGTGTATCGTTATGAACAAAGTGGCGAGTTACATGGTTTAACTAGAGTACGTGGCTTTACGCAAGACGATGCACACATTTTCTGTCGTGAAGACCAGGTGGAAGACGAGTTCAAGAAAGTAATTGACCTTGTATTGTATGTTTTCAGAGCATTGGGCTTCGAAAATTTCTCGGCACAGGTTTCGCTAAGAGACCCTGAAAACAAAACAAAATATTTTGGAACCGATGAAGCATGGGACAGCGCCGAAAACGCTATTCGCAGAGCTGCAGCCGAAAAAGGTTTGCAAACTGTTGAAGAGCTAGGCGAAGCCGCTTTCTACGGCCCAAAACTAGACTTTATGGTGAAAGATGCCCTTGGTAGAAGATGGCAGCTTGGAACTATTCAGGTTGATTATCAGTTACCACAGAGGTTCGAGTTAGAATATGTAGGCTCCGATAACCAAAAGCACCGCCCGGTAATGATTCACCGTGCACCTTTTGGCTCACTAGAGCGTTTCATTGCGATTCTGATTGAAAATACTGCCGGTAATTTTCCATTGTGGTTATCGCCAGACCAAATTGCCATCTTGCCGATTTCAGAAAAATATGAAGACTACGCCAACGATGTATTCCTGACTTTGCAGGAAAACGACATCAGAGGATATGTTGACCATAGAGATGAGAAAATCGGTCGTAAGATTCGTGATGCAGAGGTTAATAAATTACCTTTGATGCTTATTGTAGGTGAGAAAGAAGCCGAAGAGGGCAAAGTGTCGGTTCGCAGAAAAGGTGAAGGAGACTTAGGCTCAATGAGTATCGAAGAATTTATTACTTATGCCAAAGCGGAGATTAACAAAAATATTCCGCAGTTCGGGCAAAAATAATGTAATGTTTAATACATTTTAATCATAAAAACAAACAATTGGCATAAGAAATCGATTAATAATCGGTCTTATTGTTTGTTTTTATGATTTATAGTTTATAATTTCGTAAAATTCAATTATTAGCAACCTTAAAATCGTTAAATGGCACAACAACCATTCAATCGTAATTTCAGAAGACCAGTACAGAAAGAAGACGAACATCGTATTAACCAAAGAATACGTGTACCTCAAGTCCGATTAGTCGGAGACAACATTGAGCAAGGAATATTTGATACTGCTCAAGCCTTGGCAATGGCACAAGCCCAAAGCCTCGATTTAGTAGAGATTGTTCCTACTGCCAATCCACCAGTTTGTAGAATTGTAGATTATTCTAAATTCAAGTATGACCAAAAGAAAAAGCAGAAAGAAATAAAAGCCAAAGCTGCTAAAACGGTCATTAAAGAAATCCGCTTCGGCCCTCAAACCGATGACCATGACTTTAATTTCAAGTTAAAACACGCTATCAGTTTCTTGAAAGAAAATGCCAAAGTAAAAGCCTATGTGCACTTCGTAGGTCGCCAGATTGTATTCAAAGACCAAGGAGTAGAGCTTTTAAAACGCTTTATTGCCGGGCTTGACGAATATGGCAAACCAGAAGGAGAGTTAAAACTAGAAGGCAAGCGTATGATTGTTTTCATCGCTCCTAAGACTCAGAAAAAATAAGAAATTATTATATAGATTTTAGTCTAAGATGTATCATTCATTTGATACATCTTTTTTGTGTTTTCTTTTAATTATGTAGCTGCTTAGGATTATTTCGTTAAAATACGGCTATCCTTAAATTAAAATTAATAATGCTATGCAGTTGCTAGAATTGCCCTTTCAGGCACAATTCTTGTCATGTAACATTGCATCAGCTTTTCTTCTGTGACTTCCAATCTTTATGAAACTCTAATACCATATAATTTTTGTTTTAATATACTTTGCGATTTTAATGGATAATTTAAGTTTAGCTGAAAAAAGAAGAATTGAGGCTGTCCACCAATTTCTTCAAATTGATTTCGATAAATCAAAGGAATACCAAGAGATAGTAGATTTAGCTGCCGAACTTTGTGAAAAACCTGTGGCAATTTTAACTCTTCTGGATGAAGAAATAAACTGGCTTAAAGTTCGCACAGGAGTAAATCTACACATCATGCCCAGAGAGACCTCATTTTGCCAACATGCAATAAAAGCAGATGATTTGCTAGTTGTAGAAGATGCAACAAAAGACAGCAGATTCATTGATAACCCTTTGGTATTTTCTGACCCAAAAATAAGGTTTTATGCAGGTGCGCCTATCATTATAAGTAGTGGCTTGAAAATTGGCTCTCTTTGCTTATTTGATTTAAAACCAAGCGTTATTTCACCCTATCAGCAAAAGACACTAAAGATTTTATCAAGGCAAATTACGCATTTGATGGAACTTGACTTAAGCCATAGGCTGCTAAAATTACAAGTAGAAGAGATAGAAGAACGTAATAAATCTTTATATAAGATTGCACAGATACAATCTCATGAAATCAGGCATCCATTGGCTACTATTATGGGCTTGGTTAATCTTATTAAAGATGGCTATCAGGATGTAAATGAAGAATGGGTGGCAATGATAATTGAAGCAAGTAATAATCTGGATACCAAAATTGCCTCTATTGTAAATGAAACCATTGCTGAAAAAGATATACGAATAACCCGATTTCATAAAATAGTAGAAGAAATTGAAGATTACGCCATTATTCTTTTAGATAAAGAAGGCAATATAGAAAATTGGAACAAAGGAGCCGAAAAAATTAAAGGCTACAAGAATATTGAAATAATAGGTAAAAATTTTTCGACATTTTATACAGAAGAAGATTTACGAAACAACCGTCCGCAAAAATTAATTGAATATGCCCGAAATCACGGTTTTTCGAAAGATGAAGGCTGGAGAGTGAGAAAAGATGGCTCAAAATTTTGGGGAAGTATTCTTATCACTGCCATACATGATGCTAATAATGAAGTAATAGGGTTTACCAAAGTAACAAGAGATTTAACAGATATGAAACAGCTTGAAGAGGAGAAATCGGCCTATATTGCTAATCTTGAAAGCCAGTTACGAGGGTTAAAATCATAAAAATATGCTTAGGTAAAGCGTATGTTTAAAACATAAATTAAACATACGCTTCAGTTTTGAGATTATAGCTTGCTCACTTCCACACGCCAATCTGCACCGCTCGAAACACCATATTTTTTGGCAAAACTATCCATGTTTATCCCGATAGAAAGGTTCAGCAGGCTATTTATATAAAGCAGGTTGTCGCCTTCTTTTACATCGCCAAACGTGTGTACATAAGGCATTAAGCCTTGAAATACTATCCTTTCTTTTTCTAAAATCTTAACAGTGAGCATATCGCCTTCTTTTACACCTAGTTTCTCAAAGGTTTTGTTGTCAATATTTGTCCATACATTACCATATTGAATATCCAGAATCGGTATTCCGCCTGTTACTATATTGCTTGCAAAGGCAGGCTTGGCATATTGAAGCATCAACAATTGCTTATTAGGAATCAAGTCTCCTACCTCGCTGAAACTCATCTTACCCGATGCCAGTTTAGCACCTGTATAAGCAAACACATCTCGGCCATGAAAAGTATAAGAGTTCTGCGAATTTGGTAGTCGGTTTGCACTCGAAATCTCCCTTATTTCTTCAATACCTTCGCTTTCAGCTACGAGTGTAAACAAGCCATTATCTGGCCCTACATAGTAGTGATTAGCCTTGGTTTTAAGAACAATCGATTTACGTTCAGTGCCTACTCCGGGGTCAATTACGCCTACAAATACCGTTCCCGGTGCCCAGTAAGGTGCTGTTTGCTGCAAACGATAGGCTCCTTCCCAGACATTAAAAACGGGTATTTCGTGCGTTAAATCATGAATCACCAATTCGGGGGCTAGTTTTAGTGCAACGCCTTTCATGGCTGCCACAGCACCATCTTTAGTGCCAAAATCGGTAATTAAAACCAAAGGCGATTCGGATTTATCGGAGAAAATATAAAAAACGCCTAATGTACCCAAGATAAAAAGTAAGAGAATAACAAGTAAAATTTTGCGTATCATAAGCATATTAGTTTGGCTATTGAAGCGAATGGAAGATAAGTTTTAGTCATAATCTTTTGACAAATTAAACAATTTACAGCCTTAAAATGCTATTTTTGCAAAAAATTTCATTCTAACATCGGGCGGCAACCGCTCATATACACAATTATAATAAATTTTATGTCGGAGTTTAACCATCGTGACATTGACAAGAAATGGCAACAGTTCTGGGAAGACAACAAAACCTATGAAGTTAAGATTGACCATTCAAAACCAAAGTTCTATGTATTAGATATGTTTCCGTATCCATCGGGAGCAGGTTTGCACGTAGGCCATCCGCTCGGGTATATTGCCAGCGATATCTACTCAAGATACAAAAAACTCAAAGGTTTTAATGTCCTTCATCCGATGGGTTTCGACTCATTCGGTTTGCCTGCCGAGCAATATGCAATTCAGACAGGGCAACATCCGGCTATTACAACCGAAGCAAATATCACTACTTATATCAGCCAGTTGAAAAAAATCGGTTTCTGCTACGACTGGAGCCGTGAAGTGCGTACATCTGACCCTAAGTACTACAAATGGACGCAGTGGATTTTCATGGAGTTGTTCAGAAGCTGGTATAATAAAGATACCGACAAAGCAGAGCCCATTGAAACACTTTATGAAAAGTTTGCTCAGAATGGCACCAAAGGTGTAAATGCAGCTTGTGACGATGATGTAACAGCCTTTACAGCCGAAGAATGGAATGCATTATCGGATACAGAAAAATATAAAGTTTCGTTGAAATACCGCCTTACCTATCTGTCAGAAGCGGTGGTTAACTTCTGCCCTGCCTTGGGTATGGTATTATCGAACGATGAGGTGAAAGATGGCGTTTCTGAACGTGGTGGCTACCCGGTGATTCAGAAAAAAATGCAACAGTGGATGATGCGCATCACTGCATACGCCGATCGCCTGATTAGTGGCTTAACAACCATCGACTGGTCAGATTCGTTGAAAGAACAACAACGTAACTGGATTGGTCGCTCGGTGGGCGCTATGGTGAAATTTGAAATAGAAAATACACCTGACAAACTGATTGAGGTTTTCACAACCCGTGTTGATACCATCTATGGTGTATCTTTTATGGTTTTGGCGCCTGAGCATGAGCTAGTTGCAGAACTGACAACGCCTGAGCAAAAAGAAAGTATTGATAATTATATAGTTGAAACACAGAAACGCTCTGAGCTAGACCGTATGTCTGACGTGAAGAAGGTTTCAGGTGCTTTTACAGGTAGCTATTGTATTAATCCGTTCAGCGGTGAGAAAGTACCAATCTGGATTGCTGATTATGTATTGGCTGGTTATGGTACAGGTGCTGTAATGGGTGTACCATCAGGCGACCAACGTGACTGGAATTTTGCTACACATTTTGGCTTGCCGATTGTGCCAATCTTAGATTCTCAACAAGATATTGACCAACAAGCCGATGCTACCAAAGAGGGTAAATATATTAACTCTGGTATTATTAACGGTTTAGGTTACCAAGAGGCTACCAAAAAGCTAATCGATTCATTAGAAGAACGTGGCATTGGTAAAGGAAAGGTGAATTACCGCTTAAGAGATGCCGTATTTGCCCGCCAACGTTATTGGGGAGAGCCTGTTCCGGTATACTTTAAAGATGAATTACCGTATTTGATTGACGAGCAGGATTTACCAATGGTATTGCCTGAAATCGACAAATATTTACCTACTGAAGATGGCGAACCACCGCTAGGCCGTGCCGAAGGTTGGAATTATAAAGGGAATCAATACGAACTAAGCACTATGCCAGGTTGGGCTGGTAGTAGCTGGTATTGGTTCAGATACATGGATGCGCAAAACGAAAACGAGTTTGCATCGAAAGAAGCCATTGATTACTGGCAGAATGTTGACTTGTACCTGGGTGGTACCGAACACGCTACCGGACACTTGTTGTACAGCCGTTTCTGGAACAAATTCCTGAAAGACAGAGGCCACGTACCACAAGAAGAATATGCCTTGAAATTAATAAATCAGGGTATGATTCAAGGACGCTCTAGCTTGGTTTATCGTTTGAAATCAAGTGAAGGTGCAGATAAAAACCCTGTATTTGTTTCTTACAATTTAAAAAATCAATACGAAACAACTACAATTCACGTAGATGTTAGTTTGGTAAAGAACGATGTCCTGAATGTTGAGAAATTTAAAACATGGAGACCAGATTTAATCAACGCTGAGTTTATTCTTGAAGATGATAAATATGTTTGTGGCTCACAGGTAGAGAAAATGTCAAAAAGGCTTTACAATGTTGTGAATCCTGATGATATAGTAGATGAGTACGGTGCTGATACTTTCAGATTGTATGAAATGTTCTTAGGGCCATTGACAGAAAGTAAACCTTGGGATACTCGTGGTATTGAGGGTACTTTCCGCTTTATACGCAAACTATGGCGCTTGTTCTTCGACCAGAACGGTAAATCTATTGTAACAGATGCCGAGCCAACAAAAGCAGAATTAAAGGCATTACACAAAACTATCAAGAAGGTATCGGAAGATATTGAGAATTTCTCGTTCAATACTTCGGTAAGTACATTTATGATTTGTGTGAACGAATTATCTGACCTTAAATGCTCTAAAAAGGCTATTTTGGAACAATTAGTTATTGTGTTGTCGCCGTATGCGCCACACATTGCTGAGGAGTTATGGGAGATTCTTGGTAACGAAAAAGGTACAGTTACGCAACAGAGCTTCCCTGAGTTTGATGCTAATCATTTGGTAGAAGATTCGTTTGAATATCCGATTCAAATAAATGGTAAAGTACGTACTACTATTTCGTTCCCGGCTGATATGAGCAAGGAAGATATAGAAAAAGGCGTATTAGCTAACGAAAACGTAATCAAATGGCTAGAAGGCAACGTACCTAAAAAGCTGATTGTAGTACCGAAAAGAATTGTGAATGTGGTGATTTGATAATTCTGTTAGGGAATATTTATAAAGCAAAAAGAGGAACAGGTAATCTGCTCCTCTTTTTCATTTTATAATTGCTATCAGATTTTAAAACCACGGAGTTTCACAAAGTGACTAACACAGAGTTTCACAGAGGAAGAAAAGGTTTTCAACGTGTAACTCAGTGCAAAACTCCGTGTAACTCCGTGGTAAAATATTTTTATTAATTTTGCTCAAGCCTTACTTCCCAACCGAAATCATATTGGCAAACAGGCGGTATGCACCCGGTACACCTGCCGGTAATTCTCTGAAAAATGCTAGGCCTGTAAATACAAAGTTTCCTTTGCCGTATTTGGCATAAAGCACGCTTCCCTCCTCTTCTCTTTCGTTGGCATCGTGCATCGAGAAAATGGTTTCGTATTCTTTTGCCCATTTATCGGCAAAATATAAGCCTCTCTCTTGTATCCAACCGTCGAAATCCTTGGCTGTGATTTTGTTTGGGGTATTCAGTAACGGATGCGCTGGTTTCAAAATCTTCACCTCAGCGTTTTCGTCAGTTACACGTCCTCGGCCGATACCAAAATTATATGGCCCCATTTCCTTTACTTTCGATACGCCATAGAAAGCGTTGGTTTGGTATTGTGTTATTACATTGCCCCCGTTTTTAACATAATCCATCAGTTTATCCTGATAATATTTCAGATGTTCTTCGGTGTTATAGGCACGTACGCCAACAATAATAGCATCGTAGGCCGATAAATCTTTGCCCAATTCAACAGGCGTAAGCATACTTACCTGATAGCCGATTTGGGTCAAAGCAGCAGGAACTTCATCACCTGCACCAGCTATGTAGCCGATTTTTGTACCTTTTTTCTTTAAGTCGATTCTGATAGCCTTTGCCTCTGAAACCGGATAAAGTGTCAGCGTCGGGATATGCTTATAATCTACCACGGCAATGCCTCTGTTGTAAGTACCGTTGGCTGTTTTTACAATGGCTTTCAGGCTCACTTCTGATGCTGTTGTTGATGGAAATACTTTAAAGCTAACAGTTTTCTCCTCGTATTTATCTTTTAGCTCAAAGTTGATAGCCGCAGGCTCTATTCTCCAGCCTGTTGGCACAGCCAATGAAACCGAACCCGAAACACCTTTTTTACCTGCTTTCAAGGTTACTTTTACATCTTTTGGCTGATTATCGGCAAAAGCATATACTTTCTCATCGATAGTTGCCATTACCTCGGGGCGAACCTCAAAATAGCGATAGATTTCGCCAATTGATGGTTCTACAAACTTATAAGTAAGGGGTGTCTGGAAATTGAATTGCTTGCCGTCTATCGTAAAAGTATACTCACAAACCAAGTCGGCTGGTTTTATTGGTAAACCTCTTAATAGCTGGTCGTTTACTTTATAGAAACCTTTTTCTTTCTCTTCCATCAACCAATAAGGCTGTGTGATAGGCGTAGTAGCAGGAATCTGCAAGTCGAAATTCTGGTTTACAGGTACGTTATCGGCCAGTTTTAAGTTCATAACAGAATCTTTGCCTGTGCCTTTAAAACTCACTTTCTCCAACACGATATTGGCATTAGAGCGAGCCACTACGTTTAGGTTTACTTTGATTTTGTCTCCTCCGGCTACTGAATAGTCTGACGGATTGGCTTCAAACCATAGACCCGTGCAAGCCAGAATCAGGTCTTTTACTTCATTTTTCTTGTAGGTTGTCCAGACATTTTCTTCCAAACCATCAATTGTATTATAAATAGAAATCAATGCCGGAACAGATGCCGATGGATTTTCTACCTTGAAATTGCGCAATACTTCATTCACTAAGCCTTCTACTTTTTCACCACCTTTTATGCGTTTCCAAGTCATGTCTATGCCATCAAACAAATCGTTTTGTGCTGGTTCACCTACTTTGTGCAAGGCATAGTCTACACGTTGTCCTTTGGTGCGAGCCGAACCAAAACCCTGGCTTTTGTGCATACTACGTGCCTCAGCAGCAATTTCGGTATAAGATTTACCCAATAACGGATTATAATTGCCTAGCTGAATTTTGATATAACTACCTTCTTCCGGCGAGTTGTTCTGAAAATTTGGTGAGAACGAGTTCCAAACTACACGCTTTACTTGCCACGGTTTTACATAAGCTAGTTGCTCAGGGAAACGTGTCGGGTCGGCTGCTGCTTTGTAGGCTTCTTCTGATAATACAGCCGATGCTGAGTGGTGCCCATGCCCTGCTCTGGCATCAGGCGGAAAACGATTCACCATAACATCAGGCTGAAAATTACGGATTCGCCAAACCAAGTCAGACAAAATCTGCTCTTTGCCCCATGTGCTAAGGGCTTCATCGGTGGTTTTGGTAAAGCCAAAGTCGTTGGCTCTTGTAAAATACTGCTCGCCGCCATCAATGCTTCTGGCACCCATTAGCTCATGCGTACGCAGATACCCCACGTATTCGCCTTGTTCAGAGCCAATCAGGTTTTGTCCGCCATCGCCACGGGTCATGGCAATGTAGCCTGCCCTTACCATTTTTTCTTTCGAAAGCCATGTAATAAAAAGCGTGTTTTCGTCGTCGGGGTGAGCAGCTACATACAGCACGTTTCCTACCACATTGAGCCTTTTCATGGCTTGTATTATCTCACCCGTATTCATCTGTTTCGTTTGTCCGAAACTTACCGTACAATAAAAAAAGAGTAAAAAGATTAGGGTTTTCTTCATCGTTTTTGAAAATTTACACAAGAAAAATATTTAGTGATTGAGCGATTGAGTGAGTTAGTGATTATTTTGCAGGTTAATGATTATTCGAAATAAAATTAGTGCTCATATTGGTTTAGATAGGTTTGTTTTATTACATATTTTTTGAGGGAAATGTTCAGATAGAAATAAACATTTCCTAAATCGTACACGTAGAGACAGGGCAATGCGGGGACGCCTAGTTCCTGTCTCTACAAGACTAGGCATTCAAAAACATATTCTTCGACAGGAGCCGTATCGCAATACGGCTCTACAAAATACCGTTTTTAACCCTTTTATTTCTTAAAATCAATAAACCGCACACACAATCTGAACGCTAAATTCAATTCCTAAAAAACAAACCCTATGCGCATACAACTACTGATTTTTGCTACGCTTATTACGTTTTCGTCAATAGGTCAGAAAGTTAATAAAGATTTTATTGATGGTGAAATTTATTTGAAAGTAAAGCAAAAGCCCTTGGGGAGTTTGTCGAGTGCTGTTAACTTATCGAACGAATTGCTGTTTCTGCAAAAGTTTTCAGAAGAATTTGTTCTGCAGCAGGCAAATAAGCCCTTTTTTACGACTAATGCCGAAAATCTGCAAAAAGTATATCGTTTAAAACTTCGGAATCCTGAAAAAATAGATGAAACGCTTAAACTTCTGAAACAATTTAGTGAAGTTGAATTTGTTGAAAAAGTACCTCTTAAACAGATTATTGGCACACCCAACGACCCAAGTACAAGTTCACAGTGGTTTCTGAGCAAAGTAAAAGCCTTTGAAGCGTGGGATGTAAACCCCGGCGGCAGGTCGGTAGTTGTTGCGGTGGTAGACAACGCCATTCAGACCAATCATCCTGATTTACAGGCAAATATGCTGACAGGAATTGATTTGGCCGACGAAGACAATAATCCGAATCCGCCGAGTGCTTTGTTTGCGCATGGCACACACGTAGCGGGTATTGTGGGGGCTGTTTCAAACAATGGCATCGGGGTGGCATCGGGAGGTAATAATCGGGTAAAAATACTACCTATAAAAGCCACAGGTGATGGCTCCGACTACCGAAATATTGACAAAGGCTATGAGGGTGTGCTGTGGGCTGCCAACAATGGGGCAAATATCATTAGTTTATCTTGGGGAAGTACCGAGTATTCTCAGGCCGAACAAGAGGTAATTGATTATGCACACAACAAAGGCATTGTGATAGTAGCTGCTGCCGGCAATGAAGAGACCTTCAGAACGAGTTATCCGGCTGCGCATAAACACGTCATTTCGGTAGCTAGCCTTGACAATGACGATAAAAAGAGTTCGTTCTCTAATTACGGCAACTGGATTGATATTTCGGCACCTGGGCGTGGTATTCTTAGCACAGTTCCGTTCAATCTCTATGGCTCGTTCAATGGTACTTCTATGTCTACCCCACTGGTTTCGAGTGTGTTGGGCTATATCTGGTCGTGTTTTCCGTCTCTGACAATCCCGCAGCTAGAAAATCTTCTGTTCAAAACTGCCGATAACATAGATGCTGCTGACCCTGCTTACAAAGGACTTCTAGGCGCAGGCAGAGTGAATTTATTGAAAGCCATTTCGTGTGCCAATATTGGCCTGACGGCCGTAAACATCAACACCAACGGCAGTACCAATATTTGTGAGGGGCAGTCGGTTACGCTTAGTGCCAATGTGGGTGCTGGTTACACTTACCGATGGTTTAAAGATGGTGTGCCTATCAACGTGAATACGGCTTCTTACACCACAAATGCAGTAGGCAATTATCAGGTAATTGTGAGCAATGGCACTTGCAGCATTGCTGCCGAACCGATAAAAATTGAACGAAATACGATTGTAAGCAATGCACCCAGTGTAAGCAATAAGGAAGTAGCCTACTGCGCCGACCTGAGCCAGACAGGAGGTTTACAGGCAACGGCCGTTAATTGTAATTACAGCGGGCCGTCGACCTTTATTTATAATGGCCCAATGGTGGGTTACGATGGCTTTGATAAAACAGGCGATAACCCAACCGTAAACGCCATTGGCTTGAAAGGTACACTTACGAGCCTGAAAGTTTCGGTTACATGGCAGAAAAAAGACCAAGCCAGCAAAGATGCCTGTAACCTGCAAGATGGTGGCCGAAACCCGTATAATGATGAAGTTTCGTTTAAGATACAATCGCCGACGGGTAAAATTGTTACGCTTATAGCATCGGGTACTTATGCGGGTGGCACAGCTAGCTCGGGTATTGTTACTACGGTTTTTGAGATGGGTGCCAGCCCTATTGCACAAGGTTCGCTGCCTGTTTCGGGTACTTTTGCACCTGCCGAATCGTTTGCCACGCTATTAAACGAGAATCCACTTGGCACGTGGACGTTGCTGCCTGAAGACGATAACACCGTTGACCCGCTTTGTGTGAAGGGTTTTGCCATTACCCTTGCTACCAATGGCACAGCGCAGCCGCCAACTATTACGTGGTGGAGTGCCAATACCGGTGGCACATTGCTGGCCACAGGCAATGAATATTTGCCATCGACGACTTCGGTTGGTGAGCAGACTTTTTTTGCACAGGCTACCTGCGACGGCCAATGCCCTAGCCCACGAGTTGCAGCGAAGTTTAATGTAATTACGGTGCCACAGGTACGAGTTTTTGCTATTTCTAACAGCCTTGCCGCCGATAGCCGATTCAAAGAAATGTTGAAGAAACAAACGCTTTCGTACAGCAAAAATGCCCAGAATCAATACCAGCTTTATGACAAAGCCGATGCCTCTACCGAGTATATTACAATGGGCGAAAATCCGCCGATGAGTAGCCCTGTAACACTTTGCAGCGCCAGCGAATCATATTTATTATTGGCAGAAGGCTGCCCAACAAATGTAATTACCTGGAACAACGGTGCCAACGGACAATCGCTAATGGTAGCTCCCAATAATCCTATTGGGTATAATGCGTATTGCCACAAAGAATGGGCTCCGTGTGCGCCAATTTCTTCAAACAATATTCTGTTTGTGTCGCCTGCCGATGCTGTTGTGATTAACCAAAAAGTGTATCCTAATTCAGTACAAACTTTCACCGGAAACAGCATTATGGCTTCAAACAGCATTGAAAGTCCATCGAATATTGTTTATAGAGCCAATACCTCAGTAATGCTTAACGCAGGTTTCAGCGTTGGAGGAAATAGTGTTTTTATGGCTCGGATTGGTGGGTGTGGGAATTGATGTTTGATTCTGGTAAAGAAGAATCATATTTTTTATTTAAGTGGCTAAATTGTTTTTATGATTGAACTATTCAATAATAAATATCGTGTACCATCAGCACGTTTACAGTCTTGGAATTATGCAAATGAGGGCATCTATTTTGTAACCATTTGCACCAAAGATAGAGAACCCTATTTTGGAGATATTGAAGATGCCACATTGCTACCGAATGAAATAGGAAAAATAGCCTGGCTTGAATGGTTTAAGGCTATAGAGATGCGACCAGATATGAATATTGAATTAGGAGAATTTGTGGTAATGCCAAACCATATTCATGGAATAATAATAATTGGCAGAAATAATTTCAACAAACCCGATTATAGCAATTGTTCCGAAAGTCAGAATCAATTTATGGCACAATCTAAAAATCTGGCGTCAATTATCAGAGGTTATAAATCGGCGGTTAGTTCTTATGCTAACAAAAACAACATCAATTTTGAATGGCAAACACGGTTTCATGAACATATTATTCGTTCTGAAGACGATTACGCAACCATAGCAAATTATATCATTAATAATCCTGCCAAATGGGAAGAAGACAAATTTTATAGTTCCATTTAATTAATGATGTTGATTTTGTAATTATTAAAATAACATAAAAAAATCCTATTCGTAGAGACGACATGCTGGCGTCTCCAAGGGCCTGTCTAATTCCTGAAAATTATATTTGAGAAATGAATCCAATAGATGATTTTCTGACATTTATAGACCTTTGGAGACGCCAGCATGTCGTCTCTACTTGAATTGCGTTTTTTCAGTATATCCAAAGAACGTTTATTTCTTGAATCTTAATAAGTCCGCATTGTACACTAAAAATTTCCTTTGTTACATTAGGCGGTGACCGCCACGGCGGACCGTTTCATTCACCGTTACTCCGAGTAGCCTTTTAGCCACAGCATTTTTCACTTAAAATCGCTTTTAAATTTAGATAAATTTATCCAGATTTCAAAGGTTTTTGGGGCTGTGATTAGGGCGAAATTTGTAAGAAAAATGCTATTTGTGGTGGGGAGGTTTAGATTTAAAGAAATAGTAATTTTCGTAGAGCCGTATTGCAATACGGCTCTTGTCGGCGAATGTGTTTTGGACTATAAACAGGTTTGAATTATATGTTTTTTTGAGAATAATTTCCCCAAATATTTATTCAAAAAATTAGACAGACCCTTGTAGTCTTATAACAATACGACTCTACCGAAATTGGTATTTTTGTATCATTTATGGCATCAATTTCAACAAATACATTTCTATTAAAAACAATATTTTTACTTTCTCAAAACAATTCCTATCAATAAAAGTTTATACAATAAGATAAAAAATAAAACAGGTATTTTTACCCTTGTATTATTTGCATTTATAAAAAAATAATATTTCTTTACATAGCATTATGGCATGAATAATGCAAATGAGAAATAAATTGTGAATCGAGAATGGCGAATTAGTGAATAATTAATCGTCTATTTCAAATTCGCTGATTTGCTAATATAATAATTCGCAATCCGCTAATTCGCCATTCACAATTACAAAGGCCAGAAACTATAAAATCACGATGAATGAAAACACTATCATTTTTGTTTTCAGGCGTTCTCTTATTTTTGTCAGGAAACTTTTTACAGGCCCAAACTATCAACAAAAATTATATTGATGGCGAGGTTTATGTAAAACTTAAAGAAAGACCATTAGCGGGTATTAACCTCGCAAATGGCGCAGTAAATATGGCTGCCGAACTGCCTTTTTTGCAGAGAGTCAGCCATATTTCGAACACCCTTGTGGCTACACGTAGCTTTTATTTCTCCAATTCGAGCGAGCTGCAAAAAGTTTATCGGCTAAAGATTGGTAATCCAAAGCAGGTGCATCAGTTTATCAAGGAAATCGGCAAAGACCCAAACGTTGAATACGCCGAGCCTGTGCCTTACCGTGAGATAATAGCCACACCCAATGACCCACAAACGGGCAACCAATACCACTTAGGCAAGGTAAAAGCCTTCGAAGCGTGGGATGTTGCCCAGGGCACTACCGATATTATAGTGGCCGTGGTCGATAACGCCATACAGGCAAATCATGAAGATTTGGCGGCAAATATGCTCCCCGGCAGAGATATTTCGGATAACGACAACGATACCTCACCACCCGATAGTACTTTTTCGCATGGCACACACGTGGCTGGTTTGGTTGGAGCTGTAAGCAACAACAATATTGGCGTAGCATCGGCGGGTTTCAACCGTATCAAGATTTTACCCGTAAAAGTAACACCCAACAATGGCACACCAACAAGTGTGTATCATGGCTTTGAGGGCATTGCTTGGGCAGCGGCCAATGGTGCCAAAATTATCAACGTTTCGTGGGGTGGCTATGCCTACTCAATTACCGACCAGGCGGTCATTAACAACGCCTATGCATCGGGGGCAATTATTATAGCCGCAGCAGGCAACGAAGCCCGTAATTCGGCTTATTATCCGGCTTCGTATACACACGTGGTTTCGGTTGCCAGCACTAATTTTTATGACGATAAAAGTTCCTTTTCAAACTACCATTCCACCGTCGACCTCACGGCACCGGGTAGTAGTATTTTCAGCACAAAGGCAATCAATAAATATGGTTACTCAAGTGGCACTTCAATGGCGGCACCCATTGTGAGTAGCATTTTTGGCTATGTGTGGTCGGTTAGGCCAACGCTTTCGCAGCAAGAACTAGAAAACCTCATTAAAAATACCAGCGATAACCTTGATGCCCAAAACCCTGCCTATGCAGGTATGCTGGGCAGCGGCAGGGTAAATGCCTTGAAGGCCGTATCTTGCTTGCAGGAAAACATTCTCCCGAGCCTTTTGCCTGCACCTACAAGTGTGCTTTGCACAGGCAAATTGCAGGAATTGTTCTGCACAGATATTGAAGGAGCTACTTATACCTGGAAAAAGGATGGCGTAGACTTAAATAACAATCAGGCATGGTTTGTTACTTCCGAAAGCGGTCAATATATTGTAAAACTTGCTAAAAACACCTGTGAAATTGAAACCCTGCCAATAACGGTGAGCTTTGTACCAACAAGTGTTGAGCTTACGGTTGGGCTTACAAAGGCTTGTGTGGGTGATTCTATCTTACTCACAGCCCCAAACCTGACGGGTATTCATTACCAATGGAAGAAAGATGGTGTAAACATCGGCACAAATTCATACAGGTTTTATGCCAAGCAAAATGCCAACTATACCGTAAGCCTGAGCGGCGATAGTTGTAGTGTAACATCGCCCGAAGTAAGCCTTGCGTTTGTTACCCTTAACCCTCAGATTACGTCAAGCAACGCCACGCTTCTGTGCGCAGGGCAAAGCACTACGCTATTGGCTAATAATGAAGCCGATGCAAGCTATCAATGGAAAAAAGACGGTGCGCTTATTTCGGGTGCAACAGCAGTTAGCTATCAGGTAAATGAGGCAGGTGAATATACTGTGGAACAGAAACTGGGGCAATGTGTGCTAAC
This sequence comes from Emticicia soli, assembly GCF_037860775.1. NCBI lineage: Bacteria > Pseudomonadati > Bacteroidota > Cytophagia > Cytophagales > Leadbetterellaceae > Emticicia > Emticicia soli. The sequence goes on along the minus strand of NZ_JBBEWC010000007.1, from coordinate 340,089 downwards.
ATCAAACAAAATACTGGTGAGCTACACCACACAAATGGCCGCAGCACCTAGCGTAACCAACCGTGAAATATGTGAAGGACAAGCCCTGAGCACAGGCAATGGCTTGCAGGCAAGTGCCGAAAACTGTGTGGGTTCGGCAACATTTTCGTATGCTTATACGGGCAATGTAGTAGGTTATGACGGAAACCAGCAAACAGGGTCAAATCCAACGATAACTATAAGCGACTTGGCCGGAAAAGTAGTTGGCAAAATAAGAGTAACCGTTAAGTTTGATAAAAAAGACCAGAACGGGCTAAACGATTGTGCTTTACCTCATGGCGGAAGCCAACCTTATACCGATGAGGTTTCGTTCAGGCTTCAATCGCCTGATGGCACTATCATTACGCTATTGGCTAGCGGTACTTATAATTATTATGTATATAACGGGGCTATCACGCTTACATTTGAAGACGGCAAACCAGCAATTAATGTTGATTCATCGCCATTATCAGGTACATTCAGCCCTTTGCAGGCTTTATCGGCTTTTAATGGGCTATCGGCCAATGGCACATGGACCTTGCTGCCCAATGATAATTCGAGCGGAGACCCACTTTGTGTATCAGCTTTTTCGGTCGATATTCAGGTAGACAACATAAGTCAGCCAAGTACTTTCAGTTGGTGGAGTGCCAGCGATGGAGGGCAAAAACTAGGCACAGGGCATGAGTTTATTCCGGCCAATGCCACAGCGGGCATTAATACCTATTATGTACAAAACCAATGTGCCGGTGTTTGCCCAAGCACGCTTGTGCCTGTAACGCTCAACATAAAGAAAGGCAGCGAAAGCATCTTAAGTATTATGGCCTATGCACTGTCAGACTCGGCTGCAACTGCCATAAGCCCAAAATTAGCGGGTGGCATTTTGAGCAATAAAAACCCGACAACCATCAAAAACGGTATCGATTCTACTATTGTATCGCTCAATGCCCCACTCATCGACCCTCTCACTGTATGCAGTGGCACAAAAGTGCTTTTGCTTGGTAGTGGTTGCAACAGCACCTTGCATTGGTCAACAAGCCAGCATGCACTCGGTATTATTGCTAGTCCATCAAGCACAAGTGTATATTCGGTAGCTTGCGACGATGCCAACACAGGATGCTGGAACTCAACAGCCCAGCGAACCATTCAGGTAAAACCCAGCGATGTAACTGTGAGCACCCAGATTCCACAAAAAGGCTTGCAAGAGTTTGTGGGCAACAGGGTATCGGTAAATAATATTGCCGAATCTCCGTCGGTAACAAGTATAAAAGCCGAAAACTCGGTTGTATTATTACCCGGCTTTCAGGTAGAAGGGAACAGTGTTTTTACAGCGCAAATTGCTGCTATTTGCCCTAACTGATTAAAACAAAGTACAAAAAAAACTTAATTTATTAATAAAATTTAGGCTTACACAAAGAAGAAACAAAACATAACCCACTGATAATAAAACACTTATAAGAATCCTGATTTTTGAGCTTGGTATTTTGGATGATATTGCATTTTCAAATTCAACATCTTATTGTAAATTTGCAAACCTTGTAAAAAAATACTTACTAAACTCAAAATAATTCACTATGGATTCAACGATTGTCTATCTTGTTCCGGTGTTCGGAATAATCGGATTACTTTACACTGCTTGGCGATTCAGTTGGGTATCAAACCAACCAACGGGAGATGCCAATATGCAAAAACTTTCAGGCTACATTGCCGACGGAGCCATTGCATTCTTAAAAGCAGAATGGAAAATCTTGGCTTACTTTGCTATTCCAACAGCTATTTTACTGGCATGGTTAGGCTCAAGCGAAGGCACTCCCGAATCCCCTATTCATTCTAGCCCTATTATTGCTGTTGCATTTTTGATTGGGGCGGTTTTCTCGGCAACAGCCGGTTACATAGGTATGAAAATCGCTACTAAAGCCAACGTACGTACAGCTCAGGCGGCACGTACCTCATTAGCAAAAGCACTACAAGTGTCGTTCACGGGTGGTTCGGTAATGGGTATGGGTGTGGCAGGCTTGGCGGTTTTAGGCTTGAGTGGTCTTTTCATTATTTTTTACAACTACTTTGCCAAAGGCGAATTGCTTACTTCTGACAACATGAAGAAAGCCATTGAAGTATTGGCAGGTTTCTCGTTAGGTGCCGAGTCTATTGCGTTATTTGCACGTGTAGGTGGTGGTATCTATACCAAAGCTGCCGACGTAGGTGCCGACCTTGTAGGTAAAGTAGAAGCAGGTATCCCTGAAGATGATGTTCGTAACCCTGCAACTATCGCCGATAACGTAGGTGATAACGTGGGTGACGTAGCAGGTATGGGTGCCGACTTATTTGGTTCTTATGTAGCTACAATTCTTGCAACTATGGTATTAGGGCAAGAAATAAGCGTAATAGATGATTTTGGTGGTTTCTCTCCGGTAATTCTTCCGATGATGATTGCAGGTGTAGGTCTTTTGGCTTCTTTGGTTTCTACATTCTTTGTACGTATCAGCAGCGAAGAGTCATCAGTACAAAATGCATTGAACCTTGGCAACTGGGCATCAATCATTATCACACTTATTGCTTCTTACTTCCTGGTAGTTAAAATCTTACCAGAAAACCTTAGCTTACGTGGCCATGAGTTTACATCAATGGGTGTATTCTGGGCTATTGTGGTTGGTCTTGTGGTAGGTGCTTTGATGTCAATCATCACCGAGTATTACACAGCTATGGGCAAGCCTCCTGTAATGTCAATCGTTCAGAAATCAGGTACTGGTCATGCTACCAACATTATTGGTGGTTTGGCAGTAGGTATGGAGTCTACGGTGTTACCAATCATTGTATTGGCAGCAGGTATTATTTTCTCGTATAGCTTTGCAGGTTTATATGGTGTATCTATTGCCGCAGCAGGTATGATGGCAACAACAGCTATGCAGTTGGCTATTGATGCTTTCGGCCCAATTGCCGATAACGCAGGTGGAATCGCAGAGATGTCTCAACTACCTCCAGAAGTTCGAGAACGTACCGATAACCTTGATGCCGTAGGAAACACAACAGCAGCAACCGGAAAAGGTTTTGCTATTGCTTCTGCAGCCCTTACTTCATTGGCTTTATTTGCAGCTTTTGTAGGTATTGCAGGTATTGATGCCATCGATATTTACAAAGCTCCGGTATTGGCAGGTTTGTTTGTAGGGGGTATGATTCCTTTTATTTTCAGTGCATTATGTATTTCAGCAGTAGGTAAAGCAGCTATGGAAATGGTAAACGAAGTTCGTCGCCAATTCCGTGAGATTCCGGGTATCATGGAATACAAAGCTGAACCAGAGTACGAAAAATGTGTCGCAATTTCAACACAAGCATCAATCAAACAAATGATTCTACCGGGGGCTATCGCTCTTATAGTTCCGGTATTAGTAGGTTTCGGATTCAAAGGAGTTTTTGAAGGTACATCATCAGCCGAAATCCTTGGTGGTTTATTAGCGGGTGTTACTGTATCAGGTGTATTGATGGGAATATTCCAGTCAAACGCAGGTGGTGCATGGGATAACGCTAAGAAATCGTTCGAAAAAGGCGTTGTGATTGATGGTGAAACCTATTACAAAAAATCGGAGCCACACAAAGCATCTGTAACCGGTGACACCGTTGGTGACCCATTCAAAGATACTTCAGGCCCATCGATGAACATCCTTATCAAATTGATGTCAATCGTTTCTTTGGTTATTGCACCTTACATTGCAGCAAAATCAAGCCATACTACTATTAGTGAAAAACTTGAAATTGTAGAAGCAGAATTGCCATCGAGCATCAACAAGCAATTATCATCAGGTGTTACCCTGAACTTTGTTGAGGGCGGTATCGAAGACCAACTAATCAAATTCATTGAAGACGAAAACCAACAAGTTGACAAAGATGTATGGTTTAACTTCAAAGATTTGAACTTCAACTCAGGAAGCGCAACAATCGATGAAAAATCGATGAACGAAGTAAAAAACATCGCTGAAATTCTGAAATCATATCCAAACGTAAACATCAAAGTGGGTGGTTATACAGATAACGAAGGCGACGACGCTAAGAATCTACAACTATCAGGCGAAAGAGCAAGTGCTGTAAAAGGAGCTTTAGTAGGCTCAGGCATTGCTGATGCACGTTTAGAGTCAGAAGGTTATGGTGAGCAACATCCGGTAGCATCAAACGATACACCGGAAGGAAGAGCACAAAACCGCCGTATTGCCGTAAGCGTTCGTAAGAAGTAATTCTTTATCATAAAGCATAAAAAAGCCTCTGGTGGAAACATCAGGGGCTTTTTTCGTTCCCACAGACTCCGTGTCACGCTTATACTCGTACGCAAAAGAGCGGCGGTGCGGGTATGAGTTGAAGGGTTTTGCTATTTCGTAAAATTACATATCCCGCTAGGGATGATATATCGGTAGAAAAAGAATTAAGCAGATATTTGTATCCCATCGGGATAATATATTCTTCGAGAGTTAATATACCGTCCTTATGGGCCTTGGTTAGTCTAATCTTAAAAGTACTACCGATATATCATCCCTAACGGGATTTTTAAGCAAATACAAACACCAAAGGATAATTAGTAGAATCTGTTCACCTCCCCAACTAACCGTGACACGCCCGTCTTCTTCGGAGTATAGGCGTGCCACGGCCAATAAAAAACCTCTCATGAAATCACGAGAGGCTTTTTGGCGTTCAGATATTAAAGGCCAGAACCATTAGTTCTTTCCTATTACTTCATCATTGTATATTACAAATTGATTCAATACTTCTTTGATTTTCTTGCGGTTTGTAGCCGAATCGTTTTTCTCTTTTTCGATAGCCGAGAAATACTCGCTCAACATTTTACTTCTCACAAATTGTTTGATAGTAATGTTTTTGTGTTTGTCAAAAACCACTTGCCATTCTGCACGCACATCAGCCCAGAACGGAGCGTGTTCTGCCCACCATTTTTTGGTAACTTCACAAGCTTTTTCGTCTGTTTTACGGTAATCGTTGATACCTTTTTCTTGTGCAATCAACACATCGGCACCATCTTTTCTCGAGATTTTATCGTTATCCTGCTCGTGCAAATAGCCATAATCGGTAACGTAGATTCTATTACCACGTTTCAATACGTTGTAATCTTTACGTTTTGTGTACTCACGGCGTGGAAGCGGCGCATCTACTTTACTTTCCCAAAGGTGTTTACCATTCACGTGCGACCATTGCGCAAAACCTTCGTAACGGGGGGCATCGTCAACCTCATATACTTTTTGTGTCCAACCTTTTTTCACTTGTGCTTTGTCAAACTGGCTATATTTCCAGACACCTTCTTTATAAAAACTCAATAAATTCGGGTCTTCGTAAGTCCAGTCTTCACGCCAATGTTTTACCACCATCGTATCGCCGATAGCCAACAAGTGTTGAATCACAATTTTATCTTTCGATTCTTCTACCACAAACACATACTCAGTTCCTTTAGCGTGGTATTGGCTGCTAAGTTTATACTCTTTGTTTGGCGAGAAAGTTTCGGCATAATCAAACTTTACTTCATGGCAACCACATTGCCCTTTAATGGCAGCAATATCAGCCGATTTCTGAGCAAATGCAGCTCCGAAACTCGCTAGTAGTAAAAAAGCTATTTTTTTCATTTTTTGAATTAATTTTTGTTTTGATTTATGGATATTTAGTGATTGGACGATTGGAATTATTTAGTGAGTGATGAATGAGTGATTATGTTATTGATTATAGCTAGTTTCATTTTTGAATTACACTATATGAAATTCTAATCACTCATTCACTAAATCACTCATTCGCTCACAAATCAATTATTTCACCTCAATGGTAGTTTCGGTATGGTATCGAACCGACTCATAAGGTTTATCTTTATAAGTACCCGGCGTTTTGTCAATCCATTCGGCTTCTATCAGGTAAATACCTTTTGTATTTGGCACGAACGATGTACGGCCTCTTTCGCTCGTAACTTTTACTTTTTCCCAACCATCAGGGCTTATTACGGTTACTTTGGCTTTATCGGCAGGTACATTGTTTTTAAATGCAGTTAGGTTTATACCATTATCGGTCTCGGTGGCAATAATATCAAAGTAGTTGCTAGGTTTGTTGGCTGCCGTAGCTTTACCAACGCTATAATTGGTGCGCAGGTATTGCATTGGGCGCACAACACCTAAATTGTGTTTTGCCCAATCTTGTACTTCACGGGTTTCGTTAATACCCAATATCTGGTAATTACCTTCTGTTTTTGGCGTAAAAGTGCCTTCCCAATGTGTTTCGGTTTGCACAGTTGGCACATCAATACGGTTGCCGGCTTCGTCAATCACAAAGAGTTTTATCTCATTCATTTTGTCAAGCGATTTGCCTTTCATTCTTCCCTGATTGTTGTACTCACCATAGAAAATCTGAATCTTAGCCGCCTCTCCTACCTTACCTGAGCCTTTAACCTCAAGCCAGTAGCCATGTGCCGTTGCCAGAAAAGGCATCAACATAAGGGCAAGCAATGCAACTTTACTTTTCATATAAATTGTTGTTTTTTTGTATGTTTGATTAGAGAATTAGCTCAACGAAAACGCTTTGCGCCTTTGTTTGGCAACAGCCTTTTACTTAACAGAATACTTTTCGTCAAAAACTTTTTTGTGTCTCGTTTCAGAAGCTACAACCGCTTTTGATGTTTTCTTTCTTCTACCCCACCAGATATACGCACCCGTAACCGGCAAACTTGCCGCTATAAGGCTGGCAAAGAAAGCAAGTAGTTTACCCGCAAAACCGAATATTCCGCCAGTATGAATGTCATAATTCATTCTGAAAATTTTATCGGCTGTCGAGATACTCTCCAGTCGCCCGAAAGCATGCTTCACCGATACCTCATTTAATGTATATTGGTCAAAATATCGGTAGTCGTGTTTCCAATACACATCAACATCGGTAGTTGTAGCCGTAACAATGGTCGATTTTTCTGTTTCAGGTGGATGCACTTCAATGGTTTTTGCTCCGGGTGTTTCGGCAATTATTTTTTTCCAGATACGGTCAATAGCTGGTGTATTTTCTTGCAAGGTCAAGGTAGCTGCACTTGGGGTAGCCGATTCCGGCTCGTAGTATTCGGTTTGGGTTTTACCACCTGAAAGCGTATAATAATAAGCCTTAGAAAACCACTGGAAACCCCATACAAGGCCCGTAACGCCCAGAATAATAAGCACCCAGGTTGCATAAAAACCAAGCACATTGTGCAGGTCGTAGTTTACACGTCTCCATCTGGCATTCCATTTGATTGAGAATCGTTGTTTGGCTGCCGATTTATTTTTTGGCCACCACAGTATCATTCCTGTAATAGTCAGAATCAGAAAAATCAGCGTAGCGGTAGCCACTACTGGTTGCCCTATTGCATCGGGTAGCCATAAATAGAAGTGCCCGTCAAGAATAATTCGGAAAAAATCTTCATCCATATTCTTCACTTTCAGCACCTCTCCGCTGTAAGGATTCACATAGGCCAGGTAATAATAGCTTGGTTCATAGTGGTAGATTGTTGCAATAGCAGCACGGCCGGGTCTTTCGTAAGTAACACTATGTATTACTTTGTTCGGAACGGCTTTTTCTACAATCGCTTTAATAGCGGAGGGAGGCAACATCGGTTTCTTTTCGACCTCGATGTATCGGTAAGATTGGGTTAAGTCCTGAATTTCGGACTGAAAGGCGTAAATACAGCCGGTAATACTGACAATAAACACCACTAGCCCGGACGTAAGCCCGAGCCAGAGATGTATTTTGCCAACTGCTTTTTTAACTGTCATTGTTAGAATTTGTAGTTGATTGAAAGACGAAGATTTCTCTTAGCTTCTGTTTGCCAGTAATAGAATTGGCTCCAGTCATAAAATGCCCCCATGTATAAGTAAGCATTGGTAATATTGTTTACATTAAGTGCAACGGCAAATTTGTTGGCTTGGTAAGAAACTGCACCATCCATCTTGAAATAGTTTGGTAAGCCTTGTTTCGAACCATCAAACACGTACCACGACGAGCGACCAGCAATAAACTGACCACCCAACGATACACCAAAGCCTTTCAAAGCACCATTGGTTGCTTTATAGCTCAACCATGCATTGGCTACGTTTTTAGAAGTACCCGGTATCTGTACACCTACATTTTTCTCTTCTGTATCTTTGGTTACTTTACCATCCGTATAAGCGTAGTTCAAGGTAAGGTCTAAACCGTGCATAATTTGTCCACGTAAGTCAAATTCAATACCTTTTACTTGCGTTTGGCCTAACTGAATCGAGAAATATTGATTGTTAGGGTCAGCTGTCAAGACATTGTTTTTAGTGATGTTATATGCCGAAACCGAAGTTGACCACAAACCACCTAACCACTCACGTTTAATACCAATTTCTTTGTTGTTACCAGTAATTGGGTCGAAGCTCTTACCTTGGAAAGTAGCACCTGCTTGTGGCACAAATGCTTCGTCGAACACAGCATATACACTTGTATTTTTGTTAATAGAGTAGCTTAAACCAACACGTGGCGTAAATTTCTCTGCTTTACCAATACCCGAATACGGGTCGCTGTCTTGTGCGTTGGTGTAACGGCCTGCAAGTGTCAATCTTAATTTATCTTCGAAGAAGCGTAACTCATCTTGTAAGTAGATAGCCGCATAGCTTTGTGCATAATATACCCCTCTTTGGCGTAGGCTAAGGCTACGGTCATATTTAGGATAAGCCGATGCCGGTACAGTACCGTATACAGGGTTATAAATATTGAAACCAGCAGGCCCAGAGTAAGCACCACCTTGTGCCCAGTCATGATAAAAATCTTTTTGTCCCATATCTAAACCACCCAATATTCTGTGGTTTACAGGGCCAGTCTTCACATCGCCATTTACGAAGAACTGACCTACTTTAGTAATACCGAGTACGTCCCAAATAGAAGCACCTCTGATAAGCGTATCGCCATTGGCAGAGAAACCTGACGGCCAGATAGACTGCCCAATCTGGCTGTATTTCATGTAAGCCAACTGTCCGGTTAGTTTCCAATTATCGTTAAGGCTATGCGCCAAGCTAAGAAACAAAGTATTATCGTTGATGTTCGATGGGTCCATATTAGGCTCTGCCGTTGTAAAGTTTACAGGCAAATCGGCCATTCCTTTTTTAGAGAAAGCATAGTTTGAACCAATTACCGACATCTGGTTGAACTGGTAAGTATATTCGGCCGTTAACGATGTATTTGGCGTAAACTGGAATTTTAATACCGGAGCAATAGATATACGGTTATTGAACTCATAATCACGGTGTGAGCCTTTGGTTTGTCCCATCAGGTTCAAACGGTACAATACTTTACCGTCTTGTGATAGTTTACCATCAAAATCAAGGGCAGTACGGTAGGTATTAAAGCTACCAACGGTCATGTTTGCTTCACCTTTATTGATACCCGTAGGTTTTTTGGTTACTACGTTATAGAAACCACTAGGCTCGCCATTGGCTAGCATAAAGCCCGCTGGCCCTTTCACAAACTCAACACGCTCAACCATGCTCATATCTTCAGCAAGTGGGCCCCAGGTTGACTGTACATTCATTCCGTTTCTGAAAGCCGCAATTCTTGAACCTCTCATGTTTATCTGTGCGTAAGTGTCCCAGTGCTCAACACGGGTAGCACCACTCACATTACGGGTTACACCCTCAAGCATATCAAAAATTTGTTGGTCTTGAATTACCTGACGTGTTACAACCTGAATATTTTGTGGAACTTCTAATAGTGGAGTTTTTAAACGAAGTGAGATAGACGGGTAGTCGGTAACGTATTTACTTGGGTTTGCCGATACCACCACTTCTTGTAATTGGTTAGCACTTATTTCCATTTCAAAATCTAACGTTACTGTTTCGTCAGCTTTGATACTGAATTTTTTTGTTTCGGCTTTCAGCCCGATAAAACTAACTTGTGCTACATACTCACCTGGTTTTACATTGCCAATCTGGTAGTTTCCGTCAATATCAGCAACCGCACCTCTGTTTGCACCTTTAATAATAACATTTACAAATTCGGCAGGTTTGCCATCGTTTGTTGTAACTTTTCCTTTAAGGGTTCCGTTCTGTCCGAATACCCAAGCGCTACACATTACCAATAATACTGTAAAACTTAACTTCATTTTTTGGGGTGTTTGTATACTCATTAAATTTAAAAAAATCATTCTCTTGTTTGATGATGCAAATGTATAGCTTATTTAGACTAATTAAAAATAAAACTTAAAAATTATTTGGATTAATTCTAAATAAGAATTTACCTTTGTAGCACGATGCTAACAACAAGTATCCAACAACATATATTATATACTATTACAATTGCCTTTAGTGGTAATTATTCGGAAGGGAGGCACAATGAAAGATATAAATTACGAGAAGGCTGTGGCTAAGTTTCTGATTTTTTTGGAAGAAAAAGGACTGAGAAAAACCACAGAAAGAATGATGATGCTCGAAGAAATCTATTCTCGTCAGGACCATTTCGATGCTGAAGACCTTTATACAACTATGGTTGAAAAAAAGCAATACGTAAGTAGAGCTACTATATATAATAACCTTGAGGTATTGCTTGAATGTGGCCTGATACGTAAAAACCAGTTTGGCAACAACGTAACAAAATACGAGAAAGCAGCTAATTTCCGCCAGCACGACCACCTGATATGTTTAGACTGCCAACAGGTTAAAGAATTTTGTGACCCACGTTTGCAGCAGATTCAGAAAATGATAGGCGAAATGATGCAGTTTAATATTACTCAACACGATTTATTATTATATGGGCATTGTGAAAAAGCCGATTGTGAAAACAAAAAAGTATTGAGCAATTAATGGTTTGGGAATGTGAGAATGGGTGATTAGGTAAGTAGCAATTATCGGTAAGGTATCAAAATTGCTCATTTGCATTTGTTTGAGATAATAAAAAATTAATCACTGATTCGCCGAATAGCATGCAAGAAAAATCACACACATCAGCCGACAAAGAATCGTTGATGATTCAGGCTTTAGAAATTATTGATTACGTAAGCAACCAAAGGGTATTTCTGCTAGGAAAACCAATGCTGAGCCAGTTTAATTACCTGATTTGCGGATATACCGACGAAAATTATGGTGATTTATTGCAAAAGAAAATCAACAAACAAAAAAATGACTAGTCACAAACTTTTAATACTTGCCTCTTGTGCTTATGGGTATGTTGGTAAATGCCCGTGCTGCGAAAAATTCAATCTGGTATTCAACAACCAATTGTTTATTTTTTCGGAAGATGATTTGAGACAATTCAGAAGGATGTTTGATGACGAAAACACAATCTTTGATACAGGAGATGTGGGGGCAAGTGGAAGAACCCTAGGAATGCGCACCCCACTCAACAATTTTTATCTGATGTTTACCCCTAAAGAAATGGATAACTTCAGAAATATGCTAGATGATGCATTTGTTATGATAGAAGTAAATAAAGTACTACAGTACTAAACTAAATCCACCACATCAAAATTTTATATTTAAGTCGTAAATAACTGTCGTAGTAAGCAATCTTGTCACCGTTTTGTGTGGCAAGATTTTTTTTATGTGCAAATATAATTCGTTTCGGTTAAAGTGGTATCAAAAACATCCACTCAATAAATAATATAGAATTAATCTAAACTATTTTAGCTATAAACTTAACTTTGGCACACCTAATTACCAATTTCACTAAACACCTATATTCCTATTTCCACCATGAAACTTCCGCTGTTTTTCCTTATCAGTATGTTTTCATATTATTATACGCTAGCGCAACAACCGCTTATAGAATGGCAAAAAACCTACGGTGGCAGCTTCTACGACAAAGCCGTATCGGTTACCGAAACCCACGACGGTGGCTATTTTGTAGGCGGTCATTCGCAGTCAGACAATTTTCATCTCGACAATAATTTTGGCTTTTTTGATGGCTGGGTTATCAAACTAGATACACACGGCGAGCTTCAATGGAAAAAATCATTAGGTGGCAGTGGCGAAGATTATATCAACTCAGTAATTGAAACCCACGACCACAAGTTTATATGTCTTGGCTATACAAATTCAATCAACCACGATATTACCCAGAACTTTGGCCATACCGATTATTGGCTCATCAAGTTTACAAACAATGGCAATGTAGAATGGAAAAAGAATCTTGGCGGCAGCAGTAATGATTTTGGCTACTCAATTTGTAAAGCTGATAACGATACTTATATAATTGCAGGCTTTTCAGAATCAAACGATAGCTATGTAGTGGGGAATCATGGCTGGACTGATGCCTGGCTACTGAAAATTGATGGTGTTGGCAATGTGCTATGGCAAAAAACTTATGGTGGAGCTAAAAACGATCATGCGCACGCTATTACCAAAACGCACGATGGTGGTTTTCTTTTTGTAGGATATTCAAATTCAGAAGATATGCCGGGTGTACCAAATAAAGGCGGGCTTGATTTCTGGATAGTTAAAATAAATAAAGATGGTACCCTGCAATGGCAGAAAAAATTCGGAGGCACGCTCGACGAATATGCCAGAGCGGTAATGCAATGCAACGATGGCAGTTATGTAATTGCCGGAGAAACCTACTCGCATGATTACGATGCACTCGGGAATCATGCCAACAGCGAAAACACAGGTAATCGAGATTATCTGGTGGTAAAAATAGATAGCACAGGCCAGAAGCTCTGGAGCAAGTGCTACGGTGGCTTAAAAAACGAATATGCACGCTCACTTGTGCAAATGGCAGATGGCGAGTACTTGGTAGTTGGTGAGTCTTATTCGCCTGATGGCGAAGGTGAGCCTGTGGGGAATCATGGTAGTGCCGATTTTTGGGTGGTAAAGCTAAACCCTATCAATGGCGATATCCGCTGGCATAAATTATATGGTGGCAGTGGCCACGACGAACCCAACTGCATGGTGAGCACTTTTGATAACGGCTATCTGGTTGTTGGCAATACGGCCTCAAACAACGGCGATATAACTGAATGGCGAGGCGATGATGATTTCTGGATTCTGAAACTGAAAAATAACGAGTGCCAATCGGAAATGAATCTTACGAAGGATATTCCGAGTGGAAATTATAATTTTTCCGCATCCGAACGAATCATTTTTAAAGGTAAAATGCTTGATAACTCATCTATAATTAAAATGGAAGCCAATAAGAGCATTATGCTTACGGCTGGTTTTCAGACACAACCCGGTGCAACTTTTGAAGCAAAAATGGGTGCTTGCAATAATTAAGGTAAAAAAAATAGCGGGTTGAAACCAACCCGCTATATATCTATTAGCTATGATTTTTGCAATCTTATTGTTGACGCAAAGAACGTGGAATAGAGATAAACGCAATAGGATTGCTAGTTGCATCTAAGATTTTTACACCGTCGATTTCACCAATTGCACCTACTTTTACAGATTTACCTAAATCCAAATCTTTAATATCAACGTTTACATAATCAGGAATGTGTTTAGCCGGACCTTGCAAACGTAGTTTTTGCATTTTCTGAACTAATTTACCCCCTTTCTTTTGTCCTTCTGACGGACCGTGTAATTTAATCGGAACAGCTACTTTAATAACTTTGTCCGGAGTGATTTCTAAGAAATCAGCGTGAATGATTTGGTCGTTTACAGGGTGGTATTGTGAATCCTGCAAAATACCGGTGTAAATTTTACCTTCAATATTGATAGTTACTTCGTAAACATCAGGAGTAAAAAGTAAATCACGGAACAAGTAAGCCGGAGCATAGAACGAAACCTGGTTTTCTCCACCATATAACACACATGGGATCAATCCTTGCGCACGCAGTTCCTGTGAAGCCTGGCGTCCGAGATTCGCTCTGTTATACCCTACAATCTCAGTTTTTTTCATTTTTGTAAAGTTTAATTTTTGAACTTTAGTATCTGAATTTCAGAAACCTAAATTCTGTTGATAATTTATAAATAAAGTGCTAATAGACCCATTATCTCTGATTCTTCCGATAGCCTTGCCAAACAACTCAGCTACTGATAACACCTTTATTTTAGGGTTATCATATTTCAACGGAATAGTATCAGTTACTATTAATTCTTCTAATACCGAATTGGAGATATTTTCATTTGCTTTACCCGAAAGTACACCGTGAGTACAGAATGCACGCACCGATTTGGCACCTCTTGAAAGAATCAACTCTGCTGCTTTACAGATAGTACCCCCTGTATCAATCAGGTCATCTACCAGAATTACATCAGAGCCTTCAACATCTCCAATCAATTGCATAGAAGCAATTTCATTGGCTTTTTTGCGATGTTTGTCACAAATTACAATTTCGGCATCGAAATACGATGCGAATTTCCTACAACGAGCTACCCCACCAACGTCAGGAGAAGCAAATTTCAGGTTTTCGAGTTTCTGAGCTTTCAGATAAGGTACAAAAACCGAAGTACCCTCCAGATGGTCAACCGGAATATCGAAAAAACCTTGAATCTGGCCTGCGTGTAAGTCCATTGTCATTACTCGGTCAGCACCTGCGGCTGTGAGCATATTGGCAATAAGCTTGGCAGTAATGCCTACTCTTGGTTTGTCTTTTCTGTCTTGACGGGCGTATCCAAAATACGGAATAACCGCACAAACATAGTGAGCCGAGGCACGTCTTGCGGCGTCAATCATCATCAACAATTCCATGATATTATCACTTGGTGGAAAAGTTGACTGAACCAGAAAGACATCGCAGCCCCTTACAGACTCATCAAAACTTACCGAAATTTCACTATCAGCGAAGCGGTTAATGCTCACACTGCCTAAGTCTTTGCCGTAATAGTCGGCAACCCGACTAGCTAAATACTTTGATGATGTACCTGAGAAAATCTTAACTTCTGCCATTTTTTTTTATGCCTCAAAAAAGATTCGCAAAGGTACGCTTTTTGCTTAAAAAAACACCTATCGTATTGGAATATTTTCCACTTTTTGTATAGATTTGCATTATTCATGGAATGATAGTGTAATGTACCATGACAATTAAACGCCTAAAGCTGATGCAACTGTCGCTACTGGACGAAGTTCCTGAACTTAACAAAATCTT
This sequence comes from Emticicia soli, assembly GCF_037860775.1. Taxonomy (NCBI): domain Bacteria; kingdom Pseudomonadati; phylum Bacteroidota; class Cytophagia; order Cytophagales; family Leadbetterellaceae; genus Emticicia; species Emticicia soli. The sequence goes on along the minus strand of NZ_JBBEWC010000007.1, from coordinate 325,046 downwards.
TTTCTTAGATGTTTTTGCCGAGTCATATTATGACCCTAGCAAAAAACGTATGCGACTAAGCACCATTAATGGCCAGCAGATACCCTGCGATATTAAGGTAAGTTGCCCCTCACGGTTAGTAGCTCACTACCCCGAAGGCACAATTTTCAAACTAGATGCCCGCCTTGTAAGAAGAGGCCACGGCCAAAACCCCTACTTTATTGCTATCAATCGTAGTAATTTACAAAGAGCTCTTGAGTTTTTTGATTATAACCTTAAAGTACAAAACGGTTTTGATTATGTTTTACCGAAGAAAATCGGCAAAAGCATAAGCCGGGCACGGCTTTAGTATATAATATATAGAAGTAATTAATCCCTCCTACTTGCAGGTTTTACCTGCCATTTTTTAATGTTTCAAGGAAATTAATTATTTCACACAGCGTTTTAGCAGGTTATTTACGTCTTGTTAGAAAATAGTTCCACTATTCAATCGTAAATTTCCCGTGATAACTCAAACAGCAGAAATTTACTTAAAAACCTTAACCAGAAAAAAGCTATTGACCTCAAATAGTTTGATGGAGGTTGTCGCAGATTGCCTGAAAGGCGATGAAAAAGCTATGAAAATCTTTTATGAGCATTTTCATGGGTTTGCTTTGTCTGCTTGTATGAGTTATTGTGAAAACAGAGAAGACGCTTTGGAAATAATGAACGATGGATTCTTGAAAGTCTTCAAAAACCTAGACAAAATAAGTAATATAGAAAGTATTAAACCGTGGCTCCGCCGTATCATGATTAACGGAGCTATAGACCATTACAGAAAAAATATTCATAAACAATCAGCAGAATTAAACGAAAACATTGCTGAACCTAATTACGGAGACGAGTCGGTTTACGCCAAACTCTCATCAGAAGACATCATGTTGGCTATACAGAGCCTACCTACCAATTATCGGGTAGTTTTTAGCTTGTATGCCATAGAAGGTTATTCACACAAAGAAATTGCAGAAATGTTAAACATTGCAGAAAGTACTTCAAGAGCAAATCTGTCTTTAGCAAATGGGTTACTTCGTCAAAAGTTAACAAAAAGATTGTAGTCATGTCAGAAGAAGAAAAATTACATCGGATTATCAGGGAGAAATTGAATAATTTCCAGCCTGACTATTCGCCAGATGATTGGAAAAAGATGCAACGTAAAATTATGGTTGATAAACTTTTACGTTTTTCGGTTCCAAGTGTTGTAGTATTGGTGTTAGGCTTGAGTTATTATTGGTTTGCTGCCAACGACCCACTACCGGTTAAGCAAGAAATTGCCAAACAAACCAACCTAAACCCTGAAACCAAAACTGAACAAGCAGAACTAATACATGATTCGACGTTTACTAAAGTAGAAGTACAAGACCCTAAAGAAGCTGGCATTGAGCCGGCAAAAACTAAATCACCAATACGAACTGAAATCGCACCCGAAACCAACAACGAGGTTTCAGAACCACTAACCAGCCTTAAAGTAAGTAAATTAACTTCAAGAAAAGTTGCCGGCCCTGCTGAAAAACACGCAGACTTCGCCGATAAAGATATTCGTTTTCTGAACTCGTCGGCTATTTCGATGAGTGATAAAATTCTGAGGGTGCGTGAACTTGGCAAAACCTATGAATTGACCTCTTACGAAGCCCTTGACCGCAATGCCGAAAAGTGGAAAAATGTAGTGATTGTGTGCGACATGACCTCGAGTATGTTTCCGTATACCACCCAGGTTTTCGACTGGATGATGGAAAACGTTGACAACAATAATATAAAAGGGATTGTATTCTTTACCGATTGCGACAGCCTTGGCAACGAAACTCGTGGCAGACTACCCGGCAAGATGTTTATGGTAAATACCAAAGATGAAATGAAACTTTGGGATACCATGTTTGCCGCTATCAGTAATACAGAAAACAATAAAGAGCGTGCCGAAAACAACATTGAAGCGCTACTTTATGCCCAAAAGCAGTTCCCTGATGTTGATGAATTTGTGATGATTGCCGATAACAGCAGCCCTGTGAAGGACATGAAGAATCTTTCGAAAGTAAAGAAAAAAACGCATATTATTTTATGTGGCGAAACCTACGAGAGAAACCTAGCGTTTCAGTCAGACTACGTACAAATAGCTAAAAAAACGCATGGTAGTATTCATACGCTTGAAGATGACATAGAAAACCCTGATAATATCAAAGAAATGACAGTTATCAGAGTCGGACGTATCTATTTCAGATTCGAAAAGGGAAAATTCTATACTACTAAATTAATATTCCGCCCATAGTTTTTACTTCAATTATTAACAAAATAGCATCGTTCGATAGAGCTTCAAACTCTATTTGAAGCGGGTCATTGTCGTCGTTCCATAGAGCTATGCTGTCTCTTGCTTCCAACAGGCGATTCTGAAACTCAAATGCACCTTCAATCACGAAGCCAAAAACACCTTGGCTTTCAGGTTTAAGGATCAGAAATCCCTCTTCACGGCCTGCAAATTTACCTATATAACAATTGGCACCAATGTTTTGTAGGGTATGTTTATTTGTATCAATATTAAAATAAACGCTTCTATTCTTAATGCTTTCAACCCCGAATGCTCTTGTAAAGCGGATATGTAGAAAATTCACAAGCTCGTTGTCATAAGGATTTGTGATTTCGTAGGCATCATTGGCCGAAACCGAAAAAACCTTTGCTTCGCAAATATCTATAAATTCTGGTTTACCTCCATTGATACTTAGTTCAATAGCACCTACCAAGGGCAAGAGCATAATCTCTAAGTTTCGGTCAGCAATTATTCTCATGGTCTCCCCTCCTACCAACGTATCATCATTACAAGTAATCAGGTTACCGAACGGCTTTCTGTTTCTGTCATAATAATTACCATCATTGAAAGTATGGAAACTTCTGTGAGTTTTGGTAAGCGTTAGCCCTCGGGCATTAGATAAATATATTTGACCTTGTGTTTGAGTAAGCATTTTTCTAAAAGTTTTGGAACGATGAAATACTTAAAAATGGCTGCAATGCAATTAAATCTGTTTGGAGTTCAGTGTTTGAGTTTAATGCATCGCTCTGATTCCCGTAAGCAATCAATAATTGATTATCTATGGTATCAACCCAGGTGAGCGCATCGCTATAAAAATAAATAGCTACTTTGTGCTCTGCTTTACGTTGCGTATGCGACTGCACGATTTCAAACCTGAAATTCTTAAACGGCAGGCACACGTGCTGATGCACATTGGTAATATCAGGTATGAGGTCGTTTAACTGCCTGATGTAGTTTATGGCAGCCGTACTTACCAAATAATGCAGTTTATCTGCAGCCGGAACATTCGCCAGTATCTCCTGAAAAGTCTGGTACTTTCCTTCCTGATTATAGAACTGAGATTGCATAAAAAACTCCATATAAGTATCCTCAAAAACCTGCTTCTCCCACGTTTTTTGTGCATTTGCCTCTATAATTTTCTTGTAACACAAGCGAATGATTCCTTTTGCCATGTCTTTATGCATTGAGTGATTGAGAGATTTAGTGAATGAGTGATTATTCTATTTTTGACATAATCTAATTTCACGCATATAATTTTATTAAGACTCGAGAGATAGATATTATTTAAAGATGTTAGATTGTGTAGAGACAGGGCAATGCCCTGTCTCTACCTCTGCGCTTATGTATATTACTCCGTGAATCTTAATTAAATAACCTTACAATTATCCGTTCACCACAATAGTGTGTGTAAGGGCGTAGCCTGCTGATGGACTTCCGGTAACGGTTGACATTTCGGTTGTTACACCATCACCAAAAACATTGTCTCTTGCATTAGTTGTATCGGCTTGGCCGTGGGTGGCGTAAACACCTTGTGCAAATACTACTTTGCTAACATCTTCCGGGAATGCTATTTGTGTTACCAGCAATGATTTGCCGCTACTGTTATACACATGCACGTGAATGTGTACGGCACGCCCTGAATACCAACCAGGATAAATAGTGGTAAAATTCACTACACCGCTCGAATCGGTAGTCTGGCGGCCTCTCAAAAAATGGACATTTGTATAATTTGTACTTTGCATACCTGTTCCGCCGTATTCAGAGTAGTTGCCGGCAGCATCACAATGCCAGATGTCAACAAAAGCATTGGCTAGTGCCGCACAGCTATTGTTTTTATTCTGAATCGTGATTTTTACGGTGAGTTTTGTCCCGGCTCGGTCAGAAGTAATATCGTTTGTAACCAAAGAACTCGGGTTTTTAGTAGGAAAAGGCCCTTCGGTTTCAGAGGCAGTAGTAGTACAAGACCCGGTACTTGTACCAGTCCCCGAATCAGTACCTGTGCTTCCGCTTGTATCAGTTGGGTCTACATCAGTTTCTTTGCAAGCCGCAAATAATGGCATAATAGCTAAAGAGCCTAAGCCTTTTTTCAAAAAATCTTTTCTGTCCATAATGTTTTTCGTTATATACCTCTATAGACGAAGAAAAAGAAAGTTTGATTGCATTGCGTTTGCCAAGTATCGGTTAACGACACGTTTGTATCGGTAAATTGATTACTTTTTTTGCCAATCGTCAACAAATTGCTGGTAAGAATTACTGATAGGCAACTCAACACCCGAAGCTAACAATACGTTTTTCTTTAACACAGATTTTACCTGCGCATTGGCAACAATATAACTACGGTGGATTCGGCTGAATGAATCGGCGGGCAATTGTTCTAAAATGCCTTTGAGCGACATAAGCGTAAGAATCGGGTGGCTTTGCCCCATTACATGAATCTTGATGTAGTCTTCTAAGCCTTCAATGTATTCCATAGCCTTTAGTTCTATTTTCACCATGCGGTATTCGGCACGTACAAAAATGTATTGCGCCTCTTCGCTCGTCTGATTGCTTTTGAACTGATGGTATTCCAACGCTTTCTTTACAGCTTTACCGAATCTTTCAAAATCAATTGGCTTGAGCAGATAATCAACAGCTTCGAGGTCGAAACCCTCAACGGCAAATTTCCGATGAGCCGTGGTAAAAATTACCATTGGCTTATTGCTCAGAGAAGCAACCAGTTCAAGCCCTGTAATATCGGGCATATTAATATCTACAAATAGTAAATCAATCTGATTATCTCGCAGAAAATCCCGCCCTTGAATGCCATCATCAAAGGTCTGAACTAGGTTTAACTCCTGAAACCCTGAAATATACTCTTTCATTAACTCCAAGGCCAAGGGTTCATCATCAATTACAACACATTTGAGTTTCATCTATTCTTCAATTATTAATTCAACATGATAAAATTCTACTTTATCGTGTATAGTCAATGTGTATTTATCTTTATACAAATGCGCCAAACGCTGCCGTGTATTAGCCAGACCTATTCCTGTTCGTTCAACCTTGCGAGAAGTAGCAAATAAAGTATTCTTACAGTTGAACCTCATGATTTTGGCATCAGCACTAATTTTAATCTCAATAATTGCGTTTTCGTGATTGCTTATGCCATGTTTAAAGGCATTTTCAACAAAAGTCATAAGCAACAAAGGCGAAATTTTTTTTGTTTCGGTTTCACCTCCTACTTCAAAAACCACGTTTGTTTTTTTGCTTAAGCGTAGTTTTTGCAGGTCAATATAATTACTAATACACTCTATTTCGCTTTGCAGCGGCACAAAATCTTCCGACACTTCATCGGTTACATAACGCATTATCTGCGACAATTTCATGATGCTTGCAGCCGTACTTTTATTGTTGGTTACAGCCAGCGAATAAATATTATTTAACGTATTAAACAAAAAATGTGGGTTAATCTGTGCTTTCAGAAAAGATAATTCGGCATTGGCCTTATCTGCTTCCGCCTGAACAGCCCTTTGCTCCGAATCTCGCCAACGCTCGTTTATTTTCAGGGCCATACCTAATGCACATATTAAGCCAAACAAAAAAATACTAATTACATCTATTTTCTTGCCTGTTTCCCGGGGTTCTCTTTTTCTTTCGGGTTCTCTCAAAAACTCAGGCGGAGGTTTGGCAAATTTTTCAAAATGCGGTGGATGGTCTAATCTTGGCGGTGGGCGGTCAAAATCCGGTCGTTCAAACCTTTTATTACTTTCTCGGTTTCTTTCAAAAACCAATCTATCAAATGGTTTGATGATAGCAATGGCAACTAGAAGACACAAAATAATACCAAAATAAGCGTAGAATTTACGGCGAAAGAAAAACTCAGGAATCAGCCAAAGGATATTGATATAAAAAAGAACAATGTATATCAGAAAAAAAAGCCAAATATATGTACCGAATAAGATGTCAGCGATACTCCGGCTTTCAGACATAAATAAGGTGGTAAGACTAATAACAATCAGCCAGCCAACCAGGTGTATAAGCAAAGAAACATTCTTCAATTGAAACATACCTAAAGATACGGCTCAAGCCGTAATTTTGATTAAAAGAATCGACTATCTGAAAGAATGTATCGGTAGATTATAACAAATTTGATTTCAAATAGTTAAACTAAACAAGAAGGCGTATACGTATTTGTGCTGTAAAATACACAATAAAATTACCTATAATCCGTTTTAGTCCAAATCCGCATTAACTAAATATTGCTTCGCAATTAAACCAATGCAACACTTTTTAGTCCAACATTCGTCTATTGGTAAGACGCAGCAGAAATTTTGCTACTCTCTATTATTAATAGCTTAAACGAACATTAGTATGAAGACAACAGCATTTCTAAAAGATTCGCAAGGAAAAGTAATTCAAAAACAAAATCTTCAGGAAGGAAATTTGCAGGAATTTGACATCGAAAAGTTAAAAGATGGCATTTATTTTGTTGAATTACACCTAGGAAATGGTAAATCCATTACACACCAGCTTTATATTAACCACTAAGCCAATTGTTTTGGCAAAAAAAAGAGGCTCCACCTAAGTAAAGCCTCTTTTTTCTTATTTATAAATCTCTCTTCTGGCAGAAAGCAAAGTATTATACATCAGGGCAGCTACCGTCATTAGCCCTACTCCGCCCGGAACCGGGGTTATATAGCTACTTTTAGGTGCAACTTCATCAAACTTTACATCGCCTTTCAGAGCAAATCCGCTCTTTTTACTTGAGTCAACCACACGTGTTAAGCCTACGTCAATTACCACTGCACCTTCTTTTACCATATCAGCCGTAATAAACTCAGGCTTGCCTAAAGCGGCAACCAGAATATCGGCCTGGCGGGTAATATCAGCAAGATTTTGTGTACGGCTATGTACCAAAGATACCGTACAGTTACCCGGGTAAGTGTTTCGTTGCATCAGGATACTCATTGGCAAACCAACTATCTGGCTGCGGCCAACTACCACGCAATGTTTACCTGCGGTTTCGATATTATATCGTTTGATGAGTTCTAAAACGCCAAATGGTGTAGCCGAAATATAAGCAGGTAAACCCTTGGCCATTCTACCGATATTGATTGGATGAAACCCATCAACATCTTTTCTTGGTTCGATTGACTCAATTACTTTTTCGACATTGATTTGTTGAGGAAGCGGTAACTGAACGATGAAACCATCAATATCATCATCTTCGTTCAATTGTTTAATAAGTTCCAGCAACTCTTCTTCTGTTATGCTTTCATCTCTACGAATAAGGGTCGATTTAAAACCTATTTCTTCGCAAGATTTTATTTTACTTGCCACATAGGTTTCACTTGAGCCATTATTACCTACTAATATAGCTGCCAGATGAGGAATTTTACCACCATTGGCTTTTTGTTTTTCTACTTCTTCTTTTAATTCTTGTTTGACCTGAGCCGAAATTAATTTTCCGTCTATGAGTTTCATTGAGCTAATTTTTAATGAGAGTGCAAAGGTCTGCTAAATCAGCAAATTTCAAAAATTAATTCTGAAAAATTGATACTGAATGTAACCAACTACTTACAGATATATTTAATCACCTTCTCCATATCAAATTCATCTTCGCCACTTACCGAAAGTAAATTTTTTATTTCGGTTGATGGTTTACCATATTTCTGAAACGAGTTCCAGATATGGTCAATGAACCAGGTAGGTTCGTAGCCCCATCGGGTATCCATCGATTTCCTGATAAGAAAAGTACGTTTTGATATTTTCACAAAGAGTTTTTTATCCAAAAGTTCGTTTGTTGCTGTATCATGAAACGCAAACAGTCCCTCAGCAATTACCACGTCAAACTTCTCCCTAAAAAGAATCAGTACTTCTTTAAACAATTCGAAATCAATAGAATGTGGTGATTCCCAATCGGTACGATTTTTAATTTTAGGGATTTGCGTTTCAGGAAAAACAAAATCATCTTGATGGAAAATAATGGCCTTTTTACCATTTTTCCTGAAATAAGTAACTAAAAGATTGGCCAATGTACTTTTACCCGACCGACTTACCCCTCCTATACCTATAAGCATATATTTCTAGTTTATTTTGTAAAAATGGAAATTTTAGGTAAAAGATTTAAATAAAATTTTATTTTTGAATAAATTTCAAACTTATACCCTAACCTAAATACATATGGATAAAAACAAGCTCTCTTTTTACGCCAGTTTTGTGGCTATTGCCTGTGGCATTTTTATCATTGGCCTCCGATTCGTTACTCCAGAAGTAAGTACCTCAAATATAGTAATGGGGCTTGTCTTTATAACAATCGGCCTGATTGGCATCAGGAGGTTCCGCCGCTCATGATTCGGGCAGATTCAAAAAAGTCTGTGACTAAATCTGTATTTTTCTATCAAACCACCCTTTTCTATGAACAAATCTATACTTATTATTACTATACTTTTGCTGTCTTCAACCCTTGTATTTTCACAAAACACAATTTATCTTAAACCTACACGGATATTTGATGGGGAAAAAGTTTTTGAAAATTATGGTGTTTTAGTAAAAAACAACATAATTGAGCAGGTCGGCCCTTATGCCGAAATCGAAAAAAAACTAAGCAAGGATGCCGCAACAATAGAACTGAAAAACTGTACGCTTATGCCCGGCCTGATTGAAGGCCACACACATTTGTTTCTGCACCCTTACAACGAAACACCTTGGGACGACCAGGTATTGAGAGAACCCAGCTCATACCGCACCATAAGAGCTGCAAAACATGCCGAAAGAACCCTAAAGGCCGGTTTTACCACTGCCCGCGATTTGGGCACTGAAGGTGCTGGCTTTGATGATGTTGGCCTGAAAATGGCAATCAACGAGGGAATTATATTAGGCCCAAGATTATTGATTGCCACCAAAGCATTGGTTGCTACCGGAAGTTATGCACCAAAAGGTTTTGCCTCTGGTGTAAGCGTGCCGCAAGGAGCCGAAGAAGCTGACGGCCACGATGATTTAATAAAAAAAGTACGAAACCAGATTGGGCATGGCGCCGATTTAATTAAGGTCTATGCCGATTATCGCTGGGGATTGAGAGGTGAAACCGCCCCTACCTTTACACTCGATGAGCTTAAGTTGATTGTAGCAACAGCAAAAAGTTCGGGCAGGCCAACAGTTGCTCATGCCTCATCGGCTGAGGGAATGCGCAGGGCTATACTGGCTGGTATTGAAACCATAGAACACGGCGATAACGGTACGCCCGAAATATGGAAAATGATGGTTGAAAGAAATGTTTATCTATGCCCTACACTAGCGGCAGGTGATGCCTTGTTTCAATATTCAGGTTGGAAAAAAGGAATTGACCCAGAACCCGAGCACTTAAAGCAAAAAAAAGCGAAATTTAAAGAATTATTGAAATCGGGAGTAAAGATATTAATGGGAGGCGATGTAGGTGTTTTTGCTCATGGTGATAATGCCCGAGAGATAGAAATGTTGGTAGAGTATGGCATGAAACCCATTGAAGCCTTAAAATCAGCCACAAGTAATAGTGCTGATGCTTTTCATATCGAAAAACAAGTAGGCAGAATCAAAACCGGTTTATTAGCTGATATTGTGGTTGTTGAAGGAAATCCGACAGAAAATATCAATGACGTAAGAAATATAAAAATAGTAATGAAAGACGGTAAAGTAATAGAATAAACGAAGAGGCTGTCTCAAAAGAAGGTAGCACAAAATATTATTTGGCACAAAAAACTTTTGAGACAGCCTCTTTTGTAATCAGAGCAAGCGAACTACTGCTATACCCGAATGCTTCTTGAAACGATTGAGGTAATCTACCAATGGCTCGGTAGAAATAATTATTTTTTTCATTTCCTGCGAGGCATGCAGCAAATGTATTCTTCCGTTTTTTCTGATGGCAAATCCCTCATGATTAAAATCGAGGCCATCGATGTTTGAAGTAATGGCAATAATATCACCATCCTGAATCTGGCTCTCGATTTTTCTTACATTCGCTTTTGGAATATAATAGAAATCGTATTTGTTCAGATAGTCTTCATATTTTTCAACAGCCGCAAACGTTTCATTACTCTGCAAATGTGGATATAAATCTCGATGGCGGGTCATAAAGTTAATTTCTTTATCAGCCGGAACCCCGCCAATCATTTCGGTCATATCTTGCACAATTTTGTTTTCTTCTGCCCGTATTGCCCATTCTTTAAAATAGTGTAAGCGAGAAGCATAACCGTTTATTTGACCTTCTCGGTAACGAAGCTTCTTTAAATTATTCAGGAATGCTGAAAAGTTGGGCTTTGCTGAATTTTTGGTAACTGTCATGGCAGAAACCGTTTCCACGAATGTCCAACAATCAAAATCTTTCAAATTGCAAACTAATTGTTCTTTACTTGGTGCATCGAGTGTGCCTGCTTTATAGGGCTGCCCTAAAAACGACTGAGCAATAGTGAGCGCCGTTTGAGACGAGGTTTCACCTTTTGGCAAACTCATTTTTTGTTTAAACACCATTTCGTCGGCACTTTGTGCCAAAGCCAGATTAACGAGCAAAATCAATAAAGCTGTGTAACGATATTTCAGAGAAAGCATTTTTATATTTGTTAATTGAATTTATCAGAATTTCAAAGATAACTGAAAAGAATCTTTGTTGTATCAAATTATAAAACACTACTAGCTATTCATTAACTCCTCTATTTCGTCAATTTCAAGCGGAATATCCTCCATCAAATCGATGTTTCCTTTTTGAGTTATCAGAATATCGTTTTCTAATCGAATGCCCAATTTTTCTTCCGGAATATAAATTCCTGGCTCACAGGTAAAGACCATGCCGGGCTTAAAAGTTTCATATCTGTTGCCTATATCGTGTACATCGAGCCCTAAATGATGCGAAATACCATGTGGAAAATATTTTCGATACAAGGGCGCATCAGGGTCTTGTCTGTCTACATCGTGCCGACTTAACAAGCCTAAATCTATCAATTCAGATTCGACCACCTTGCCTACATCTTTCCGCAATTTATCCATTGTGTTCCCTTTTATAATCATATTCCGAGAGATACGCATGATTCTTAAAACTGCCTGATATACTTCTCGTTGCCTGGGTGTAAACTTTCCGTTTACAGGCAAACACCGTGTTACGTCAGCATTATAATTGGCATATTCGGCACCAAAATCTAATAGTATAACTTCTCCATCTTTACAAATATTGTTGTTGGTAATATAATGCATTACACAAGCACTAGCACCAGAGGCCATTATTGGGTGAAAAGCGTGCCCACGTGAGCGGTTCATCAGAAACTCGTGCGTTAGCTCAGCCTCTAATTCATATTCACGCACATTAGGTTTCAGAAACTTAGCCATTCTTTTAAAACCCTTGGCCGAAATCTCAATGGCACGTTTCAATAAATCTATTTCAATAGATTGTTTTATTACTCTCAATTGGCGCATAAGCGGAGCCAATCTTTCAACTTTATGCAAAGGAAATTTGTGGCGAAATTCATCAACAAATCGTCTCTCTCGGCTCTGGAATTTCCAGTCGGCACCATCATGCTCATTCAGATTCAGATACACCTGGTCGGCTTCGAAAACAAGTTTGCGAAGTATTGACTCGAAGCTATTTACCCAAATTACCTTCGCAATATCCGAAATACCCGAAGCCTGGGTTTTAGTTAATCTTTCTCCTTCCCATATTTTAATATGTTCGCTGGTTTCACGGAGTAGTAATATTTCTCTGAAATTTTCGTCCGGAAAATCAGGGAATAAAATGAGAATGCTTTCTTCTTGGTCGATACCAGTTAAATAAAAAAAATCGTTATTTTGTCTGAAACCCATAGTTCCGTCGGCATTAGTCGGAATCACATCGTTCGACAAAACTATTACCATCGATTTTGGTTTTAACAATGAATTGAGACGTCGGCGATTGCTTACAAATAAGGTTGAATCAATTGGTTCGTAACGCATAATTGGTGATTTTAAATGTAATCTTAGTCAGTTAGGTGTATATTATTAATTATTTCAGCTAATTTTATAAGTTAAAGTCTAAATCCGTCGGGGTTTTCTGGTTTAACTTTCTGTTGGGTGGCACTTGCTAAGCATTGCGCTTTTTTAAATTATGAATTTTGTATAGGTTATGACACGAGTTGGAAATTTTTTAATAAACTTCATTTTTACTGTTTTCGTTTCTTTGCAAGGATTCTCGCAGCAAAAATACTGGGTTCTTTTCAAAGACAAAGAATTAAATACGAAAGCTGCTATCTCTGATAAATGTAAAGAAAACAGAAGAGCCCTTGGTATGCAAGAAATTCAACCAAGCGATTTTCCTGTAAGCCAAAAATACATTGCACAATTGAGTGCTAATGGAATAGCCACCCTTAACCAATCTAAATGGCTGAACGCTATTTCGTCTTACCTCACGCATTCACAAATTCAATACCTTCATACGCTACCTTTTGTTCAGGAAATTATTCCAATAGATAGTAAATTAATTATCGCCAAAACCAATGCCAACCAAATGGCAAACGACGATTTACGGGTTGACTACGTTATGAAACAAGTAGGTATTGAAGGTTTTCTGCAAGCAGGCTTAAACGGTAAAGATATAACTATAGGTGTAATTGATGCAGGCTACTATGGCACTAGCGAATCGCCGGCATTAGGGCATTTATTTAGCGAGCAAAGAATTTTAGGCGTGCGAGATTATATAAATCCGAAGAAAACCAACCATTTTGATGAAAGAGAAACTTCTTCTGATTTTCATGGTACAGAAGTGTTGACGGCCATTACGGGTAAATCGTCTAACAATAAATTGCAATTTGGTTTGGCTACACAGGCCAAGTTTTATCTGGCAAGAACCGATACCGGTGGGCGTGAGTTTAGAGGTGAAGAAGACAACTGGGTTTCGGCAATTGAATGGCTGGATAGTCTAGGTGTGCGATTAGTAAATACATCTTTGGGCTATGCCAAAGGTTTTTCAAACCCAAAAGAAGATTATAAGCCCATTCAGATGAATGGCAATACAAGTACCATTGCCAAAGCAGCCAAAATAGCAACCGAGCAAAAGGGCATGATAGTGGTAGTTTCGGCAGGGAATGAAGGTGACGACCGTGACTGGCGTATTATATCGACCCCTGCTGATGTAGAGGGTGTGATAGCTGTTGGCGCAACTAACGAAGCCGGACTAAAAATGGGTTATAGCAGCATTGGTCCCGATTTTCTGGATTACCTAAAACCTAACGTATCTTGTTTCTCGTTGTATGGCACTTCGTTGGCGGCTCCGGTTATTACAGGCTTTGTGGCTTGTATGTTACAGGCAAATCCAAGGCTGACGAACCAGGAAGTGAAAGATTATCTCCAAAAATCAGCAAGTCTATATCCTTTTGGCAATAATTATTTAGGTTATGGAGTGCCTAATGCCTTTAAAGCATTAGCTTTGATTCAGAACCCTAATAAAGAACCGCTAGAAGTACAAAACCATACAAAAACAATATCGGTACACGAAACTGACCATCAGCTTGAAGTTGAGGTAAAAGCGGGTGATGTTGTAAGTGTTTTCCATAAAAAGACACCTTTTCTAGTACTCTCCCAAGACTCTCACAAAGTACGTAACAATACAATCTTACTCAAACGAAACGCTCAAGTGAAACACACAACAGTTGTAACCCGAGACGAAGTGATTGAGGTAATCTGGTTGTAAGCAAATATTTCCCTATAGGTTTTCAGACAAGGCATGAGGTAATGACAGATTTCTCATGAAAAATCTTATTTTATGTTTATTGGTTCTATGTATAACCGAACAGCTCTTATTATGAAAAAATAATTTTAAGCTGTCTGTTTTTCTCGCTTATTTCTTCTGGCTTATTGTTGCAATATCTTACACCTATCGATCCGATATTGGTATCAATCCTCTCTAAAACATATTTTGCATATCTACCAAAAACTACACGTTAATTCAAAATGGGAAGCCATTACGAAAACTATCCCACATAAGCTTTTATAATGGCGTTGGCTTATATTTCAAATATGAAATCTTTCTACACATAAGGTCAGCTGATTCACTGCTTTATTTACTCAATTTTTACTAAGTGGTTTGTGCTTGATCACAAACCTTATTTTTATCTAAACAAAACTAAATTTTGTCTCATAAAAGCTAGAAATAATTAAATTTTACTTAGATTTATCATTCTAAATATTCAACCTTATGAACCGACGTATTGCTATAAGAGACCTAACTATAGCGCTAGGTGGCCTTGTGTCTATTCCAGCTTGGGCAAGCAATGGCTGGAACGCCAATTCTCTCAAAACCAGCTATGGCTTTTTTGAAACCAGCGAACAGCAAATGCTCGAACTGATTGTAGGAACCATCATTCCTGAGTCTGATACCAAAGGTGCCAAGTCTTTAGGGGTACCTGCTTTTTTAGAAAAAATGCTACAAGACTGCTACGAAAAACCAGTAGCCGAGAATGTAAAAAATGGCTTAGCCAGTACGGATGCCATAGCTCAAAAACAATTCGGAAAATCTTTCGCTAACTGTGAAACAGCTCAGAAACACCAGATTTTACTAGGTTTTGAGAAAAGCGATAATACTCAATTGAAAGACTTTTACAGCCTTGTAAAAAACCTCACGATATTAGGTTATACTACCTCTGAATATGTTCAGACGGAATTTCTAAACTACAACATGGCTCCAGGGCATTACTATGGCTGTGTGCCTGTAAAAAAATAAGCTATTCAACCTATACATATTTACTGAAATGGCAAATCTGGCGATAGATATAAAAAAACAAAATACTTATGATGCCATCGTAATTGGCTCTGGCATTAGTGGTGGTTGGGCAGCCAAAGAACTATGCGAAAAAGGTCTGAAAACCATTGTTTTGGAACGTGGGCATGACATTAAACATATTACAGACTACCCAACTGCCATGAAAAATCCCTGGGATTTTGAGCATCGTGGACAAGTACCACTCGATGTAAGAAGTCAATATCCGAAAGGTAGAGCAGCATTTTTAAGAGAAGAAACGCTTCCGTTTGCATTGAAAGATGGCATACAACCATTTGTAGAAGAAAAACCTTTTACCTGGACACGTGGCTACCACGTAGGCGGTAAATCTTTGATGTGGGCAAGGCAAACCCAACGTTGGAGCGATTTAGATTTTGAAGGCCCAAAACGTGATGGCTTTGCAGTTGACTGGCCGATACGCTATGCTGATATTGCACCCTGGTATAGCCATGTAGAAAAATTTGCGGGTATTTCGGGCAATAAAGATGGTTTGCAAGAACTACCCGATGGCGAATTTCTTACGCCAATAGAGCTCAATTGTGTAGAACAACACCTTAAACAGGTATTAGCTAAAGAATATAATAATAAACGCCATGTAGTTCAGGGACGCTGTGCTCACGTAACCGACCCACAGCCTATTCATCTGAAACAAGGGCGTGCCAAGTGCCAGCATCGTAATCTTTGTAACAGAGGTTGCCCCTATGGTGGTTATTTCAGTAGTAATGCCTCTACCCTGCCTTGGGCAGCTAAAACAGGTAAAATGACCTTGAGGCCGTTTTCAACCGTTCATTCTATTATTTTTGACGAAAAACTCAACAAGGCAACAGGTGTTCGGGTGGTTGATACCAATACCAAAGAAATGATTGAGTACTATGCCCGCATTATTTTTGTAAATGGCTCGGCACTAAACTCAAACCTGATTTTACTTAATTCAATCTCTAATCGTTTCCCGAATGGATTAGGGAATGATAGTGGATTCTTAGGTAAATTTATCTCATGGCATAATTATAGAGGCAAGATTTCGGCCGAATATGATGGTTTTTTAGATAAAATGACTGATGGTAAAAACCCAAGCAATGGCTATGTGCCAAGATTCAGAAATTTGCATTCGCAGGAAACAGATTTTCTGAGAGGTTATGCGGCTGGTATTGGCGCAGGAAGGGGTTCTTGGTCAAGCCGGGAAGGAATCGGAGAAGATTTGAAAAATAGTCTTTTACACCCTAAATTGAACAATCAATGGAATGTTAGTTCGTGGATGATGGGTGAGTGTGTGCCTATCGAGAAAAACCACGTGCGTTTGCATGAAAACTTAAAAGACCCTTACGGCATTCCACAATTGGTTACATCGGCCGAATGGACAGATAATGATGTGAAAATGGTGCAAGATTATATAGAGCAG
Source organism: Emticicia soli (assembly GCF_037860775.1). Classification (NCBI taxonomy): domain Bacteria; kingdom Pseudomonadati; phylum Bacteroidota; class Cytophagia; order Cytophagales; family Leadbetterellaceae; genus Emticicia; species Emticicia soli. Next base: position 308,582 of record NZ_JBBEWC010000007.1, on the reverse strand, counting down.
TTTACCGAAATGTTTACCAAAGCAGGTTTCAAAAACATAAAGGCATCAGACTCAAAATCTAATCCGGGAGCGGATATTCATGAGATGGGCGGCGTTAGAATGGGAAATGATCCAAAAACTTCCTTGCTTAATAAGTGGAATGCTTTGCATCTTTGCAAAAATGTTTTTGTAACCGACGGAGCCTGCATGACTTCTACAGGTACACAAAATCCATCATTAACCTATATGGCGCTTACTGCCCGTGCAGCTAATTATGCAGTAGGTGAAATGAAAAAGAAAAATCTATAGAAAGTTTTTGAATTAAATTTTGAAATTAAAACAATCAACCTAGGCGATGAACGCCCTCTCACTTATGAAAAAAATCCTTTTTTACAGCTTATTGAGCCTGATATTTATTCAGGAAGTAAATGCACAAAAGAAAAAGCCTTTGTACACTTTTCCTTTTGGCGTTCAAGCCTACACTTACCGTAATTCGTTTCCTAAAGATGTAGCCGGAACACTCGATATTATCAAGTCATTGGGCATTACCGAACTAGAAGGTGGCGGAGCTAAAGGCGTTACCCTTGAAGAATTTAAAAAAATGTGCGACGACAGAGGGATTTCGATACCAGCAACCGGAGCAGGTTATGAAGAACTTAGAAAACCTGAGGAAATTGTAAGAAAAGCCAAGATTTTAGGCGCTAAATATGTGATGTGTGCCTGGATACCTCATAAAGGCGATAATTTCACGATTGAAGATGCCAAGAAAGCAGTAGAAGATTTTAACTACGCAGGTAAAGTATTGAAGGAAAATGGCATCACGTTTTGCTACCACGACCACGGCTATGAGTTCAGACCTTACGAAGATGGTACTTTGATGGACTATATCATCAAAAATACAAACCCTGAGTATGTTTCTTTTGAAATGGACGTACTCTGGACAATTCATGGCGGTGGCGACCCGGTAGCTTTATTGAAAAAATATGGTAGCCGTTGGAAATTAATGCATGTGAAAGATTTGAAAAAAGGCGTAAAAGGCGATTTCTCTGGCCATACACCATCGGAAAACGACGTTGTATTAGGCACAGGTCAAGCCGATTTCCCGAATATCTTTAAAGCAGCAAAAAAAGCTGGTATCAAACATTACTTTATTGAAGACGAAAGCAATAACGAAATGGTGAATGTACCAAAAAGCATTGAATATCTGAAGAGTTTAAAAGAGTAGTAAAACCTACTTCAAAAACACAAAGAGGAGAAACCACCAAGGTCTCTCCTCTTTGCACTTAAAATGCCTTAAAATTATTGTTTATTAAGCCAATCCAGAATATAATCGGCATCTTCTTTCCAGGTTGGTTGGCCTAAAACGTAGTGGTTTCTACCCTTAAATTCTTTATAATCCAGTACCGAACCAGAGTTTTTGTAGGCTTTGTAGTTACGATTATTCAGGTGAGCCGGAATAATGGTATCCAAATCGCCTGAGGTAATGAGCAATGGTGCATGAGGTTTGGCAAAATCAACTTTTGCGGCACTTGTTAAACCACCTCTTGCTACTGTTTTAGACTCTGGAATTGTGTATTTTTCGTACGCTTCTTTTTGTGCTTCCAATGGCATTGTGTTTACAAAGGCATATTGCCAATCTTTAAACGACATCAAATACGTTTTTTTCAATGATGTAAATAGCCCCAGTGCTTTCCATCCTGCTTTCAAAAACGAAAATTCGTAAGGGAAAACGCCTTGTGGTGGCACCGGGTGAATAGCGATTGCTGCGGCAGCTAAATCTCTGTTTACCAATATCTGTGTGATTAAACCGCCTAATGAGTGACCAATAATAATTGGTTTCTCAGGGAATTGGCTTACTATTTTTGCGTAGTGGTCTACCAATTCATTAAGTGTTAAAGCAGCTAAATCAGTATCGTTTGGTTGTCTGTTTCTAAGGTCTGCAGCGGTTGGAGCATCTTTATGTGGCCAAGCCGGAGCAATGGTGTTATAGCCTTTGCTTTCGAAATATCTTTGCCATTCTTCCCAAGATGAATTGTGAACGAAAGCGCCTGTAATAAATACGATGTTTTTGGTGGTGATTGAATTTTTCATTGTAGTATTGATTTTGATGTTTATGATTTCTTTGTCTTATAATCGTCGTTGATTATGATACAAAGGTCATAGATGGCACTGACAATAATTTTAACCCAAGTTAAAATCGGTAGCAGACACAATTATTTTTTTCATCAATACTAATTGAATGATTTAGCGATTTAGTGATTGTGTGAATGAGTGATTAAATAATCGATTTCTCTATTTATCAGTAATAATATTTACTGACTTACTTTCCGACCAATCGTTTACGAATACGGCTAAGCGAAGGGCCTTGAATGCCTAGGTATGAAGAAATCTGATAAAGTGGAATTGTATTGAAAATATCTGGGTGGTCTTCCATTAATTGCAAGTAACGCTGCTCAGGCGTTTGAAACAAAAAGCTCTCGGTGCGATTCATCGAAATATTAAAGGCCATTTCGGCAATAATACGCCCCAGATGCTCCCATTTGTGTGATTGTTGGTATAACCTGTTCAGGTCGTCGATATGAATGTACAGAATCTTTGAGTCGGCCATCGATTGCGTGAAGTAGTTGCAGGGAGTTTGGGTAATAAAACTTTTGAAAGATACCACCACCTGATTTTTTGAATAGAAGAACACATTCTTTTCTTCGCCTGTGCTATCATCAACATAATATGTTCTGAAAACACCGTCTACAATAAAACCCAGGTACTTACATACATTGCGGTACTCGTTGTAATATTCACCTTTCTTGTAATTGCGGCGTTGCCAGTATTGAGCCGATAGTTTGAAGTCGTCTTCGTCAATTTTAGCCAATGTGTGTAGTGCATGAGCGAGTGTTTCGAGGTCGGTTAGCATAGCATTCAGGTATTTTGGGGATTTACCAAAGCTACTGATTATGAATGTTTATAGCAAGTGCTTATCAAAATTCTCTGTTGAATCCCCCTAAAACAAGAAAGACCGCCGGTTGGCAGTCTTTCTTAATATATTCTTTATAATTTAGTATCAGCGAATAAATTCGCCGTCTATTTAAACAAAGGTTTCTTTATTACACATGCGGACTTAAGTCCGCAGTACACTATTAAAATATTCCTTTGTTGTTTTAGCCACCCAATTTATTGGGTGAAGCACAAGACTGGGCAAATTGATTCTCCAAAAATTATCCAACACTTCCTTCTAAGGAAATCTCTAATAATTTTTGTGCTTCTACCGCAAATTCCATTGGTAATTGATTCAATACCTCTTTCACATAACCATTTACAATCAAAGCAACGGCTTGCTCAGTTGGTATCCCTCTCTGGTTACAATAGAACAATTGGTCTTCACCAATTTTAGAGGTTGTAGCCTCATGCTCTACAGTAGCAGAAGAGTTGTTTACCTCGATATACGGGAACGTATGTGCACCACATCTATCACCTAATAGCAACGAATCACATTGCGAGAAGTTACGGGCGTTTTGTGCTCTTTTCGAAATATCAACCAAACCTCTGTAAGAGTTCTGGCTTTTACCTGCCGAAATACCTTTCGATACTATACGGCTCTTGGTATTTTTACCGATATGAATCATTTTGGTTCCGGTATCGGCTTGTTGCATATTATTTGTAACAGCTACCGAGTAGAACTCTCCGATTGAGTTATCGCCACGTAAAATAACCGATGGGTATTTCCAGGTAATGGCCGAGCCTGTTTCTACCTGTGTCCAAGAGATTTTAGAATTTTCGCCAAAACATAAACCACGTTTGGTTACGAAATTATAAATCCCGCCTTTCCCCTCTTTATCGCCTGGATACCAGTTTTGTACCGTTGAGTACTTCACTTCACTATCTTTGTGCGCGTAGATTTCAACCACAGCTGCGTGCAATTGGTTTTCGTCACGTTGTGGTGCTGTACAGCCCTCAAGATAACTCACGTATGCACCTTCGTCTGCCACAATCAAGGTACGCTCAAATTGCCCTGTTCCGGCTGCATTGATACGGAAATACGTTGAAAGCTCCATTGGGCAACGAACACCCTTTGGAATATAACAGAACGAACCATCAGAAAACACGGCTGCATTAAGTGCCGAATAAAAGTTATCTTTTACAGGTACAACCGAGCCAAGGTATTTTTTCACCAAATCAGGGTATTCTTGAATAGCCTCTGACATTGAGCAGAAGATGATACCCATTTCTTTCAACTTGGTTTTAAAGGTAGTTGCTACCGAAACCGAGTCAATTACAGCATCAACGGCAACGCCTGACAGACGTTCCTGCTCTTTTAAAGAAATTCCTAAACGCTCGAAAGTACGGCGTAATTCAGGATCAATTTCATCAAGGCTATTGATAACCTTTTTCTGCTTAGGCGCAGAGTAATATTTAATAGCCTGAAAATCAACAGGTTTATACGTAACATTTGGCCACGTAGGTTCTGTCATGCCCTGCCATGTTCTGAAAGCGCTCAAACGCCATTCTAACATCCACTCAGGCTCATTTTTCTTTTCAGAAATCAAACGAACTACACCTTCATCCAAACCCGCTGGTACTTCATCTGCCTCAATGTCTGTATAAAAGCCGTATTTATATTCAGAACTTGTTAATTCTTCTAGTAATTCTAGGTCTTTACTCATGTATTTTTGCTTTATGCTCTTATACTTAAACGTAAGTTAAGTAATATTTGTTCGCAAATTTAGCCTTAATACCGATACGATTAGCTAATTTGTTAAATTTATTCTCACTTGCCTTCAATATAGCCTATTGAGCAGGCTGAAAAGTAGCCACAAACTCATAAGTTACACCCGCCAATGGCAACGATGTTTTACCCGTAAAAACATTATCGTTTAGCTCAATGATATCAAAAACAGCATCGTTTACCTCACGGCCTTGAAACACAATTTTGTCAATCTTAAACTTGGTTTCGTTATCTAAAAACGTCCAGTTTGATTTCAATATGATGTCAGGGTCATTTGGTGAGCATTTGGTAGCTCCTTCTTTAAACTCATAGGTATTGTTCGGATAAAAAACCAGTCTATTATCTACAACGCAGTCAGGTTGGTTTAATACCAAATCAACTTTAAGACCTTGAGGGTTAGTGGCTTCGGCCTTGGTATTTTTCCATGATTTAGAAGTTGTCCCTGCCAGATACTCAGTTTTTGATTTTAGAACAACTGCTTTTTCTTTGCAAGAAAACATAACAAGGCTTGTAAAAGCGAGGACAATTAAAGATTTGCTAAAGTTCATTTTACACAATTTTATATTAATTCAATTATTTGCTAAATTATCATTTTCTAATATCTCTACAATTCGTTTACCTGTTTTGGCCGATGCACCGGCGCTGCCAAGTATTTCTCTAATTTTCTGATAGTCAAGCAATTGCTGTTGCCTTTCGGCCGAATTATTTAATACTTTTTTAATTTCTTCTGTAATATTCTCGGGTGTTACTTCGTCTTGCCAAAGCTCCACTACTGCTTCTTTCTGTGCAATCAGGTTTACTAACGATATATACGGAACTTTAATAACCATCATGGCTATTTTATATGACACCCAGCTTGTGCGGTAACAAACCACCTGAGGCACACCCAAAAGAGCCGTTTCGAGCGTGGCCGTTCCGCTTGTTACCATTGCGGCTTCGGCGTGGCTCAATAGATCATAGGCTTGGTCTATAATAATGCTCACATCGTCGGCCAAAAACCTTTCATAAAACTCTCTCGAAAGATTACCCACCCCTGCAATAACGAAGTGGTGCTCAGGAAATTGTTTCTTTGTAGCCACCATAACCTCGAGCATTTTTTCTACCTCTTGTTTTCGGCTACCGGGCAATAATGCTATAATTCTCTTATTGGTGAGCTTATTCTGGTTCAGAAAATCGGGGTTTGGCTCAAATGCAGCAATGGCATCAAACAAAGGATTCCCCACAAACTCAACTTCGTAATCATACTTTTTGAAGAAATCGACCTCGAACGGAAAAATCACAAATAATTTATCGATATTCTGTTTCAGCTTCAAGGCTCTATCCTGATTCCAGGCCCAAACTTTAGGTGAAATATAATAAAACAGCTTAAAGCCTTGCGGTTTTGCCCATTTGGCTATACGCATATTGAAACCAGAGTAATCAATCAGAATAATGGCATCGGGCTGAAAGTCCTGAATCTGTTTTTTACAAAGTTTGAAAAAACCCAGAATTTTCGGCAGGTTCTTCAACACCTCAACAAAACCCATAAAGGCAAGGTCTTTGTAATGCATCACAATTTCAGCCCCTGCTGTTTGCATATAATCTCCACCCCAACCTTGTATCTCGGCCCTGGCATCAGCCTTTTTAATAGCAGTTATCAGGTTAGAACCATGTAAATCGCCTGACCGTTCGCCTGCTATAATGAAGTATTTCATTTTGAAAAATTTAGTGATTTAGCGATTGGGTGATTGAGTGATTATTTAAAGCATATTAGATAATCATTCTAAACAAGATTATATACTGAAGAAATAATTGATAATATATTCATATTTAAGATGCATCGGTAGAGACAGGGCAGTGCCCTGTCTCTACTCAATCTAGCATTAATTGAAGATATAGTTATCTAAATTTCTTATGCTTACGACCTAAACAAAATCCTTAAAAACAATATTAGCCCTTACTCACCAAAATACTCAACATAATGGTTTGGGGTTTCAATCAGCTTTATACAATGCAATGTACTATTGTATGTTTCTTTGATAACCGGAGCCAATATTTTCCAGATTTCTACCGCAAAAACCTCAGTACTCGGAAACTTACCTCTCAAAAACTCCACATCTTCGTTCAGGAAAGTATGGTCTACTTTATCAATAATTTCTTCTTTCATCAGCTTGCTCAACACCTTCAAATCCATCACAAAACCCGTATCAGGGTTAATCTCACCTTTCACGGTTACAATCAGCTCCCAGTTATGACCGTGAATGTTTGAACATAAACCAAAAACTTCTCTATTTTTTTCTTCCGACCAATTGGCGTTCCATAATCTATGGGCAGCATTAAATCTCTCTCGCCTTGTTATATAAATCATTTGTTTTGTTGATTTTCATTTTGCCTTGTAACAACGAAGCCTGCTACAAAAAGTTCACAAAATTACCATCAAAAAACCATTAACCTATTGTTATATATAAAGTTTAACAGCATATTCTTCAAAAAGTACAAATTAATCAAAGTTAAGTCTATGGATTTGCGTTTCGGAATGTACTAAATTTGCAACTTATAACACTACGAAAAGTTCTATGATTATTGTTACGGGTGCCGCTGGTTTTATTGGAAGCTGTTTGATACAACGCCTAAATCAAGACGGCTTTAATTTTATTATTGCTGTTGATGACTTTTCTAACCCGCTGAAAATGAAGAATTTAGCGGACAAAAAAATTCAGGAATTTGTACACCGTGATGTATTTTTTGAATGGTTAGACAAAAATCAGGCAGAGGTTGAGTTTTGTTTTCATATAGGCGCACGTACCGATACTGCTGAGTTCGACCAGGATATTTTTAATCGACTGAATCTTAATTATTCGAAGCAAATATGGAAAAAGTGCCATCTTTACCAGATTCCTTTGATATATGCTTCATCAGCAGCCACTTACGGAAACGGAGAGTTTGGTTATGACGATAACGAATTGCAGATTCCGCAATTAAAGCCTCTTAATCCTTATGGCGAATCTAAAAACGAATTCGATAAGTGGGCTTTATTACAAAAAGATACGCCATTCTTTTGGGCAGGTTTAAAATTCTTTAACGTTTTTGGCCCTAACGAATACCACAAAGGCAGAATGGCCTCTGTTATTTTCCATTCGCATAACCAAATTAAAGCAACTGGCCGCATTAAGCTTTTCAAATCGCACCGACCTGACTTTAAAGACGGTGAACAAATGCGTGATTTCGTTTATGTAAAAGACCTTGTTGAGGTTTGTATTTACCTGATGCACTCACGCCGTAACTCTGGTATATATAATTTAGGAACAGGCAAAGCACGCACTTTCCTTGATTTAGCCAAGGCTACTTTTGCCGCCATGAATCTTGAACCACAAATAGATTTTATTGATACTCCGATAGATATTCGTGACAAATACCAGTATTTTACACAGGCAAATATGAGTAAACTGCGCCTGATTGGCTATAAAAAACCTTTCTCTTCGCTCGAAGACTCGGTGAACGATTACGTAAGCAATTACCTGGCAAAAGATAATTATCTTTAAAACATTCATTATATCCTCCTTTTCTTACTATTTTTGCAAACATTTTTTTGTAAGACAGATTTTCTATTGAAACACAAGTTTTAAAGATTCTTTTTGTTACGAATAAATGATACGGTAGATGCCTAAAAAAACGGCTATCTCGTAATACTCGGAACTGAACATTAAATGAAAAATATTCGCAATTTCTGCATTATTGCACACATTGACCACGGCAAAAGTACACTTGCCGACCGCCTTTTACAATCTACTAATACTGTTTCGGCCCGTGAAATGCAAGCCCAGGTGCTTGATGATATGGATTTGGAAAGAGAAAGAGGTATTACTATCAAGAGCCATGCTATTCAGATGAACTATAAGTTTGAAGGGCAGGAGTACATATTAAATCTGATAGACACCCCCGGCCACGTCGATTTCAGTTACGAGGTTTCTCGTTCGATTGCTGCCTGCGAAGGCGCATTGCTGGTAGTTGATGCTTCGCAGGGAATTGAGGCCCAAACCATCAGTAACTTGTTTCTGGCACTTGACCACAACCTTGAGATTATTCCGGTATTAAATAAAATTGACCTACCGGGTGCAATGCCTGAAGAGGTAAAAGACCAGATTGTTGACCTCATTGGCTGCGACCGTGACGCCATCATTCCGGCTAGTGCAAAAGAAGGTATCGGTATTAACGAAATTCTGGCGGCTATAATTCATCGTATTGAGCCACCAAAAGGCAACCCTGATGCTGAGCTTCAAGCCTTGATTTTTGACTCTACTTTTAACTCATACCGTGGTATTGAGGTAATATTCCGAGTAAAAAACGGTCGTATCAATAAAGGAGACAAAGTAAAATTCGTAGCCACAGGTAAAGAATACTTTGCCGACGAAGTCGGGATTCTTAGACTTACTAAAGAACCACGTGACTACGTTGATTGTGGAGACGTAGGATACATTATATCGGGTATCAAAGTAGCCAAAGAGGTAAAAGTAGGTGATACCATTACGCACTCCGAAAAACCTACCAAAGAGGCTATTAAAGGTTTTGAAGAAGTAAAACCAATGGTATTTGCTGGAATTTATCCGGTTGACACCACAGAGTTTGAAGATTTGAGAGAAGCAATGGAAAAATTGCAGCTCAACGATGCAGCCCTTATCTGGGAACCTGAAACATCGGCCGCTTTGGGCTTTGGTTTCAGATGTGGTTTCCTGGGTATGTTGCACATGGAGATTGTACAGGAGCGTCTGGAACGTGAATTTGATATGACTGTACTTACCACCGTTCCGTCGGTGCGTTTCAATGTGATTGATAAAAAGGGAGAAGTGCTAGAGGTTTCGGCACCTTCTGAAATGCCAGACCCTAACTATATCGACTGGATTGAAGAGCCGTTCATTGCCGCTCAGATCATCACAGCATCAGACTACGTAGGGCCAATTATGGGGCTATGCATGGAAAAAAGAGGTATCCTAAAAAATCAGGTTTACCTTACAGCTACCCGTGTAGAGCTTACTTTTGACATGCCACTGTCGGAAGTTGTTTTCGATTTCTTCGACAAACTAAAAACCATATCAAGAGGTTATGCCTCATTAGATTACCACCTGATTGGTTACCAGGAGTCTAATCTGGTAAAACTGGATATTCTGCTTAATGGTGACCCTGTAGATGCACTTTCGGCCATTGTACACCGTGACAAAGCCTATGAGTGGGGCAAAAAATTGTGTGAAAAGCTACGTGAGCTTTTGCCTCGCCAACAGTTCGAAATCGCTATTCAGGCGGCTATTGGTGCCAAAATTATTGCCCGCGAAACCGTAAAAGCCTTACGTAAAGACGTAATCGCGAAGTGTTATGGTGGTGATATTTCTCGTAAACGTAAGCTCTTGGAGAAACAAAAGAAAGGGAAGAAGAGAATGCGACAAATCGGAAACGTGGAGGTGCCGCAAGAAGCATTTATGGCAGTTCTGAAAATTAACTAACAATAAATGCCCTTCCTGATTGATGTTGACGGAAGGGCATTTTCTTGTATGCCATTACAGAATTAAATAAAGTTTTTGTTGGAATATTAATGACATTCACAGACTTTATTATAATTTTGGGTTTCGAAGAAGTTCAACAAAATCGATTCTAAGTAAAATCAATAAAATGCTGGCAAGAAAGTAACTTTTTACCACGCTACTGTGTTCTGTTAGAAGTTATTTACCCTTTGCAGCAAATCATTAATCCAAAACCAAGCAAATTTTTAAAATGGCAGAAGTAATCCGAATGCCCAAGATGAGCGACACCATGACCGAAGGTGTTATAGCAGCATGGCATAAAAAAGTTGGAGATACTGTAAAATCAGGCGATATTTTAGCAGAAGTAGAAACAGATAAGGCAACAATGGATATGGAGTCTTATTATGATGGCACTTTGCTATATATTGGCGTGGAAAAAGGGCAATCTGTTCCGGTTGATGCTATCATGGCAGTAATTGGCAAGCCCGGTGAAGATTATCAAAGCCTTTTAAGTGGAGATGGTGCAGCACAAACTGCAGAAGCACCGAAGGAAGCAGCTCCGGCCGCTCAGCCTGAGCCACAAGCTACTGCACCGGCGGCTCCGGCAGTAGACATTTCAAATATCAAAGCTAAAACAGTAGAAATGCCACTTCTGAGCGATACCATGACAGAAGGGGTAATACATGCATGGTTGAAAAAAGTAGGTGACAAAGTAAAATCAGGCGATATTCTGGCTGAAATCGAGACAGATAAAGCAACGATGGAGCTAGAAGCCTATGAAGATGGAACCCTTCTATATATTGGTGTAGAAGCAGGCCAAGCCGCAAAAATCAACGAAGTAATTGCCGTTATAGGTGAAGAAGGTGCCGATTATCAGGCGCTTCTAAACGCAGGTAAAGCTCCGGCTGCTCCAGCTCAACAAGCAGCTGCTCCGGCAGAAGCGAAAGCAGAGCAAGCACCGGCTCAACAAGCTACACCAGAAGCAACTACTACATCAGCCAACAATGGCCGCATCCTTGCATCGCCATTGGCTAAGCGTTTAGCAGAAGAAAAAGGCATTAATCTATCAGATGTTAACGGTTCTGGCGAAGGTGGCCGTATCGTTAAAAATGATGTTGATTCATTTACACCAAAAGCTAAACCGGCTGCTCCGGCTGCAACTGCAACACCAGCAGTAGCTGCTGCTCCGGCAGGCCAGGAAAGCTACGAAGATATACCTCTTTCGCAAATGCGTAAGACTATCGCTCGCCGCTTGGCTGAATCTAAATTCTCTGCACCTGAGTTCTATCTAACGATGGAAATCACGATGGACAAAGCCATCAAGGCAAGAGAAGCCATGAACGAGATTTCGCCAGTTAAGATTTCATTTAATGATATGGTTATTAAAGCTGTAGCCGTTGCTCTTACAAAACACCCAATGGTAAATGCATCGTGGTTAGGTGATAAAATCCGCAAAAACCACCATGTACACATTGGTATGGCAGTTGCAGTTGAAGAAGGCCTATTAGTACCGGTTATCCGTTTTGCTAATACAAAAACACTTTCGCAGGTTGCAGCAGAAACCAAAGATTTAGGCGGTAAAGCTAAAAATAAACAATTACAACCTAAAGACTGGGAAGGTAACACCTTTACAGTAAGTAACCTTGGTATGTTTGGCATTGAGCAGTTTACTTCAATCATCAACCCTCCTGAGTCTTGTATTTTGGCGGTTGGTGCAATTAAAGAAACTGTTGGCGTAAAAGATGGCCAATTCTTTGCAACCAATATTATGAAGCTAACCCTTACTTGCGACCACCGTGTGGTTGATGGTGCAACAGGTGCAGCTTTTATGGTTACTTTGAAACAATTACTAGAAGAACCATACAAACTATTGGTATAATATGTTTGTCAGACTATATCAGTTAAAATCTTTGCTAAATCCCTCATTGAAAACATGGGGGATTTATTGCTTTCTGGCAATAGCAACACCTTCATTTGCGCAAGAAACCCCACAGCAAAGGCTTTCGCAGTTTTTCAACTGGCTCAATAAGCCCGCACAAGTACCAGACGAGGGCGAATGCTTTGATGGTGAAGGTTATGATATTACGAAAGTTAATAATAAATGTCTGCAAAATTACCTGGCGACTATCCAGAAAACAGGTTTATTTTCAAGTGTATACATCAAGCATCTGAAAGCTGAATTTGCCGAAATTCAGGCAATTGTTGCCAAGAAAGATACAGCAGAAAGATTGAGTTATGACCGTTATTTTTTATCGCAAGACCCTCCTACTCCTGCGCAGATGCTTTATGCATTAAAAAATAGCTCGTCGACCAAAATAGACAAGACAAAGGCCAAGGTAACAGTAAATGTAAAAAAGCCTTACAAGTACACACTGATTTATAATTTTGATTTGGAAGACTCCATTTGGAAGCTGACTTCTATTGAATCTAAAGAATAAGATGGAAAAAATACACGCAACGACCGTTCTCGGCATAATACACAACGGCAAAGTAGCCCTTGGAGCCGACGGACAGGCAACTATGGGAAACACCATTGCCAAAAGCAATGTAAGAAAAGTAAGAAAACTATATGGTGGTAAAATATTGGCAGGTTTTGCAGGTTCAACAGCCGATGCCTTTACATTGATTGAACGCTTTGAAGAGAAACTAAACTCTTATGGCGGAAACATGAAACGTGCAGCTATTGAATTAGCCAAAGACTGGCGCATGGATAGATATTTACGTAAGCTGGAAGCGATGTTAATAATAGCCAATGAAACCGAATTGCTCGTAATATCAGGAACTGGCGATGTACTTGAGCCTGATAATCAGATTGCGGCCATTGGGTCAGGCAGTATGTTTGCACAATCGGCGGCTATTGCCTTAAAGAGACATGCTTCGCAATTGAGTGCGCACGAAATGGTGCAGGAAGGGTTGAATATTGCAGCTGATATTTGTATTTATACCAACCATAATATTATTATTGAAACGCTTTAATCGCAAAAACTTTGATATGACCACCTTACGAAGCAATTCGAAGGTGGTTTTTTATTGTAGAATTTCTCGCAAATACTTATTGAACAGGCGTTAATTTCTTTTCAGGGTATCTTTCAAATATATAATCTTCTTTATCATAAAACTGGTCTGAAAGCACAAGCAAGACCGCATTATCAGAGAAATCATACATTTCGTGCCAATCTTTCGGGTCGAGTAACAAACACTTGTCTGGCGTATCTAAATCATAAACTTCCTGTACCTCTCCATCATCAACAAAAACTTTACAACTACCACTCACACAAGTTAAAGCATTATTTGTTATTACATGTCTATGCCCGCCCCTTATTTGATTTTCTGCACCATAAATATAAAAAATTCTCCTGATGCCTTCTGATAATATTTTTTCAAAAACAGTAAGACTCCCTTTTTCTGATGTAAACGTTTGTAAATGAAATAGTTTTGCCATAAGGCTATTTTTTAGCTTGATTGGAATTAATATTAAAATAGTGAGTGTAAATGTAAAATAAACTTTTTTTTTTATCATTTAAAAGCCTGTGGCTCTAAATTGGCTTAAATTTATAGTTTTCTTAACACCCACACGGAAATTTCATTTTTGCTGCTTTGGTTTTGTCAGTATACATTTTCCATGAATCTGGCTTCGGAATAAACACCACCTTACCTGCCCCGGGGAATATTGTACTATCAATCGGCTTACCGATTTTCTCAACAATCTGCTCGTACATTTTTTCAGGAATCAGGTCGATACATAAATTGATGCCGACAAAATCGTTGTATTGTAAATACTTAATAAAGTATGTTAGTTGCTGTTCCGAAAACTCATTTACCAGTTTAGAAGCCTTTCGCCAATCGTTAAAATCAGGTTCGGCCAAGTTGCCTAAGCCTGTTTCAACAAAACCTTTTATAGCATCGGGGTGTATATGGCTGTAATAGCCTCCTATTACCTTTTTCTGATGAAACCTTCGCATAGCATATACATTGCAGGTTTTCTCAAAAACAGGGCACAGATTTTCTTTAAGCCCTGTACCATCTCCCCCTACCACACAAAACGGGAAATCTAAAACGGCTTCGCCTTTTTGTTTCTCTACGGTAGCCATATAATTAAAAAAATTACTATCAATTATATAAGGCCCTTTACTGTAAAGAAACCGATACACCACAAAGCCTTCGAGTAAAAATAAAACTATTAGAACGCCCCCTAAAATTTTACGTGCTTTAAGCCTGTAAAAATCAAGTGGCAGAATAAAGCAACAAAAAATAACTGGTAAAATTGAGGTAAACCTTGATGGTACACGATTAAATGTGCCCCAAGGAAAAATCTTTAAAGTTGGTACTCTATTAGGGTGATAAAACGTTGAAATAAGCAACAATATCACCAATGGTAAAAACACCAGCCAATACTTTTTTCGATTCGAAAAATACCCGATTATTCCTAAACCCAAACAAAACCAACCGGGTGCTCCTGAGCCATTTCCTTCGGGCATATCTTTTAATAATGGTATTAACGGATTAAAAGTAGCCTCAAAAAACGGAAAATATGGCAACAACATTCGCAATGGGTGGCTCCAGAGATGTGGCGATTGTGCATTATCAAAATGCAACGATTGCGACTCACGGTAAATCTGCCACACAATTGGCAAATAAAAATAAAGTAACAAAAGAGGTGGTACAAGCAAAAGTGAATAATACGCCGGTTTTGCTTTCAGCTCTTGTCCCCAATAGCTCAGGTACCACATCAACTGATTCTCTTTATGTCGTCTAAGCAACACAACGCCTACAACTGCCAGACTCAACACAAAACTTGTGAGCGCAAAACCACAAATATAGCCAAGGTTCATGCCCAGCGTGGCTATTAATATAAAAGCTTTCAGAAACACCCATTTTACCGAGATTCGCTCTCGTAAAATAATTCTTTTACTTAAAATAAAATCCGAGAATACACTCAGGATAGTCCAATGAATAGTACTATGGTTAAAATGGTGCGGGTACTTGTTGAGCGCATAAAAATTAAAGAACGTAACAACAAACCCCACAAAAAAAGCCTTCCTATCGCCAAACTCCTTTTTTAATAATAAGTACGAACCCGCAAAAGAGACTATCAGACTTAACACATAATAATAATTGAGCCAGGCACCATGCCCCCAGCTTTTATAGAAAAATGCAAACCAGTAATTGCTTTCCAGCGACCAGTCGGCAAAAGCTTGGGTTGTACCATACGGATAAAACGTCTGGTTTTGTTGCAAGGCAATTTGCGGGAAAACATCGAAATGGAGATTATTGGCCAAAAAATAGCCTACATATTCCCACTCGTCAGTATCTCCGCTTCCGGTTAGCGGGAGACTAAAATTTCTGATGAAGAAAACTCCATAAATAACAGGAAGTAAAATTGCAACAGCTAAAAAAATCTGGTTCTGCCTTGATGCTCGAAAGTCCATTCAATATTCTTGTATCCTGAAAGGAAATTAAAGCACAAATGTATCAATTTTTATTCAGAACCTTCCTAATTTTATGGATTGACCTGTTCTAATATAAAAAGGTTGTAAGGCTCTGAAAGTTTTTATAAAAGCGGGATTGGCCTCACCGTTCTTTCTTCTAATGATATAAAAGTTTCGGTACGCTGTATGCCCTGTACTTTTTGTACTTTATCGTGTAGTACTTCTCTGAGGTGTGGGGTGTCTCGGCACACAATTTTAGCAAAAATGCTATACATACCTGTGGTATAGTTAATACTAACTACTTCGGGTATTTTCTCTAGTTGGTCGGCCACCTCGTCATACAGTGAACTTTTATCTAAGTAAATACCAATGAACGCACTTATATCCCACCCTAGTTTTTCGGGGTCTACAATTAGTTGCGAACCTTTTACAATACCCATTTGTTCCATTTTAGCCATGCGCACATGCACAGTACCGCCCGAAACAAAGATTTTCTCGCCAATGGTTGTGTAGGGCATTTTGGCATCCTGCATCAATAATGATAAAATCTTCAAATCTGTTTTATCAATTTCTAAATTTTTGTCCATTCCAAGTATCTGTTTTTGCGAATTTATCAACAAAATAACTTTAATTTTAACAATTATTCAAATTTTAAAGTTTTTTTATAAAAAATTTGCAATCAATTAGTTTTTTGTATTAACTTTGTGACATCAAAGCAGAAGAAATGAAGCAAATGATAATGATACTGTAAGGTGATGAAATTGGCAGCCATGCCCTCCTGTCTCGGGGGTGGTGATAATAGGACAAACGCAGCATAAAGCCGGACAATTTTAGTCGACTGGGATTGACCACCAAAATTTGTACTGTGGCTAACTACACCGTGGGCGGTTCGAGTCCCCCTCTTACAGCGTGAAGTATGAAAGATTTATGATTAAATTTCTTTCATACTTTTTTTTTAAGTATGTTTGCTTAACAAAAACATTATTTGGTTTTTAGTTTGTTGATGAAGTGTAATTGCGACACGCAGTTCCGAATTGAGGATTGCGTGTTTTTTATTTGAGACCAAACGGCAATTTTTTAATAGATTAAGATCCATTATTTGCGTATTCTATAAAAAAACCGTTTATTCAAAATAATAAATCAACTTCTCAACATTAATGAACCCTACCTCTCCTCTTATTAGCAACGACGCCATAGTGCTGGGTATTTTACTTTGTACACTCGCTCTTATTTTTTACTCAACCAAAATCAAAGCGCTTGAGAAAGTCTATAAAATTGTTCCACCAATTTTGCTATGCTTTTTCATTCCGGGGCTTTTTAGCTCTTTCAATGTTATTTCGGCCGATGTATCTCAGTTAGACGAAACAGCTTCAAGATTCCTACTACCTACTTGCCTAGTGTTTTTTACATTGGGTATCGATTTTCAGGCTATCAGGCGGCTAGGCGGTAAAGCTTTATTTGTTTTTCTGATTGGTGCAGTTGGTGTAATGGTAGGTGGGCCAGTAGGCTTATGGGTTGGTAAATGGCTTGACCCTGGCTTTTTGAACAGAAATGGTGAAGAAGTATGGCGAGGGCTAGCCACCATAGCCGGAAGCTGGACGGGCGGTAATGCCAATCAATTAGCCCTCAAAGAAATATTTCAGCCTACTCCCAACGTTTTTGCGCAAACGAGTGTCATAGATGTATTATTCTCTGAACTATGGCTGGGCTTACTGCTATATTTTGTTGGGAAAGCAGCACTGATTGATAAGAAAATGAGGGCCGATGCATCGGTTATTGAAGAAATCAGAATTAAAGTTGAGAATAACGGAGTAAAGCAAAAGAATCCCGACTTTCAGGAATTGCTGATTTTATTAGCAGTTGGTTTTGGTATTACGGCTGTTGCACATTTGCTGGCCGATACAATAGCCCCCTTTATTGAGCAGAATTATCCGGCCTTGAAAGCATATAGTCTTGCGTCAAAATCATTCTGGATTGTGACTATTGCTTCGTCGTCGGGTCTAATATTATCGACGACCAAAGCAAGAAACCTCGAAATGTGGGGCGCAACCAAATTTGGTATCTTGTTTTTGTATATGCTCATTGCAACCATCGGTATGCAATTACATATTTTTGATGCATTCAAGAATCCGACACTATTTATTGTCGGTTTAGTCTGGATTATGATTCACGCTATTTTTACGTTAATAGCGACACGAATAGTAAGAGCACCTTTCTTTTTTACGGCTGTTGGGTCGCAAGCCAACGTTGGCGGTGTAGCCTCAGCCTCTGTTGTGGCAGCGGCATTTCATCCTTCTTTGGCACCTATCGGAGTATTGCTGGCCATTTTAGGAAACGCCATCGGAACATATTGCGGATATGTTACTGGCCTGATTATGCAATGGATTGCAAATTAGGCATTGTTTTTGTCTATTTGTTCATCATTACGATGTAGCCCAAATATATGTAATGAAAAGCTTTACAATACTATTTATTTTTTTGATTACCAATGCTGCTTTTGGACAGGAAAAACAGCCGCCGAATAAT
Source organism: Emticicia soli (assembly GCF_037860775.1). Lineage (NCBI taxonomy): Bacteria > Pseudomonadati > Bacteroidota > Cytophagia > Cytophagales > Leadbetterellaceae > Emticicia > Emticicia soli. The sequence continues at coordinate 290,436 of NZ_JBBEWC010000007.1, read as the reverse complement.
AAATTCAATTATCAGTTTGAATTAGGTGGATACTTTTCGCTAACCAATAAATTGCCATTCTGGCAAGCCAGCAATCAATTTGGGAGTATTCCAAAAGGAACTCCTTCATTTTTTAGCAGGCAAATCATAAAATCCAAGAAAGATACACTCAAAAAGTTTTTTAAGTTAGACTATGGTGCCGAACTGGTAGCTATACTCGGTAAACAAGCGCAATTGATTGTACCAGAAGGTTATGTAAATGCCAAAGTGGGGGTATTTAATATATATGCAGGCCGAAAAAGGGAAATATTCGGTTTAGTAGATACTACATTAAGTTCCGGCTCAATATCGTGGTCGGGCAATGCGCTTCCTATTCCGCAAGTTCAGGTAAGCATACCTCAATACACCAAATTATTCTTTAAATGGCTTAGCTTTAAAGGTAGTTTTTCACATGGCTGGTTTGGCGAACAAAAATATGCCAAAGGCTATTATCTGCACCAGAAAACACTCTTTTTCAGACTCGGCACGCCAACAGCAAAAGTAAAACTCTTTGGCGGGATTGTTCATAATGTACAATGGGGAGGTACGCCAAAAGTAACATTACCGGAAGGCGACGACCGCTTATTTAATGGCAAATTCCCGGAAGATTGGTTTGTGTATGGCAATGTGGTTTTTCCATTTAAAAAACTATGGGGTAATATACCCAAGTATAAAGATTATAACAATTTTGAGTTGGGCAATAGATTTGGCAATCACTTGGGTTCGCTTGATGCCGGCGCAGAAATTAACATCAATAAAAGTAAACTACTCGTTTACAAACAATTTGTTTTTGACGATGGGCAATTGTTTGGCCTTACCAATACCGACGATGGCCTGTATGGCATCAGCCTTACGCCTTACAAATCAGCCTTCAAGAAAGTAGTTTTTGAGTACCTGTACACCAAAAACCAAGGGCATTATGTATCGGCTTTTGGCCGATTACTTGGTTTACCTGACCGCCATCCCAACGAAGCAAACTTCCTTTTTAATCACCAACAGTACCTTGATGGTTGGTCGTATAACCGTAATACGATTGGAACTCCATTCTTAACGCCGGAAGAAAACCTACGCTCTGAAAAACAAGTTGATAACGGCTATATTTTTGTAAACAATAACAGAGTCTGGGCTTTTTACCTAGGCTTAATGAACCAGATAGGCACTATAAGTTTTACTAACAGAGTTTCGTACAGCAAAAACTTCGGTTCTTATGATGTGGTCGGTAAACCTATTACCCCTGTAAATCAGATTTCATACAGTGTCAATACAGTTATACCTTTAAGTCGCCTAAAAGCCGATTTGAATGTAAACATAGCTGTTGACCACGGCGACCTTATCAGAGATAATTTCGGTTCTTACATTTCAATTATCAAAAAATGGTAAGCTATTTCTGCTTTCATAATCTTTTTGCTTAAGTTTATAGCAAAACACACCTACATGAAAAACTATATTCTTTTTGTTTTCCTGATAATTGCGCCTTTTCAGATTGTAGCCCAAACCCAGAAAGTACAAATTGCTTTACTTGGTGTTTTTCATATGGGCGAAACACCCGATTATAAACAAGGAAAACTGATTGATTTACTGTCGGCAAGCAGACAAGAGCAGATTTCGGAGGTAGTTGATGCACTGGCAAAGTTCAAACCCGATAAGATTTTTGTAGAAAACACGCCCGACACACAGCCCTTCTGGAACAATGTTTACAAAAATTATAGAAACGGAATAGAACCTAAAGCACATAATATTTTATATAATGAAATCTATCAGTTAGGTATAAAACTGGCTCGGCAAATAAACCACCCTATTGGCGTAACTTGCGTAAATTATATTCAACCAGACCTGCCAACAGGTTTGAAATCGGCTAGAAACAAAATAGATACATTGCTGAGTTTTTACTCTAGTGAATTAGAGAAGAAACGACCGCCCTACGATGCATACTTCAAAGCAAACCCTAGTGTAAATAATGCTTTGAAGAATTATCTGCTTCAATACGAATCATGGAAGGATTTAAGTATTAAAGACCACCTGCTAAAACTCAATTCAGCCGAAAGTATTGCTACCCTCCACTATTTTAACATTACAGGTTGGATGGATAATAATACCAATGGCTATGGTGCCGAATTAGCAGCAAAAGAGTATTTTCGCAACACCAAAATTATGCAGAATATACTGCTTAATACTAGCCAGAAAGATGCTAGATTATTGCTTATAATTGGGGGTGGGCATATACAGGTACTAAAAGATATGCTGAAAACCCACCCCTATTTCGAAATAGTAGATGCGGCTACCTTATTGAAGTAATGAAGCAGCGGCTTTATCAATCCATACGTGTCCGTTTATATGCTTCTTAAACACAGTAGCAGGCAATTGAATGTTTGGGTCTTGCAATACAATTTCTCTGACAATTTCAGCTTTTTTCTCTCCATTGGCAATCAGAACAGCCATTTTAGCTTCTAATAGATGTTTTAAGCCAATAGTAATACCCTGTGTAAGTTCAGTACTCTGGTTGAAATACTTCTGTCCTGTCGAAATAGTTATTTCTGCAAGTTTAGACACATGGCTGTATAAATCGAAACTTACACCCGGTTCGTTTAAGCCAATATGTCCATTTAAACCAACACCTACCAATATAAAATCAACGCCTCCTTTCTCAAAAATCAGCTTATCAACACGCACACATTCACTCTGTAAATCAGCCGTCATTGAATCAAAAAATGTATATTGCGCCTGATCTACGTTCAGCGGTTTCAACAGATTTTCTTCAACTATATATCGGCAACTGCCCTCGCTGGTAGCAGGTACACCAACCCATTCATCAAGACCGATTACAGTAACCTGGTCAAAATCGCCGGGTTGAGCTAGTTCCACAATCTTTTTATAGGTTTTTACAGGCGTATCACCCGATGTCAGAATAAGGGTTGCTGTAGGTTTATCACGTACCAGATTAAGGATAAATTTTGCTGTGTGTTCAGCCAACTCTTGTGGGTTCTCGAATACTTCTATTTGCATAGGATAAAGGTTTTTTGAATAATTTCAGACTCGGTTGATTTTTACAAATGTATTCAAATTTATGAAAAATCAACGCAATCCTCCTGTATGAATTAAAACTACTGTACTATTATTTTTAATCTTGTTTTTCAGCAATTCATAAAAAGCAAAAAACATTTTTCCTGAGTACACATACTCTGTTTTTATGTGATGCATCTCTTCAAATTGCTCAATAAACATGAGTAATTCAGGTGTGTTTTTGGCATAACCACCGTGATGAAAATCCCAAAGAATTTCAAAGTTTCTAAGCTCTATATTTTCTTTGTTTTCTACCAAGCCTAATATCTCAGTTTCAAGGTATTGTGCATTTTTCAACACACAAACCCCGACAATATGGGTTTTAGGTGCAACATTAATCAAACCGGCTATGGTACCACCCGAACCAACAGGGCATATAATATAATCGGGAATGTAGCCCAATTGTGCCACTATCTCCTGATACATCTCTCCTACTCCTGCCAATGCCAATGCGTTACTACCACCTTCAGGAACTATATATTGGTCACTTGTTCGATAAATATTCAATAGTTCTTCCTTATCTCGATAAGCCTCTCTTGAAACAAAAACAAGGCGCATTCCGCACTCATGCGCATATTGTAAAGTAAGGCTCGAATCAGCATTTAACTCATCGCCTCTGATAATGCCTGTTGTCTCAAACCCTAAATATTTACCCGCAGCCGCTAAGGCATAAAGATGATTTGAATGTGCTCCGCCAAAGGTAATCAGCTTTGTGTATCCAAGTTTTTTTGCCTCTAATAAATTAAACTTTAGTTTTCGCCATTTGTTTCCCGAAATTTGTGGATGAATCAAATCATCTCTTTTCACAAAGACTTTAAGCCCTTTTTGTTCGAACCTATAATCGCTAATTGGCTCTAATGGAGAAGGTAGATTTAGTATTTTTTCAAAATCAAGCATATCTTTGTGCAATAAATCAAGTTTCAAACCTCCCATTTCATAATTGGGCAGGTAAAATAGGCAAGTCTTTAGATTTGCACCAAAATTAAGCAGAATGTCTGAAATACAAGATAATATTGATAACGACGAAGAGGACGAACTCTACGAACACCAACGGGTGGTAGTTGATAAAGGCCAGGCACTTATGAGGCTTGACAAATATTTGCCGCATTTTTCAAAAAACTTATCCCGTAACCGTATTCAGAATGCCATTGAGGCTGAAACGATTAAGGTAAACGGGCAACCCGCAAAAGCAAGTTATAAGGTAAAGCCATTTGATGTAATCACTTATTCTTTACCAAAGCCACCACGCAATACCGAGCTTATCCCAGAAGATATTCCGCTCAATATCGTGCACGAAGATGATGATATTCTTATCATCAATAAACCTGCGGGCATGGTAGTACACCCAGCTTATGGCAACTGGTCGGGCACTTTGGTTAATGGGCTTATTTACTATTTACAAAATTTGCCTACGCATCGAAACGGCGAAATTCGCCCGGGTCTAGTGCACAGAATAGACAAAGATACCTCAGGCTTATTGGTTATTGCCAAAAACGATTACGCCATGACTTTTCTGGCAAATCAGTTTTTTGAACATACCATTGAGCGCACTTACTATGCCCTTATCTGGGGTGTACCTAAAGAAGAGTCAGGTACAATCCATAATTATATTGGTCGTAGCTATAAAAATCGCAAAGTGTCTGAGGTTTTTCCAGACGATACGCACGCTAAAGAAGCAATAACTCATTATAAAGTATTGAAAGATTTGCGTTATGTGTCGCTTATTCAATGCAATTTAGAAACAGGGCGAACCCACCAGATAAGGGTACACATGAAACACCTCGGGCATCCGCTTTTTAACGATTCCGAATATGGTGGAGACAGAATTTTGAGAGGCCAGGTATTTAATAAATACAAACAGTTTGTCGAAAATTGCTTCGATATCATTCCTCGGCAGGCACTTCATGCTAAAACGCTGGGTTTTATACACCCTCGAACAAAGCAATGGGTACAATTCGATACCGAGCTGCCCGATGATTTCAAGGGTGTACTCACCAAATGGGAAAATTACGTAACTGAATAAAAGGCTAAAAAACTACATTTGTTTTAACCTAAAACAAACTATGAAAATCAAGATAAGAAAAATACGCAAAGAAGATGTTCAGCAAGTTTTTGATTTAGTTTATGAATTGGCCGTCTACGAAAAAGCACCTGAGCAGGTTACAAACACTGTTGAAATGATGCTGAAAGATGGCTTTGGCAAAAATAAAATCTTTGGCTGTTTTGTGGCAGAAGTCGAAGGAAAAATTCAAGGCATTTCAATATACTATTATCGTTATTCAACTTGGAAAGGCAAACGATTGTATCTTGAAGATATAGTGGTAACTGAAGCCATGCGTGGCAATGGGCTTGGCAAATTATTGTTTGATAAAACCATTGAAGAAGCCAAGAAAACCGATTGTACGGGTATGATGTGGCAAGTACTAGACTGGAACGAGCCGGCTATCAATTTCTACAGAAAGAACTTCCCGACGAGGTTTGACGGCGAATGGATTAACTGTCATATAGATTTTTAGAACTGGCTTAGGTCATTTCTTTTCTATTTGGCGTCTTTGTTTTTTGATTTTACGTTTATTACTACTTCCTACAAGGTTTTCACCAACAAAGTGTACACGGGTTTTCCATACTTTGCGTGGCGAAAAGGTACGTTCGCCGTGTCGGTGCTCCATCCACACCTTACAAGCTTTGTTGGGGCATGGCCGGTATATGTAGCACCCCTGCATCAAAAAGAGCAAAAAAAGTATAGCAATTATCTTTCTCATTAAGAATCAAAACGTTTTTCTCGCAAACTTATTTTCTGTTTCTGCCAATAAATATACACTTCTGTAAGATTTATTATTCGCTGCACAATAGTTGAGTAATTTCCTCGTTAGCGTCCACAATCTGGGGAAATTATACCACAAATTTTTCCAAATCTACACATTTTGAAAAGGAACGTTTTTTTTAGGTATAAAATCATTAAATCTACGCAACCATGAAAAAATCAGAAAAAGTTGATCACCTTGACCACAATGAAGAGGAGCAGGTGAAAGAAGAAAAGAATCTTAATTTCAAAAAAATGTTTATTTGGCTTATAGGATTAGGAATCGTTTTTTCAATAATTGCTTATATCGGAGGGTTCATTACAGTTGGCGGCCCTAATAAAGGTGGCCGTTTCGGAATTGTTACTCCCGAAGATTCAGCAGCAGTTGTAAAAGGTGATACGCTGAAAGCTAAATAATATACACAACACAAATTAAAACGCACAACAAAACATGAAAACGGAAAGAGAAGAACTGCTAGACGAAGCAAAATCAAAAAAAGAATCATTGCAAAACAAAGCTGAAAACGCTTACGAAAACGCAAAAGATAAAGCTGAAGATTTAAAAGATAAGGCTAAAGACAAATGGGAAGAAACCAAAGACGATGCCTCAGAAGCCTGGGATAAAACTAAAGATAAAGCATCAGACGCTTGGGATAAAACCAAAGAAAATGCCTCTGAAGCATGGGACAAAACAAAAGAAAAAGCTAATGAGCTTGGAGACAAGATAAGTGAGAAAGCCCAAGAGGGAAAAGATAAAGTTAAAAGTTGGACAAACTAAGATATTAATCGTGGATTCTATAGTGGTTGTGAAAGTCAAACAGGGGTATATCACTTTAATATACCCCTTGTTTTAAAAAACAATCAAAGGCGAATTCAACAATTTATAAAAATATTTTACTGCTAAAGTAAAAAAGAGCGCAACTCAAATACGCACAACTTCCAACACTTATGATTCCGGTTTCGGATAGTAATAGTTACTAGATTCACATGACTCAAGTTATTTTAATTACACAACTTATTTTTTGACAACAATACTTATAGTTTCACACAACAACAATTAAGATTAAAGTAGTTACTAGATTCACATGACTCAAGTTATTTTAATTACACAACGTTTAAAATTACAGTTTTCACACAACAAAAAGTAAAACCCAAATAGTTACTAAATTCACCAGCTTTTTAAACAGGACGTATTGAATCCTATTTGCGTAAATACACACAACTATATTGAAATAAATTCACACAATTAGGAAATTTATAATGGCATTGCTTGAATTTACACAACTTGCTATTAAATCATACAAAAATAAGTCCGCCAAACTCTTGACTACAAAATCCAACAATAAAGGGGCCATTTACCAATGTCCCCTATTTTTATGCCCATCATGTAAGAAATCTATTATGCAGCCAATTGCTTTTTGTTATAAACCGCTTTGGTAAGCAATTGAGGTTTTATAAGCTGGTTGAATCTTTCAAAAGCAAAACCCTCTCTTAAGTAAACCGGCATTTCGTTGAGCAATTTTTGGTAGGTTTCCATACCTAAAGCTTTTACCAGATAGGTTTCGTGCACAAGATTGAGGTAATAAACAATACCTATCAAAGAATCATGAAATGCATCGAATGCGATATTGGCATTAAGATAACGCTCAATTTCCCGGTTATTTTCTGAGTATTTAAGACGGCCCAATAAATCAAAAACAGTAGTTACTGGTATCTGAGAAGTTATCTTTTCCCAATCTTGTTTCGAAAACTTCAAAATAGGGTCACCCGTCTTTTTATTCTTCAAAGCAGTGTCTTCATTGCCCTGTATCTGCTCACGTAATTTCTTGGCTTTTAGTGTACGAGTAGTTTTTAAAAACTGAGCTACATGAGAGGCCACATCTTCCTCGTCTCGCAAATAATCAACACTCGGTATCACGGTGGCCTTTGGCAAACGGTGAATCTTAAATTCGTTATAATTACCTGAGCTATAATAGCCCAAAGAAGCCGGATAAACCCCATGCTCAACCCAAGTAGCCATTCGTTTGGCTAAAGCGCCTTCGTCGGCTGTATAAATGCCTTGTGTACCCATTAATGCTCTTATTGAGTAAAAGACACTGAAATAAGCCTGTGGGAATGTCCAGTGCAAAGAACTGTTCATAACCTGAGACTCAGGTGTTTTTACCACACTTCTTAAGGCATACTCGGTGTTCCAGGCATTGAGCATCATTGATTTAATATAATTAACCCTGTTATCATTTATAAAGGGTTTAAATTTCTTCCAGAAAGGTAAGGATGTAATCTGGCTCATTTCGTTGGCTTTATCAATATTCCGATAAATGGCTTCGAAATGATTGAAGAAGACCTGCGCCGGTATCGACGAAGCATCCATCATTGTCAATTTCCCTGACTGGTAATTTTTAATTACTGAATTTCTTTCTACATTTTCCATTTTAAACAGCTTGGTTAAATACATGAAACGTGTGGCGTAGTGAGGGTATTCTTTAGGCAGAAAATACCCTATAATTAAAACATAAAATATTCAAAAAAGATTCGTTTTTACCTACATAAAACAACCCCGTAAACAACTATAAACCAATAACTTACAAAAATACATATACGTAATTCGAATTTATATAATAAGCTCAAAAAGCAAACATTAAGCGTCTCTTTATTTGAGGACTTTTTACCTCATGCAATTAAAACTTTTAATGTCGTGAGGAATATTAATACCTACCCTTAAACAAGAAATAATCCAAATTATGATGGTACATTTTTTTTGTTAACTTATAAAAGTCATAAGTACTTCTCTTATTTTTTAATTAATTAAAATTCAGGGAATCATGAAAAATCCAAATCAAAGTTTAAGTTCGAAGTTTTCGGAGAACGATGGTGAAAAATTAAAAACACTTTTTGTGGATGGACTAAAAGACCTGTACTGGGCCGAAAGCCATCTGATAAAAGCTCTTCCTAAGATGTCGAAGGCGGCTACTTCAGAAGACTTAAAAATGGCATTTAATACTCATCATGCCGAAACCGAAAAACATGTAAACCGGCTTGAAAGAGTATTTGAAATTATTGGTGAAAAAGTTCAGTCGAAAAAATGCCCGGCTATGGAAGGCTTATTGCACGAAGGAGACGAAATTATAGCCTCAACTGACACCAAAAGTTTTGTAAGAGATTGTGGCTTAATAATGGCTGCACAAAAAGTTGAGCATTACGAAATAGCCTCTTATGGTACATTACGTAATATTGCCCGTATTTTAGGCCATTTTGAAGTGGCAGAAATATTACAAACAACTTTAGATGAAGAAGGTGAAGCAGACCATAAACTAACTGAACTGGCAGAGGCGCACATCAATGAGGAGGCAGCCCTGGAATAGCACTATTACATCTGTTATTTGAGCTAATGGGGCTGTCTCAAAAGTTTTCTATACCAAATAATATTTGGGGAAGACCCCACCCTAACCCTCCCCATTGTTGGGGAGAGGGGTTGGGGTTTGGGGTCGAAGCCTTACCAAATAATATTTTGTGCAGTTTTCTTTTGAGACAGCCTCATGTATTAAGCATAAATCTTCGCATTATCCGTTTACAGGCTCGCCACCATTGATATGTATCACTTGTCCGCTAATATAACTTGCATCTTCTGATGCCAGAAAAACATAAGCCGGTGCTACTTCGGCAGGTTGTCCGGGTCTTTTCATGGGTGTATCCTTACCAAATTTCCGCTGGTGTTCTTTTGTAAAAGTAGAAACAATGAGCGGAGTCCAGATAGGCCCGGGAGCTACTGCATTTACTCGTATCTTCTTATCGGCCAACATACCAGACAATGTACGTGTAAAGGCCACAATAGCACCTTTAGTAGACGAATAATCGAGTAATAAAGGATTACCTCGATAAGCAACCACAGAGGCTGTATTAATAATAGAGCTGCCTTTTTTAAGATGCGGCAAAGCCGCCTTAACAAGATAAAAGTTTGAGAAAATGTTAGTCTCAAAAGTCTGTTTCATCTGGTCGGCACTTATGTCTTCTACTTCTTTCTGCGGAAACTGAACAGCAGCATTGTTTACCAGAATATCCAGCTTACCCCACTCCCGTATCACCTTTTCAATTATCTCGTTGCAATTTTCTTCATTGCTGATATCCGATTCTATGAGTAATGCTTTTGTTCCCTTCTCTTCTACCAGCTTTTTGGTTTCTTCTGCGTCTGCATCGTTTTTCTTATACACAATAGCCACGTTTGCTCCTTCTCTGGCAAAAGCAATACTTACCGCACGCCCAATACCGCTATCACCTCCGGTAATAAGTGCTATTTTGTTCTTTAATCTTTGTGTTTGTCTGTCGTATGGCCTTTCAAATACTGGCTTGTCTTTCATGCGCTTCTCTTCCGAAGCCGCATTATCAATTTCTCTTTCATGTTTTTTCATAGCATTAAAGTTTATTTAAATATACGCTAGTACACTAAAAAACTATACCTACCTGTCAAACTTAAAGATATTCGTTCCGATGTGTTTTTTCCCAATCAAGGTATCTCTTATAACCTCGGCTGCAATTTGGCTGAATACAATGCCATTTCCTCCGAACCCTAAGGCAAAATAAGTGTTAGGATGCTCTTTCACTTGCCCGATATAGGGTAAACCATCTTTGGTTTCGGCAAAAGTACCTGCCCACGAAAAATCTATTCTGAAATCTAAATCAGGAAATTTCTTTTGAAATGCTTTTTGTAGTTCAAGCGCTTTTTTATCTTTTAGCTTATCTCTTTTCTCAGGGTTATAAAATGGTTCGTCTTTGCCTCCTATCAGAATACGATTATCGTCGGTGGTACGCATATAAAGATACGGTCGTGCAGTTTCCCATATCAGGGCATTCTGATGCCATAAATTACTGTTCCCAAAGGGCTCACTGACAATGGCGAACGAAGAATTGAAATCAACAACTTTTTTTGACAAATACCCCTGCGACTCATAACCACAAGCTATAATTAGCTTTTTGGCTTTGATGGTTTCACCATAATTAGTTTTAAGCTCAACACCAGTTTTGTGATGATTAATTTCTACTACTTCGGTTTTGTCAAATACTTGCAAACCATTGCTAATAGAAGTATTCAGCAGTTCGTGGGTAAATAAGTAAGCATCAATCTGTGCGCCAGTCTCAGATAACAAGCCAGCAGGCGCAGAAAACGGAAATAACGAAGCAATATCCTGCTTCGTTAGCATTTCCAACTCAATTCCAATATTTTTTCTTAGCCTATATTCAGTCTCTATTTCCTTTACATCTTTACTGCCAGAAGCATAATAAAAGCTTTTCTTTAACGAAAAGCCTACATCTGATGCCAGAGATTGGGTTATCTTTTGAATTTTCTCAATTGCCTCTATACACATCAGGTAACTTTGATTAGCGTTTTTTTCGCCTACAAATTTAGTGAGCTCACCTAAGGGTGTATCAATTTCGTATTGCAACAATGCTGTACTGGCACATGTACTGCCCATGCCGATTTTTCGTTTGTCAAGTAAAACTGCCGGAATACCCTCTTGTGTTAGGTAATAAGCAATTAAGGCTCCGGTAATTCCACCACCCATAATAGCGATGTCGGTAGAAGAAGATTGCTTGATGGAAGGGTACGAACGTACAATACCGCTATTCATCAACCAAAATGGTGACTCGGTTCTTAAATCCATGTAGTTGTGTAAATAATTAAAACTTGCAGTTGTGTGTTAATAAGGTAATGCCAAATCAAAAGCCTCACGGGTTGATTCAATAGACTTACGAAGGCTTGCAACCTGCTTACCCAAAGCACTCAATAATTCTGGCAAAGTCAGAAACTGAAGCGCACTTAAAGCTGATTCATAAGCCTTCTCAGCGAATTTATCACCTAATTGGCAAGATAAAGCTACTGTACGTGGATTAGTAGTGGCTGCCGCCATTGTAAAATAAAACTGAGACTGGTGGGGTCTTTCGGCCTCTACTTTATTTGGTTTTGATTGCCCAAAATTTACTCCCTCAATCGAGCGGTTGATACACTCGGTCAGATCGATAGTTTCATCGATTTTAATCTGAAAATACTTTTTCGAATTTCCGTTTTTAATCATGTCAACAGCCTTCTGATAACCTTTTACTCTCACAGCATTTATTTCCCGGAGTTGTATCAGACTTCTTAAGGCTTCATCACTTAACTTGTCCATGGATGCAAAATGTTTAACTTGAATGTAAATTTGGGTGAAACACATTTCTTTTACTATATAAAAAATCATTCCATAGTATGATTTAAATCATAATCATAAATGGTGAGTATTTTGTTACTCAAATTACTGTTGCTAATGTTACTCACTAATTTGGGCTATATTAAGCTTAAGTAAAATCTTAATGGGTGGAACACATTTTTTGCATCTTAAGGCATCCACATAAAGCATAGAAATAGAATGAAAAACGAAGAAAAAAAAACGCAGGAGGATATTCGTGAGATGGTAAAAGACATAAATTTTGCCATGCTTTGTACCCACGCAAAAAATGGACATATTCATAGCAGACCTATGGGTACTCAGGGTATGGACAAAGATGGAAATATATGGTTTCTGACCGAAAAAGACTCAGGTAAAATAGACGAAATAAATGCCAACGCAAATGTTTGTGTTTGCTACGCTTCGCCTTCTGATAATACCTATGTTTGTATTATGGGTGAAGCCTCAGAAGTAAACGACCCGAAAAAAATTGATGAATACTGGACACCCCTTGCTAAAGCATGGTTTCCGAAGGGAAAAGATGACCCTAATCTTACTTTGATTAAGGTTAATGCACACGAAGCAGAATATTGGGATAGTGATTCGAATAAACTCGTGGTTGGCATAAAAATGATAAGTACGCTCGTAACCGGAAAAGAATATACAGACGAAGGTGCATACGGCACGGTGAAATTCTGATTACACACATTAAGGCTGAGAAAGGAAAACTTACTCAGCCTTAATTTTTTTTATGCTTATTTAAGCTTATCTCTTCTTTCTTTCAGCTCTCTCCAGGTTGTCATGATGATGTTATTATCTTTGATATACTTCTTCAAAGCAGGGTCAAGCATAGCTAATAAGTCACCTCTTCGGTTATTGCCTGAGTCTGAAATATGTTCAAAAACCTCGGTGGTAGCCGTGCAGTGCATAATTACCATTGTTACGCCTGGCTGCAAATCTTTAAAAGACTCAATGTATTTTTGTGTTTTATATTTTTGCAATACATCGTCGCTTACTTTTTGATTTCTGAACTGATTCCATTCATAACTAACGTTGTGAAGGTCGTCTAATACAGGTAGACCTGCATCCCATAATTGTTTACCAATAGCCTGAGCCTGCTCTAACTTAAGGCCAGCGCTACCAATTTCTTTCATAATCATGTGGTCGTGCCCACCCGGAAACATCACCGGGATTTTTTGCTCCATACCCACTTTCAGGTATCTTTCCAGAAAATCAGGTCTTGCAAAGAGCGTACCCATGTGCGAGTCCATGTGTGTTGGTTGAAAACCCATTGTGCGGGCTCTGTCTAACTGGCTTCTGATTTCTTTTTCAATATCATCGGCAGAAGCATTTTTTGCGGTACTTTGCACATTTCGCCACATGGCACCTTCTTCATCAACCAGATTTGGCACATTGCTTTTTCCCGCTAATGGCCCCCAGCGGTAATCTTTCCATTCAGAAGTAAGCGTAAGATGTAAGCCTGCATCTGTTTTTGGATGTTCTTTTAGGTAATGTACGAATCCTGGCACCCACGGGCAAGGCATCATGACACTTAACGAATTAGCAACGCCCTCTTCCATTGCCTTGATAGCCCCAATGTTTGAGTCATAAGACATACCAACGTCATCAACGTGCATAATTATTACCTTAGCACCTTTCGGATACCCCAGTTTTTCGGCATAAGTCTGGTTTTGAGCTGTTACATGAAATGTAAGTAAAACTCCTGTGAGGAAGGATAAAATGGTTTTCATAAACTTAAATTTGAGAATAGGTGGTTGGTTCTAAAAAAACTCTTATAATTCTTGATACCGTATTAGCGTATTCAGGCAATGCAGATACTCTTTTCCAGTCAGGGTCGGCACTGAAGGCTTTCCAGTTGGTGTCTCTTTCTTCCATATTTTTAAAGGTCAGCATATAAGTTAAACAAGGTTGGTGTTCACCTGCTACTACTTCTCCGAAAAAAACAGGGTTTAATTTAGTGTTGTAGAAAATCTTTATTTCATCATCATTAAACATCTTTATTTTTCTACGAGCAGCATCATCAGAAAAACTCTCGTAGGTTCTTAGCTCAAAAAAACGTTGCTCAGCAGTAGGTTTAATCATTTTAGGCAGGCCATCAAATGCCGAAAGTAGAGAAGTAGTATATCTGGCATAAGGCGCTTTATCAGGCATAAGACTGTTATATTCCTGACTTGCTTCTTTGAATTTTGCATCAGATTTTAGCTGTGTGTTTATAGTAGCATACTGCTCTATAGATGCATACGGAATAAAAACATAAATTTTTGCGGGTTCTGACTTAGCAATTTCTTTAAACACGCCTACGTTTGACACACCCAATCTGTTGAGCGTTGGTATTAGGGCGTTTTTAATATAGTTCTCAAGATTAGCAGCCGGCGAACCAAAACGAAGTTCGTAGGTACGAATCTCATAAAATTCTTTTTTGGCAGCAGCGGTTTGTGCATAGCTGCAATAAGATAAGGTTGTAAGCAGAATAAACCAAAATACTTTTTTCATTGTAATCTTAAAATAGGTTGAAAGTGTTAAATTTATTTATCAAAGGCCTCTAGTACCTTTTTTACAAGGCCATCCATCGCATTGGTGTTAATCCAGCGGCTAACCATCACCAGCTCATGGTCTGGGTCAACATACACCATATTAGCACCGTTACCCAAATGATAAAATACATTTGCCGATGCACTTGGTAGTAGTTTCTTGTCGGTATTCAGAAACCAATTCATATAGCCATAAGTAGGTTCTGGCTTAGTTGGGGTTAATGCTTGTTTCACCCAGTTTTCAGAGAGCAATTGCTGGCCATTCCATTTTCCTCTATGCAAAGACAGCAAACCAAAACGAGCCATGTCGTAAGCATTGATAAACATACCACCACCCCAATGCCCGCCTCCACTCACCGATTGCACGGCCTGCCCATCAAGCACTATCCAGGAGTTTCTGTAGCCCGTCCATCGCCAGGTGTTCGAGGCACCGATTTTATCCATTACGTTTTCTTTCAAAACTTGTGGTAGGGGTTTACGCCAAACACTTAGAGCCGCCAGAGCAAGCACATTTACCCGAACATCGTTGTACTCATATACAGTGCCTTGCTTATTTCTTGTACGATTGAGCCACTGAGCAGCATCTTTATCAGGTCTATCGGCCCAATCGGGCTTTCCCCAAAGTGTACCTTCCCAGTCGCTGGTTTGTCTCAATAGCGCATCCCATGTAATGGTTTTATTATGCGTAGTATTGAAGAGGTTTAACAATTCAGGTTTACCAAAATCATCAGCAGAACGACTTAAAGGCTCACCATAAAGTTCGATAGGCGGCATATAGTTTGTCACAGTATCATTTACACTTTTAATAAGCCCTTTATCTACTGCCAGCCCAACCGTAGTTGAGAGAAAACTCTTGGTAACACTATGCGTCATATCGCATCTGTTGGGTTCACCCCATTGCGCTATGAGATAGCCTTTATAAACAATCACACCCGTTGGTTCTCCCCTCTCTGCAAACGGACCTATGCCAAAACCAAAGGGTTCTTTACCAAAACTCTGGTAATGCGAAACTTCCATGTTACGGGGATTCTTAGATTCATTCTCAACCGCAAAGCTGATTGCCTCGGCAATCTTTGTAGCATTTAAACCCATTTCGGCAGGCTTTTTTTGCTGCCAGTTATTGTAAGGCGGAAAATAGGCATCTGTGGTTTTCTTCTGACTAAAAGCGTTTGAAAATACCACAAATCCTAAAAGTAATAGCAAGTATCTCATTTTTTCTGATGCTTTTTAATGGTGTTGTTCTTAAAATAAACTCTTTCGGCACTTACTTCTTCATCGGCAAAGATATATTTTCCTTTTGGAGCAATCTCAAAATAATTGTTAATTACCCTCATACCTTTGAAGTGATTACCCGACAGGCGAACACCACAGGGAGTGCCGTTCACGATGTTTTTTGCTTCTACATAACACTTATTGTCTCGCACTTCGCAATCTATTACTTGGTTTTCGGTATTATCTCCCCAAAAAGTAATACTGCCATAATTGTTTTTCAGACCATCATTCCGGCTGATATTATTGATAATTTTATTGTTTTTGAACTTTATCGGACAATCAAACTGCGCCAATAAATAACCTGCTCCCTCGTTATCGTGCGAATAACAATCTCTGATAATACAATTGCTCGAACCGCCATCAATATCAAAACCGCCGCCATCTTTGGTTAAGCCTGCGTGGTTATGATGCGATTCACTTTTTTGAATTACTCCGTTTTTGCAAGCCCAAAGCCAGATTCCAACCGGTCCGCCACCTGTGCATCGGTTATCAGCACCATTTTCATAGGCTTCGCAATGCTCTATTACCACGCCATCAATGCCAGCCATTACAACGCCATTACCCGAGTGATTGTGTGTTTTGCTGAGAATCCCTCTATTATTAAAAGCTTTGTTATGTGCCAGATAAAAGTTTTTGTGAGGTATTGCCGGATATTTCCCAAGCGAAGCTATACCTGCCTCGCCGTTTTCATGCGCAATTGTATGGGTAATTTTTACATTTCTGTAGCCTTCGGTGTCACTTTTATCACCCATAATCAGAATCCCGAATTTATGAAAACCTCTTACCTCACAACTATCAATTTCGATAAAACTCAGCGATTTGTTAGTATAATCGGTATAAAACTCAATGCCATTCTCTTTGTTTTTATCTACTCCATTGCCACGAAAAGAAAGTTTACTAAGCCTGATTCCCTCGCAATTGTAAGCAAAAATCCCTTTGCCGTCTCCAGCATCAATGATGGCTGGTTTTGTACCATAACTACCGATAATTACAGGCTTATTGGGCATCCCTCCATCAAGGCTATCCAGCAGAATAGATCCTTTAAATGCGGCACCCCCTTCAAAAAGCACCTTATCTCCTGTTTTCAGAGTAATATTGTTTAGTTTTTCAATGCTTCGCCAAGCAGTTTTAATACTTAGTCCATCATTACTATCATTTCCTGCAAGGCTTATATAGTAGGTTTGCTGCTTGTTTTGAAACAAGAAAATGTATAACCAAACACCAAAGTATAGCCACAATTTCATGTGTTTTTAGTTTTTAGAATGTTCTTGTTCATAGTGCTTTTTCAAAATATCTTCTCCAAAATCATTTGTCAAATCACGGGTTACGGTATGAATATGATTGCCGTTGTTTTGCGTATTATCATATTCAATCAAGATTACATCGTTCTCAATCCTATAATAATGCCCGTTATTCTCGCCATATTTCTTCCCTCCTGCCCAAACGAATCTTAGTTGGTTTAGTCCGGCCTTTTCTATTTTCTGCATTAGTTCATTGGAGAAACCCAAAGAATAATTTTTCACATACACACTCAACAAGCGCAGGAACAACTTCTGCTGTGCGGCATTCATATCGGCAAACGTTATGCCTTCTTTGTTAAAAGCATTTACCTTACGCTTGTTTCCGGTAATAATATCGCCGGGAGCCGTTTCTGAGATAATAAGCTTTTTCAATTGCTCAGCATTAAAAGAGTTCAGCAGCTCAAATGCAAAATTCACCTCGTCTTTCAAAATCTGATAGCCCTTCTTTTCTCCACTTGGCACAATGCCCGGATTACTTCCAAAAAACAAGGGTGTTGCAGAAGCTAATTTGCCTGATTCAGACGAAAAATTTAAAGAAAGATGATGGCCTTCTATCCGCCAACCCCAAAGTTTTTTCTCATCGGGCGTGCCAAAAATCGTAAAGTAATATTTTACAGGGCTTCGGTAATCGCTTTCGGGTGGGGCTTTTTCCAGCTCTTTCAGAATAATTTCGAGTTGAATAATTGCAATAGCTTTTTCTTGTCCTTGTTGGCTCAAAGAAGCTCGTAGTAGATTCATAGCCGCTTCTTTTTGCTTATCATTCATTTCTCTCAGCATGAGTCCGTTTCTTGCCTTAGGTACAAAATACCAGTTAAAACGTTCGTCAGAATCATAAGCATAATTGATTTTTTCGAGCTGAGGCTTATCAAGTAAGGCCAGAAAAGCAGAAGCGGCATTTACAATGGGTTTATTGTTGGTAGTATTTTGTGCAAACACACCAACACAACAAACCCACACTATACACACAGTAAGTAGAGTTTTCATAGTAAAATTCTTATAGGTTGAATTATTATTCCTAAATAAGTGCTATTTGTTATAAAAAACAAATTAACTTGTGGAGATTAATCCTTGTTCACGTATGAAAAGTATCTTAACTATAGGCTTGTATGTAGCTGCATTGATTTTTGTTTTTGCAGGAGTTTCGCATTTTACCAAAGAAAGATTCTTCATCAAAGCCATGCCACCTTATATCCCGTATCATAGGGCTATGGTGCTTATTAGTGGTGTGGCAGAAATTGCCTTAGGACTAGGTTTACTATTTGATGCGACAAGAGTTTATGCTGCATGGGGATTGATTTTGCTTTTGATAGCTGTTTTTCCAGCTAATATTTACATGGCAACTTCGGGCAGGTTTCACCAGATTCCGGCTTTTGCTCTGTGGCTGAGGCTACCTTTGCAGTTTTTATTAATCTGGTGGATGTACCAATATACTCGTCAATAAAAAGTTTATTTACTCCTCCATCATTTTCAGAAACACGCCATTCGTCCATCCGAACCCATCCTGGTTAGGGTATTCGCCGCCACCTGCTTCCAGATTTTCGTCATTCACATTATATTTTTCGGTCATTTTGCCTGTCTCCTTATATACTTTCAGATTCAGTTCAAGCCATCTGCTTTTAACTTTCTGCGCCAGTTCATCAAAACCATAGTTTTTTAAGCCTTTGTAGGCTATCCATTGCAAAGGGGCCCAACCATTAGGCGCATCCCACTGCTGGCCCGTAAATGCCAATGTTGTAAGTAAACCACCAGTTTTTAGAAATTTATCTTCCAAAACCTGTGCTACCCTTTCGGCCTGGGCTTGTGTAGCAATTGAAAAGAAAAGCGGAAAAGCTGCTGCCAAGGTTTCAGATTGTTTCTGGGTATTGCTCACAAAATCATAATCGAAATAAAAACCTTTTTCTTCATTCCAGCAGTATTTCTGAATAGCAGCCCTACGGGCTTGTGCCGCAGCTGCAAAACGGCGTGCAGAAGCATTACTTTTTTGTGATGTATATACTTCGGCAATGGTTTCTTCCAAATACACCAACAGGCAGTTTAAATCAACCGGAATAATATCAGTAGTATGTATGCTTTCAAATAAGTTTGGGTCTTTAAACCATCGGCTGCTAAAATCCCAACCCGATTCGGCTGCTGCTCTTAAATGTCTGTAAAGTTCCTCAGGCTTTTGCTTTGAGTGTGCGGCTAGTTCAAAATCTTCTTTATAGGCTTCGGGACGAGGTGTATTAAAACTATCCCAATAACGGTTCATAATTGACCCATCGGGCATTTTGGCTATTCTTTTTGTTGCTTTTACATCGGCTCTTAGCTGGCGCTTACCCTCAGTCCAGAACTCGTATTCTTTTTCCATGTAGGGCAGATAATCCGTCAATACCTGTGGCCCTTTTTCCTGACTCAATAATTGTAGCATCAAGGCATAAAAAGGAGGCTGCGACCTGCCTATATAATAAATCCGATTAGCATTCGGAATGTGCCCTATTTTATAAATCAGGTAAGTAAAATTATCAACCATCGCCTGAATCATATCAATCTTGCCTGACTCTTGTAACCCCAACATTGTAAAGTAACTATCCCAATAATACACTTCTCCAAAACGGCCACCAGGTACAATATATGGGTTTGGTAATGGAATAAGCGACGATTTTTCGTTATGAGGTTCACGGGTTAAAACAGTCCAGAGTTTTTCGATATGCTCTTTGGCCGATTCAGTTTTATCACTCCTGTATGAAGTATCATAATCCTGAGGTAGGTCAAAATTGTTAAGCACAAAAGTTTTTAGGTCAAACTCCGACAAGTTTTTTTGTTCGTTGTAGCGAATTTTTATTTCTTGCAGACTTTCTTCGTTATTGATGCCTTTGGGTGTGCAATCCGGAAAAGTCTTGTTATCCGGAAAAACATTTGCTAATTGTACTTGCTCAAACAACTCGCCTAACTCATGTATATATTTAATTGGTTGTTGCATTTTATTAATTTACCATCAATGCCCGCCTTTGGAATTGAATTCTATATTTTTACCTGATTTTTTCTGAATATTGTTCAATAAGAACAAACAAATGATTAAAACACCCATAGGTATCAAAGAAAAATAAAAGGCTTTTCCGCCACCTATGCTTTGAAAAAGATACCCCACTAAGCGAGACCCCAAAGTGCCGCCAATAGCCGAAAAGAAAGTAAGTAAAGATGCCATTGGGCTATGAAATATCTTTTCGGTGGCACTCAACACAATAGAGTTTACCAAAGGATAAAGTGGCGCCAGAAAGAAACCTATCAACGGAAACACATAAGCAATGATAGGCACATCAGCCACCGAATCAATAGTTTTTACTTCCATATTATTGGTTTGCGGCAATACTAATACAACCATAAGAGCCGCCCCTACAAGGCAAGTGATCAGAATAGTGAGCCAATAAACTTTTTTAACCAGGATTGATGAGATAAACCGCCCACCAGCAATAGAAAGCATCAGAATCACGGCCATAAATACACTTGTTCGCTCAGGCAAATGCAATACTTTTTCGTTGAAAGTTGGCAACCAACTCATTATTCCCTGCTCAGTCATTACATACATAAAAGCGGCTATGGCAAAAACCAACACCATCGGGCGCTTTAAAAGACCAATCATCTGTTTGAAATCGTCTACTACATTACTTCCTGGAATTTCATAATTAAGTGTATCGAAATCGGAAAAAAGCAGAAACACAAACGAAACTGCAATAAGCAAAGCCACTACTAAATAGACTCTAAGCCATGCATTGGGGTCGGTGTCGCTATAAAACATTGGAAAAGACACAAAAGCGACAGCAATACCCACCATAAAAAAGCTTTCGATAGAACTCAGAATACCTTTGTGCTCTTTGTCATCTTTTGCCAATAGACCAACCAATGAATAAACCGAAACTTTTATAACAGCAAACGAAATACCTACACAAGCAAAAAGTATTCTGACAGCCGTAAACGAATTGCCGAAGTACATACCAATACAACCCACAAAAACCAGTGCAAGGGCTATAAGCATACCTTTTTTGTAGCCGAGGCGTGGTAAAAAAGAACCTACTAGAAACGATACAAAGGCAATAGATAGGTCTTTGAATGCTTCCAGCGAGCTAGCTGCTATTTCGTCGACATGGTATGTATTAATAGATTTCTGAATCAGAATACCTACGCTATTTAATAAAATGGCAAATACAAAATAATTAAGATACAACGACAGTTTGATTTTCCAGTTTTTCATACGTTTGTTTAGAATAGGGTTTTGTTGAAATAGGAACAAATATGCTCCAAACATTCAGTTATACAAGCAATTTTATCAGTTTTCTCTTCACCTAATCAAAAAAAAACGAGCATTGTGCCCGCTTTTTTATTCATCATACGTTGACGTATTCTCTAAAACAAAACTAAATGTATTATTTAACGTGATACAAAATTCGCTGTTTACGAAGAGAAAAAATATCCCCATATTCATTACTTTTAATACTATATTATTATTTTTATGAAAATTTTAACTATTCCTATCTTAATAGAGTGAAGACCCCGTTTGAAAAAATTCAACCCGATGAAGGAAGTTCGTTCCGGCTACTTCATTTAAAAATTTCATCAAATATTTTTCCCTGGAATTACCACTACCATCCTGAATATGAAATGGTTTTTGTACATTTTGGCACGGGTAGGCGGCATGTTGGTAATCATTTGAGTTATTATGAGGACGGAGACTTAGTTTTTATAGGCTCAAATTTGCCTCATGCAGGCTTCGGCTACGATGCGCTCGACGAGCACGAAGAAACAGTCATACAGTTTAAAGAAGATTTTCTGGGCGAAAACTTTTTTGACAAACCCGAAATGACAGCCGTCAAAGCACTTTTTGAACGCTCTCAACACGGCATACATTTTTATGGACAAACCAAAAAAATTGTAGGAAACAGGCTAAAAAAAATGCCTCAACTCTCTCATTTCAATCGCATGATTGAATTACTTTCAATTTTTCAGATTCTGGCTAACTCTGAGGAATATATTCTGCTAAACGTAGCTGATACTCGTTATGATTTTAACCAGAAAGACCAGGCACGCATCAAGCGCATTTATGAGTATGTAGAGCAATCGTATCAAACCCCTATCAATATAAAAGACGTGGCCGATGTAGCCCACCTCACGGTTCCTTCGTTTTGCAATTATTTCAAAAAGGTTATGAACATGACTTACACCGACTTTGTGAACGAGTATCGTATAAACCAAGCCTGTAAATTGCTCATGACCGAAAAAAGCATAACCGATGTGTGTTTTGAATGTGGATTTTCGAATGTTTCGTATTTTAGCAAGGTTTTTAAACAGATAAAAGGCAAAAGCCCTATGCAATTTAAAAACCTTGTATTACGCAAAAAATCATATGCATAATTCTAAACCGACATTTCGCCACAAATATCTCGCTCCAAATCAAATTTCACTCGCTCAGGAGAATTTTCTTTTCCGAGTAAAAACATCATTTTGGTAATAGCAGCTTCGGTCGTTATATCAGAGCCACTTACTACTCCTATTTCTTCCAGCTTTCGGCTGGTTTGATAAGTACCTTGCAATACTCTGCCCCCATCGCATTGCGATACATTAAAAATCACAATTCCCGCATCAGTGGCTTGTTTCAATTCATCCAGAAACCAGCTTTCAGACGGCGCGTTGCCTGCCCCGTAGGTTTCTAATACTACGCCTTTTAGCCCTTTAGTATTAAAAATATTATGAATAAGCCCCTGCTGCATACCCGGAAAGAGTTTCAGTATCATTACGTTTTCATCGAGCTGTTCGTGCAATTGCAATGGCAAGTCGGTTCGGTATGGGCGTATGAAAGGGAAATTATAATCAATTGTTACACCTGCTTCTGCCAGATTCGGGTAATTCTCAGACCTGAAGGCATTAAACTGGCTACTTTCTTTCTTCTTGGCACGGTTGCCTCGCAATAAATAAGAATTAAAATACACAGCTACTTCGGGCACAATGGGTCTGCCATTAATTTTTGCCGAGGCTATTTCAAGAGCCGTAATCAAATTCTCACGGGCATCGGTGCGGGCAATGCCTATGGGTAATTGCGCACCTGTCAGAATCACAGGTTTGCTCAGATTCTCTAATAAAAAACTTAGAGCCGATGCCGTATAAGCCATTGTATCGGTACCATGTAGCACCACAAAGGCATCAAATTCCTCAAAATTATCGTGTATAATCCTTGCAATTTCTACCCAGATGGCGGGCTTTATATTGGCCGAGTCTATTGGTTTTTCTAAAGCAAGTATAGTTAGTTCAAACTCAAGACGATGCAACTCAGGCACATTGGTAAGTATCTCATTGAAATTAAACGGTACAAGACTTTTGCTTTTTGAGTCGAAAACCATACCCAATGTTCCTCCGGTATATATCATTAAAACTGAGGTGGCACGATTATTTTTAATTGATGAAGTAGTAATTTTTGAAGTTTTATAAGACATAAAAAAAAATTTTAGAGCAAAAATACAAGGTTTGATTTACGCTTAAATACTGATTTTTTTAAATTATTGAGGCGAAGTTAGCTAAAACGTAACATGATTTTTCAAAAAAATCATTTTTTTGAGTAGAAATACTCAAAAACAAGCCTTTTTTCAGCGTTTTTTAAATAAAAAAATTATATTATTTCAAGATTTTTTTTAATTTTTTTGGAATTTTCTCATTTATATTTCGTTATATTTGAAAAGCAACAAACGAAAACACATAATAAAAGGACGGAGATATGAGCTTAACACCAACAATAAGAATAATAACAGACGAAGTAGCGATTATAGATTGCTTAGTTGACCATAGAGAAATGTTTAAAACATTTGATGCAGACAAAACCGCTGCGTTTTTGGTAGGAGAAGATTTCCACTTAGTTTTTTATTTTGCAGACAATAACCTAGAAAATCGTTTTCTGATGTATATCGTTGAAGATTTCTCGGTAAACGAAGAGTGTATGGTGTATGTCTTACAACAACTAGAAGAACAAATACAACAAAACCACCGTGTTTATACCATGAAACAGGCTCGTAACAAAGTATTAGATATGTTATACATGACCGATACTTTCAGAGCCATGTTTGGCAAAACCAAGGTAAAGGAAGAAGACGAGTATTATCATTGATTATTCAATTTCGTCCAGAAACATCCTATAAGCTCTTTTTAGCTCATCATAAGCTTTTATATTCTGCTTTTGGTGAGCTATTTCTATTCCTAGTTTATATACCTCTTCTGCTTTTTCAAACTGCTCTTTTTCAAAATACAAAGTGGCTGCATGATAATAAGTCGGCACATAGTCTGGGTGCTCTGTCAATAGCTGTTCCAGATACGCTAGTGCTTTGTCAGGATCACTGTTTATATACTCCATTGCAACCCCATAAATATTAAAAGGTTCGTTGGGTTCTTCTGCCAGATACTGCAATAAAATTTTTAATCTTTCCGCTTGCATGATATTCTTCTTTAATTTAGATTTGCAATTGTTATGCATGCATAACAATTTTTATTTTTCTACTTGCTTTCGGGCAAAAATAGCTAATTAAAATCGTTGGTTCATTATAATAATAATGCTTTTTAGAAAACCCCTAAAAGCATCTATTCTATAAAAACAATCCCTTTAGGGGTAAGGGGCAACATATCTATGAAAATACTAGTCTGCATTTCGAATGTACCTGACACAACTTCGAAAATCAGTTTTACTGATGGAGATACCAAGTTGAATAAAGCAGGAGTACAATACATCATCGGGCCCTACGATGATTATGCGCTCGCAAGAGCAGTTGAATTAAAAGAAAAATCAGGAGCCACTATCACCGTATTAAATGTTGGCACAGCCGATGCTGAACCACAAATACGTAAAGCTCTTGCTATTGGAGCCGACGAGGCAGTAAGGGTTGACACTGAGCCAACCGACTCCTATTTTGTAGCCGAACAAATAGCCGCAGTTGCCAAAGAAGGTAACTACGACCTGATATTGATGGGAAGAGAAACGAGCGATTATAACTCTGGTGTTGTTCATGGCATTGTAGGCGAAATTCTGGGCATTCCGTCGTTTTCTCCGGTTATGCAATTAGATATTGAAAATGGCGTGGCTAAAATGACACGTGAGATAGAAGGAGGTAAAGAAAAACTCGAAGCTCCACTCCCACTTGTATTAGGTTGCCAGGAACCAATTGCTGAATGGAAAATACCAAATATGCGTGGTATCATGACCGCCCGTACAAAACCTTTGAAAGTAATTCCGGCATCTGGCGAAGCACTTACTTCAACAGATAAATACAGCTTGCCACCTGCCAAGGGTGCCTGCAAGATGATATCTGCCGATGAGGCCGAAAAGCTGATAGAGTTATTGCACAAAGAGGCAAAGGTTATTTAATTCACAATTATTCATTTCCAGAAAAGATATTATATCATGGCTATATTAGTTTTCACAGAGATTGCCGACGGCGCAATCAAAAAATCTTCTCTTGAAGCCATCTACTATGGCTCTCAGGTGGCCGAAAAACTAGGTACTTCTGTAACTGCCCTTGCTATTGGCAAAGCAGATGCTGCCGAGCTTGGCATTGCAGGCAACTATGGCGCAAACAAAGTATTGCACGCCAACGATGCTAAACTAGAAGCACCAAACAGCATGGCTTATGCAAAAGTGCTTGTAGAAGCAGCCAATAGTATAAGTGCAAAGGTAATTATCACGGCGAAATCATCGCTGGCTGATGCCGTAACTGCCCGTGCAGCCGGAACATTGAAAGCGGCCGTAGTAGGAAACGTAATTGAATTACCGGATTTATCGAGTGGTTTTAAAGTAAAACGAAGCATTTTTACAGGTAAAGCCTTTGAAGTTGTAAGCATTACAAGCGATATAAAAGTATTGGCTGTAAAGAAAAACGCTGTAAACCCTGTTGAAAGCAGTAATACTGCCACAGTTGAAACCTTTGCACCAGCATTGGCCGATAATTTGTTTACAGCCAAAGTAACTGAAACCGTAAAAGCTACCGGAACAGTTTCTTTACCTGAAGCCGACCTTGTGGTATCGGGCGGCCGTGGTATGAAAGGTGCTGAGCATTGGCAACCACTATTAGACCTGGCTGATGCCCTTGGCGCTGCAACTGCTTGCTCTAAGCCTGTATCAGACCTTGACTGGCGCCCTCACCATGAGCACGTTGGACAAACGGGTGTAAAAGTGTCTCCGAATCTCTATATTGCGTGCGGTATTTCAGGAGCCATTCAGCACCTTGCGGGTGTTAACTCATCTAAAGTAATTGTGGTTATCAACAAAGATGCCGATGCGCCTTTCTTTAAAGCTGCTGATTACGGTATTGTAGGCGATGTGTTTGATGTATTGCCTAAATTAACCAAAGCGGTAAAAGAATTGAAATAATATTTTTATTGATACAACGAAAGTGCCCTGGAGCTACCCTCCGGGGCTTTTTTTATTAGATGGGTTTAGCAAATGCTTTTCATTCATTAATTTGAGGCGGTTCTGGCGCACAAGACTCGCTCCATAAAATAAAAATAAAATTCTCGTTAATTTATTCTTAAAGTTTCGAGTTTTTGTGTTTTTTTGGAAACCAAAACAAGCCTTTTAAAGTTAAAAACTGTGTACTCTATATTCACAGGACTTTTTTTGGTTTAGTTTAATAGACAAATTAAGAAATCCTTATATTTGCATCGTGGAAAAAATAAAACTCGAAATATTAGGTCTATCTCCAAGCCAATCACAAACCGGTTCTTTTGCACTGGTTCTGGCAGAGGAATTCGGTAATCGTCGATTACCGATTATCATTGGCATGTTTGAAGCACAGGCCATTGCTATTGAAATGGAGCGTATTACGCCCAATCGCCCAATGACTCACGACCTCTTCAAATCATTTGCCCGTGCATTTGATTTTACTGTTGAAGAGATTCTGATTTCAGATTTGCGAGAAGGTATATTTTATGCCAAAATAATTTGTACCGATGGTATCCGTCAGAAATCTATCGACGCACGCCCATCTGATGCCGTAGCTATTGGCTTACGCTTTCAGGTACCTATCTATACAACAAACCAGATTCTGACCGATGCCGGCATTACAACACAAGAAGCTTCTACCGCCGACGAGCCACAAGAACTGGTATCTTCATCTACCCGCCCACAAAAAGGCTCGAAAGATTCTCTTAAAGATTTGAATCTTGAAGAACTAAACAACCTTTTAAATCAGGCACTGGCGAATGAAGAGTATGAGAAGGCGGCTAAGATCAGAGATGAAATTGGCAAAAGAAATTAATTTATAGCATAACACATATAAACTTCGAAGCCATTTGCTACAACAAATGGCTTTTTTCGTTGTTGGGCTTTAAATCTACACCTACATTTAAGAAACTGTTAATTTTTCAGAAAAACGTATCCCTCACGGTAAAATATATATGTTAAGAAAACTTGGCTTTCAAAATATCCGAATATATTTGCGATTAGCTTAAGCGTACCCCTTTCAAACAATTAATTATTTACCATCATATAAACCGTTTATTTATGTTTTCTTATCTGAAAAGGAAATTTGAAAAGTACAAAATCAAAACAACTTTTAAGGAGTATCCGCATAAAGTTGTAGAGTATGATTTACCCGAATTTGGTAAAGTAAGTTTTGCAAGATGGGAAAACCCATTGGAAGCCGAAAAGCACCTTTCACAAGGGCAAGTTGATTTTTATAAGAAAATATTAAAGAAAGGCGATTTTATTATTGACATAGGTGCTCACATTGGCGACTCTACCATTCCTATGGCACTGGCAGTTGGTAAAGAGGGTACTGTGCTAGGTTTTGACCCAAACCCTTATATCTATAAGATTCTGGAGCAAAATGCAAAGCTTAATAAAGAATTTACCAATATTATACCATTGCAGTTGGCCATTACAACCTACGAAGGTGAGTTTTTCTATAATTCGTCAGAGGCTACTTATAATAACGGTGGTATTGCCGAAACCGAACAAAACCGACATGGTAAATATGGCCTGAACGAAAAAGTAAAGGGTGTTAAGCTACAAGAGTTTCTGGAAGCCAATTTCCCGGAACAACTGCCAAAACTAACACTAATAAAAATTGATACAGAGGGCTACGATACTGATATTATTCAATCAATATTGCCACTGCTAAAGCAACACAAGCCTAATCTTATTTTTGAGTGTTTTACAAAATTGACCAAAGCACAACGCCACGTTTTGTACGATTTAGTGGCCGATCTTGGTTATGATTTATTCTATGTTGAGGCTTTTGATATTAACACCAAAAAGCAAGCTATCAAACGTGAGAACATGACAGACTGGAAACATTTTGATATACTGGCTATTCCAAAAATTTAATCCGGTTGCGTAGATAGGCTTATTGAAATATAAGTTTTTATTTATATCTTACATCCATTAAGAGCCCGTTTGGATGGATATTTGTCCATCCAAACGGTTCTGATAAGCCCTAACTAAACAATTTAAAATTATAATGCTCCGAGTACTACGTAACTTTTTGCCAATCCCAAACAATGACCCTAATCTATTTTTTAGGTACATTTCTTATATTGACATCTTTGGTATTTTTGAACGAGACCCATTTGGCAACTGGTTAATTTTAAAACGTCTGATTATACTTATTGCGGGCTTCCCGACCTACTGGCGCATTGCTGTTGCCAATCAGCTAAAAGTTGAAGGCGCCGAAAAAATTGCCCGCTTACCCAATAAAAATGTCTACTTTATTTCGAATCATCAAACCTACTTTGCCGATGTAATTACGTTTTATCATATTTTCTGCTCGGTAAAATGGGGTTTTGGTAATAGAGTAATACCTGTGTCATTGCTGGCACCCAGAGCTCGCACATTTTATGTAGCCGCCAGCGAAACCATGAAAGAAGGCTTGATACCTCGTATTTTTAGTTTGGCAGGCGCTATTCTTGTAGAACGTTCGTGGAGAGCCAAAGGCGAAAATGTAAAACGAGAACTTGATACGTCTGCCGGAAGCAACGTAGCCAAAGGGCTTGATTTTGGCTGGGTTGTTAGTTTTCCGCAAGGGACTACCAGCCCCTACGCTCCTATTCGTAAAGGTACGGCCCATATTATTAAAGAAACCAACCCGATTGTGGTACCTGTTGTTATTGATGGCTTCAGAAGAGCATTTAATAAAACCGGGCTTGCCTACAAAAAAAGAAACACCGAATTACGTGTAAAATTCAAAGACCCTATTCACTTTGCACCCGAGGCAACGGTAGACGAAATCACAGAAGTTATTAAAAATATCATTGAGCAAGATATGCCCGAGCGAATTGCCCGCTGGAGAGGCGAGTCGACTAATTCTGTTAAAAATCATTAAATTAGTCTATATTTCTACTACATTTTCTATCTTTGCCCAAAATTAACCAAGCCGCAAAGATTTGTTTTAAATAGATTCAAGATGCCAAAACGAAAATTAGGTAGTTATCCAAGCCTTTTAATTATTATTAGCTTAACAACTGCTTTGTTTCTTATAGCTTTTACAGGTTGGATAGCCCTTACCTCTAAACAATTGGTTGGGTATGTAAAACAGAATATTGAGGTACAGGTCTATTTAGATAAATCGTTAACACCAATTCAGCAGGATTCTGTGCGAAACATTATCGCAAAGAAAGGCTACGTAGCTTATGCTGAAAATGTGCCCCAGATAAAGTTCATATCGAAAGAAAGTACCGCCAAAAGAGTATTGAAAGATATAAACGAAGACTACACTTCTGTTTTGGGTGAAAACCCCTACCGAGATGCTTTCAGCTTAAGGATTCGTGAAAGTTATTTGAGCGAACTGAATCTTGAAAACATCAAAACAGACCTCGAGCAGATTTCGGGTGTTTTTGAGGCCGACTACGCCAAAGACTTTGTAGATAGTGTGAATAAAAACGCGTATAAAGCTTTTTTGATTATTGCTTCGGTGATAATTGTATTGCTGGTTGCTATTTTTCTTTTAATCAACAATACCATTCGTTTGGCGCTTTATTCGCAACGCCTCATTATCAGAAGTATGCAATTGGTTGGTGCTACCGATTGGTTTATACAGAAGCCTTTTGTTGGCCGTGGAATATGGCAGGGTTTATTGTCAGGTATGCTGGCTACTGCTTTGTTTTTTGGCGTGCAACAGATAGCCGTAAACAAAATTGAAGACCTGGTTGTGCTGCAAGACTATGTAAAAATAGGTATTCTTTGTGCCGGAGTAATTGCTTTAGGTGTGCTGATTAGCGTGTTGAGCACCTTTCAGTCGATGCACCGATACCTTAGAACCGACCTCGGAGATTTGTATTAAATCATTAATTATATATCATCATTTTGTGTGAAGAATATCCCCTTTTGCACAGATAAACTATAAAATAGTATCCTTGGGATAAGGAAACCTACGATTATGAAAAATATCACTCCCAACAAAACAGAAGTAACAAGTGCTGAGAACAGTGGCAATAAAAGTGCACTTCCTTTTAACCGTCAGAATTACATCTTAATGCTTATTGGTGTGGGCCTTATTCTTCTTGGCTTCTTCATTATGACCCTCGACAAGGAAGAATTCGGTTTTGGTTTTTTAGGTATCACACTTGGGCCAGCCATTACTTTTATCGGCTTTTTGTTTGAGTTCTATGCTATTTTCAAGAAGAAGTGATGTGTTCTTTGTTTAATACTGGCTTAATTCGCATTTCCTAAAATATTTACCATACATTTCAATGAATCTTATTCAGGCTATTATCCTTGCAATAATCGAAGGAATCACAGAGTATCTACCTATTAGCTCTACCGGGCACATGATTATCGGCTCATCTCTAATGGGTATAAGCGAATTAGATTTTACAAAGGTCTTTGAAGTAAATATTCAGTTCGGAGCAATCTTATCGGTTCTTGTTCTTTACTGGAAGCGCTTCCTGCAATCTATTGAGTTTTACACTAAATTATTGACGGCCTTCATTCCGGCTGCCATTATTGGTTTTCTGCTCAATGATTTTATTGATTCTTTGCTCGAAAGCGTATTAGTTGTAGCTATCTCTATGGTTGTTGGTGGTGTAATTCTGGTTTTCATTGATAAATACTTTGAAAACAAATCAACCAAAGAAAACATTAGCTACCCTGATGCCGTTAAAATCGGTTTGTTCCAATGTATTGCTATGATTCCGGGCGTATCTCGTTCGGCAGCGAGTATCATTGGTGGTATGTTTCAAGGTTTATCACGTAAAGATTCAGCCGAATTCTCTTTCTTTTTGGCTGTGCCTACCATGTTTGCGGCCTCGGCTTACAAACTATTGAAGAGTTACAAATCAGGTACTTTAACGTTTTCGTCTGACGAATTACAATTGCTTTTAGTTGGTAATGTAGTGGCGTTTATTGTGGCCATGATAGCCATCAAGTTTTTTATCAGTTATTTACAAAAGTACGGCTTCAAAGTTTTTGGATATTACCGAATTATCGTTGGCTTAATAATACTAGGTTTGCTAGCGGCAGGATATGAATTGAAGATAGTTTAAAAGCCAAATTAATACTCCATTTATGCAAACAGTCGTTGATGAAAGAAATGAGGTGCTACTGATTGACAAACCTCTTAAATGGACTTCTTTCGATGTAGTAAATAAGGTTCGGTATGCAGCCAAATACAAAAAAGTGGGGCATGCGGGTACGCTCGACCCGCTAGCAACAGGCTTGCTGATACTATGTACCAACAAAAAAACCAAAGAGATTGATACTTATCAGGCTCAGGAAAAAGAATACACAGGTACTTTGGTTTTAGGTAAAACCACGCCATCGGTTGATTTAGAAACAGAATTTGATGCCGAATATCCTGTTGACCATATTACTCCTGAAGCACTCGCTGAGGCTGTTGCAAAACTAAGCGGTGTGATAGACCAGATTCCACCTGCGCACTCGGCTATTAAAGTAAATGGCAAAAGAGCCTACGAGTCGGCACGCAAAGGCGAAGAGGTGGTGATAAAATCAAGACAGGTTGAGATTAAAGAATTTGATATAGATACTAGCAATTTCCCCGAAATATCTTTCCGCATTGTTTGTTCAAAAGGAACGTATATCCGCAGTCTTGTACGAGACTTTGGTGAACTTCTTCAATCTGGCGCATACATGAGTTCGCTTCGCAGAACTCGCATTGGCAATTTTAAGATTGAAAATGCGCTTAGTCTCGAACAATTTCTAGAGAATATTCGTAATTTTGCGGCCAATCAATAAAAGGCATTGTTTTATTTACAATGCCTATGGGCCTTACATAATTCTTTAGAACTTGAAAGTATATTATAATCTAGCAGATTTTACCCCCCTGAATAATGCCATTGTTACGAGCGGGACATTTGATGGGGTTCATTTGGGTCATCAGAAAATCTTACAAATATTACGTGAAACCACAGCACAATCAGGAGGTGAGTCAGTAGTACTTACCTTTTGGCCTCACCCTCGAATGGTGGTTTCGCAAGACAGCCAAGGGCTTAAACTCCTATCTACAGTAGATGAAAAAATTGAGCTGCTCGAAAAGCAGGGCGTTAATCATTTATTGATAGTACCATTTACACGTGAGTTTTCAGAGCTAAGCTCT
Organism: Emticicia soli; assembly: GCF_037860775.1. Lineage (NCBI taxonomy): Bacteria > Pseudomonadati > Bacteroidota > Cytophagia > Cytophagales > Leadbetterellaceae > Emticicia > Emticicia soli. Next base: position 257,679 of record NZ_JBBEWC010000007.1, on the reverse strand, counting down.
GAAGAATATGTGCAAAAAATATTAATTGATACCATTGGCACTAAAAAGCTGGTAATTGGCTATGACCATCATTTCGGAAGAAATCGTGAGGGTAATTTCCAATACCTGGAAGATAATTCCGATAAATTTGGCATTAAATTAGAAGAAATCTCACGGCAAGAAATAGATAACCTTGTTATCAGCTCTACAAAAATAAGAGAATCACTATCAGAGGGGCATATCAAAGAAGCCAATGATTTATTAGGTAGAAACTACAGTTTTTCGGGCATCGTAGTAAAAGGACGCCAGCTAGGTAGAACTATTGGCTTTCCAACAGCCAATGTACAAGTTTCAGAACCTTATAAACTCATTCCGGCAAATGGTGTGTATGCCGTACGAACGCTTGTGAGAGGCACTTGGCTAAATGGTATCATGAATATCGGCAACCGTCCTACTGTTGATGGCATCGGCCGCACACAAGAAGTACATATTCTTGATTTCACAGCCGACATCTATGGCGAAAACATCAGCGTTGAATTGCTAGACTACATACGGCCAGAACAAAAATTCAACGGTATTGAAGAGTTAAAAACCCAAATTCTAAAAGATAAAGAAAAGGCAATTGAAATGTTATGAAAATCGATTTAGTCGAAATTGTAGGTTGGATTGGTGCTGTGTTAATCACAGGTTCTTATTTTCTGAATATCCAGGGGAAGCTAGACGCCAAAGATAAATCTTATATTTGGGCAAATGCAATTGGTGGAATATGTTTTATTATAAATACATATTTCCACCAAGCGTATCCATCAATGGCCGTAAATATTATTTGGGTTCTGATAGCCCTGGCGGCTATTATCCGCAAAAAATAGCATCAGGCATTTTTTACATAACTGCCCAACCATTTGATTGTATTTTTATGTTTTTTAAAGACCTTCTCTACGTTCTCGTCTTTAAAGAAGCCTTCAAGCTCTATAAAAAACCAGAAATTAAAGTCTTCACTTCCTTTATACGGGCGGCTTTCAATCTTAGTTAAGTTAATGCCTGCCTTTTTAAAATCTTGTAAGAATCCTGCAAGGATACCCGGCTTATCGGTATCAGGCAGGCGGGCAATAATGGTTGTTTTATCATTGCCGCTTTTTCCGTTTACAAACTCTTTTGCCAGAATATAAAAACGTGTGCGATTCTGCCCATTGTCTTCAATGTTATTGAACAAAATTGGTAAGCTGAATAACTTTGCGGCAATTTCAGAGCAGATAGCTGCACTCTCGGGGTCTTCAGCGGCTAGCTTAGCAGCTTTTGAGGTAGATTCTACCTGAATTTCTTCTGGGTGTGTTTGCTCAAAATACTTATTCAAAAAGCCTCTACATTGTCTGAAAGCAATATCTTTAGAGTAAATGCGCTTAATTTTCGATGGATTTTCGGCTTCGGTTGCCAATGCAAAATGTACCGGAATCTTCAATTCGGCAGCCACGTTTACATTCATTTCGTTGAGCAAATCAACGGTTTCATAAACAATTCCTTCCTGATTATTTTCAATCGGAATCACCCCAAACTTAGCCCGACCAGTATCAACTGCTTCAAATACCGACTTTATGGTTGGCAGAGTCATGTATTCGCTCATAGCACCAAAACGGCTCTCGGCGGCCTGGTGAGTAAAGCTCCCTTCCGGCCCTAAAAAAGCTACTCTTTCCGGTAGCTCAATGTTACGTGCTGCCGCAAAGATTTCAAGGAAAATAGCCTCAATGGCTTGTTTGTTAAGTGGGCCATCATTTTGAGAGTTCATCCGGTCAAGAATCTGCTTTTCTCGCTCCGGTCTGTATATAAGGGCTTTGGTTGAACGCTTAATTTCGCCAACTTTATGCACTAACTGCATACGTTGATTAAGCAATACTAACAATTGGTCGTCAATCGAATCAATGTCTTTGCGTATTTCCTCGAGTGTCACTGTTTGGATAGGTGTTTAAATTTCAAAAATTATGTAAGGGGCTTTGTTATTTATAAAATAGTCTCGGTGCCAATCAACACCGAGACTATGTATTTTATGCAACATCTTTTATGTCAATAATTTTCCCTAAAACCTCATCAACTTCGTCCTTTTCTACTCTTAGGTTATCGATAATGAATTTTTGGCGGTCTGGTGTGTTTTTGCCCATGTAATAGCTAAGAATCTTGGCAATTGAAGACTCTTTTTCTAAAATAACCGGCTCTAACCTTATATCTTCGCCGATAAAACCTTCAAACTCATTAGGTGAAATTTCACCCAGACCTTTGAAACGGGTGATTTCAGGCTTCGGTCCAAGTTTCTTAATCGCCTTTTCTTTTTCTTCGTCAGAATAGCAATAGATGGTCTCTTTCTTATTTCTAACCCTGAATAACGGCGTTTCCAAAATATAAAGGTGTCCTTCTCTTACTAAATCAGGGAAAAACTGCAAGAAGAACGTCAACAAAAGTAAACGAATGTGCATACCGTCAACGTCAGCATCGGTAGCTACAATAATTTTTTTGTAGCGTAAGCCATCTAATCCTTCTTCAATATTGAGTGCGTGTTGCAAGAGGTTAAACTCTTCATTTTCGTAAACTATCTTTTTGGTTAGTCCGAAACTGTTTAGAGGCTTTCCTCTCAAACTGAAAACCGCTTGTAACTCAGGATTTCGGGCTTTGGTAATAGAACCACTAGCGGAGTCTCCCTCGGTAATAAACATTACGGTGTCAAAGCGTTTTTCATTCTTTTCGTCGTCTAAGTGGAAACGGCAATCTCTTAGCTTACGATTATGCAAATTAGCTTTTTTGGCTCTTTCGTTAGCTAGCTTCTTAATTCCAGCCAATTCCTTACGCTCTCTTTCCGACTGCTCAATTCTTTTCTTTAAGGCTTCTTTAATTGCCGGATTCATGTGAAGGAAATTATCTAGTTTTTCTTTCAGGAAATCAGCAATAAATACCCTTACGGTTTGAGAGTTTGGCTCAGGTGACATTGTCAATGAACCAAGTTTGGTTTTTGTCTGAGACTCAAAAACAGGCTCTTGTACTCGAATTGAGATTGCCCCGATAATAGACTGGCGAATATCTTCCGGTGCATAGTCTTTACCAAAGTGTTCACGCACAGTACGCACAATTGCCTCACGGAAGCCCGAAAGGTGCGTTCCACCCTGTGTAGTATTTTGGCCGTTTACAAATGAGTAGTATTCTTCACCATATTGATTACTATGCGAAAGTGCTACTTCAATATCTTCTCCTTTTAAGTGAATGATTGGGTAACGCAGCGACTCTTCATCGGTTTTACGACGAAGCAAGTCTAATAAACCATTCTGAGAAATATACTTTTGCTTATTGAATACAATGGTCATTCCTGCATTCAGGTAGCAGTAATTCCATATCATGGCCTCAACAAATTGCGGTATATAATGGTAATGCTTAAAAACGCTGGCATCTGGCGTAAACGACACCAATGTTCCATTCTTTTGGTCAGAATCAATAATCTGCGATTCTTTTACCAAATCACCTTTGGTAAATTCGGCCCATTTAGATTTACCTTCTCTGAAAGCCTGTACTTTAAAATATGACGAAAGGGCATTTACTGCCTTTGTACCAACGCCATTCAACCCAACGGCTTTCTGGAAAGCCTTGCTATCATACTTGGCGCCGGTGTTTATTTTTGATACAACATCAACCACTTTTCCGAGCGGAATCCCACGGCCATAGTCTCTTACCTCAACAGAGCCCTCCTCTAATTTTATTTCAATAGACCTCCCATAGCCCATGGCATACTCATCAATGCAATTGTCTAACACCTCTTTTAACAAAACATAGATTCCGTCGTCAGCCGCCGAACCATCGCCTAATTTCCCGATATACATACCAGGGCGCAATCTTATGTGTTCTTTCCAATCGAGCGAACGGATACTATCTTCATTATAAGTTACTTCCTTATTTTCAGCCATTTTGAAAAAAATTTTGATTTATTCGATTTTAATATTTTACTTTGTATTTCAAAGTTCTTTTTAACACATACTTAATATGAAACAGCAAAAAAATAAAAAAACTTCGCTTACTTTGCAATGTTTTCATCTCTTGCGCATTAAATACTTAAACAGCAATTCGGCAAATAACGTTATACATATGAAATTTAACAAAAATAATTTCTTACAAAGTTTTCTCAAAATTACGCTTTTTACACTAATAATTAGCAATTCTTTTGGACAAAATACAGGCAATGCTCCAGCGAATGCACCAACAAACGCACCTGTTACTCCAGCGAATCCAGCAAACACTCCGGCTAACCCTAATATGCCAATCGGGCGTAACCAAAATCCTCAGGCACCGCAAACACAAAACCGGAATCGTGCCGCAGTAACCAATGATCCTAACGGTATCAGAAACTTACAGTTGAATGCGGCTGACCAGCTTGCCATGACAAGAGAAGATTCGCTGAGACAAATACGTGAGCAAGAAGAAGACCAAGACGTAGCAAAAGTAACTTTAAGAAGAAGAATTTTTGGTTATAATTTATTCAACACAATTAAGTTTGACCCTACACCTGCTATTAATATTGCAACGCCAAGCAACTATATCTTAGGGCCAAACGACCAGTTGATTATCGAAATCTACGGTTATTCACAAGCTACTTATAAAGCAATTATCTCGCCCGATGGTTATATTACATTAGACCGTGTAGGTTTGGTATATCTGGCAGGTTCTACAATGGAACAAGCCCGTGAGAAAATTTTAAATAAATTATCGAAAGTTTATATTGGCTTAATGCCTTATGCAGGTAACCCTGCCAATACGCACTTAGTGGTTTCGTTGGGTAATATCAGAAGTATTAAAGTAACTATTACAGGTGAAGTTATAGCACCCGGTACATATACCTTATCATCGCTTTCTACTATTCTTAATGCACTTTATGTGTGCGGTGGGCCAAACGAACTAGGCACTTATCGTAAAATTCAAGTAATACGTAACAACAGAGTTGCAGCAACGCTTGACCTTTACGAGGTATTGATGAGAGGCTATGCTAAAAACAACATTATTTTGCAAGACCAAGATGTGGTGCAGGTAACTCCTTATCTGGCCCGTATAGCTATGCAAGGAAATACAAAACGAAACGGTTTGTTTGAGTTAACTGAAAACGAAAAATTACAAGATGCGATAACTTATGCAGGTGGATTTAACCAATATGCATACAAACACCGCTTAAAAGTACATAGAAATACAAGCAGAGAGCGCAGAATTATTGATGTAATGGAAACTGACTTCCCAACTTTCAATGTAATGTCTGGCGACTCAATTGTAACAGAAAGATTATTAGAGCGTTACGAAAATATGGTTTCTATTGAAGGAGCTATTTTCCGTCCGGGTCAGTATTCGTTAGATAACAATACAACTTTATTAGAGTTAATTAAATCGGCAGAGGGACTAAGAGGTGAAGCTCTTACTGGTAGAATTGCCATTGTAAGAACCCGTGACGACATGATTATCGAAAATATCTCGGTAAACCTTGATGATATTATGAAAGGTAAAGCCGCTGATGTACCGCTGAAACGTGAAGACTTGGTTACGATTCCGTCAATATTTGATTTGACAGAGCCTGCATACGTGCGTATTCAGGGGGCAATCAATAACCCTGAAGGTGAAGAAGGCATTGAATTACCTTTTGTAAGAAACCTTACTATTGAAGACGTATTGGTAAAAGTTGGTGGTTTGTCAGAGTCGGCATCGTTATCAAGAGTGGAGGTTGTCCGTAGAAAACGCAATGTTGACCCTACCTCAGCTAATGCCCAAATTTCAGATACTTACGAGTTTAATATTCGTCCTGATTTAAGTGTAGAGCAAGCGGGCAACAACTTTGTGTTGTTTCCATTTGATGAAATCTTCATCAGAAAATCGCCAAACTACGTAAAACAAGCTTTTGTTGATGTAGAAGGCGAAGTGATTTTCCCTGCCAAATATGGTATCAAAAGTAAAGACGAAAAAGTTTCGGACATCGTTAAACGTGCTGGTGGTCTTACGCCTCAGTCATACCTCGAAGGTGCAACTTTAATCAGAGAAGTGCAGTTGAGCGAAATTGAAATAGAACAACGCAGAAAAACAATTAACGAAATTGCCAATAGTGTAAAAGGTAATCAGGCCATTGAAGTTGAAGACGTCGATGCCACTAAAAAATCGTTGATTGGTATTGATTTAAGAAAGATTCTTGAGAATCCGGGTTCTAGTGAAGATATGATTCTACAAGATGGTGATGTTATCCGTATTCCTAAGCGTTTGGAAACAGTACGTGTGCAAGGTGAGGTTTTATACCCAACAACAGTTAAATTCTTCGACAGAGACAATTTTATGAACTATATCTCAAAAGCAGGTGGTTTCACAAAACGCTCTCTGAAAAGTAAATCATACGTACTTTATGCAAATGGCTCGGTTGATAGAACAAGACGATTCTTATTTGTTAACATATACCCAAGAGTAGCACCGGGTTCAGAAATCATTATTCCTCAAAAAACAGCAACAGCGCAACAACAGATTTCTCAGGTTCAGAACTTGCTAGGTACTGTTAGTGCAACCATTACTACCCTTATTGGTATCATTGGTATCTTACGAATCACAAGATAAAAAGGCTGTAACACAACATTATTTTATATGACCAAAATGGCTGAAACACAAATAATACAAGAAGAACAAATCAGTACCAAAGATTTGATTCAGAAGATAGCTAATATATTTAAACTGATTGGCAGTGAGTGGAAACTCTTATTGATTGGTATTGCTGCAGGTACAATCATCAGTATTTTACTTGATATAAAAAACTTCAAAGAGTCGCAGTACTATGGCGAAATTCAGTTTAACCTTGAGTCAGGCTCGGCCAATCAAGGTGGCGGCATGGGTGGTTTTGCAGGTATTGCCACTGCCTTTGGCGTTGGTAATATGGGTGCCCAATCTAATGATTTATTTAGTGGTGGTAATTTTAACCTTGTTACTTCATCGAAGACTCTGTACGAAAGAGCTTTGATGAAAGAAGTAACAATTTATGGCAAAAAGACCCTTTTCATCAACTATTATAAAGATAGTAGTGATATCAGAATTAAAGAATGGGGTGGCGATATGTTCCATGAGCCAAACAAAGCCGCTATCAATTTCAGATTTGTTCCTAAAGACCCAGAGAAATTCAACAAAACCGAAAATGAGTTGGTAGCTACTATCTACGAAAAATTGCTTAAACAAACAGAGTTGAAACCATTAGATAAAAATGGCTCAATCATGATTTTGTCGGCAACTACAAATAGTGAAATGCTAACCAAAGTATGGCTTGAAACGCTTTTGAAAACGCTTGAGGAATTCTACATTGATGTTCGTACTAAGAAAACCAAAGAGATATATGATATTCAGGTTGAGAGATTAAACGAGCTTCAAGGCAAACTTAACTCAACCGACCGCCAGTTGGCTATTACGACTTTCCAGAACATGAATGCTGTTGACCCAACAGCCCCTATGCGCCAGCAACAATTGAATAGAAATAACACCTTTATTTCGAATCAATATTATACGCAAATGGCAACCGTTGAGAACCTTCGTATGTTATTAATACACCAGACTCCACTGTTTACTCTGCTTCAGCCTGTACGCTTACCTTTATTGCGTAAAGACTATACCATTGGCGGAAGCACCAAAATAGGAGCGTTTCTAGGATTTTTCGTTTGCCTGATTTTTATCATTGCACGTAAAACCTATCAGGAGTTAGTAAGCTAATTTGAAAAAAATATTTTTGTCTGTTTGTATAGAATCTTTTGTGAATGAAAAAATCGGAGAACGAAGTAGTAATTAAAGCGGGTAAATCGGCACTACATTATTGGAGAGAAGTCTGGCAACAAAGAGAATTATTCTGGATATTAGGTAAGCGTGACGTAATGGTGCGCTACAAACAAACTGTCTTAGGCATAGCCTGGGCAGTTTTTCGTCCTTTACTCACTGCGCTGGTAATGACCTTTGCTTTTGGCAAAATTGCCAAAATGGAAGTTGATGCCACCCTACCCTATATGCTTATTGTAATTCCGGGTGTAATCATCTGGTTGTTTTTTTCTCAATGTCTTTCGCAAATCAGTAATAGTATTGTTGGTAACAGCAATCTGGTCTCGAAGGTCTACTTCCCACGTATTATTATCCCTTTCAGTTCATTACTTGTTGGGCTTTTAGATGCACTTATAGCATTTGCTATGTTTTTTGTGTTCTGTATCTACTACCATTTTGTACCTAGCTGGCACATTATATTTGCTCCTTTATTTATGCTTCTTGCCTATTTAGGGGCTTTTGGTTTTGGTTTGATAGCCTCAGTACTAAACGTAAAATACCGTGATATTGCCCAGATAATTCCGTTTATAGTACAGTTTGGATTTTTCATTTCACCGGTTGGTTATACAAGCGAACAACAAAAAGATGCATGGTGGTATCCTTATTATAATCTAAATCCGGTTGTAGGCACTATTGATGGCCTAAGATGGTCGTTATTAGGAGACTATGCTCCATTTAATTGGCAAAGTTTAATACCAACACTTGTATTTGTAACTATTTCGGTCATTTTTGCAATTTGGTTTTTCCGTAAAAACGAAAACTCTTTTGTCGATTATATTTAAAGCACCCTTGAGTGGCATTTCGCATGAACGCAATTTCTATAAAAAATATATCAAAAAAGTACGTACTTAGTCATAAAAAGAAGAAGTATCAGAATTTAAAAGAAACTCTTACCGGTTTTGTACAAGAATTTTTTACCAGTAAAGAAGAGCAAGAAACAAAAGAGGTTTTCTGGGCATTGCGAGGTGTAAGTTTTGACATCCAACAAGGCGACAGAGTAGGTATTGTGGGTTCGAACGGAGCCGGGAAATCAACTTTATTGAAAGTACTAAGCCGTATTACTGAGCCAACGTATGGCGAAGTAAAAGTAAGAGGCCGCATGGCTAGCTTGCTTGAGGTGGGTACGGGTTTCCACCCTGAACTAACCGGGCGTGAGAATATTTTTCTGAATGGTGCTATTTTAGGTATGCGCCAAGATGAAATCAGGAAACAATTTGATGCCATTGTTGATTTTGCAGGCATTGAAAAATTTCTTGATACTCCCGTGAAACGTTATTCGTCGGGCATGTATGTGCGCCTAGGCTTTGCTATTGCAGCACACCTTGAGCCCGAAATATTGATTGTTGATGAAGTATTAGCCGTAGGTGATTCTGAATTTCAGAAAAAAAGCCTTGGTAAAATGAAAGATGTGTCGTCAAGTGGCCGAACAGTGCTTTTTGTGAGCCATAATGCCACGGCTATCCAAGGGCTTTGTAACAAAGCTGCTTTTCTGCAAAAAGGGAATCTTGTAAAATATGGCGAAGTTGGTGAGGTATTGCACGATTACATGGCAAGTATTTCAAGATTTCAGCTAAGCCAGAACTGGGAAAACCCTGAGGATGCGCCGGGTAATGATTTAGTGAGAGTGAAACATATTGAAGTATTGCCAGACCTGATAAACGGCAGCAAAAATATAGATGTACGTACGCCACTGAAAATCAGTTTTGAGTTCTGGAATATGCTTGATACTGCCGACCTCAACCTAAGTGTATTTTTATATAACATGACGGGTGAATGTGTATTTAACGTAGGCAGCCAGTCTAAAACTTTCAGCAAAGGCTTGATTAAGGGTATGTTGGAGATTCCGGGAAATTTCCTGAACGATGGCTCTTACTATATTTCGGTAATGATAGTAAAAGACACTGCCGACCCTATTTTCTTTATGGAAGACGCCATCAGTTTTGATGTAGCCGATTTCAGAGAAGGCACAAACTGGTATGGCAAATGGCCAGGTGCTATACGCCCTATTAATATGCACGTGAAGACATGGAAAGTTGATGGCTTAATTTAATGAATCTGTGCATGATATTAAAATGATAATAATCAGGTATAAGGATTCTTAAAATCATCTTCTTTATTTTCGAATAATAACTACTTTTGTAAATAACATTTTTCGAACATATTCAGCCTTGTAATTCAGTCGGTAAAGTTTATTTGCAGGCCCGAAAATCACCACTGAATATGCTTAGTTTCTTCATCAGTTTAAACATAGTGTTTCAATATAGTGATAAACGTAACAAAATCTTTTTTACCACCAATTGAAGAATACCAGGCTAAAATAAAAGGTATTTGGGAGAGTGCATGGTTGACTAATAACGGGCCGATGGTTCGTGAATTAGAAGAGGAATTGAAAACCTATTTAGGAGTAAAAAACCTACTATATGTTACTAATGGCACCATAGCCTTACAAATTGCCATTAAAGCGCTTAATCTGAAAGGCGAAATCATCACCACGCCGTTTTCGTATTGTGCTACAACTACTTCAATACTTTGGGAGAATGTAAAGCCTGTGTTTGTTGACATAGAGGCCGACACTTATAATATTGATGCCAATCTTATTGAGCAGGCTATTACCGATAAAACTTCCGCCATTCTGGCTACTCATGTGTATGGGCGCCCATGCGATGTAGAAAAAATAGAGAAGATTGCTCAAAAATATAAGCTGAAAGTGATTTATGATGGCGCGCACTGTTTTGGTGCTACTTATCATGGGCAATCGGTACTTGCATTTGGCGATGTAGCTACTTGCAGTTTTCATGCTACAAAGGTGTTTCATACGGTAGAAGGTGGTTGCGTAATTTGCAAAGACGATGATTTAGCCAAAACACTTTCACATTACCGTAGTTTCGGTCACAAAAACGATGACTATTTTATGATGGGCATCAATGCCAAAAACTCTGAGTTTCATGCGGCTATGGGTCTTTGCAACTTGCCACGAGTAAATGAAATTATACGGCAACGCAAAGTAATTTCAGAAAAATACGATGCACTTTTAGACTGGAGCAAATTAAAACAACCAAAGCAGGATATTGCTGGCTTTGTGTACAACTATGCTTACTATCCGGTTATGTTGCCTTCAGAAGAAAAACTGCTGGAAGTAACCGAGGCGTTAAAAAAGGAAGATATTGTGCCACGCCGCTATTTTTATCCATCATTAAATCAGCTTCCTTACCTCGATTTTTATAATCCCTGCCCTGTTTCTGAAAAAATGTCGGCAGCAGCATTATCTTTACCATTGTATTATGACCTAGACCTTAAAGACGTTGAGCGTATTGCACGAGTCGTAAACGCCACACTTTAGTCAAGTCCTATTAATCATTTTAAATCAAATTTGTCTCATTAGTGATAGATGTATCAATAATTATAGTTAATTATCGTACACCGGAGTTGATTGTTGAGTGTCTGAAAACAGTGCAACAGTTTACCAAACGGGTAAGCTATGAAGTAATTATTGTAGATAACCAGTCAAAAGGCGACGACGAAGGCTACGTAAAAAAGCTATTTCCTGAAGTAAAGTGGATGCCTATGGGCTATAATGCCGGTTTTGGCCGTGCCAATAACCTAGGCATGAAAAACGCCAAAGGCAGGTATTTTCTATTGTTGAACTCTGACACCAAATTGTTTGAGCCCGTAATAGATACCTGTGTAGAGTTACTAGACAAACGCCCTGATGCCATAGCAGGTGGGGCATATCAGGTTTATCCAGACCTTAGCCCTCGTGCATTTTATCATACCTTTACTTTCCGTCGTGATTTCTGGATAACCCCTCCTACTTTCAGAAAATACCTTGATAAACTTATTCCTTACACCAAATACAATGACCCCGAGCAGGTAGATTACATTGCTGCGGCTTTTTTGATGGTGCGCCGTGAAGGCTTTGAAAAAACCAGAGGTTTCGACGAAGAGTTTTTTCTCTATGGCGAAGATACCGAGTGGGGTTATCGATTAGGCAAAGTAGGTAAACAACTGGTTTTTAAAGATTGTCGAATTATTCACGAAGAATGGGGCAGCAAACCCGAACGCTACGAAGAAGCACAAAACTACACTTATTTTAATAGATTTGACGAACAAATTCAGCTTTCGAACCTCGTTTGGATTCGTAAACAATTTGGTGCATTCCATTATTTTCTGATGATGCTGCACTATTGGCTGTGGGTGCCAACGTTTTTTTTGATGAAAATTGTCTCTAATCTTTTGAAAATAAAAAATCCATTCGGTGATTTGTATAATCAGAAAAGATTTGCAGGTACTATAGGTACGTTCTCCAAGTTTTTCTGGAGAATTTTACTTAAAAAACCGACTTTTTATAAAATTAAATGAACGGAAAAACCATCCTTTTTCTTACACCAACCGGCGGACGAACAGGTTCTGAAATGATGCTCTGGTATTTGCTTCGGCATTTATCAGGTAAAATCAAATCGGTTATTTATAGTTGTCAGAATGGCGAGCTCTTTGCTAAACATTCAACGGCCGATATTACCTTTATCAATAGCACTAAACAAGGCTTTATTTATAAAATATATGAGGGTATCTACTTTAAGCTATTTAAAAAGCTACCCGAAGAGGCCAGGTTACTGAAAATCCAGAAACAAGTACAGGCCGATAAATGGTATTTGAATACCCTCACAATGCCACGCTTTGCAAGGTTGGCTAAGAGTCTGAACATACCTTATTACGTGCACGTGCATGAGTTGGTAAGTGTCTACGACGAAATTGTGTACGACGATTTCAAATTTCAGTTTGATAATGCCGAGAAAATCATTTGTTGCTCTGCCATTGTAGAAAAACGTATTCAGCAAATGGGTTATAAGAATACGGTTTTGCTACATGAGTTTATAGATACCGATAAAGTACTTATCAGCCAAAAGCCGCAAGATTTAAGAAAAAAGCTAAACATACCACAAGATGCGAATATCTGGATGATGTCTGGCTCTATGAATCTTCGTAAAGGTTATGATTTAGCCCTTGATTTATTGGCTAATTTACCAGCCAACACCTATCTGCTGTGGCTGGGCTATACCAAGAAAACAGGCGTATTACACTACATTGAGCAACGCAAAAAGATAGAAAAACTGAATTTCATTGAATTGGGAGAGCAATCGAAAGAATATTATGATTACCTAAACTTAGCCGATGGTTTTGTTTTGCTAGCACGAGAAGACCCCTTCCCTTTAGTAATGATTGAGGCTGCTTTTCTGCAAAAACCAATTGCAAGTTTCAATTCGGGCGGTGTTGCAGAGTTTTTACAAGAAGGTATGGGTGTTGTAGTAGATAGCTTTAATCCGAAAGATTTGGCCAATGCTATCATTCAGATTCAGGAAAAGAAGGTTAAGATAGATAAAGATGTATTAAAAAACCGTGCTTTGACTTTTGACATAAAAAATCAGATTGATAAGTGGGTAAAATTCTTTAATGAAAATTAATAAGAAGCATAAAAGATGAATAATTTGAATGATATTCTGGGTGAGTTGAAAGAAGCACAGCAAGTGCTTGATAATTTTATTTCGTCGGAAGAAAATATTAAAAATATAGAGTCTATTGCTATTCTGATGGCTGATGCACTGAAAAATGGCAAGAAGATTATCTCTTGTGGTAATGGTGGCTCGCATTGCGATGCCATGCATTTTGCCGAAGAGTTATCGGGCCGCTACCGTGAAAACCGTCGTGCATTGGCTGCTATTGCCATTTCTGACCCAAGCCATATTTCTTGCACAGCCAACGATTACGGCTATGACTTCGTTTTTTCGAGATTCATTGAAGGTTTAGGGAACGAGGGTGATGTGCTACTAGGTATCAGCACAAGTGGTAACTCAAAAAATATTATCAATGCTGTGCAAGCAGCCCGTGAAAAAGGCATGAAAGTAGTGGTTTTCTCGGGTAAAGATGGGGGTAAACTCAAAGGAGTAGCCGATGCCGAGATTATCGTTCCACACTTTGGCTATGCTGACCGTATTCAAGAAATCCATATCAAAGTAATCCATATCCTGATGCTCTTGATTGAGAAGATGGTTGTGAAGTCTTGAACTATGATTTACCTGATTTATATGATTTCACTGATTTTATTTAAGAATCAGCTAAAATCAATTTGTGAGTCAGCGAAATCAGCTGAATCAGGTAAATCATAGTTCAGACAAAAATCACTCAATACTTAAGTATGAAAATCCTTTTTATTAGTCATGATGCCAACCGGGCCGGAGCACAGATTTTTTTGCTGAATATTATGCAATATTTCCAGCAGAAAAAGATGTCTATGCACTTGCTGCTGCTTGGCGGAGGCTCATTAGAAAAGGATTTTGAGCAGATTTGCCCTGTTTCTAAATATCCAAACGAGCCCGCAAATACAACATTAAGCTTGCAGGATAAGGTATTGAAAAAACTCAAACTGAAAGATAGCAATCCAAACCAAGCGGCGAAAGAAGCTTTAAAAGCGAAATTACAATCCGAGAATTTTGATTGTATTTATACCAATACCATTGCTACTGCGTGGGTAATGCCTGAGTTACTTTCGTATCTGAAAGCACCACTTATTACACATATTCACGAATTGGAGTTTTCTATTCAGCTTTATTCATCGGCAGAAAACAGAAAATTTTTGTTTGATAATACTACTAAGCTAATTGCTTGCTCGCAAGCCGTGGCAGATAATATCATAGAAAATCATGGCGTGTCTACGCAAAAAGTTGAAGTAATTCATTCTTTTGTTAACAATGCTGATGTACTAAAACGAGCAGCAGAAACCAAGCAGGCAGCTATCAGAAGAAAATATGGTATTCCTGAAAAGGCTTTTCTGATAGGTGGTTGCGGTAATGCCGAATGGCGCAAAGGCTTAGATATATTTGCTTTACTTGCCAAAAATGTATTGAGTATTGCGCCGGAAAATATACATTTTGCATGGGTTGGTGTAAAAAAAGAAGGCGAATACTATAATCAGGTGATTTTTGATGTTATAAAGATGGGTATTCAGCATCACATCACTTTTATCGAACCTACTCCCGAAGCTGTAGAATTAATTAATTGTTTCGATATATTTGCTGTTGTTTCAAGAGAAGACCCATTTCCGTTGGTAATGCTCGAAGCAGCCTTATCTGAAAGGATTATTTTTGGCTTTGAAAAAACCGGAGGCTGCTCAGAGTTTATAGAACAAGATGCCGGACAGCTTTTCCCTTACCTTGACATTCAGGCTATGGCACAGGCTATTGTTTCTCACAAAACCAATCCAACAGGTGCTCAGGGAAAAAGAGCCAAAGAAAAAGTCCTTACACTATATAGTTTCGAAAATTCGATTCTGAAAATCGAAAAATTATTAGAAAATCTGTCTTGAAAGACACCAACTCTTATGACACTTGCTTTTACACTTTGTTCGGTCAATTATCTGGCACAGGCACATACTTTGGGCGATTCGCTCAAAAAACATAATCCACATATCAAATTTATCATTGGTTTAGTAGATAAACTTGACACGAAAGAGATTGATACCAGCAAACTGCCTGAATACCCATTGCTTGAGCTCGATAAAATAAATATTGCCGATTTGGCAGGTATGTGCGAGCGCTACGATATTACAGAACTAAACACAGCAGTAAAGCCATTTTATATAGATTATTTTCTAAAGAATCATACCGAGGCAGATAACATTATCTATTTCGACCCTGATATTATCGTTTTTGATAAGCTTACGCACCTTGAAGAAAACTTAGAAAAATATAACATCATTGTTACGCCGCATATCGTTACACCTTACAACGACAACAAGTGGCAAAATGAAGAAGATGTTGTTAATACAGGTATTTTCAATTTTGGGTTTGTAGCAATGCATCGCTCTGCTGATACACGTAAAATGGTAGATTGGTGGTGTAAGAAATTAGAAAAGGAGTGTCTTATTGACCTTTGCAATGGTCTTTTTGTAGACCAGCACTGGGCTGATTTCTTTCCGGTTTATTTTGATAATGTATTAATAAATAAACATTTAGGCTACAATGTAGCTTATTGGAATCTGCATGAGAGGTTTTGCTCGAATCAAGATGGCAAATGGTATATCAATGAAACATTTCCTTTGCAGTTTTTCCACTATAGCGGTTATCTGATTGCTAAAGCAAACGAAGTATCGAAATACCAGAACCGAATTAACTTTGAAGAACGCCCTGATATAGTTCCCTTATTTGAATTATACAAAAACGAGCTACTAAAAAACAACGAATTATATTGGAAACATTTTCGATGCGATTATATTAAACCTCCTAAAATAAAACGATATTTGCGGGTAAGAAAATATTTAAAAATGCCCTTAGAAAAATTAGCTCAATTAGTTGAGTCGTAACAGGATATGCAAAAATTTATTGCGCTCTGGCAACACCGTTATCGAAAATATACGCACCTTTTAAAAGTTTACCTGCATTTTTTAAAAGTCTATTTTAAAATCATACTCTTAAAAATCAGATTTTTAGGCAAACGAAAAGTTGTTGCCATTGTGCTTACACAGCAGTTTGGCGATATTGTAGCAGGCGAACCCATCAGCCGACAAATAAGAGCCCAACACCCTGAAGATTATATTCTTTGGATTGTGAAACCCATATTCAAAGAATTATTAACTAATAATCCGAATTTAGATGGCATTATTGAAGAATTCTGTGCAAATCAGAGGCGATTATTGATAAACTCAGGCATTTTTGATGTATTGTATAACCTGCAATTCCGCAATAATAGCTATTGTTCTATCTGCGATACTTATGTAGAAAACCCAGTGGCTGATGCCAAAAATATTACGATACGTAATTACTATTTTCAGGGCAATTTATTGATGGTTCAGCAAAAAATTGCAGGAATGCCGACTGATGATTTAGCACCTAATTTATTTGTAACAGAAGCGCATCGCACCAAAGTTAATAGCTTACAATTGCCCGATAAATATCTTGTTGTTCATTGCCAGTCGGCACAGAATAGCCGTAATTGGGATAGTACTAAATGGGAGACATTGATTAATTACCTGCTCGAAAAAACCGATTATCACATAGTTGAAATTGGCTTAAGCAGTGATTTACGCATTAGCGATAAACGCTATATTAATCTCTGCGGAAAACTAAATTTGCTAGAAACCGGAGAAGTAATCAGGCGAGCAAAATTGTTTATTGGCATCGATAGTGGCCCTGCGCACTTAGCGAATGCCGTAGGTACTTATGGCGTAATAATGATAGGAAAGCTCGAAGACTTTGTAAATCATATTCCTTATTCAGGCAAGTATAAATCTGGCGAAAATGCCTTAATTTTGCGCAATACTGAAGGACCAAGTGCCGAAATACCCGTCGATGACGTAATAAAGGCACTTCATCAACACAATCTCATACCTTTTTCTCATCAATTAAGTTGAGGGCCGTAATTGGTCTTTAACAGTTTTTTTATGCTATTTTTTACGATTTGTCATATAAATCAATTACCCGAAGCCCATGCCCTTGGTGATTCCATCAAATCATTCCATGCTGATGCTGAATTTTACATAGGGTTGGTTGATAAAAAAGATAGAATACCAAGCAACTTCAAGGCCAAGTATCCCGTAATAGATTTAAACGAGATAAAAATTGATTATCTTGAAGAAATGGCGCAGCAATATACACAAAGCGAATTATTGGCTAACTGCAAACCTTTTTTTGCGAAGCATTTCTTACAGCAATCGGCAAAACTTGTGTATTTTGATTGCACAACTTTACTGTATAGTAAAATTGATTTTATTGAAGAGCATCTCAATAATTACAATATTATTGTTGTACCGCAATTGCTTCATGCAGGCGTGCATCCCGACGAAAAACAGACGCTTAACACAGGGATTTTCCATTCTGGTTTCCTGGCTTTGCGTCAATCAGATGAAAGTACTCGTTTTCTTGGCTGGTGGGGAAATAACACAGCTAAGAAAGGCTACATTAACCTATGCAAGGGCCTGAATGCCGACCAATTGTGGATGGAGCATATTCCGAACCTTTATGATGGGGTGTTGATAATAAAACACAATGGCTTGAATATAGGTACATGGAATTTACCGGAACGCACAATTGACAAAACCAATAATACTGTGAATGGCCAAGTGCTCGTTTCAGTCAATTTTAAAGGAATGAAATATTGGGCAGATTATAAAAAGAAAGTGCAGCAATATGCTATTAGCCCTACGCTAGCTTTTTATGGACTTTCAAACCCTAAAAATAAAAAATTCGGCAAGATTTTTGCCCGAAATATCAGAAAAATCAATAGTTTTATCGACAAATTAGTCGACCTCATTTGAATCATTTGAAGGAAAATAAAATTTTCGCTTACCTTTGCAAAAATACCTGACGTTTTATTATGAATTACAAAATTGATAAGACCGAGCAATACGCGCTTATATCATTAGATGAAACTACTTTTGGTGCAGAAATTACTCCTGCATTCGAAAAACTCGTTGTGCAACTTTATCGTGAAGGTTACACCAATATGATAGCTGATTTTGCGAAAGTAACCGAAGTAGACAACGATGGACTTACGCTCATAAGAAAAGCAACAAGAGTGTGTAGAAACGAACAAGGGCTGTTTATAATTGCTACCAAAGACGATGATCTTATTGATGAGATTGATTCGGCCAAAGTGCCGGAACTTGTGATTTTGCCAACAACTGAAGAGGCGATTGATGCGGTATTTATGAATGACTTGGAGAATGATTTCCGTGAAGAAAGTGACGACGAATTTGATTTGGGAGAAGAAAATGGTTTTCAAGAAGAAAAATACTAAGAAACTGCTTTAAGTTACCACTTAAATAGCTTCTAAGACCTGAACTGCCTGGTTATCCGCTTCACAATAGAATAGTCAAGCTAGATTTTATTTATTGTAAAAATCCCCCGTGGAGGGATATGGGATTACTATGAATTTTGAACTCTTAATACTTGGTACAGGCTCTGCTACTCCGGTGCTCGAACATAATCCATCAGCTTATTTGTTGACATTTGAAAATGAACATTTTTTGATTGATTGTGGTGAGGGTACCCAGTTCCGTTTATTAGAGCATAAGGTTCGTACGTACCGTATCCGCCATATTTTTATAAGCCATTTGCATGGTGACCATTATTTTGGGCTAATCGGCTTGTTATCAAGCTGGAATCTTAATCAGCGGAAAGATGATTTAACGATTTATGGGCCAACCGAGTTAGCTGAAATCCTGACAACTCAGTTTAAATATTCTCATACATTCTTACATTACAAAATCAACTTTGTAGTTACAGATCCGGCAAAACCAGGTGTCATTCTTGATACTTCAGCACTTACGGTTGAAACTATTCCTTTGATACACAGAATAGACTGTGCAGGCTTTTTGTTTAGAACTAAACCAACGAAGAGGAAATTATTGGTTGATAAACTACCGGAAAATTTCCCGATTCCATATCTTAAAAAACTGAAAGAGGGCCACGACGTTGAAGACCCATTAACCGGCGCAATCTATAAAAACGAAGAGTATACTACAGAAGGGGCAGCCTCAAAGTCGTTTGCCTATTGCTCAGATACAGCTTATAATGAAGCTATAATTCCTCAATTGCAAAATGTTACTACTATTTTTCATGAGGCTACATTCATTGAGGCAGAACTGAAACGTGCGCAACAAACCAACCATTCTACGGCTAGCCAAGCAGCTACAATTGCGCTTAAATCAAACGCAAAACAGCTGATTATCGGGCATTATTCGTCACGTTACAAAACGCTTGATACGCACCTTGCAGAAGCAAAGGCCGTATTTGAAAACACCCATTTGGCACAAGAAGGGCTTACTTTTAAATTGTAAGCCTTTTACAATGAAGCTTGCTTTAGCAAAAGCTCCTGCTTTATTACTTTTATGCGCTCGTTGAAGCTTGTTTCTTTAAAATTCACATTTTTCTCACAAGTGGCAGCCAGGTAATGCATAATGTCTTTTTGATGAGGTACCCTCCTACCCGTTTCTACGCTTACGTATTTACTGGTAGTCCACATGAAGTTTTTCAATTCACTCATGTCTTCATCAGTCATAAAATATTCCGTTACCAAAGTATCGTTATCGAAATAAACTACTCTAGTGAAAATCTTAACCCATTCGCTCACTACCGCAGGACGAATGTAGGCTATCTGATGCTGATACACCACCCAACTTGTTTTGTAGTTTTTAAATACCTCCGAAAACTTAAAGCCATATAATTTGGCAACCTGGTCTTCTCGGGAATTAAAATAATAATCGAAATATTTTGAGTTATTCAAATGTTGCAAAGGGTCGCAGTCCTGAAAACGGATAATGGCTTTAGATTCGGTAACTTTGGGCAGTTCGTGCTCGCTGATTTTTTCAAACATATAATCTTCTGATAATTTTTCTCAAAAATAGAAATAGTTTTCAAATTACTTAAAATTTAAACCTCCAACCGCAAATTTTCTGAAATTTATCTATATTGCATAGCTTGTTTACCCTTTGCACTACCTTTATATGCAATAAATATGGATCAGAAAGACGCCATACAATTAATTACGCACAATGGTTTCTCGACCAAAAACAAGAAAATCTGGGCTGATTTAGGCTGCGGCAGTGGTACTTTTACTTTAGCATTGGCCAGCATCTTAGAGGCTGATAGCATCATTCATGCCATTGACACCCAAGAATCGGCACTAGCTGAAATACCAAATCTATACAGAGATGTAAATATTAAAAAGCACATTCTTGATTTTGTAAAGGCCGATTTACCGATTCATGTATTAGATGGTGTATTGATGGCTAATTCACTCCATTATGTAAAAGACAAAGAGGCTTTTATAGCAAAACTTAAATCTTATTTGAAGCCAGATGCCAGTTTTCTTGTGATTGAATACGACTCAAATGTTTCTAATGCGTGGGTTCCTTACCCTATCGATTTTTCTTCCTTGCATGCCCTATTCTCTAAATTAGGCTATCGTACCATTAAAAAACTTAATTCACGGCGTTCTGTCTACGGTAACAGGCAAATGTATGCTGCCCTGATAGAATCATAACAAATACTAAATAAACTTAACCAAACCAAGTATATGCATGTCGGAAGAATGTACCCATTAAAAGAGTTCCTTTTCTGGACTCGCCGAGAAATTTACCTCATTACGATTATTACAATTATACCTACAGTTTTATATGCCTATTTTGATATAAAGTGGATAGCTATACCGTGGGTACCTATTGCACTGGTTGGCACAGCAGCAGCCTTTATTGTAGGTTTCAAAAACACCCAAACCTACAACAGGCTATGGGAAGCCCGACAGATATGGGGAGCTATCGTAAATAGCAGCCGTGCATGGGGCATTTTAGTGCATGATTTTGTAAAACAAGAGGAAGCCGGTAACACACATCAACAGCTCATATATAGGCATATAGCATGGCTTACAGCCCTACGGTATCAGCTAAGGGAAAGCCGAACATGGGAAAACATGAAAAAAAGCTACAATGTTGAGTATGCACGTTTTTTTGTTGTGCCCGAAAAAGTAAACAAACTTGAAGACGAGCTAAGCACGCTTTTGTCGGCAGAAGAAGAAGCCTATGTTTTAGGTAAAAAGAATAGGGCTACGCATATAATCAGTTTGCAGTCTAAACATTTGAGAGAACTAAAAGAAAAAGGACTCATTGAACCGCTGAATTATGTAGAGTTAGAAAATATGCTGGTGAATCTGTATGAGCAACAAGGCAAGTCCGAACGCATTAAAAACTTCCCTTATCCTCGGCAGTTTGCTTCTATCAACCTATTTTTTGTGCGTTTATTTATGATATTAGTACCCTTCGGAATGCTTAAGGAATTTGAAAAACTGGGTGATGATTTAGTTTGGCTTACTATTCCGTTTGGCATTGTGGTGTCGTGGGTATTTTCAACAATGGAAAAAGTTGGCGAAAGCACCGAGAACCCATTTGAAGGCGGGCCAAACGATGTACCTATAACTTCAATGAGCCGAACTATCGAAATTGATTTAAGAGAAATGCTTGATGAAACCGAGTTGCCACAACCGATTCAGCCATTGCATGATATTTTAATGTAGTATTGTGAAACTAAATTTTGAGTGATTAGGTTTACTTATCAACTTATATTTTACTAATATACTTCGCTCAATATAATCACAAATTACTTATTATCAGACACTTAGAAAATATTATAAATTTTTCCACCCATATAGTCTATAATAATTATAGGATTTGTGTATATTTGCGCAAGTTAAAATAAGAGATTATGCAAAGTTTTCGTACAGAATTAGAAAATCCAGTTGTTGAAAAAGACATTATCGATTTAGAGCGTAAAATCAGACTTTTCCGTGAAGGCAAAATTCATGAAGAGAAATTCCGTAGTTTACGTTTAGCCAGAGGAGTTTATGGTCAGCGCCAACAAGGTGTACAGATGGTAAGAATCAAGTTGCCTTACGGAAAAATGACGCTTAACCAATGGAAACGAATCGCTGATATTTCTGACGAATTCTCAACGGGTAATCTTCACCTCACAACCCGCCAGGATATTCAGGTTCACTTTGTGAGCCTTGACAGAACACCAGAATTGTGGGCGAAATTAGAGCAAGACAATATTACAATGCGTGAAGCGTGCGGTAATACCGTAAGAAACATCACGGGCTCTCCTACTGCGGGTATCGACCCTAAAGAACCTTTCGATATTACACCTTATACCCATGCTGCATTTGAGTATTTCCTAAGAAATCCTATTTGTCAGGAAATGGGCCGTAAGTTCAAAATAGCATTCTCAAATACTGACGATGACACTGCCCTTACTTTCATGCACGATTTAGGCTTTATTCCTAAAATACAGGATGGTAAGAGAGGTTTTAAAATAATGTTGGGTGGTGGTTTAGGTGCGCAACCTCAATTAGCACACGTGGCTTATGAGTTTTTGGAAGTAGACCAACTTATTCCGTTCACTGAGGCGGTAATCAGAGTTTTCGACCGTTATGGCGAAAGAAATTCTCGCCACAAAGCCCGTATGAAATTCTTGATTGCCAAAATAGGTTTTGAAGAATTTATGAATTTGGTTGAGACTGAAAAAACAGCCATAAAAGTAAAGAAATATCCTATCGATGCCGAAAATCCGGCGTTCTTATACAATTATAGCACACCAGAGGCGCAAGCCTTACCAGAAAACACTTCTGAGACCTACCAAAACTGGTTCAAAACCAATGTTTTTGCACAAAAACAAGAAGGCTACTACGGTGTGTTTGTAAGAGTACCATTGGGTGATATATCAAGCGTAGTATCAAGAAGCCTGATTGAAAAACTAAGACCTTATATCGCTGATGACGTAAGAGTTACTGTTAATCAAGGCCTATTGTTCCGTTTTGTTCAAGCCAAAGATTTAGCATATATATTCAGTGTACTAAGCGAATACAATCTTGCTGCTCCGGGCGCCAACAGTATCGCAAATATTACGGCTTGTCCGGGTACTGACACTTGTAATCTTGCTATTTCGGATAGTACCAAAATTACACTTGAGTTTGAAAAAGTAATCCGTGAAGATTTCCCTGAGTTAATTGAGGAAACCGACATGCAGATAAAAATATCTGGTTGTATGAATGCCTGTGGACAACACAGCATGGCACACATTGGTTTCCACGGAAGCTCAATGAAAGCAGCCGGAAAAGTATTACCAGCTTTGCAAGTATTGTTGGGTGGTGGTATTAAAGGCAACGGCGAAGGCCGTATTGCTGATAAAGTATTAAAAGTTCCAAGCAAAAGAGGCCCTCAGGTTTTACAAATCGTATTAAACGATTACGAAGCTAATGGTCTTGATGGTGAATATTTTAATGATTACTACGACCGCCAAGGTGAAAAATATTTTTACGCCTTGTTGAAACCACTTGCGGATTTAACTACTTTAGTTGATACTGATTTTATTGACTGGGGCCGTGACGAATTGTTCCAGACCGAAATTGGTGTTGGTGAGTGTGCGAGTGTGATTATTGACTTGGTTGCTACACTTTTCTATGAATCAGAAGAAAAAATAGCATGGGCAAGAGATGCTTTCAACGAAAACCGTTGGGCTGATGCCATTTATTATGCATATCAATCACAAGTAAATACAGCAAAAGCGCTTTTGTTAGATAAAAACATCAATAGCAGTACACAACACGGTGTTATTTCTGAATTTGATAAAAACTTTGCTGACGACTTCGGAGGTAACTTCAAAGAGCAAGTTTTACAGATTAATAAAAACGAACCAAGTCAGGTATTTGCTATCGATTATATTTCTGAAGCCGAAAACTTCTTGAAAGAGGCCATTAGCTGGAGAGAAGCTAACAAAACTGTGGTAGTTGAAGCATGATGAAATTTTTTGATACAAAACCTAACTTCATTCACCATTGCCCTAAACTGACTGTTGTAGGTGCCGGCATGGGTGACCCTGAGTTAATCACCCTTAAAGCAATTAATGCTTTACGCCAGGCAGATGTGGTGTTGTACGATGCTTTGATTAGCGAAGAACTATTGGAGTATTGTCATCCGGCCTGTGAGCGTATCTATGTGGGCAAACGAGGTTACGAAAAAAGCGTGACTCAAGACAGCATCAATTTTCTGATAGCTGAAAAGGCTTTTGAAAAAGGACACGTAGTAAGGTTAAAAGGCGGAGACCCATTTATTTTTGGCCGTGGTAACGAAGAAATTGCTTATGCCAAAGAAAGAGGAATCGAAACAGCTTATATACCGGGTGTATCAAGCATTATGTCGGGTGGTTTTTATGAAATTCCGCTTACAGCCCGTGGTGTGGCCGATGGTTTCTGGGTAATTACAGGTACAAAATCAGACCAGTCATTGTCTAAAGACATAAGACTAGCCGCTCATTCAAGCGCAACTGTTGTGATACTGATGGGGATGAAAAAACTAACTCAGATTGCACAGATTTTTAAAGAAGAAGGCTTCGGCGATACGCCTGTTGCCATCATTCAGCAAGCATCTACGGCTCAGCAAAAAATCGGTATCGGACAAGTACAGAACCTTGAGGCAATTGCAGCAGATAATTCATTGAAGAATCCGGCAATTATTCTGATTGGTGATGTAGTGAAACAGAATAGCGTTCAACATCTCTGCTATATCGGACAACAATATACAGGAAAAAATAAAACAAACTAAGACAAGCAAAAACAGTAAATGGAAAGACTTGCAAATACTCTAAGTACTCACGTTCGACTAAAATATATTGCTATTGCAATACTTGTCTTAAAGGTTTTATTGATTGGTGTACTGGCATATCGTATTTTTGCCAGTATTCATTCTTTCCAATGGGGTGTCGATAATCTATTTATCTATTATATAGGTGTTGGATTTCTGGCACAATTGGTAGATGGTGCGCTTGGCATGGCCTATGGCGCAACTTGCACCTCAATGCTTTTGGGCGTGGGCGTGCCACCTGCTTATGCTACGGCAAGCGTACATACAGCAGAGGTATTTACAACTGGTGTTTCGGGTCTTTCGCACTTATATTTTGGTAATATCGATAAAAAACTCTTTTTTAGAATCGTTATTACAGGTGTTGTTGGCTCAATGATAGGCGCATATCTGATTTCTGAAGTAATTGATGGGAAAGTTATTCGCCCTTATATCTCTTTATATTTAGTTGGCTTAGGAATTGTTATTATTGTAAAAGCATTCAAAAAGAGACCTAGCACCCCAACCAATAAAAACCTTGGTTTGCTTGGTTTAATCGGTGGTTTTTTCGATTCTATCGGTGGTGGTGGCTGGGGGCCTTTAGTTACCTCAAACCTTATCAATAAAGGCAATGCCCCAAAAGAAACAATCGGTACGGTAAATACGGCTGAGTTTTTTGTAGCTTTCTTTAGTACAGGTATCTTTATGCTTTTTATTGATATTCAGGCTTGGCAACCAATTGCAGGACTTATTTTAGGTGGCGTTTTTGCTGCTCCACTAGGTGCGTTTCTTGTAAAATTGTTTCCACCAAAAACAATCATGCTTATTGTAGGTACATTGGTTGTTGGTCTTAGTGTTTACAATATCATTAAAGTTTGGTTTTAATCAATAGTACAATGGTTGATATAGATACATTAGAAAAATTTTCGTTAGACGAAGGTCTCAACTTTATAGCCAATCAGTTTCCGGGCAAAGTGGTCTTTTCTTCCTCTTTTGGGCAAGAAGACCAAGTGATTACCCATGCAATTTTCAAAAATAGCGTGAGTGAAGGCTCATTAGATATTAAAGTATTTACTTTAGATACAGGCCGACTTTTTCAGGAAACTTATGAGTTGATGGACAGAACAAGGGCTCGCTACAAACAGCCTATTGAAACCTATTTTCCGAATACCGAAAGGGTTCAAAATCTTGTTACAGAAAAAGGCTTCAACAGTTTCTATGAATCTATCGAGAACCGCAAAGAATGTTGCGGTATAAGAAAAATAGAGCCATTGAAAAGAGCACTTGCCGGAGCCGAAGTCTGGATTACAGGCCTGAGAGCCGAACAGTCTGACAATAGAAATGACATGAAGATTTGGGAGTGGGACGGCGGCAACAATGTTTGGAAATATAACCCACTTATACACTGGACCTACGAACAGATGCTTGAGCATATTGCAACCAACAGAATACCTGATAATGCACTGCACAGAAAAGGCTTTATCAGTATTGGTTGCCTACCTTGTACACGCGCCATTGAACCCGGCGAACACCCAAGAGCAGGCCGCTGGTGGTGGGAAGAATCAAAAAAAGAGTGTGGTTTACACCAAGTTTCTTAAATTTGCATCAGAGTGCAAAAACTATAAATATGAGTAATTTCTTAAACAATTCTGAAATCATTAATTCATCTTCTGACATTAATGGGGTTTTTCCTCGTGAGTTAGAAGATGAAGCGATTTATATCTTACGCGAAGTAGCCTCTCAGTTCGAGAAGCCCGCTATTCTTTTTTCGGGTGGCAAAGATTCTATCACTGTTGTAAGATTGGCCGAAAAAGCTTTTTATCCCGGCAAAATTCCATTCAAACTTCTGCACGTAGATACAGGGCACAATTTCCCTGAAACTATCGAATACCGTGACTGGCTCGTAAACAAATTAGGTTTAGAGTTGCACGTGCGCTACGTAGAGGATTCTATCAAACAAGGCAAAGTAAAAGAAGAAACAGGTAAATATGCCAGCCGTAATGGTGCCCAAACAGTTACTTTGCTCGATGCCATTGAAGAATTTAAGTTTGATGCCTGTATAGGTGGCGCTCGCCGTGATGAAGAAAAAGCCCGCGCCAAAGAAAGAATTTTTTCGGTAAGAGACGATTTCGGACAATGGGATGCTAAAAAGCAAAGACCTGAATTGTTTGATATGCTTAACGGGAAAATTGAGATAGGCGAAAACGTGAGAGTTTTTCCGATCTCTAACTGGACAGAACTTGATGTTTGGAACTACATAAAAGAAGAAGAATTGCGTATTCCGAGTATTTACTTTACGCACGAGCGCCAGGTTTTTGACCGTGATGGCATGATTTGGGCTGATTCTACATTTATTAATAAATCAGAAGACGAAATTCCTTATACTACCAAAGTTCGTTTCCGCACCGTAGGTGATATGACCTGTACTGCGGCTGTGGCTTCGGAAGCAGATAATCTTGACGATGTAATTTCGGAAATTTTGTCGGCTAAAATATCTGAGAGAGGCGCCAGAATTGATGACAAACGCTCGGAAGCAGCAATGGAAAAACGCAAACAAGCGGGATATTTTTGATTTTGGATTAGTGATGGAATGGATTAGTAAATAATGCTTATGCTAATTCAGAATTATTTAACTTTTGAAAATATTATAATGGATATACTCAGAATAGCAACAGCAGGCTCGGTAGACGATGGTAAAAGTACACTCATCGGCCGCTTGCTTTATGAAACGAATTCTATTACAGGCGATAAAATTGAAGCGCTTGAAGCGGCTTCAAAACGCAAAGGACTTAATTTCTTAGATTTATCTCTTTTAACAGATGGCTTAATTGCCGAACGTGAACAGGGTATTACGATAGATGTGGCTCACATTTATTTTAGTACACCAAAGCGCAAATACATCATCGCAGACACACCCGGGCATTTTGAGTACACACGAAACATGGTCACGGGGGCGTCAAACACCTCCGTTTCGATCATTCTTATCGATGCCCGTAATGGTGTAGTTGAGCAAACCAAACGCCATTTTTATATTTCTTCAATGCTTCGCATCAAGAATATAATAGTTGCCGTAAACAAGATGGATTTAGTAGGATACAGCCAAGAACGCTTTGATGAAATTAAAAACGAATTCTCAAAATTAGCAGAGCAAGTTAGCTTTGAAGGCCAGAAGATTGAGTTTATTCCGATTTCTTCACTTTATGGTGAAAATCTGGTTAAAAAATCGGCTGAAACCCCTTGGTATGAAGGCAATTCTTTGCTTGAAACGCTGGAAGAACTTGATAACCAAGTAAATCCGATTTCACATTTACCGGCTCGTTTCCCTGTTCAGGTGGTTGTAAGACCTAAAACAGACGAGTTCCACGATTACCGTGGTTATGCAGGTAAAATTGCCAGCGGAAGCTTTTTGGTAGGTGATTTGGTAGAAGCTTTGCCTAGTGGACAAATAAGTAAGATAAAAACTATTGAAAAATTCGGTAAAAATCTCGAAATTGCCCACGCTCGCGAATCAGTCGTGATTACGCTCGAAAATGACATAGATGTTAGCCGAGGAAACATGATTGTAAAGGTTGGTCAACAACCCGAAGCAAAAAAAGAAGTAGAAGCTAGAGTCTGCTGGTTAGATAGCCAAGCCTTGAAAGTAGGTAAAGCCTATTTATTACAACATGGCATCAACCGTGTAAAAGCAAAAATTATCAGCATCAACTCGATGATTGATATTAAAAATATGACTTTAGACACCGAACCTTCACACGAGGGAGGAATAAAACTAAACGAAATCGGCTGGGTTTCAATAAAAACCGCTAGTCCGATTTATGCAGATAAATACAATGAAAACCCAACAAATGGTGCATTTATTTTGATTGACGAAATGACGAACAGCACTGTAGGGATTGGATTTGTAGAGTAAATGCAATTACAAATCATTCATCAACCAAACTTGCGACTTTGAATTAGTTTAGGGTTCGGTTAAAAATGGACAGCAACTTTGCTGTCTTTTTTTTTTAAGAAATTTTTCTTTACTTGTGGCTAGCAAATTATTCAGCTTATGACTTATAAAATCCTTATTCCCCTAGCTTTTCTGATTGTGGCACTCAATGCCTGTAACAAAGAACAAGACAATACGGCCGGCCTTGCATTAGCCGAAAAACATTGTGGCAGTTGCCATCTTTATCCAAAACCTGAACTTTTAGACAAAAACAACTGGGAAAAAGTATTGCCCAAAATGGCTCTGCTCATGGGCGTAACGCACGAAATAAAAAAGCAAGGCAAAATCGATGCGAATGAATTAGATAACCTTCCAGATAAACCTTTGGTAACAGAAAAAGAATGGGATCAAATAAAAGATTATTATCTATCTAAATCTCCTTACAGGCTTAGTTTTCCTTTGAGTGCTAACGTGCAGTCAGACTCAAAACTATTTGTCGGCAAAAGCCACATGCCTCTTTCTAAAAAAATGCCTAATATTACCTGCGTAAAGATTGATACAGCTAAGCAAATAGCCTACGCTTGCGATGAAGTAAATCAGGAGATATGGGTGCTTGACAAAGAAAGCAACGCAATTAATCATTACCCGCAACACGTGGCCATAAGCGATATTCAGATTTTGAAAGATAAGCTTCTGCTAACTTATATTGGCAATGCAATAGACCCAACGCTTAAGAAACATGGCTATGTTAAAACCACAGACCTTGTTGATACCGATAAAAACGAAATATTGGTGAGTAACCTTGCCAGGCCAACACAAACGCTTTCGGTTAATCTTGACGATAGCCCTGATGATGAATTGGTAATTAATGAGTTTGGGCTAAATAAAGGCGCCGTATCCGTATTTAAAAAGAAAGGAACAAACACCGAAAAGCCTATTATTGCCGATAGCCCCGGTGCAATTAAAACCATCGCAGTTGATTTTGATAAAGACGGAAAAACAGATTTAATTACACTTTTCGGGCAAGGCGATGAGCGAATTGTATGGTTCAAAAATAATGGTAATTTACAATTTACCCCTACTACCCTACTGCGATTCCCGCCTGTAAATGGGTCATCAAGTTTTGAATTGACCGATTTTAATAATGATGGCTTGCTGGATATTTTGTACACGGCAGGCGACAATTCTGACTATTCTCAGGAGTTGAAACCTTATCATGGTGTTTATATTTATATTAATCAAGGGAAAACCACCTTCAAAGAAACTTATTTTTTTCAGATGAATGGTGCGTATAAGGCCGTAGCACGAGATTTCGATTTAGATGGCGACCTCGATATTGCAGCCGTGGCATTTTTTGTTGATTATTTTGAAAAAACGCCTAAAGACTTTATTTATTTAGAAAACACAGGCAAAGGCTTTACGCCTAAAACATTAAATATCAGAAAATACGGTCGTTGGCTGGTTATGGATACCGGTGATATTGATGGCGACGGAGATGAAGATATTATTTTAGGTAGCCACCCGATTGGTGCTACACCCGGAACCCTATTGAAAGAATGGATAAATGCCAAGGGAGTATTGCTTTTGGTGAACCAGAAAATTAAAAAAAAATAATATTTATTTGACTTTTTACACCTTAAATTCATCTATCTTTTTTTTACAGCTATTTATCGAAGAGATAGTATTTCTAAATTAAAAATCTATATATTTGGGCTTACAACAAAGCTACGTGATATTAAGAAAACGCATTATTATTTTTCTGTAATAATGGCTATTGTTTCCCACCTGACACATTAATTGTTGTAATAAAACACTAATGTGCCATTCCCAAAAATAAAAAACTATACTATTTTACTATTATTTCAGGTATCAATTACTTTACTTTTGAGTGATTCAATTTATTTTGTTTACTAAAAAATGAAATACGAAAGGGCTAATTTACTACCCAATATAGGCACGTGGGAACTGGATTTGAAAACCGGAGTTCTGGAATGGGATTTTATTACCAAGTCTATCTATGATGTTGTTGACAATCAATTCTCTGATTATAATTCAGTTATTAATTCTTATGCTGGCTCTGAACATCGTGACAGAATAAATGCCCTGATAGAAAAATTGATTCGTACAGGAGAGCCTTTCGTAGAGCAATTTGAGATTTTAACCAGAAAAGGAAATTTAAAATGGGTTGAAAGTAGCGCTCAGGCTGAGTTTGAAGACGGCGTATGTGTATTGATTTACGGAACATTTCAGGATATTACTGCTCATAAAACCCTACTGAATTCACTAAAACTCAATGAAGAAAAATTTCAGAAAGCTTTTGAGTTTGCCCCTATTGGTATGGCACTGGTATCGCTTGAGGGGAAGTGGATGAAAGTAAATAAACAAGTATGCAAAATAACGGGCTATACTGAAGACGAATTAATGGAGCTGACATTTCAGGAAATTACGCACCCTGATGACTTAGATAACGATCTGGTGTTTCTGAACAAAATGCTCAAAAAAGAAATTGATAATTACGACATGGAAAAGCGTTACTTCCATAAAAACGGGCATACTGTATGGGTGCATCTGACGGTTTCGCTGGTATGGAATAATGAGGGGGCGCCGCTTTACTTTATCTCACAGATTAATGATATTACTGAACAGAAAAAAGCTTCGGAGGCACTTCTGAGAGAGCAACAAAGGCTGAAACAAACAATTGAAGGCACAAATATTGGTACCTGGGAATGGAATGTATCTGAAGGCAGAATTATCTATAACGAACGCTGGGCAGCAATTGTAGGTTATACACTAGAAGAGCTGAAACCCATAAGTAAACAAACCTGGACCGATTTGGTGCATCCCGATGATAAGGAGATTCCGGATAAAGCACTTGATAAATGTTTTACAAAAGAAACTGAGTATTATGAGTGCGAGTATAGAATGAAACATAAAAATGGCGAATGGGTTTGGGTACATGATCGAGGTAAAGTGATTGACTGGACCAATGATAATAAACCTTTGCTAATGCTTGGTACTCATGCCGATATTACTCAAAGGAAAAATAGCGAACAAGAACTCAGAAATACTTTAGATTTAGTAAGTGAACAAAATAAACGATTGGTAGACTTCACCCATATTACTTCCCATAATCTACGGTCGCACATAGGTAATTTTCAGATGCTACTGAATCTACTTCCTGAAGAGACAGATGAACATAAGAAAAAAGAACTCATTGATTTTCTGATAACCATAGCAAACGACTTACAAGAAACGGTTCATTACCTCAATGAGGTTTTGCAGATACAAACTAACCTTAACCAACAGATAAAAAAGGTAAATCTTTACCATGAGGTTGAAAAAGTACTCGTAAATTTCAAAGAAACTTTAGATAAAAATTCGGCTATTGTGCAGGTAAATATACCAACTAACCTAAGTATAAACTATAGTATCGAATATATAGAAAGTGTATTGGTAAATCTTATCTCAAATGCGATTAAATTTAGGCAGCCAGGGCGAAATCTGCGCATAAAAATTGAAACAGAGATACAAGAAAAATATATTATTCTTAAAATTGAAGACAATGGCACAGGAATTGATTTAGAATTACACGGACAAAAACTTTTTGGAATGTATAAGACTTTCCACTCAAATAAAGATTCTCGTGGGCTTGGCTTATTTATCACCAAAAATCAGGTTGATGCCATGGGTGGTAAAATAGAAGTTGAAAGCGAAGTAGGACAAGGAACCACCTTTAAAGTATATATTAAAAAGCATTAGAATATTTTTTATAAATTGCCCAATTCCACAGGCAATTAGCATTTATTAACAAAACCCATAACCTTCTGAGATGACCGCATATACAACAAGAAAAATAAATAATGCCTGGATTATCGACGACGATAAAATTCTCTCTTATGTTTTGCAGAGAATAATGGGCTCAGTAAATTTCAGCGAAAAAATAGAAGTTTTTGAAAATGGCCAGGAGGCAATCAATCAATTAGCAGATATTAAGTTGAATCCTGACTCACTGCCTGATGTAATATTATTAGACCTTAATATGCCGGTAATGGATGGGTGGCAGTTTTTAGATGAGTTTGAAAAGATACACCTGGATAAAAAAATAACACTTTATATAGTTAGCTCTTCTATTGATGCCAGAGACCATAAAAAAGCCAAGAGTTACAAAACGGTATCTGATTTTCTGATTAAACCTATTGGAAAGAAGCAAATAGAACAGATGATTGAATCCTATAATAAGTAAAAAGCCTTCTTACGAAGGCTTTTTTGTTTTTCTGACAATTTTACGAACAAATATCACTTAGCTGTTGGTAATATTATATAATCTTCAATTATATTCTCTTGTTCTTGTGGTTCAGGAGCTTTTTCTATATAAAAAGATTTGGCTCTTTTAAACCAGCCTTTATTCTTGCTCGCATCTTTACGGGTTCTATAATACCTTAATCGGTAATCAACATAAGGGTTTACAATATCTTCAGTTTTTTCGAACGAATTAGCCAGTTCTACATCAGCAACACTTAAAACGCCATCTTGCTCAGCCCCGATAATCTTTTCAAACGCCTTTATATTGCGTTTATCTTTACCTTCGCCGGCGTTAATCAGGTGGTCAATAAAAACTTCAGCTACTGTTTGGTCTGCAAATCTATTACCTAAATAGCGATTCCAGTAATAATGCTTGTGAATGTAGAGGGCTTCTT
Source organism: Emticicia soli (assembly GCF_037860775.1). NCBI lineage: Bacteria > Pseudomonadati > Bacteroidota > Cytophagia > Cytophagales > Leadbetterellaceae > Emticicia > Emticicia soli. The sequence goes on along the minus strand of NZ_JBBEWC010000007.1, from coordinate 224,081 downwards.
CTTTACTAAACATTTTATCGCCCCAGATGGGCTTATGGATTCCGTAACCTTCGCCTTCAAACTTTAATAGTTTGGGTGCATACTTATTAAAGGAGGCAGCATTGTTAAGAAATATCACGCAGGTAAACGACAGGCAAGAGATTGCCAGTAAAGTAAAAATTACTTTTTTGGGATTCATGGTAATGTTTAAAAATTAATTCAACTCAATATTGTGAGTTACAAAGCAAATATTATACCGCTTAATCAGAAAATACCTTAAAATACGTAGAATGTATAACAATAATGAAGATTTTTAGTATGAAGACTTGAACCTGATAGATTAAAAACGAGAATACCTCTCTAAAATTGCGATTATACAGAAATAAAAATCCCCTCAAAAATCATACTAATTTTGAGGGGACTCTTTAAAGTTTGAAAAAATAAATTTAAAAATGTTAGTCAACCTTTGAGGCGAGGTCGTCGGCTGGCGTTTCAAAATCCTCTTCCGGCGTTTTACCTACCAGTATATCAGGCAGTACCAGAAAATCAGCCAGTTTGTTGTTATCCTCATCCATTATGCCAAAGGCCCTTGCTCTAATTAACCATCCTGGGTATTTACTAGCGTTTTTTCTAGACCCATAGTAATGTAGCCGATAATTTACGTACGGATTAACTACATACTCACATTGGACGAAAGAATTAGCGACTTGCACATCTTCTTTTGAGAGTTTTCCATCTTGCGGTACGCCGATAATTGCCTCAAAAGCTCGAATGTTAACACTGTTTCTGCCTTCTCCGGCTGTAATAATCTGATCAATAAGGGCTTCAGCCACTTCCTGGCTTTTAAACAAATTTCCGTGGTATTTATTCCAATAGTATTTTCTATGGATTTTAAATGCCTCGTCTTTTGTGAAATTCTTTTTACCCCAAATTTCCTGATTAATTCCGTATCCTTTGCCTTCAAATTTTATGAGTTTTGTGAAGTATTTTTCAAAGGATGCCGCTTGAGAAGTAGCAGACATAAAGCTGACCAGAACCCCGGCCAGAAACATGCGTTGCAGTTGTTTCATTTACAATTTTGATATGTGGAACGCAAAGGTAACTAATAATATGCTGATTATCAAGCATTTACTGATTTATTGATTAAACGGCAAAGGAAAACACGGTATTTTACGACCACTTTTTACTTATTTATCGGTATGTTACATAGTCAGATTTTATTAGAATCATCCTAGTAAACTTCTACAAAAAATACTATAATTATAAAAATAGTACAATTCATAGAAAGTCATGGTGGTAGGCGTTTTCTAAGATTTTGAAAACTGCATAATTTTTTTTAACTTTAAGGTTCACTTTGCTGAGTGTAAGAGGTTTTCTTGCTCAAATGGTTAATGAGAATGGAATAACAGTTTTACGTATAATAGTAAAAAGATTATAACTCAGACATAAACTTAGCTTTTATTATTAACAAATTATTTTTTTGTTAACCTATTCAAAATCGCTTAAAATACGCTCAAAACAAGGGTTTTGGAGCGAAAATTCGCTATATCTAGTTAGCACATTTCTCAGCAATATTTAGTAACTTTAATTCTTATTGCATTATTCTTATAACATTTATTGTAAAAGAAAGTATTTTTATTAAAATAAATAAAATTTGGTTTCAAAGTTGTTATGCCAAATAAATTTGGTATTATATTGCATTTCAATTGCTGTATATACTATATATATATAACAATTCAGAAGATTATTAGGCAGTTAACTTCACGTTTAAGTTACAATTTATCTAAACAGAGTACAATTTAAAACCCTATAAATTTTATCGCACGATGACTGAAGCAGAACAAGTAACAGAACAAGGTCTATATCGTTCGGAATTCGAGCATGATGCCTGTGGTATTGGCTTTAGAGCCCATCTGAAAGGTAGAAGGTCTCATGGAATTGTTACAGATGCTATAAAAATGCTTGAGCGCATGGACCACCGCGGTGCATGTGGCTGTGACCCAAACACGGGTGACGGTGCCGGTATTTTATTGCAAATACCCCATGAGTTCTTTTTAGATGAATGCAATAAACTGAATTTCCAATTACCTTCAAGTGGTGAGTATGGCGTAGGCATGGTTTTCTTTCCGGGCAACGAAACAGAAAGAGAAGAATGTAGAGAAATACTTAACCGAAAGATTAAGAAAATTGGATTAGAATTATTGGGTTACAGAGTTGTACCTACCAGAGGAGATTGCCTTGGAGAAGGGTCGGGTTCGGTTGAACCACACGTAGAGCAGGTGTTTATCAAGCGCTCTGCTGATATTAAAGAAGAAATTGATTTTGAAAGAAAACTATATATTCTTCGTCAGTATGCTTCTCGTATTATTCGTGAATTGGTGGCTGGTGCAAAAGACCATTTTTATTTCTCTTCGCTATCGTGCCGTACAATTTCATATAAAGGGCAATTGACTACTGAGCAATTAAAGTATTATTTCCCTGATTTATACAATGACTCGGTAACTTCTGCATTTGCAGTAATTCACTCTCGTTTCTCTACCAATACGTTCCCATCATGGAAACTGGCACAGCCATTCCGCTTTATTGCGCACAATGGCGAGATTAACACAGTAAAAGGAAACGTAAACTGGATTAGAGCCGGAGAAAAATCTTTCATGTCAGAGTTTTTCACGCAAGAAGAAATGGATATGATTCTTCCTATCTGTGATGCCGGAAACTCAGACTCTGCTCAATTAGATAATGTAATCGAACTACTTTACTTGTCTGGTCGCTCGTTACCTCACGTAATGATGATGCTCGTACCTGAAGCCTGGGACGGCAACGAGCAAATGGACCCGGTACGTAAAGCTTTTTACGAATACCACGCCGCTATAATGGAGCCATGGGATGGTCCTGCGTCTATCTCATTTACCGATGGTAAAATGGTAGGTGCTACGCTTGACAGAAACGGCTTGCGCCCATCTCGTTACTGGGTACTAGATGATGATACAGTAGTGATGGCGTCAGAAGCCGGAGTATTAGATATTGACCAAGAGAAAGTAGTTTCGAAAGGACGTCTTCAACCTGGTAAAATGTTTATTGTAGACATGGAGCAAGGAAGAATTATTCCTGACGAAGAAGTTAAAGCTACCATTTGCTCTCGCCAGCCTTATCAGGAATGGCTAGATGAATATAAAATTAAAACCTCAGTATTACCAAAATCGATTCGTCCTTACCAAAATTATAGTGAAGAAACTTTACTAAAAAGACAAATTACTTTTGGATTTACTTCAGAAGATTTAAGAATGATTCTGGCGCCAATGGCGCAAACAGGTCAGGAAGCAATAGGCTCAATGGGTGTTGATACGCCATTAGCTATTCTTTCAGACCAAAGCCAGCATCTTTCGTATTACTTCAAGCAATTATTTGCGCAGGTTACCAACCCTCCTATCGACTCGATTCGTGAAAGAGCCATTATGTCGTTGATTTCGTTTGTAGGTTCAAACGAAAACATTCTGTCAGAATCGCCATTGCACTGCCGAATGGTAGAATTGGAGCAACCTGTGTTAACAGTAGAAGAATTTGACAAACTTCGTTTTGTAGATTATAAAGGCTTTCAGGCCAAAACCATCAATACATATTTCAATGCAAAAGCTCAGAATCCGGGCAAGGCACTAGAATTTGCCTTAGACAGAATCTGCCGCTATGCCGAAGATGCTATTGAAGACGGTTTCGAAATTCTGATTCTTTCAGATAGAGCCATTGACTCAGACCATGCCCCTATTTCATCGTTGCTTGCTACTGCGGCTATCCACCACCACCTTATCAAAAGAGGTATCAGAGGAAAAGCCGGAATTGTAGTAGAAGCCGGAGATATTTGGGAAACACACCATGTTGCTACGCTTATTGGCTATGGTTGTTCGGCAATATGCCCTTATATGGCTTTCGAGACCATTTCGTGGATGAACAGAAAAAATCTGATTGAAGGAGCCTTTGATGATTATACACTTTATAAAAACTACGTAAAGGCAGTTAATAAAGAATTATTAAAGATATTCTCAAAAATGGGAATTTCAACCTTGCAATCATACCAAGGTGCTCAGATTTTTGAATGTATCGGCTTAAATAAACAAGTTATTGATAAATACTTCACCGGAACCATCTCTCGTATCGGTGGTATGGGCATAGCAGACATTGCCAAAGAAGCCATCGTACGCCATAAAGTTGCGTATCCGGAAGTACCACAGGTTTCTATCCAAAGATTAGAAGTTGGAGGGGTTTATCAGTGGAAACAACGTGGCGAGCGCCATATGTTTAACCCGCAATCAATTCATCTTTTACAGCAATCAGGCCGTGTAGGTGAGAAAGATAAGGACAAAGGTTATCAGATTTTCAAGCAATATTCAAAGCTAATCAATGACCAAAGCATTGATGCTCTAACAATAAGAGGTTTACTTCAATTCAAAAAAGGGAATCCGATTCCGATTGATGAAGTTGAGCCAATCGAAAACATATTTAAGCGTTTTGCTACGGGTGCCATGTCATTCGGCTCGATTTCATGGGAAGCACATACAACGCTTGCAATTGCCATGAACCGTATCGGCGGACGCTCGAACTCAGGTGAGGGTGGCGAAGACGAAATCCGTTATGAATTAGACGGAAACGGAGATAATCTTAGCTCAAGCATCAAACAAGTAGCTTCTGGCCGTTTTGGCGTAACAAGTCATTACCTCACAAACGCCAAAGAGTTACAAATCAAGATGGCGCAAGGTGCAAAACCTGGCGAAGGTGGTCAGTTACCGGGTCATAAAGTAGATGATTGGATTGGCCGTGTACGCCATAGTACACCGGGGGTTGGTTTGATTTCTCCACCACCTCACCACGACATCTATTCGATTGAAGACTTAGCTCAGTTGATTTATGACTTGAAAAATGCCAACCGTGATGCCCGTATTTCAGTAAAACTTGTGTCGGAAGCTGGCGTAGGAACCATTGCAACAGGGGTAGCTAAAGCACACTCTGATGTGATTCTAATTGCCGGACACGACGGCGGAACTGGTGCATCGCCGCTATCATCGATCCGCCACGCAGGTTTACCTTGGGAGCTTGGTTTAGCCGAAACTCACCAGACCTTGGTTAAAAACAAGCTTCGTGGAAGAGTGGTAGTACAAGCCGATGGACAGATACGCACAGGTAGAGACCTTGTGATTGCAGCCTTGCTAGGTGCCGAAGAATTTGGTGTTGCTACTGCAGCTTTAGTATCGGTTGGTTGTATCATGATGCGTAAATGCCATCTGAATACTTGCCCTGTTGGTGTAGCTACGCAAAACAAAGAGTTGCGTGCTATGTTCAGCGGCAAACCAGAGCACGTAGTAAATATGTTTACTTATCTGGCAACAGAAATGCGTGAAATTATGGCTGAGTTGGGCTTCCGTACTGTTGATGAAATGGTAGGACAAGTGCAATTCCTTGAGAAACGTGATGATTTAACGCACTGGAAATACAAAAAAATCGATTTAAGTGGTATTCTATACAAAGAGCCTGCAGAACCAGAAGTAGCTCAGTACAAACAAGAAGAGCAAGACCACGGTATTGCAAACGTACTTGACTGGCGAATGATTGCAGATGCACAAGCCGCTATCAACGATAAACAAGAAGTTACAGCCGAATATACGGTTAATAACCTTGACCGTAGTATCGGAACCATGATTTCGAATGAGATTTCGAAAGTGCACAAAGGTGATGGTTTACCTTATGGCACTATTCACTTCAAATATCGTGGTACTTCGGGGCAATCATTCGGTGCATTCTCTACCAAAGGGCTGAAACTAGAATTAGAGGGCGACTCTAACGACTACTTCGGTAAAGGTCTTTGTGGTGCAGAATTAGTGGTTTACCCTGACAGAAAAGCGAAGTTTAAGGCTGAAGAAAACATGGTAATCGGAAACGTAGCATTCTATGGTGCTACATCTGGTGAGGCATATATCAGAGGTATGGCTGGTGAGCGTTTCTGCGTAAGAAACTCAGGTGCAAAAGTAGTAGTTGAAGGTATTGGTGACCACGGTTGCGAGTACATGACCGGAGGACTAGCCATTATCTTAGGCAAAACTGGTAGAAACTTTGCGGCTGGTATGAGTGGCGGTATTGCTTACATATATGACGTTGACGGCGATTTTGAATCGAAATGTAATAAAGAAATGGTAGGTTTAGAAAAACCAGACCATGAAGATGCTGAAATGTTGAAAGCATTTATTGAGAAACATCAAGCCGAAACCGATAGCAATGTAGCAAAAACTATTCTTGCCAATTTTGATGAAGCAGTTTCTAAGTTCGTGAAAGTAATGCCGACCGATTACAAACGTGTATTGCTTGAAAGAAAAAAGAAAGCAACAGCAGAAGCAGAAAAAGTTTTAGCATAAGAGCTACCCACTGAAAGCTGAAACTTCAAGATACATGAGGTTTTAGCTTTCAGAAAATAAACAACCTAAGATATACACAAAATCATAATAAAGAAATGGGAAAACCGACCGGTTTTTTAGAGTTTGATCGTCACGCGTCGCAAAAGCGTGATGTGCTCGAAAGAAAAAAAGATTATAATGAGGTAGAAACCAATTATGATGCCCAGCAAACACGCGAACAAGCTGCTCGTTGTATGGATTGTGGAGTTCCGTTTTGCCATAATGGTTGCCCGCTTGGAAATATTATTCCAGAATTTAATGATGCTGTTTGGGAAGAAAACTGGGAGTATGCTTATCAGATATTAAGTTCAACTAATAATTTTCCTGAGTTTACAGGCAGAATTTGCCCTGCGCCTTGCGAGGCCTCTTGTGTATTGGGGATAAATAAACCGCCTGTAGCTATTGAATACATCGAGAAATCGATTATTGAAAAAGCCTACGAAAATGGCTGGGTAAAACCAAATATACCAAGTAAAAGAACAGGTAAAAAAGTGGCTGTTGTGGGCTCTGGCCCGGCAGGTATGGCGGCGGCATCGCAATTAAATAAAGCAGGCCACTGGGTTACAGTTTTTGAAAGAGCTGACGAAATCGGTGGTTTGTTAAGATATGGTATTCCTGATTTTAAATTAGATAAATCGGTAGTAAAACGCCGTGTGGCTGTAATGGAGCAAGAGGGTATTGTTTTTAAAACCAATGCCAATGTAGGTGTGAATGTGAAAGCCAGCGATTTAGTACGTGATTTTGATGCAATTGTTCTTGCAGGTGGCTCAACAGTACCAAGAATGATTGATATTAAAGGTAAAGAATTAAAAGGCATTTATCCTGCTATGGAGTTTCTGAGCCAACAAAACAAACGTGTTGCAGATATCGAACGTATTACTGACCATAAAGGCGATGCTTATGCTAACGGCGAGCTACTAGCTACCGGAAAGAATGTAATGGTGATTGGTGGTGGCGATACAGGTTCTGACTGCGTGGGTACATCGAACCGCCATGGAGCTAAAAGCATTACCCAGGTAGAGGTTATGCCAGAACCAGGCATTGATGACAAAAAACAACCATATTACAAATTCAGAGCAGAAACTACACCTTGGCCAAACTGGCCTTTGACCAAACGTACGTCAACATCGCACGAAGAAGGTTGTGAACGTTTGTTTAGCATCAACGTAAAAGAATATATCGGCGATTCTGACGGTAATCTGAAAGGGATTCTGATTTCGGAAAGTGCTATGTTCAATGGCACCAGAGTAGAAATGAACGAAAGAGAAATTCCTTGCGAATTAGCCTTGATAGCCGCAGGTTTTGTGAATCCTCAACAAGATTTATTACAACAACTTGAAGTTGAGGTTGATGAAAGAAGAAATGTTAAAGCATTGGAGTATCAGACAAATAAATCTAAAATTTTTGCAGCAGGCGATATGCGTCGAGGACAATCTTTGGTTGTGTGGGCAATATCAGAAGGACGTGAGTGCGCCAGAAAAGTAGACGAATATTTGATGGGAGAATCGTTATTAGAAGCAAAAGCCGTTTCTATGATTTCTCCGGCTTATATTGGTATTTGATTTTATCTTCAGAAAAAGATTGAGCCGCACCATAGGTGTGGCTCAATTTATTTATGGTGTATTTGTAAGTATTAGCTATTTAGGTAATTCTTCACATTGGCCTCAATACGAGCAATAACATCGCCACTTGCCGAAGCCTCAAATTTTTCGCCTGTTACTTTCTCATAAAGCTCAATATAGCGTTTTGAGATCTCCTCCACTTTTTCATCAGTCATTTCAGGTATAGTCTGCCCTTCTTTCCCTTGAAAATTGTTAGCAATCAACCATTCTCTTACAAACTCCTTTGAAAGCTGTTTTTGAGGCAAGCCTTTTTCCAGATTTTCTTCATACACATCAGCATAAAAATATCTTGATGAGTCAGGCGTATGAATTTCGTCTATCAGATAAATAACACCATCTTTTTCTCCAAACTCATATTTCGTATCAGCCAGAATCAGCCCTTTTTCAGCAGCCATCTCTGTACCTCGTGCAAAAAGAGCCAAGGCATATTTCTCTAATTGAGCATATTTTTCTTCTGATACCAAACCTCGGCTTATGATTTCTTCACGAGAAATATCTTCGTCGTGCCCCTCATGTGCCTTTGTAGTGGGTGTAATAATCGGCGTAGGGAACTTCTGGTTTTCGACCATCCCTTCGGGTAGGCTTACACCACAAAGGGTTCTAAGACCACTTTTATATGTACGCCAGGCATGGCCTACAAGGTATCCCCTTACTACCATTTCAACCGGGAAAGTCTCACATTTAATACCCACCGATGCGTTAGGGTCTGGCGTTGCCAGAAGCCAGTTAGGTGCAATATCTTTGGTTGCGTTAAGAAATTTAGAAGCAATCTGGTTTAATACCTGCCCTTTCGAAGTGATTGGTCTTGGTAAAATTACATCGAAAGCCGAAATTCTATCAGAGGCAATCATTACTACTTTATCGCCAAAATCATATACATCACGCACTTTACCACGATAAAACCCGGTTTGTCCCTCGAAATTGAAATTTGTTTCTTTAACTACTGAATTTTCTGTCATATTTGTTAATAATAATTAAAATATACTTCATTCCCTCTACCAGTCCTTCTCATTCTTGGCATTTTTCTTGTTTGCGTCCTTTCTTTGAGGGTTATACTGTAACTCATTCGTTTTCATTGCTTCCAGTATCTGTAATGCCTTTTCTCTACTCATTTTTTCCGGATTCACCGACTGTAAGTCATCCTTTTTCTCTTCCGATTGCACCGTTTCTGAGTTCTGCTCTTGCTCGTCCTGATATTGAGGCGGCGGTGGAGGCGGATTGGTATCAGGCAATCGTTTTTTTAGCAATTCGTAGTTATATCGGGCTGTAAGATTAGCCGGATTTTTCTGTAAGGCTTCCTTAAACAACTTTAAGGCAGTTGCACTATCATTTTGCATGGCGTTTATTACACCAATCTGAATTAAAGCACCCGTAAAAATCTCCTCGTCGCTTACCCTCAGCAAACGTTTATATTCCTGCAAAGCCCTTGAAGTATCTTGTGTAAAGAAATAAGCATGAGCCATATTGAGGCGTGCTTCGGGCTCCAGATTAAACGAAATACTGGCTAAATTCTGGTATTTATCTCTTGCAAGGGCATAGTTCTTTTTCATAAAAGCCGCTCCGGCTTCTATTTTAAGCCTGTTACGTTCCGAAACATTTGTTAATGTACGAATGCTCAGAAAAAACAGAACAATATAATAGAACCATGTATTCATTAAATAATATTAAAGCACAATTAGAGCTTAATTGTGCGAATAGTTATGAGTATATCAATTATCATTAATATCAGCGCCAGAAAAACAAAATAATGATACTTGTTATTGGCTACTGTCATTTTTCGGGAATCTACCCAATTACTTTCCAGTTGCGACACTTCTTTCAGAATAGCCGGCACTTCGTTTACCTGATTTGAAAGTTGAAAATACTTACCTTTCAAAACTCTTGCTAGCTGTTTCAGATAATCTGCATCTAATTTTGAAACAATTTCAGCCCCGTTTTTATCCTTTTTAAATCCGCTACCTTCTCTTATTTTGCCACCAACGGGCGTTCCTACCCCTAATACCAGAAATCCTACTCCGTTTTTCCGTAAATCCTGAATAACGCTTGTTTCCAACTGCCCGAAGTCTTCACCATCACTTATCATAATAATTGCCTTTGCCTTACGGTTGGAAGCATTGCTTGCATTAAACTTTGTTTGTATCAACTTGAGTGCTTCATTAACATCAGTGCCTGACTCTGTAAACAAATCGCTGCTTAATTTTTGAATGAATAGCTTTAGCGCATCTTTATCATAAGTAAGGGGTATATGTACATACGCATTAGACGAAAAAACAACTATTCCTACCCTATCCGACTTTATGGCATTCAGGTTTTTAATCAGTTCAAATTTTACTTTTTCTAATCTTGTAGGCTCAATATCTATGGCATCCATCGAGCGAGAAACATCAAAAGCAAAATAGATGTCTTTCCCACTTGCTTGCGCTTCGATTTCATTTACGCCAAAACTAGGGCCTAACAAGCCTATGATACAAAGGCCCAGATAGCCCGTTCTGATAAAAAACTTAATAACTACCGAGCGAGCCGTTGTACCCAAATGCTTGGCTATTAAGTAGGTACGTATAAAATATACAATATATACGAGTAAAAATATGCCAATAAAAACGTATTCAACCAGCGTGAGAGGCTTTATCCAATTCATACTTTATAATGATATTTCATTAGTTTCCCCTCTGCAAAATATTTATCTTTGCGAAAAGTACACAAATTTGCAAAAAATTATTTCAATGTCTACCTTGATTAGAAAAGTTTTTCCTTTAGTTCTGACTTTTATCATTAGCATTTCAATAGCTCTCCTCATCGGCGAATTCATCGTTCGGATATTTTTCCCACAGGTTACATCACCAGTTCAGTTCTTTTATGATGAAAAACTCGGTGGCATGATACCCGTACCAAACCAGAAAGGCTTTAAAGATTTTCCGAAGATATATTATTACGAATATCAGAATAATGATATTGGCATGCGTGATACACGCAAGGTAGCCGACTATCAGCAATATCCACATAAGATACTTTGTCTTGGCGATTCGTTTACCTACGGATGGGGTGTAAACGACGACCAGACTTTTGCACATATTCTGGAAAAGAAGATTAATAAAGATACCATTGCTGTACTTAACGCCGGAGTGTCGGGCGCAGGTACCGACTATGCGCTTAAGTTTTTTCAGGTAAGAGGCAAAGAACTTGCCCCTAATACGGTTATTTATTTTTATTTCGACAACGATATGACCGATAACATGGCTAATGCCTATTTTCATATCGAAAACGACACTATTATTGCTAATGAAGAGCATTCTTATGCCAAAGTAAATGCATTGAAAAAGAATAAACTCGTTGATAACAAGCTTTATAACTGGTTATCGTCTAATTCGCAGTTGTTTGGGATGATTCGCTACAATATAGGCATGATGTGGAACCAACGTGTGAGCGATGCTAACAAAACAAGCCAGGCAACGCCAGAAAATAAACAAACGGCACAAGCACCGCAAAAAGATACTACCAAGGCTACGACGCAAGAAAAAAATACAGCTTCTACCCCAGCAGCACAACCGCAAGAAGCACAAGCCCCCAAAGGCTTACCACTGTATCATACTTATAAATACCTATCGGCTTTAGCTAAAGAAACCAAGAAACAAGGGGTTAATTTTGTAGTTTTTTACATTCCGGCACATACATCGCTTGAAGAATATCAAAAATCAGGGCGTATACAAGTAGAAGAAGAACTGAATAATTACTGTAAAAATAATCAAATCAGATTCTTTTCTTTTAAAGATGAAATAGTAAAAGAAAAGAACCCGATTGAAACATATTATTTACCTGTCGACTTCCATTGGAACGACAAAGGGCATGCACTTGGCGGAGATTATTTGTATAAAACGCTGAAACGTGAAAACCTTGTTCCTTAGAACTTGGCTTTTAATGCCCTTTGTTCTATCAGTTTCCACGATGTATAGGCTAGGATACTTACAATAATGGCCATCACTATTAAGTCCCAGATACTACCAAAGAAGCCGTAGCTAAGCATGGTATTAATAACAGGCAAATGGTATATATAAATACCATAAGAGATGTCGTTTTCGTTTAAGAGATTTTTACTCAGATTAATATAGGAGAACGCAAACGAAAGGCTGAATAATGAAAGTAAAGTGTTGGCAATGATTCCAAATACCGAAACATCATAAGGGTCTATATAGAGCTTTAGCCATGTATGAAATACAAGCACATAGGCAACATAAATAATTAACCATATAAAAACCTTTTCACGCAGAAATTTTTCAAGCCAGCCCCAATTTTTATAGATAGCTATACCCGTCAGAAAGAAATACAGGTAATAAAATACGGTGTTACCTAAAAACTTTGCCAAAAGTTCGTGGCTCAATATCCACGTATTAGTATTGATAACATACCTCATCATAACAGCCAGCACAAACATTATAGCAATAATGATATTGATATGCAGTAGTTTTTTTGCCCGATTGATTATGTACAAAACAATTGGCAATATCAGATAAAACTGTAGCTCAACAGCTATGCTCCACAAACTCCCGTTCGGGTGGCCTGCTCCCCAAGCTTTTAGTGAAGGTGTTACATAAAATTGTAGGAAAGTAATCTGAGCTACAAACCAGATAAGTAAATCTTTGATTATAATTGGTCTGAGAAAGTAAATCAGTAGTAGACCCGTGAGGATGGTACACACCCACAAAGCCGGATAGATCCTCAAGGCACGGTTTCTGAAATATTTCTTTAAATCAAAGTTATTGCGCTCTAACGAATAGCTAATCAGAAAGCCGCTTATTGTAAAGAAAACAGGTACCCCCGGAAAATGAAACAGTACAGATAGGGAACCGTACATATCATCAAAAATCTTGAAATGAACTGCTCCGTGCCAGATTAATACCTGCATTGCAGCAATCAATCGTATCAAATCAAAATTATTAGTTCTATTTATGTTCATACATTACTTTTTTAAAACCATCGTACATTTCCTGCGCCACTTGTTCGGGAGAGTATTTTTTAATTATTGATTGTGAAACAGCACCAAAACTCTTGATTAAATCAGGGTCATCAACAAATTTCTTCATAATTGCGGCTAGTTCATCGGTATCATACGGATTAAAAGTGTATCCATTTTCACCGTTTTTCACCAAATCATGAGACGAACCACATTTATTAGATACAATCACGGGCATTCCACCAACCATGGCTTCGTTTACAACCAAGCCCCAAGGTTCTGAGTAACTAGGTAGTACAAAAACATCGCCCAGTGCCATAAATTTAGGCACATTATACCATGCCTGCCCTTCTATAAACGTTACACCTTCCAGTTGCTCGTCGGCTACATACTTTCTAAGGTTTTCGCCTTCGGCACCGTCGCCTAAAATAACCAGTCCCCAGTTTTGCGGTTTTAATTTAGCAAAAGCAATCAATAAATTAGCAACATTCTTAATGGCCATCAATCGGCCGGTATAAATAAAATTAAATGGTCTAAGGCCATACTTTGCTTTTTCAGTTTCTCTGGTCTGGTAGGCTTCTTTGTAGATAGATGCAATCTTCTGGTTATCGACGGCATTATTTTCGAGTAAAATCTGATGCGGTTTTGCACCGAATTTCAGCATATATTCAGCTGCTTTTGAGCCATAACAGAAAAACCCCTGAGCCCTGTTTACTACAAAGCGCTTGATAGCCTCTTTCCACCAGATATTTGGTTTGTCTTCTTCGGTAGAATCAACAGAAATAATAACTTTGATACCAACCAGGCGGCAGTAAAAGAGCACAGTATTCATGGCAGGCTCATAATAGCCTGAAATATTCACCACATCGGGTTTGAATTTACGCACCCAATACAACATTTTCTTAGCGCGTGTCGTATTAGGTATGTTCTCATAATAATCATCAACCAAAACCTGATAGTTGTATTGATGAATGCTTCTATCAACTGGCCCAAGGTTAGCACGGGTTATTTCGTTTAATGAAGTCTGGAGAACTAATAATTCATCGTTTTTATGCGTATTGACTATTTTCTGAAGTTCTGAATAAATTTTGCCTTTATAATGAGACCAAAGATATTGATGAATGATAAGTATCCTCATTCGTTGCCGTTTTTTTCTTTTAATAACAATGCCCCAAAATTAAGAAATTTTCGGCCTTAAAATAGAAAATTCAAGGATAATAAATGACAATTAGAACTAGGTAGAGTATATTTGTAAAAAATTTAAAGATGGCAATCTACATAGACTTCATACTTAATAAGTTATTAAAATACAGGCAGAGTCTGGGTTTGAGCTTTTTCTTTTTTGGAGCTCCAATCATCTATTTCCTTCGGGACGGCCTAAAATTAGCTCCTAATAGTACTGCTTTTACTGCTGCGCTAACTATTGGCAGTTTGTTGATTGCATTTCCGTTTACTATCAAGCGAGTTTATCAGACCAATACATTGGGCTATCTGCTTTGTATTGCTTATTCAGTTATTGCACTCTTTTATCTGGCGGTTTATGCACCTAATAGAGGTTGGTTTACTAACACAACCGTTGAGCTTGTGTATCAAGGTGTTATTCTGTTATCAATGTTTATTTTTGCCGGAACATCCATTAACTCTCTGAAAGAGAATTTCTTATTCTTTTCGCTCATTATATGCCTCATAGGTGGTTTAAGCCTACTCTATTATATATTCCGTAACCCGATGTATGTAATTGGTATGCGTGCTTCTATCAGCTTTGGCGGCGATGATGAGATGTCGGCTATGGGAAACCCACATATCTATGCAAAAAGTGCTTATTCGGGGGTTGTGGCCGGAATTATATTACTCTCGAATGAGAAAAGAATGCTATGGCGTTTGTTTTATATAGGCAGCGTGCTATTAATGCTGTTGGTTGTAGCATTGTGCCAGGCGATGGCTATTATCCTTGTTACGGGTGTATTTTTCTTCTTATATTATTTGTCAAGCATCAATGCCCATAACATTTATAAAGTACTGAAATGGATGTTTGGCTGGCAAGGTTTAGTGTTGTTTCTGATGGCTTGCGGTGGGGTTTATTACCTTTGGAACTATACCCGCTTTGATGAGTACTTTATCAACGTATCGTCAATCATAACCGACCGGATAGAAAGGATTGTTACCTCACTAACCGATACCAAGACCGCCTCAAGCGTAAAACTGGCAGGTGATGATTCGGCCTCTACACGTGTAACCAATATTACAAACCTCTTTAAAAGTATTGACGAAAGGCTTGAAGATGGTGATTGGCTTACGGTGATTTTTGGCAATGGCTACCACCATAAATATATCGACTCTCCTATTTTCCAGACGCTAAACGACCTTGGCATAATGGGTTTCTTTGTATTTACTACACTCCACATTGTGTTACTTTATTGGGTTGCAAAAGAAGTTTTTAAGCCTAGCAATAACTTTACGCTTTTTGTTGCCTATGTATTTCTGGTAACAGCCATACAGAATTTTACAATGGGAATGCCTTATGATTATCAGCGATGGACTGCCATGATTTTTGTGGCCCGTTTTGCACTCAATTATAAACGGGTTCCGATTGTGAAACAGCCGCAAACTGCACTAGTCAATTAAAAATTTATGGGTTTCTTAAGCTTTTTTATTCTTACTTTGGTATGAGGTATCTATGTGTATTATTCTTTGTATTGCTTTTTTCGTGTAAAAAAGAAGTTGATTCTTATCAGTTTTCAGAGAACATTACTATTTACCAAGCAGAACCAGAAGAAAAAACTGCGGTTAATTCTCCTCCAAAAAATCTTCCTGCCGGAATGGTTTATGTACCGGGTGGCTTTACTCAAATTGGTGCTAAAGATGGTGTAGATTGGGAAAAACCCACTTTCTGGGTAAAAGTAAAACCCTTCCTGATTGATGCCCACGAAGTAAGTGTGGCAGATTTCAGAAAGTTTATTGAAGCAACCAAGTACCAGACCGAAGCTGAAAAATTTGGCGATGGTGGCACTCTGAATGAAGAAACCAAGCAATGGGTTTTAGAAAAAGGAGCAAACTGGGAGTACCCGTATGGTAGAAAAGCTGAGAAAGCTCCTGATAATTATCCTGTAACGCAGGTATCGTGGAACGATGCGAAGGCTTATGCACAATGGGCAGGCAAACGCTTACCCTACGAAATTGAATGGGAACACGCTGCCCGCAATGGTACTAACTCAAAATTACTCTATCCGTTCGGAAATGAACTTGTAGCCGGTGATAAATATCTGGCTAATACATGGAACGGCACTTTTCCGACTTTTGATAAAGCGCTTGATGGGTTTCATTTTGCTGCTCCGGTTGGCAATTATAGTGCTTCTCCTTTAGGCATATACGATATGTGTGGCAATGTATGGGAATGGTGTGAAGATTGGCGAACCAATTATGCTGATATTTTAGCAAAAACATCTACGGAAACAGATGAGAAAAAAGAAAAAGTACAGCGTGGTGGTTCTTTTTTATGCGAGCCATCGTGGTGTCATGGTTACAGAGTTTCGGGCAGGTCATTTACAACACCAGAGACAAGCCTAATGCACGTGGGCTTTCGTTGTATAAAAGACATTTAATAAAAAATTAGCCCCCACCAGTGGCAGAGGCTAATCTGAGCTATTGAGTGAATCTATACTATTACAAACGTCTAATTTTCAGTATTACTCCAACCTCCACAATATTGCTTGTTAAATTGTTTAATCTCCACAATTCTTCAAGTGTCACATTGTAATTTACTGAAATCTTAAACAAG
The DNA here is from genome assembly GCF_037860775.1 of Emticicia soli. NCBI lineage: Bacteria > Pseudomonadati > Bacteroidota > Cytophagia > Cytophagales > Leadbetterellaceae > Emticicia > Emticicia soli. The sequence goes on along the minus strand of NZ_JBBEWC010000007.1, from coordinate 207,317 downwards.
GTATCGTCTTTCTTGACCGTGTGGTTCAAAAAATTTCCTTGCTCAATGGTTTTATTTTTTACGGTATTAGTGCGCTCAGGTGATGTCGCAGGTGTAGCTTTACTCTCTGTTTCTTGTTTTTTCTGAACCTGAGGAGTATCGGCTTTAATATCAACGTTATTTGGCAAATTTAAGTTCTTTGTTTCTTCTTTCCTAATTTCTTGTGCCAAAGCTGCTGAATTTAATTCCTGCGTTTTTGTTTCCTGTGCTATCTCTTTACCTGTATCTTTTTTACTTTCTTTTATTGCTACTTTTTCTTTCTCAGCCAATACTACTTCCTTTTCAACTAATACAACGGTATCAGCTTTTATCGGCTCTTTATTCAATGCATCCTCGTTAAACTCAAGATTACTTTCTGCCCTTACAATCTCATCAATCGCCTCTAGTTCGTCAGGCATATTAATATACTCTACCGGTTTATTTTTAGGTCTGGCCGCCTGCAACCAAATAACCCTTCCTCTTTGTAAACGTTGAATTGTCTCAAATCTGTTATTTTTTAACAAATTTTCTAATTTAACACCGTAAATGTGGGAGATACTCCATAAAGTCTCTCCCTCACGTACAACATGAAATGGGACACTCGCTTTGGCACTCTTACTCTCTAAATAGTAAACCTGCCCTATTTGCAGCAAGTCGTTTTCTTTTATATCGTTGTATTCAACAAATTTTTTGAGCGGAATATCGGCTTTATATGCCAAGGTTACGGCATTATCACACATTTCGGCTTGAATACCCGGCAGGTGGTTTATCTGATAGAAGATTCCGCCTTTACCTTTGTTCTTTGCCTGGTCGTTTTCTTTTTTTAATATCGGAAAACCTAAATCTTTTGTAGGTATGCCCGACTTTTTTGAGAGTTCGGTTAAAACCCTAATGTCGTTGAAACGGCTTATGGGTATAACTACCAATACCTGACAATCGGTATCGGGTACAGTCTTGGCCAATAACCACTGGTTGTATTCTGTCAGTACAGATAAATCTGTTTTCAGTTCTGCCGAAATGCGATTCAGGCTTTTAGCTCTACTGTACGGGTATTCATATACGATTTTTGGCACTTGTGGTTTGTATGCAGGCAGCTCTTGCTCTATTACGAGCTTATAGGCCAGAAACTCCAAAAGCGCCATATAAGCCGGGCTATCTAGTGCAATGTATTCGTTTTCATTGCTTCTTGTATTGGCCCACCTGCGGTTTACCTCTAGCTGATTTACGATTTTTTTGTGGGCAATGAGCGAATAAAGCGTTGCTCCCCAATTATTATATAATACGTTATTTCTCTTTAAGCAAAGTGCAGCGCCTCTTGTGGCCATAAGCAGATGTTTCCGTTCATCAATCTGCGCATTCATCTGCAAATCAACTTCTTCGGCTTTCTGGCGGTCTAAACACCAGAATACTCCTGCTTCCGGGCGCCCGTTACGCTCAATTGATGACTGAAATTTATCATAATTGACCAAAAACCTAAAATCATCAGGTACGCCCTGTTCTCTAAGAATTGGTTCAACGATGGGAAAGAACAATGAGATTTTTTCGAGCTTGTTTAAAAGCACTTGTCGGTTAGAAAGAATGTCTTTCATTTCAGCCTGAACCAGATATTTTGTAACATCATTCAGTTGAAAGGTAACATTCGCAAATTTAACCTCATTAGGAACTACTGGGTTGTATGGGTTTGCTGCCAACAAACTATTGTTCAACCAACAACCCAGTAGTAAATTCAAGTAAACAATATTTCTAAAAGCACGTAAGTCCATTTTTTAGATTCATTGCTACTGTAAATGGGAGACGCATACGCATCTCCCATAACAGTTGATAACTTTACGTTGGGTTTGAGTTCGAACTTGCGTTCTCGCCATGGCCTACCTTTGTGTGCGGTTTAACCATTTTTTTTTTAATTAGGAAAGCTTATTTGTAATTCTGATGCTAAAGTAAAATATGGGTTTGATATTTCCAAATGTAAACGCCATTTTTTTTTATAATTTCTATTAAAATAATTTTTTCAAAAAAAAATGAAAATATTTAAACAAAAATATAACCTGCTGGTTTACAACAGGTTATAATAAAATAGCTTATTTTCTCCACTTTTTATATTGGTTTATCAAACCATTGGTAGAAGTATCGTGCGATGCTACTGCGGCGTCATTTTGCAATTCAGGGTATATCTTATTAGCTAATTGTTTACCAAGTTCAACACCCCATTGGTCGAAACTAAAGATGTTCCAGATAACCCCCTGCACAAAAATCTTGTGCTCGTAAGCAGCTATCAGGCTTCCCAAAGTTTTAGGTGTTATTTTCTTCACCAGAATTGAGTTAGTTGGTCTGTTGCCTTGAAAAACCTTGTATGGTGCAATCTTGTCGATTTCTTCCTGCGATTTTCCAGCTAGTTCTTGCAACACTTCTTCCAACGACTTCCCGTTCATTAAAGCTTCGGTTTGTGCAAAGAAGTTTGACAATAACATTTTATGGTGGTCGCCAAGCGGGTTGTGCGAGATTGCAGGCGCAATAAAATCAGCAGGAATCAGTTTAGTACCCTGGTGTATTAACTGATAAAATGCATGCTGCCCATTTGTACCCGGTTCTCCCCAGATGATTGGCCCTGTTTGGTAATCAACTTTATTACCATTGCGGTCTACATACTTACCGTTCGATTCCATATCGCCTTGTTGGAAATAGGCAGCAAAACGGTGCATATATTGGTCGTAAGGTAAAATAGCGTGCGATTCTGCACCATAGAAATTATTATACCAAACACCCAAAAGGGCTAATATTACAGGAATGTTTTTTTCGAATGGCGTGCTTCTAAAGTGGTTGTCCATTTCGTGTGCACCTGTCAGTAAGGCTTCGAAATTATCAAACCCAATATAACAAGCGATTGACAAACCAATGGCCGACCATAGAGAGTAGCGGCCCCCTACCCAATCCCAGAAACCGAACATGTTGGCAGGGTCAATACCAAACTTTTCTACTTCTTTCTGATTGGTTGAGATAGCCACAAAGTGTTTTTTCACAAACTCTTCGTCAACTGCCGTATTCAAAAACCAACTACGAGCCGAATGCGCATTAGCCATTGTCTCTTGTGTTGTAAAAGTTTTTGAGGCAATCATGAAAAGCGTTGTTTCCGGCGATACCTTTTTCAGTGTCTCGGCAATGTGCGTGCCATCAACATTAGAAACAAAGTGTACTTTCAGCTTTTTAGCGTATGGCTTCAATGCTTCGGTTGCCATTACAGGGCCAAGGTCTGAACCACCGATTCCGATATTAACAATATCAGTGATAGCTTTATTGGTGTAGCCTTTCCATGCACCTGAGTTAACTTTCTCAGAGAACTCTTTCATTTTGCCTAATACTTCGTTCACATCAGGCATTACATCGTTGCCATCAACCAGAATCGGGCTGTTGCTTCTGTTGCGTAATGCAACGTGCAACACAGCACGGTTTTCAGTTTGGTTAATTTTAGCACCGCTGAACATCTGCTCAATGGCATCAGAAAGATTACACTCACGAGCCAGTTCAATTAGGTAAGAGATTGTACGGCCGTTGATATTGTTTTTCGAATAATCAAGCAGAATATCGTTGAACTTCAAAGAGTATTTCTTGAAACGATTTTTATCTTCAGCAAAAAGCTCTTTCAATTGCTTTTTGCTCATGGTTTTATGATGACTTTTTAGTTTTTTAAATGCCGGAGTTTGGGTAAAATTTGTAGTAGGTAGCATAGTATAAATACCTCCGTCCCCTAACGTGAGGTCTTGATTTGATTAGTATTTTTCCTTAAAGGGGTAGGAATAGGCTTTATTTTACGCAAATATCGTCTAAATGACTTTTAGATGCTACAAAAACATTAAAATCTACATCACCGCTGATGCCATCAAGGCGGCCATTGGTGCTGTGTTGCCATAGCATTAGCTTCGAATTCTCGTATCCTTCTAGTTTTCGGCTGTCATAATCTGACATCCAAAGTGGGTAAGAATCAAAATTACCTTTTATATATTGACGATAAATGTGCCTGTTTGTATAAATAATGGGTGTAACACCATAATGGCTTTTCAGCCGTTCGGCAAATGTGGTTACATTGGCCACCAGGTTCTGTCTTACTTTTTTGTTGAGACCTTGTATTTCAAAATCTATCACCGGAACAAAGTCACCCTCTTCGAGCGAGACTGTATTTATAAAGTTTTTTGCTTGAAGCACGGGGTCAGCCCACGGAACATAAAAATGGTAAGCCCCTCTTCTTAAACCAGCCTTTTTGGCTTCTTTCCAGTTATACTTAAAATCTTTGTCTTTCAGGTCTGTTCCTTCGGTGGCTTTAATAAAGCAAAAACTCACACCTACGTTTTCGTTACTATTTTTTACTTTATGCCAATCAATCTTTTTATTATGGTGCGATACATCAATACCATGGAGTGTATAGCGCAAAGGTACTTTAATGCCAAAGCTGTCAATATAAGTCCATTTCTGTCCATCGCTTACATAAACCGGATATAAGATGATAAGCGCAATAACAACAAAAGCATAGAGTGTCTTTAGATTGAATAATCGCTTTACCAACGGTTTTTGTTGATTAGCGGCTGGCTGTATCAGGGTCTTTTTCTTTCTTTTCATTAGACGCAATAGCGAAGTCTTTATCGATAATTCTAATGCTATTCTTATCGCAAATATTGTGCAAAAATAATCAAAAAATAAAAACCGAAAGTTTTTGCTTTCGGTTTTCTGAGAAAAATGTATTTCAGCGAATCTTATTTATTCGGTTGCGGAGTGTATCTCAAGTAAGGTTTTACCACGTTTACACCTTTCGGGAATTTAGCAATCGCATCTTCTGTTGACACCGCAGGTACTACAATGGTATCATCACCATCTTTCCAATCGGCTGGTGTAGCAACCTGATAATTGGCAGTTAATTGAAGAGAATCGATAACTCTTAGAATCTCCTGGAAATTACGGCCTGTTGAGGCAGGATATGTTAAAGTCAATTTGATTTTTTTATCTGGCCCGATAACAAATACTGAGCGCACTGTTGCTTTTTCAGAAGCATTTGGGTGAATCATATCGTATAATGTAGCCACGTTACGGTCTCCGTCGGCAATGATAGGAAAATTAACCTCAACATTGTTTACTTCCTGAATATCTGGCACCCATTTGTTATGAGAATCTAAATCATCAACTGAAACAGCAATAACTTTTACATTTCTTCTTTCGAACTCACCTCTTAAAAGTGCTGTTTTGCCTAATTCGGTTGTACAAACAGGTGTAAAATCGGCCGGATGTGAAAACAATAAGCCCCATGAGTTTCCGAGCCATTCATGAAAATTGATTGTTCCCTGTGTGGTTTCTGCTGTGAAGTCAGGTGCGATATCTCCTAATCTAAGTGACATAAGCTTTATATTTTAAAAAGATGAATAATATTTAATAGCGACAATAATCTACTAGTTTAGTAGATAATGTATTTGTATTTATTTTAGTTCCAAATGTAAAGAAAAAAACGGTCAGGTAGCCCGAACTTCAAGCATTAATTATAAAACAAAAGAGGCTTCTTTCAAAGCCTCCTGATAGTAAGATTAATATTACTGAATCTGTGCCAATGGAATTTTGTTTTTATAATTCCAGAATGCTGAAACATTCACAATTTTCCATTGCCCGTTGAGTTTTTCCATCAAGCGTACTTCTTTACTCTGCAAGAAATACTTCTGGTTACGGTCGCTATTGTATTGGTCCCAGGTAAGATGAGCGGCATTGTTTCCGTAGAATTTGAAACGCACATTTTCACGTTTCACAATTGGGTGGCTATTACCTGCCTCTTCTTTTTCAGCAGGATTTTCTTTTATAAACTTGCCGAGGTTTTTATTGATACTTTCCCAACCTACGCTGGCATCAAAAGTTCCATCGGCGTTACTCCAAGCCTGATACGAATAGTCAGAGTGAGCAAATTGGTTTTGCCAACAATTATAATCTCTCTTAAAAAAACAATCAGTTTCGGATTGAATAACAGCCATGATTTCTTTTTTCTCTTTTTCGAGGTCAGTGAAACCAGTCGTAGACGAATTGGCTGTCTGGCAGGCGTAAGCAATTGCTGAAATCAGCATAAGCGATAACAAATTCGTTTTCATGATTAGAAAAATTTTAAAGTCTAATAAAAATTTGTCTGCGAAAACTTCTGTTTAGGGTATCATCACTTAATTATATTGATTTAAACATAAGAAACATATATGATATTTCCAATATTTATTTGATTTATTTTAAGCAAAGAAAGGACTCAGCCCAGCTAAGCCCTTCTTGGTGATAGTTCCGTCATAAACAATCGGTTTACTTTTTGCGAAACTACCTGATTACAACAATTTTCTTTTCAATAAGCCTGTCTTGCAAGTGTATTTTAATGAAATAAACCCCACTGACTATTAAACGTGGTAGATAAATATTTATACTTTGCGCTGAAATATCGTTTTCATGCATTAGCGTTTTACCTGCTAGATCTATCAGCTCGAAACGCCAGTTCTGATCCACCTCTCCTTTTAAATGAATAGTGATGCCTGCATCAGCAGGATTCGGAGAAATCACCACCGCAATTCGTTCATCTGCATTTAACTCAACACCGGTAATGGTAGTACCACCACCAGGGTCAACGATAATGTTTTTTTTTCCGACTATCTTGTCCGACAATTCATTCAAGTAGCATTCCAGATTAGTATAACCCTCTATACCCGTGAATTTCTTTGATAATTGCGTACCATTATGGTCTTGCACATTAGGATTCAAGCCATTGGCTGTTTCCCACGCATCAGGCATGCCGTCGTTATCTGTATCTATTGGTGCATTTTGCGCAGGGTCGGTCAGAAAAGCATCGTTGTAATAGTCAGTCCCGTTAATGGCTTGGTTATTAATCGCATTGTTTTTGAGTGGATTCAGCAAGCGCCTGTCCATTGGGTCTCTCGGAAACGCCCCTACGTTCTCAACCGCATAGGTAAGTAATTGTGCAGATGGCGTATAGCTAATGGCAGGAAAATTATGCCTTGCACCTAAATGCATAGCCGCACCTTGATTAGTATTTGGTGCACTGGAATTAAAATCATTACAGCAATAAAACAACTGATAATCGGTAAAATTGGCGTATTGGTTCATACTATTACCACTCACAAAAAGCTTATTACTCGCATTAGCCAACATATCAAAAGAAGCCATAGGGCCTGTGTAAGTACTACGAGCTATGGTGCGATTATTAACGAAATTGAGATTGAGATGAAAATCCCGGCAGCCATCACCACCTTGTGTACACGGATTATACCAGGTCTGAATCTGTTGATCCCAGAATAGATTATTAGAAATCTCAAAGTTCAGGGTGCGATTTCTGCAATGTGGTGATTCACACGAAAGTTCTGGCATTCTCCCGCCTATCCTATTCCATACATTATGATGAATACTGATGTTGTCTTGTTCGTGCCCTTCTTCGCTATAATTAATCAGCATTCCTCCTAAAGCATAATGCTCACCTAATGTTTCGGCCAATTGACTATTTTGTATCGTAATGTTCTTTGAATTTGAAATCTGAACGGCTTCATCAACCGCATTGGCAAACGAGCAATGGTCTACAATTACATTAGATGCACCATCGAGCCGCAGGCCATCATCAAGCACATACCCTTGATTAGGTAGATTTGTGCCTAACTTTGGCCTTGAACGTAAATGTCTTATAATTACGTTCTTCGCATTTGTATTGGTTTCATAAATTTCATCCAGTATAATTCCCCGCACAATTACACCACTTGGTGAGGTTTGCCCTGCAATATATACATCGCCCTGAAAAACCTCTGCTGCACATGGGATAACACCACTCACTTTAAACAAAATGTACTTTTTGCCAACCACCTGCAAAGCCGCTGCTAATGACCCTGCCCCACTGCAATTTAGATTAGTTACATAAATAACCTGCCCGCCTCGCCCACCCGAGGCCGATGCACCAAAGCCCTCGGCTCCGGGAAAAGCAGGAATTGACTGGCTATAAAGTGAGCAACACATTAATTGACAAAGCAGTATAAAAACAATGGTTTTCATGTTAGTTTTTAGCTTATAGGGTATTGAAAGAAAACAGTTTTTCAATTTTGTTCAATCTGTGTTTATTCATGGCATTGATTCGTATGCTACAAAATTCTGTTAAAAACGTGCAAAGCACATGGAAAATAACGCCAAATACTCGTAAAAAAACGACTAGATAAAAAGATAGCAGCTAATCTCTCCTCATAAGTTAAGATTTAACTATATTTGAACTATACTCATAAAAAATCAGACATTTCAAATACCCCGAATGATAAATCGTGTATTACTTGGCGTTTTAACTTTGTTATTGAGTGGTAGCCTTATTGCTCATGCACAAAGCAATACCTGGACGGTTCGGGGGAAAGTTCTGGAAGCCACCAAAGCTCCGCTTGAGTTTGTAAATGTGTATGTCAATAATACATCAATCGGTACAACTACTAAAGCCGATGGCAGTTTTCTGTTAACTGTTCCTAAAACCATTCAGCGGGTCGAGATCGTGGTTTCGTTTATCGGCTATAATAGCATAAAAAAGGTTCTTACACCGCAGGAAATGAACAAAACCATTGTGTTTATACTTGAGGGCTCAACTCTATTGAAAGAGGTAAAAATAACAGCCAAACGAGATAAGGACTGGAAAAAAAAATGGCGGATTTTTAAAGATGGCTTGCTGGGAGATTCGCAATTTACGACTGATTGCGAGATACTAAACCCTGATGCTATTAAACTTACCTACGATAAAAAGAAAAATGTAATAGCCACAGCCAACGAACCTATTTTTGTCCAGAACAATGGTTTAGGTTATAAGATTATGTTTCAGATGGAAACGTTTATTTCTGATGGTAAGCTTACGTTTTTTGCAGGAGATAAGTTTTTTGAAACACTTACATCGAAAGATGAAAGGCAAGAAAAACGATGGAACAAATTAAGAAAAAGGGCTTATAGGCATTCGTTCCGAAACTTTCTGGTCTCGTTGAGCCAAAACAAATTGCATCAAAATGGTTTTGAAGTATTTAAAGAAAAAAAAATAAAAGATACTTATCTTGGGCGCAGCAGCGTGTATAAAGAGCTAAGAGACAGTATCATGTTTAATTGCAATGTCAACGAAATTTGCAGCTTTGATAGCCTAAGCAATCGTTTCACGCTTCACTCAGATAAACCATTGCTGGTTTTTCTGACAAATCATTTTAATACCCTACCAATCTTCAGCGATTATCCTTATAAACTCTCGCAGATTGTGTTACCCAATGGCTCGCTGGAATTTACACAGAATGGCTGGGTAACAGTGCCTAATGGCATGATTCTTCGGGATTTTTGGGGTAACGAGGGCTTCTCTAGCCTTTTACCTGATGACTATGCCGATGACGATATTCTTAATCAAAATAATTCACCGGAAACGCTGGTGAGATTATATGCCGAGAACGAACAAAAATTTTGGTTTATAAGCGGCAAAGTAACCGATGCTAATGGTATTCCGGTTGAATCTGCCGATGTATTTATTAATCAGACACAGAACGGGGCCAAAACTAATAGCAATGGTAGCTTTACCTTAAAAGTACCTGATATTTTAAAACAGCCTGAATTGCTGGTAACACATCCGAAATTCTATACCGCCAAAAATAAGATAGATACGAAAGGAAATATCAATCAGTACAAAATCAGCCTACAAGCAGATAATTTTCAGGCTTCAAACGAGAAAGACAAGGAGTTTCAACGGAACTGGAAAATATTTTCGAAGGTATTATTAGGTGACCCTAGTGTTATACAAAGCAAAACACAGTTTCCTGAGAGTTGCGAAATTACTAACCCGGAGCTTATCAGTTTTGAACAAGATGGCAACAAAAGACTGAAAGCTAAGGCAAGTAAACCACTTTTTATTACCAATAAGGCACTTGGGTATGCTGTTACATATCAACTAACACATTTTGAGTCAGACGGAAAAGATAGTAGTATTATTAAAGGTGATATGTTTTTTGAAAAACTAACGCCTACCGACAACAAACAAGCATTAATCTGGAAAAGAAATCAGTTGAAAGTTTATCAGGAAAGTTTCAGGTATTTTCTGAGTTCGCTGAGCCAGAACAAATTAAAAGAAAATGGGTTTGAAGTATTCAAAATGGCTTCTATTCTTGACAATTACGATGCCCTGGTAACAGTAGAATCGCAGATAGCCAATGGCTCGTTTATACCCTGCAAAGCAAGTGATTTGTACAAATTTGACCCTCAAACCAATCGGTTTTACTTGCATTCAGAATTACCATTATTGATATTCTTAACAAAAAGAACCGAGCCTATAAAACTAACTTTTAAAGACTATCCTTATAAACGCTCGCAAATTGTATTGCCTAATTTCTCGCTTGAATTTGCAGCAGACGGCACAATTACCAACTATAACGATGTAGAGTTACGTGATTTCTGGAGCAACGAAGGCCTATCAAGTACTTTACCTAATGATTTTATTTTTAACGAGCAAAGTACCGATAGAACCAGTTTTGAGACTTTTGAAGAACTCAGTAATCGCCCACTTGTTGCCGATAGTAGTAATAGATTTAACACCAATGGCATAGGCCTTAATCGCTCTCAGGTTGAGTTAGTACAAGAAAAAAGCTATGCGAGCGTTCCGACTGATTTTAATGTACGGATTTACGAAAAGGACGAAAATCTTACAATCTTTGATTTACTAAGGCGAATCCCCAGTTTGACAGTAAGATTAAAACCTGAAACAGGTGATTATTTCATAGGATTCCCAAGCGCTATGAGTTTCCAGAGCGGAATGCAAGCTGCGGCATTATTGCTCGATAATTATTTCACCGACGATGCCTCGCAGATAAATAACTTACTTAGTACATTGCAAGTAAGAGATATTGAAACCCTCGGTGCAATAAAATACAGCAGTGGCGCAGCCTTTGGCGCAAGAGGCGCTAATGGTGTGATTGTGATAACTACCAAAAAATAAGATTAAAAAATACTTAAGTCATGAAGTTTGGTTAATGCATAATTTTTCTTTTTACTGATTTTTATTCTTCTTTGCTACCACTTCTTATTCTGACTCTGTTTAAACAGGGTCTTTTCGTAGCAACAAATGGAACACTATAGCATAGTTTTGTTTATTCTGGGTTTAATGATTGTTTTGTCGGCGCTTGCAACCCGAATAAAAATCCCTTACCCTATTTTACTGGTTAGTGTGGGTATTGGCATGGGATTTATACCGAGTATGCCTACTATCATTTTAGACCCTGAAATTATTTTCCTCATTTTTTTACCCCCCCTTTTGTTCGATGCCGCCTATAATATTTCATATAAAGAGTTACGGAGTAATCTGGCAACAGTAGGCACTTTGGCAATTCCATTGGTATTTTTAACCACCACCGCTATTGCGGTGGTGGCACATTACCTTATACCCGGCATGAGTTGGCCTATTGCTTTTGCATTAGGTGCCATTCTTTCACCGCCCGATGCTGTTGCTGCTACCAATGTAACCAAAGGCTTGGGGCTATCGCACCGTACTCTTACCATTCTTGAAGGCGAAAGCCTTGTAAATGATGCTTCGGGCCTTATAGCTTACAGATTTGCAGTAGCCGCTATTACAGGCACAAGTTTTGTTTTCTGGAAAGCAGGTGTACAGTTTTTAACTGTTGCACTCGGAGGTGTTGTAGTAGGCATGCTTTTTGGCAGAATATTAGCCATTTTCTTACTAAGGGTTTATAATAATAACCTCATTGCCATTAGTGCCATTGTTATATCTCCGTTTATTACTTACTTGCTAGCCGAAGAATTTCATGTGTCTGGCGTAATAGCTGTTGTGGTTTTGGGTGTTGCTTTGGCTGTTCATTCTGGCAGACTAGTTTCGCCTGAAGCCAAGAAACAAAACAAATCTTTTTGGGATGTAGTTATTTTTCTGCTTAATGGGCTTGTGTTTATTCTTATTGGCTTGCAATTCCCTTATGTAATCAACAGCATCAACCACGAAGACTTTCTGCCATTTATTGGTTATAGTTTTCTGATAAGCCTTATTATGCTTATTCTGCGAATCTTCTGGGTGTTTTCACACAGCAAAAACTTGCAAAAATCTATTGAGAAACGCACCAAGAATATAGTGGGTTTCAGGTCGAATCTTTATGCCGATGAAAAAATTGACTGGAAAAACTCCTTGATTATTGGTTGGGCTGGCATGCGAGGTATTGTATCGCTGGCAGCGGCACTCTCTCTGCCACTTGTATTGAGCGACGGGACTCCTTTTACACAGCGCGAACCTGTTATTTTTATCTCGGTAGTAGTGGTTTTAATCACACTTATAATTCAAGGACTAACTTTACCTCTTCTTGTTAAAGTGCTTGATAGCATCGAAAAAAGACTTCAACAATCAAAAATATGAAAAAATTATACGTTGCCATTGCTGTTTTGCTTGTAATATTTGCCTGTAAACCACAACACCAATCAGCAAATAATGCCAGAAAGCAGAAAGAAACCTGGGTATTTATAATGGCCGGGCAGTCGAATATGGCTGGAAGAGGCATTGTTGAGGCCCAGGATACGATTACGAACGCCCGAATTTTAACAATCAATAACCAAAACCAGATAGTTAAAGCCAAAGAACCTATCCATTTTTATGAACCAAATCTGAAAGGTGTAGATTGCGGCCTATCTTTCGCTCAAACCTTAACAAAAAGCCTTCACGATAACATCACAATTTTGTTGATTCCTACGGCTGTTGGTGGGAGTTCTAGCAGACAATGGCTGGGCGACTCGGTACATAGAAATGTAAAATTATTGAGCAACTTTAAAGAAAAAGTAGCCTTTGCCAAAACACAAGGTATAATAAAGGGTATTTTATGGCATCAGGGCGAAAGTGATGCAAATGCCAAAGCAATTCCTTTATATAATGATAATCTTACAAAGCTTTTCGGAATTTTCAGAAAAGAAGTTGGCGATTTAAAACTTCCTATTCTGATAGGTGAATTAGGTGCTTACTCTAAAACACCTACCGAATGGAATGCTATCAACGAGATTATAAAGCAATACGTTGCCAATGACCCCAATAGTTATTTAATCAGTACAATAGATTTAACACACAAAGGCGATTTTATTCATTTCAATTCAGAAGGACAACGCTTGATTGGTCAACGATTCGCCGAAACTTATCTAAAATCAGTAAAGTAGCAGTAAATTAAATACTCGCTTCATTGATTTTTGTTATTGGATTCATCAGATATGTAACAATATCGTTATTCTTTTTAAGTTCCACTACTCTGAAACCACGATAATCTGTACCCCAACTACCACCAATATGAGAATCGAATAAATACGGAATTCCATCTTTCACTTTTATACCTTCCTGGTCGTGGTCGTGCCCATTGAAAATACCTCGCACGTTTTTATATTGCTTCACCAGTTCCTGAAACTCTATACAATCTTTACCATTATCCGTCCATTTTACCGGAGTAATGTGCACAAAAATGAATACGTTCTTTTTATCCTTATGCTCTTCTAGTTTGTTTTTAAACCAACTTACATTAGGGCATAAATACTGCCCTTTAATATTAGAAGTTGTGCCAAACAAAAAAGCATTATCTTTTACCACAACATCATAATCAAGTGCCATTTTCCAGGTTTCTTCCCATACTTGCGGCTCAACTCTGTCGTGGTTTCCTTGCGTTACATAGTAAGGCATTGCAAGGCCATCAAGTGCTTTTTTTGAAGCAGGTAAAAAATCAGGATTATCATGAATCACATCGCCGTTAAACACGCATAAATCTAGTTTTTCTTGCTTATGTTGCTGATTAATTTGCTTTACTGCCGTATCGAAATAACTTTCGAATTCGGTTTTAGCCTGGCCATAGTGCCCATCAGAAGCTACCACAAACCTTAGTTTGGTTTTCTTGGCAAGTGAATCGGCACCTAAAGCAGGTATAATGCTGCCATCGGCTAATAAGACAGTAGCTAAGGAGATGTTTTTAAGAAATTCGCTGCGTTTCATAAATAGGTTGAGGTTTAGTGTTTGATTTTCAAAGCTACATAAAATATTATTCTTAATTTGGAGCCTTGTATTAAGATTCAATAAAAATTTAATGACAGAACTCGAAAAATACATTACGTCATACTTTGGTGTTGAGCAAGAAGACCTTATCATGATAAGTTCGCTATTTAAGCTCCAAACGCTAAAGAAAGGAGATTTTTATTTACGAACAGGCAGGTATTGCGAAAAGCTAAGTTTTGTTAAATCCGGTCTGCTTCGAATTTACGTAAGCACCGAAGACAAAGAAGTAACGCAGTGGATTTCAACAAAAGGCTATTTCATAACCGACCTGTCGAGTCTGGTTTTTGATTCGCCTGCCCGATGGACGATACAAGCACTGAGCGACGCCGAACTATATACAATAAAAAAAGAAGACTATAACCAGTTGGGCAACAAAATACCAAAGTGGCATTTGCTCGAAAAACTTTTCATTGCCAAATGCTTTACTATGCTTGAAGACCGCATTTTTAGTCACCTTTCAATGACAGCAGAAGAACGCTATCATGTTTTTTTCGAAAAAAATAAAGAACTCTTCAACCAAGTTCCGCTACAATACATAGCATCTATGCTAGGCATGACACCAGAAACTTTCAGCAGAATCAGGCGAAAAACGATTTCTTGATTTTTATCAAGAGCACGTGTCTGTTTGTTTATGACCTTTGTAACATCAAAAACAAACAACAGAAATATCATGCAAACCATATTAGGAGCCAACGGTACAATAGGTACCGAACTAGCCAAAGCTTTAAAAAATTACACAAGCGATATTCGTCTTGTAAGCCGAAACCCAAAGAAAGTAAATGACACTGATACACTTTTTGCGGCTGATTTAACTAATAAAGATGAGGTTTTCAAAGCCATCAGCGGTTCTGAAATTGTATACCTTACAGTAGGTTTTGAATACAAACTTGATATATGGAAAAAACAATGGCCTACGCTCATGAAAAACGTGATTGATGCCTGCATAGAAAATAAAGCCAAGTTAGTTTTTTTCGACAATGTATATATGATTGGCGGCGACAACGTAAAACACATTACAGAAAAGTCGCCCTTTAGCCCTACAAGTAAAAAAGGTGAGATTAGAGTTGAGCTTAATAAAATGATATTAGAGGCCATAAAAGAAAGAGGTTTACAGGCAATCATTGCCCGTGCAGCCGATTTTTATGGAGTTATTAAAAATAACAGCGTATTGATTGAACTGGTACATAAAAATCTGGCCGAAAACAAAAAAGCGCAATGGTTTTTCAACGCTAAAGTGAAGCACTCCTTTACTTATACACCCGATGCAGGTAAAGCTACTGCCCTACTTGGCAATACTCCCGAGGCTTATAATCAAATATGGAATCTACCTACTGACCGTAATTCACTAACAGGCGAAGAATGGATTCGGCTATTTGCCAAAGAAATGGGTAAAAGCGACAAGTATCAGTTATTTCCGGCTTTTATGGTAAAGTTAGCAGGCTTATTTGTTCCGTTTCTGAGAGAAATCTACGAAATGCGCTATCAGTATGACCGTGAATATTTTTTTGATAGCAGCAAGTTTGAAAAATACTTCAATTTTAAACCAACCCCTTACCAGCAGGGCGTAAAAGAGATATTGGCCAATAACTAAGTTTATTGTTTCAGCATTTTATTTATCTATCGTAACAGCTCTATTCAGGGCTGTTTTTTGTTGTTAAAGCCTGTACGGTATCGGACAAACATACTGTACGATTTCGGACACCTGACTATTGAAAAACAACATAAAAAGCCTCGTTTTTATATGATTTTCTGCTTGGCATATCATTTGTACTTTTTATTAAATGATGAATCATGTTTAAATTTATTCTTTTCTTTGATTAAATACGAATTGTATCTATTGTTGAAAAATGAAACAAGTTTGCAATTGCATCGAGTCTCATATTTTATCTGTAACAGGCATTAAGTGATAAAACAAAGAAAGAAATTTTTATTTTAAACCTAAACGAACACCTTTCCCTTACAAAATTATGATACGTAACTACTTTACTTTTGCACTCAGAAACCTGCTTAAAAACAAGGTTTCTTCTTTTATTAATATTTGTGGTCTTGCGGTAGGCATGGCCGTGGCAGTATTGATACTGATATGGGTTCAGAACGAATTAAGTTTTGACACCTATCATGAAAAAGCCGACAGAATTCGTGCAATAATTACACACAATAAAGTTAGCAAAGACGACACCTGGCATTGGACAACTACCCCGCTACCTTTAGCCGAGCAACTAAAACAATTGCCTGAAGCAGAAGCAATTACCCGACTGGCAAACCCATTCTGGAATGGTGCTCCAATGAGAATCGGCGAAAAATTAACAATAGAGAAAAACATAGCCGCTGTTGACACCAGTTGGTTTGGTATCTTTGATTACAAATTAATTGATGGTGATTTTGGTCAGTTTGGCAAGAATATCAGAAGTATTGCACTTACAGAGTCTAAGGCTCTTCAATTATTTGGCAACAAGCATGCAAGTGGAAAGATAATTAGAATTGATACACTTGACTATATGGTAAGGGCTGTTTTTAAAGATAATCCAACCAATTCAAGTTTTCAGTACGATTTTCTGATACCTATGGCAGCCCATCTGGCTAATCCGAATACTTTACAAAACGATAACAATTGGAATAACTTCAATTATGAAACCTATGTTCTGGTAAGACCTAATAGCAATTTAGCTGCGCTAGACTCAAAAATTACCCGGATTGTGCAGATAGCAAAAAAGGATGAAAAAACGGGTAAGATTGACGACAGCATAACCCTTGAAACTGAGCCAATAAAAGCAATGCACATGGATGGTCTATCTCGTACTAATGCAGGAGGAGATGCCAAAACTACTTACATTTTTTTAGCTTTGGCTTTAATAATATTATTTACTGCCTGCATAAATTATGTTAACCTTTCTACAGCCCGAGCAAGCCTAAGAGCCAAAGAAGTTAGTGTTAAAAAGATTATCGGAGCCGAATATACCCAATTATTTACTCAGTTTATGATTGAATCGGTGTTGATGTGTACCGCAGCATTATTAATTGCCTTATGCCTTGTTTACAGTTTGCTTCCGGTATTTAACGACCTTTCTAATAAAACCTTTGTATTTAATTTGGCCGATTCTACACTTTGGCAAGTGCTTTTGGGCACTACTTTTCTTGCAATTCTACTAACTGGTATTTATCCTGCTATTCTATTGTCTTCTTTTCAACCTATTCAGGCACTCAGGGGAAATAACATCTTAAAATCAAACAACAGTTCGTTCCGAAAAACACTCGTAGTTGTGCAATTTGTTGTTTCGTCTGTTTTTCTAATAGCAACCTTGGTGGTATTTCAGCAGATAAGGTTTATAAAGGACATAAAACTTGGCTACGAAAAAGCAAATATGTTTCAGTTTACAATTCCCTGGAATATTAAGTCTAAAATGGATCTTAACACTGTTAAAGCACGCTTACTTGCCGAATCAAGCATTGAAGCTGTTACCACTGCCGGACAAAATATTATAAATATAGCGAGTACACACAGTGGTAGCCTTGACTGGGATGGCCGACCAGAAGATTTTCAGCCTACTGTTGCACAAATTGCCGTTGAACATAATTATCAGAAGGTTTTCGGCTTAAAAATGGAATCAGGACGCTGGTTTGAAGAAAATAATCAGTCTGATAATCAGAACGTAGTACTTAATGAAGCCGCTGTTAAAAAGTTTAATATCAAGCAACCTATCGGTAAACGGTTCCATTTTCAAGGGCGCAAAGGCACGATTGTTGGTGTTGTCAGAGATTTTCATTTCAAGAGTTTGCACGAACAAATAGGGCCACTTGTACTTTTTACCGGCGATAGCTGGCGCAGCGGTGTGTATATAAAACCTGTAAAAGGTAAAGAACAGGAGGCTATCAGAACAGCCGAAAAACTATGGACTGAATTAGTGCCTAATCGTCCGTTAGAATATCATTTTCTAAACGAAACTTATGATAGATTATATAGTACAGAACAACGAGTAGCGACACTTTTCAATGCCTTTGCCATTGTAGCCATTTTTGTTTCTTGTTTGGGTTTGTTTGGTCTTGCCGCTTTTGCTGCCGAGCAGCGTACCAAAGAAATTGGTATTCGCAAAGTATTGGGTGCTTCGGTTGCAAGTATTACCGTTCTGCTTTCTAGCGATTTCTTGAAATTAGTTGGCATCGCATTCATTGTGGCTTGTCCAATCTCATATTATTTTATGAACAAATGGCTACAAGATTTTGCCTATCACATCAATATCGAATGGTGGTTCTATGTCATTATCGGAGTTTTGATTATAGCAGTGGCTATTGCAACGGTTGGTTATCAGTCAATCAAAGCTGCATTAACAAACCCTGTTAAATCTTTAAAGGCAGAGTAACCCCCCGACCGCAGCGGCGGACCGTCCCTGAAGGGGAGTTGCTTACGCACAACTTCAAGTTGTGGAATTGCAATATTTAAAAAGGGAGTTGAGCCATAAAATTATCTAATCAAATTTAAACGTCCCCCTTTAGGGGCTAGGGGTGTAATTATGATACGAAACTATTTCAAAATCGCATTCAGAAGTCTTTTTAAAAACAGGCTTTATAGTTTATTGAACATTCTTGGTTTAAGTATTGGCTTTGCAGCTACTTTAATTATTGCCTTTTGGGTAAAATCTGAATTGGCATTTAATACATACAACCGCAACTATGATAGTGTTGGACTACTCCAGAAAAACTTATTATATAATGGCAATATCAACACTACTGAGTCGAACTCTGTACCAATGGCTGATGCACTCAGAAATGAGTACGGTCAATATTTTGATGAAGTAGTGGTTTCTTCTTTTGGCGGCGAGCAAGCTTTAAGATTTAAAGATGCATCGGTAGTAAAACGAGGTTATTTTATGGAAAAAGGTGGCAATAAAATACTCGACCTGCAAATGGTAAAAGGTTCGCCTAGTTTCCCGCTCGACCCTACATCAGTTTTAATCAGCGAAAAAACGGCCAAGGCATTATTCGGTCAAGAAAACCCGATAAACCAAATTGTTAATTTCAATACAAAGGCTAATTTGAAAGTAGCCGGAGTGTACAAAGATTTCCCTATAAACTCTACTTTCCGAAATGTCGACTTCTATGCAGATTTTGAGGCTTACGCAAATATGGAAGAATGGGTAAGAGATTCAAAACCCTTGTGGGAAGAAAATTCTTTTCCGATTTATGTAAAAATAGCAGCAAATACCGATTTTGAGACAGTTTCAAAAGCGATTGCAAAAATTGCACAGCCTCATACAAAAGACAAATCTGAGCCCGAAATATTTATCCACTCAATGTCAGACTGGAGATTGTATCCTAGCTTCGAAAATGGTAAAGCGGTAGGTTCAGGGCTTACTAACCTAATAATATTTGCCAGTATAGGATTCTTTATTTTGCTATTGGCTATCATCAATTTTGTAAATTTAGTTACCGCTCGAGCAAGTATTAAGGCCAAAGAAATCGGTGTGCGTAAAGCCATTGGTTCAACTCGCAAGGGTATTCTGCAAATGGTTTATACCGAGGTAGCTATCTTGGTTTTTATAGCGGGCTTTTTAGGCCTGGTTCTATCACAGATGTTTATGGGGTGGTTTAATATGCTAACTGCTATCAAAATTCAAATCAACATTACAGACCCCGTTTTCTTACTACAGTTTGGTGCTGTAATCACCATTATTATATTGCTAGCCGGTATTTATCCTGCCATTTACTTGTCTTCATTTAGCCCAATAAAAATTCTGAAAGGCATGAAAATAGGCTCAGGGAAAGAAGTAGTATTAAGAAAAACGCTGGTAGTGTTTCAGTTTACTATTTCAATTGTGATGCTTGTGGCAATGCTTGTTATAAGCCAGCAGTTAAAACATGGTATGAGCCGCCCGCTAGGGTATGATAAAAACCGACTAATTCAGATTCAGAAAACGACGCCAAACCTCCGAGGCCATTTCTGGGCAATGCGAGAGCAGCTATTGGCATCGGGTGCCGTTGAAGAAATGGCAGAAATGAATACGCCAATAAACGAAAACTGGCATAACCAATCAGGCATTAATTGGCGAGGTAAACCCCAAAATAGTTCAGAAAGCTTCGGGCAAGTAATAGTAACACCTGAATTTGGCAAAACAGTAAACTGGAAAATTATAGAAGGTCGAGATTTCAGCCGTAAATTTTCGACCGATACATCGGCAGTTATTCTTAATAAATCAGCGGCTAAACTCATTGGGTTTAAGAAGCCACTAAACGAATTTATTGAGCTTGAGGGAAAACAATTTGCCATTGTAGGTATTGCAGAAGACATTATTTTTGATTCGCCTTACGACAATGCCAAGCCAACGGTATTTTTTATGCGGTTAGCCAATGCGCCATTTATTACATTAAAATTGGCTGAAAACCTATCAGCGGCAGAGTCTGTGAGCCGTATTGAAAAAGTACTGAAAGGCTTTGACCGTGAAGCTAACCTCAATATCAAGTTTGCTGACCATCAATTAGAATCAAAATTCTGGCAAGAAAAAAGGGCACTCGAAATGATTAGCATTTTCACCTTTATTGCCATTCTAATCTGTTGTTTAGGCTTATTTGGCTTGGCTACCTTCACCGCTGAACGCAGAATAAAAGAAATTGGTATCCGTAAAGTATTGGGCGCATCGGTTGTGGGTATTACGTCCTTATTATCGAAAGATTTCTTGAAATTGGTTTTCACAGCCTTATTAATAGCAGGCCCCATTTCCTATTATTTCATGAACCAATGGCTGCAAGGCTTCGTGTATCATATCGAATTAGAATGGTGGATATTTGCCACTGCAGGCGCAATGGCAATACTAATCGCATTCCTGACGGTTGGTTACCAAAGCATAAAAGCGGCATTAGTCAATCCGGTAAAGTCTTTAAAATCAGAGTAAAAAACACCCCCGGCCGCAGCGGCGGACCGTCCCTAAAGGGGTGTTGCTTACGCACGAGTTAAGCAAAACGGGATTTAAGATAAAATAAAATGTAAATTTTAATAAAGTCCCCCTTTAGGGGCCAGGGGTATTATGATAAGCAATTACTTAAAAATCGCACTTAGGAATATCTATAAATACAAAGGATATTCTTTTATTAACATCTTCGGCCTTGCTACAGGAATGGCTGTTGCTATTCTGATTGGCCTATGGATTTATGATGAATTATCGTACGATAAGCATCATGCTAATTACAATCGTATTGCACAGGTAATGCAACATCGGACTTTTAATGGTAAAATAGCTACACATAAGTCGATGCCGGCTGTTATGGCCGAAGAAATCAGGAATAATTATGGTAGTGACTTTAAATACGTGCTGCAATCATCGTGGACATCAATCCATATTTTAGCGCATGGCGAAAAGAAACTATCGAAGACCGGAAACTTCTTTGAGCCACAAGTAATAGATATGCTTTCATTGAAGATGCTGAAAGGTACACAAGCATCGCTAAACGAGCCATCGTCTATTATTTTATCTGAATCATTCGCTAAATCTTTTTTCGGCGACACTGACCCGATGGATAAAATTATAAAACTCGATAGTAAAACTGATGTAAAAGTTACGGGTGTTTATGAAGACCTACCGTATAATTCGAGTTTCAGAGATATGAATTATGTGCTCCCTTGGCAGTTATACCTCAATCTCAACGATTGGATAAAAAAAATGGAAAACCCCTGGGATAGCAATTTTTCGCAAACATTTGTACAAATTGCCGACAATGCCGATATGGAAGCAGTATCTAAAAAAATTGTTGATATAAAACGCAAGAAAACCCCTCGGGAAAACTCCAACGCCCAAGTATTTTTGCATCCTATGTCGAAATGGTATTTGTTTCCTGAGTTTAAAGATGGTCACAATACAGGTGGCAGAATAGAGTTTGTGTGGCTTTTTGGTATTATAGGCATTTTTGTATTGCTTCTTGCATGTATCAATTTTATGAACTTAAGCACTGCCCGCAGCGAGAAAAGAGCCAAAGAAGTAGGCATCCGAAAATCGATAGGTTCGGTTCGCAGCCAGTTAATTATTCAGTTTTTTAGTGAGTCGTTGCTGGTAGTAGCTTTAGCATTTTTAATTTCATTAGTGCTTGTGTATGTCCTGACTCCTTCATTCAATGAACTGGCTGATAAGAAAATAGCTATATTATGGACGAATCCGATTTTCTGGTTATTAGGCATTACATTCAGTATCATTACAGGTCTTATTGCCGGCAGTTATCCTGCACTTTACCTTTCATCGTTCCAACCTGTTAAGGTGCTTAAAGGTACTTTCCGTGTGGGGCGTTTTGCCTCAGTGCCTCGCAAAGTGCTTGTAGTGCTTCAATTTACAGTTTCTGTTACGCTCATTATAGGTACAATTATTGTCTTTCGCCAGATTCAACACGCCAAAAACCGCCCCGTTGGTTATAATCGTGATGGCTTAATTAATATGTATATGATGACAGATGATATTCATAAGCATTTTGATGTCATCAGAAATGAATTGATAAACTCGGCTGCCATTCTGGACATGACCGAATCAGGAAGCCCTACAACCGAAGTCTGGAATACAAATGGTGGTTTCGACTGGGAAGGGAAAGACCCTAATTTGGCCGTCGATTTCCCGAATAATGGGGTTACACAAAGTTATGGCAAAACCGTAGGCTGGCAATTTAAAGAAGGACGTGATTTCTCCAAAGAGTTTGCTAGCGATTCGAGTGCTTTTGTGGTGAATGAGTCAGCAGTTAAATTTATGGGTTTGAAAAATCCAGTTGGCAAATTTGTTAAATGGAATGGTACACCTTATAAAATCATCGGAGTTATAAAAGACATGGTTGTGCAGTCGCCTTATTCACCCGTCAGGGCATCGTTATTCCATATTTCAGGTTCAGCAGAAAGTGTAGTTATTCTCAAATTAAATCCTGAAAAGAATTCGAAAGAATCCTTAGACAAAATTGAAACCGTTCTCAAAAAATATAACCCTGCTGCGCCTTTTGAATATCAATTTGTTGACCAAGAGTATGCCCACAAATTCGGCGATGAAGAGCGCGTGGGGAAATTATCTACTTTTTTTGCTATACTGGCAATATTTATATCATGCTTAGGCTTGTTTGGCTTGGCAAGTTTTGTAGCCGAGCAACGCACCAAAGAAATCGGTGTACGAAAAGTATTGGGCGCATCGGTGTTGAATCTATGGCAGTTGCTTTCGAAAGACTTTGTGATTTTAGTGCTTATTTCTTGCTTTATTGCTATTCCGATTGCTTATTTTTATCTGAATGGCTGGCTACAACGCTATGATTACAGAACAGATATTTCGTGGTGGATTTTTGCGGTATCGGTAGCCGGAGCATTATTTATTACGCTCTTAACAGTTAGTTTTCAGGCTATTAAAGCTGCCATCGCCAATCCGGTTAAATCATTAAAGACAGAGTAGTGAGCAGAGGGGAAATGCTACTCTCCTAGCCTTTTGTTTTTGTAAATTCTTTTGGGCTTTGCCCGAAATACTTTTTAAAAACTTTAGCAAAATACGCAGGGTCAGAAAAACCAACAGCATAAGCAACTTCCGAGATGTTTCTGCTGCTGGTTTTTAGCATTACAGCAGCTTCTTCCATTTTTATTGTGCTTATAAAGCTATTGGGTGTAATATCTAGTTCTTCTTTAAAAATTCTTTGCAGTTGTCGCAAACTCACACCTAATTCAGCAGCAAGTTCGGCAGGGGTTACATCTGCATCAAGGCGTTTTACTACAAATTGCCTGGCGTTTTTAACAAAGGCTTTTTCGGTGGTAGTTTCGTTAAGTTTTAGTTTTTCTTCCTCATTCAAAATTAAATACAGTTTCTCGTCAAGTTTTTCAGATTTTGGCTGAATCTGTTTCAATTTATTATTTAAAACTAACAGATAGATGATAAGAGGTACCAAAACCACCCCAATAAGTAATGTCAGAATCCACCAATAATGCCCATAAGTATCATTCAATTTTTTTAACCATGAAGCCTGCCCTATCAATACCGCTTTTGTCCATTTATCTGGGTATCCAAAATCAGAGTTTCCGGTAATACTTTCATAGCTATAATACGGAATCGGGCTTGTTTCGGGCAATGGTTTAATATCCATAAAATCATCAGCATCATTGAAACAAATATCCATTTTAAAAAACGCTCCTTCAACCGGTACAATCCCAAGCGATGCCCAAGGCAAACGAAACTCTACTATATATTGAGCATCAACATCTTTACTATTGTTTACTGTACCATTTTTTGTACTCTTCCCCTCAATTACAAAATTGGTTGTAATGGTATCTTTGGGCACTAGCGATTCTTCGACCTGAATCTGGAATCTATCGCCACCTCTGAATACCGTTACATTGCTATTCAAGTCTATAATAATCTGGTAGTCAGAAGCATCCATTCTATTCTGACTATTATTTTTCGCATCAATATATAGTTCAATAGCATCGTTGAAAGAAATTCTTGGGCTTCCGCTTTTATCTAGGGCCAAATCGGTAAGATACTTATCAGAAACCTGAAATAAACCGTAGAGGTTCTGTTCATCAAAACCCAAAGCATATTTTACTGTATTGGCAGAAAACACATTTTTAGCTTTTGATTGGAAAGTACTGGCTTTTTGCAAATCCCAATCATTGGCCAAACCATCAATTTCGGGCGGATTATTAAGGTAACGAATAGGTATCTGTGCCTGTAATGATGTAACAAGCAACAAGAAAAAACAACAAGTCAGCAGTGTTTTTTTCAACGATTGGATGATTATCTGAGCTTAGAAAACTTGTAGCAAGTAAATTATTTTTTCAGAAAATATTCTCATTTTTTTTCTGAAAACATTACCAGCTTAGTAGCTTTGAGTTAAATTTATATAAACACAGTAGAAACATTTGTGCAATATAGTTGCAAATCTGTATCTTTGACCAAAAATACCCTAAATGCTTACTTGTTCTGACCTCACATTTGCTTATAATAACCAAAAGAAATTCAGTTTTCCTTCTTTCTCCTGTGCCGAAGGTGATACGCTGTTGATACTAGGCAACTCTGGTAGTGGCAAAACCACGCTCCTACACCTTTTGGCCTTGTTGCTTCAGCCCAGTGGAGGCTCAATACAGATAAACAAGCAGGAGTTTGCTAATCTAAGCCCAAAAGAAGCCGCTAAAATGCGTGCTACGCATCTGGGCATTATTTATCAGAAATCACACTTTGTGAGTTCATTGAGTGTGCTCGATAATTTGCTATTGGCTAATTATCTGGCTGATAAAGCGCAGTCGAAAGAACAAGCCGAAAAACTTGCCAGGAGTTTAGGTTTCTATGAGTTGCTTGATAAACCCACAAGTCTTTTAAGTGGTGGCGAGCAGCAAAGAGTAAGTATCGCCCGGGCTTTAATGAACAACCCGGAGGTAATACTAGCCGATGAACCGACATCAAACCTTGACGACGAAAACTGTGAAAAGGTGATTAATCTTTTAGAAAACCAATCGAAAAACATTGGTGCTTCGTTGGTCATAGTTACGCACGACCAACGCCTGAAAGATAAATTCAGCAATAAAATTATTTTGAGCTAAATCAACAGCTTTACAAGCTACTGCAAGAAAACCCTATACTAATTACCGAAAAAAGTATTAAGAAATGCTTCTAAAAATCAGTTGGAAAAATATACTCAACAAAAAACTCAATAGTTTTTTATGCGTGTTGCTCATGACACTGGGTATTGCCATTATTTCATTGTTGCTTCTATTGGTCAAACAATTACAAGATAAATTCGCCAAAAATATCAGCGGTATTGATATGGTTGTGGGTGCTAAAGGCAGCCCATTACAATTAATACTATCGAGCGTTTATCAGATAGATAATCCGACAGGAAACGTGTATCTGGACGATGTAACAGCAATTGCTCAGAACCCACTGGTAAAAGAAATGATTCCTTTATCGATGGGCGATAATTACCAGAGCTACCGTATTGTTGGCACAAACAAAAAATACTTTGAGCATTTCAAAGCGCAATTTGCCAGTGGTACAATGTTTAAAAACAACCTTGATGTAGTACTTGGCGGACAAGTTGCTTTAAACACAGGCTTGAAAATTGGCGATACATTTGCCAGTTCGCATGGTTTAGATGCAGCAGGCGAAGTACACGGCGATACTAAGTATAAAGTAGTAGGAATTTTAGAATTTAATAACTCTGTAATTGACAATCTTGTTCTTACAAGCCTGAACAGTGTCTGGAGTATTCATGACCATAACGCTGAGGAAGGCCATGCCGAAGGAGAAGAAGAGCATAAAGAAGAAGCAGGCGAGCCTCATGACCACGAACACGAGACCGAAGAAGCCGAGATGCCAAAGCGTGAAATCACGAGTGCTTTGATAAAATTCCGCTCACCAATGGGCTTAATGAGTATGCCTCGCAACATCAACCAGAATTCAAAATTACAAGCAGCATTGCCATCTATTGAGGTTAATCGCTTGTTTGAACTGTTAGGCATAGGTATTGATGGCTTGCAAGTTTTAGCGGCTGTTATTATGCTAATTTCGGGTATCAGCGTGTTTGTATCCTTATACAATTCTTTAAAGGAACGTAAGTACGAAATGGCATTGATGCTTTCGATGGGTGCAAGCCGAACTCGTTTGTTCCTGATGTTGTTATTAGAGGGAATTTTACTGGCCTTATTTGGCTTCGTAGCAGGTATAGTTTTAAGCCGTGTGGGTATTGTTCTGATTTCGAATCAGTTGAGCAAAAAATTTCATTTTGATGTAGCCCAGATGAATTTACAAACAGGCGAAATTTACCTTTTTGCAGGTGCTTTAGCCATCGGGATTCTGGCAGCGGCATTGCCATCGATTAACATTTACCGATTGAATATTTCGAGAACACTTGCTGAAGAGTAAATAATCTCGTAATTTTATACAATAATTTCAATTTTCTCGGGTTAAAACGGGAACAACATCTATAAACTAAACGGTTCTTTTTTCAGAAAAAGGACAATGAAAATATGAAAAAAATATCTAAATACTTCATCATTAATCTAGCAATTTTAGGCACTATTTCTTTCGGTTTTGTAGAAGGGCCAACCAAAATTACATGGGAAACGTTGAGAGACGTTACGTTTAAGAAAAAATGGAGTGCAGAAGAATCAATGTTTATCCTCTACCCTACGTTCGGGCAAAAAGTTGCAGGTTTACAAAATAAAGAGGTTGAATTGACAGGATACATGATTCCGGTAGATGTTGATGCCAATATGTATGTATTATCGGCAAACCCTTATAGCTCTTGTTTCTTCTGCGGACAAGCAGGCCCGGAATCTGTGGTACAGGTGAAATTCAAAAAAACTACCAAAAGGTTTAATACCGACGATAGAATTACGGTTAAAGGCACTTTAAAACTTAATGCCGATGATATTAATGAGTTAAATTATATTTTGACTAATGCTGATTTGGTTCAATAATTTTTTTGTGACAAAAAATCTTTTTTTGCGTCTGAAAATAAATTCAGACGCTTTTTTATTGAATAAATAGGGGCTCCTATTCGTTAAAATGTCGTTATATTTGTTTTAATATACTTTCCCATTCACATAATAGTAAAAACATGAAAAAGTTACTGTTTTTGGTTATTCCAATACTTATTCTTTCTTCAATTTCAACGGCTCAGGCACAATATGATTACAACTGGTCGGTAGGTTTCCGGGTTGGTGAGCCATTAGGGTTTAATATCAGGAAATATTTCCAGAACGGTGACAGAGCACTCGATGTAAACGTTGGAACTTATGGTTTGATTTATAACAATGACCGTAGATATAACAGAGGCGAGTACAAAACAGCAGGTTTAATGATTCAGGGTATATACTTGTTTCATACTGCCATATTTAACCGGGACTGGGCTCATGCGTACTATGGTTTTGGTGGGCAAATCAATTCAAGAAAGCATTTCCCTGATGCCTGGCGCAACGAAAGTATCAAATCTGTCAGTAAAATTTCACTTGGGCCTACCGGAACAGCCGGGCTTGAGTTTAAAATACCAAACCAGAACATGGGTTTCTTTATTGATGCCGGGCTATACGTTGAGGCTCTTCCTTCTCCGTTTTTTATTAATCCTCAGATAAGTGCAGGTATAAGAATAAATATTGTAAAATAGGACAAATCCTAGAAACTTTCGCTTATTTTTCATTTCTTTACATTATCAAACGATTTACTAATCCTTAAAACCAATTACAGATACTGAACATCTGTAAACCTATATGATTGCTTATCTTGATGGTAAACTAGCCTACAAAGACCCAACTTATGTAATAATAGATGTGGCAGGTGTAGGCTATCTGGTTAAAATTTCGCTTCAGACATACGCCGCCCTCCATAATACGGGTGAACGATGCAAACTTCATACTTTGCAGATAATACGAGAAGACTCTCATACACTCTTCGGTTTTTCGGATGGTGCTGAAAAAGAATTGTTTGAAGATCTGATTAGTGTTTCGGGTATTGGACCGAGTACGGCAATTATTATGTTATCGTCATTATCATCAGGCGAAATAAAACATGCCATAGTTTCGGAAGATGTACGTACCATACAAAGCATTAAAGGCATTGGCCTTAAAACTGCCCAAAGAGCCATTATTGAGCTAAAAGATAAACTCAAAAAAGATTCGATGCTAGGCGGTGTTACACCAAATATATTTGCTCCGGCCAATACTGCTTTGCGTAACGAAGCACTCACAGCACTTGTTACGCTGGGTATTCAACGTGCAGCAGCCGAAAAGAGCATAGATACTATATTGAAACGTGAAGGTAGTGATATTACACTTGAGCAATTAATTAAATTGGCTTTAAGATAAATAAAAAGTACCCATTGTTTGCTATGAAAATTTAGTTTTACCTGAAAGTAAAATTTTTTGCTATGATTAAAAACATTGTGTATCTGGTTGTTTATTCTTAGAAACCATTAAATAAAAAGCATACAATTTTTTGTATTTCTCATAGACTATCGGTAAGATTTTAGTCGTTAAGTGAGAGGTACCTATTGATTACTCCCTAAAAATTTATGTTCGGACAGCCATTTGTAAAAAATTTTACATTATTCTTTATTTTGTTTTTCAGCTTTGTATTGGTTAGTGAGAAAGCCGACGCTCAATTATTAGGCAGAAAAAAGAATGCAACAACCAAAGCTGATACTTTACGCACCGATTCCCTAGCAGTTCCGGAAAAAGATACTATTATTGCCCGCACGGGTCGAGAACCTGCCTACCGTTGGCAAGACCGTTACCTAAACCGTTATGCTCAGGCTGTACCGCAATCGCCTTTTTATTTAAAAGACCCCAACAATATCACAACCGATTTTAGTGTTTCTCCAACTTCAAGTGATATTTCGATTACCGAAAAAGCAGGCAAAGGCATTGATTATAAACTTCCTCAATCATTAACATTCAACGAATATTCGAGTCTTCAAAATGCCTATGTAAGAAAAAGTATTTTACGAGAATATGAAGAGCTACAAGACGGTAAAAGTGCCACAACTGGCAAAGGTCTAAGGCCGCTATTACAGAAAAACCCTATTGTAGATAGGATTTTTGGTGGAAACATGATGGATAAATTAAAACCAAATGGTTTTGTAACGCTAGACTTCAAAATTATTCATCAATTTATTGATAACCCTGTTATACCTATTATTCAACGCCGCCAGACCTACTTCAATTTTGACGAACAAATTAATATCAACTTTAATGGACAGATTGGCGAAAAGCTGGGAATGTTAACTAACTTGGACACCAAAGCGGCTTTTAATTTCGAGAACCAATTAAAACTGAATTTTAAAAATCAGCCGGAGGATATTCTTCAAAAAGTTGAAGCGGGTAATATAAGTATGCCTGTAAAAAGCCAGTTGATTCCGGGTGTGCAAAATCTGTTTGGGGTAAAAGCCGGATTCAAGCTTGGTAAATTAGATGTTACGCAGGTAGTAGCGCAGCAGCGTTCTAAAACGGAGTCGATTGTATTAAATGGTGGTACGCAAAACCGTACATTTGAAATACGTTCAGATAGCTACGAAGAAAACCGACATTTCTTTCTGGCGCAGTTTTTCAGGGGTAATTATGAAAAAGCCCTGCGCAACCTTCCTTTGGTACTTTCAGGTGTAAAAATTACCCGACTTGAGGTTTACGTAACCAACCGTACAAACTCTGTTGAATCAATGCGTAACCTTCTTGCGTTTACTGATTTAGGAGATTTGAAAAGTGGCACAAGCTATAAACCGGCAGATAACGAAACTACATCACTTTTTAAAAATCTTAATAATAACCCAGGTATCAGAAAACTTGACTCAACTTCTTCATCACCAGCTTTATCTGCATTAGGTCTTAAAAAAGGAATTGATTATGAAATATTAAGAGGAGCTAAACGCCTGACAGAGCGTGAGTTTAAATATCATGATGAACTTGGCTATCTCTCTTTAGTTACGCCGCTTCGTAACGATGAAGTTCTGGCCGTTGCTTTTGAATATACCTATAACGGGCAAAAATATAAAGTCGGAGAATTAACAGAAGATTACTCTATTCGCCGTGAAGATGAAGCCATAATTTTGAAGTTGGTTAAATCCTCAACCATTCGTAACCGTACCAACGCGCCAATGTGGGACTTGATGATGAAAAACATTTATTCGTTGGGTGTACCGGGTATTGGCAAACAAGGCTTTCAGTTAAGAATCATTTATAAAGACGACCGTACAGGTATTGATAACCCTAACTTGCAAGAAGGTAAAACCTTGAAAGATGTGCCTTTGGTAAGGGTGATGAATCTTGATAATCTGAATCCTAACAATGACCCCCAACCCGGCGGTGATGGAAACTTTGACTTTATAGAAGATGTAACGATTGATGCTAAAATGGGAAGGCTGATTTTTCCGGTGCTTGAGCCTTTTGGTTCTCACTTGTCCTCAAAATTTGCCTTAGACGAACAGATTTTAAGAGATAAATACGTTTACAACGAATTGTATCGTACAACTCTTACCGATGCACAGCAGGTAACTACCAAAAACAAGTTCTTTATAAGAGGTAGTTTGCAGGCCAGTAATTCATCTGAAATTATGTTGCCTTTAGGCGCTTCGGGTGCATCTGTAAGAGTATATGCAGGTGGTGTGCAATTGCAAGAGGGTGTTGATTATACAATCGAACCACAGTTGGGCCGTATCAAAATTATGAACCAGAGTGTGCTTAATTCGGCCCGACAAATCAGAATCGAGTGGGAACGCCCCGATTTGTTTAATACACAAATCAGAATGATGCTCGGCACACGCCTTGATTATAACTTGAGCAAAGATATTCATATTGGTGCCACAGCCATGACCTTACGAGAAAGTACCCCAGCATTTATGACTCGTATTGCCATAGGCCAAGAGCCTGTTAATAATACCATTGTAGGGCTCGATATTAATTATCGTAAAGATGCCCGATTCCTGACTCGTTTCCTTGATGCCTTGCCGCTGATTCAAACCAAAGAAATGTCGTCTATTCAGTTTACTGCCGAATACGCCAAGCTATTTCCCTCGGTAAACAATAAGCGCATTAATGGCAATGCCATGATTGATGATTTTGAGGCAACAAGAAATATAAACGACCTTACACGCCAGCCAACCAGATGGCGCCCTGGTAGTGTGCCTGAGCCATTAAGAGGGAATGCTATTAGCTACAACCAGAACTACAAAAGAGCCAAAATATCGGTCTATACCATAGACCAGACCACTTATTTTGATGGTGGTTTTGGTGGCGAAGGAGGCAACGTACTACCTCCACAAGTTCAGGAGTCTGCTAATGCTAACTTATACGAAAGGGCTTTTACTCCTCAACAGATTTTCCCGGGGCGTTCAATTCCTACCTATGGGCAATCGGTTCCTGTTACAGTACTAGACGTATCTTATTTCCCATCAGAAAGAGGTATGTATAACTATAATCCGAGGCTGACAAGCGAGGGTTTATTGTCGAATCCCAAAGACAATTTTGGTTCTATAATGAGAGGTATTACGGCAGATAATGATTTTGATAATGCCAATACAGAGTACCTCACATTCTGGATGCTTGACCCCTTCAAAGACGTTGTACGCGATGGCTCACCCAACGGTAACAAAGCCAATACGAGTGGTGGTAAACTTAAATTTCATTTAGGCGATATTTCAGAAGATTTTATTCCTGATGGAAGAAATAGCTTCGAGAATGGTTTGCCTGCCAATGATTCGGTATCGGTTCAATCAAAACCAGACCAGACACCCTGGGGCTTTGTACCCAAAGTACAGTTTATGACCGATGCCTTTGATAACCAACCCGGCTCAAGAGCAAAACAAGACGTTGGTTTAGATGGTATGAACAACGAACAAGAGAGAGATTTTCCGCATATTAAAACATTCTTGGGAAATATTACCAATGCATCGGCCAGAGCAATAGCAGAAAAAGACCCATCAGCCGATGATTTTAAATTCTTTACCGACCCTAGCTTTACAGCAAACCAATCGTTAGTAGAGCGTTTTAAAAACTACTTGGGTGTTGAAAACAACTCACCACAAAGTAATGCATCAACTACCGGCCCTACATTAGCCAACTCGGTTATGCCTGATAAAGAAGACATCAACGGAGATAATACGATAAACGACGTTGAAAACTATTATGAATATGAAATTGATTTAGCACCCAACAGACTAACAGTTGGTAATGGTTTTATTGTAGACCAGGTAACGGTTCAAGGTACACAAGCTACCTGGTATTTGTTCCGGGTTCCTATCAAGCAGTTTACACGCAAATTTGGCGATATTAACGGCTTCAAGTCTATTCGCTTCATGCGTATGATGCTTACTGATTTTGAACAACCAGTAGTTTTACGTTTTGCTTCATTGCAGCTAGAGTCAAATCAGTATCGTATATATGATAAAAATCTTACCCAAGGCGGATTAACCGAAGTGCCTGAGCCTTATGATGCCAAGTTTAAAATGGGTGTGGTAAATATTGAAGAAAACGGCTGCGCTGAAGACGGACAAAGTTGTAATATTAAAGATGGCAAAACGCCTTATAAAGTTCCACCAGGGTTTATCAGAGACCAGGATATTACCCAACAACAGTTCAATGTAAAATTCAACGAGCAATCAATGTCGTTGGCCGTAACTAATCTGCGTGACGGAGATTCGAGAGGCGTATTTCGCAATACTCGCATCGACATGATTAATTATAAAAGATTAAGAATGTTTATCCATGCCGAAAACGAGGCTAACGACGAAAAAACAGTGGGTGGCGCATTTATCAGAATCGGTACAGACTTAAATCAGCATTATTACGAAATCGAGATTCCACAATTAAAGATTACACCAAACGGCTCATTAGACGAAAACGTGATATGGCCAAAAGAAAACTGGCTGGATGTTGCCCTGCAAGATTTAGTAGCACTGAAAGGTGAACGAAATAGACAAGCGGTTAATATTACAGTGCCATATTCGGGTACAACAACCGGAATAATGGATGATGGAACCGAAGGAAATACCTATAAAATAACGGTATTAGGTAATCCTGATTTAAGTGCTATACTTACAATTATGGTGGGTCTTCGGAATCCGAAATCGGAAGACGAACAGCCGAATACATATACGGTTTGGATGAATGAATTGCGTGCCTACGGTTTTGACCAGACCTCGGGCGATGCAGGGCTTCTAGCTGCAAATATTAAACTGGCTGATATTGCAACGGTATCGATCAACGCCAACTTGAAAACCTTTGGTTTTGGTGGTGTGCAAGATAAAATATCAGAAAGAGCCCGTGAAACCGGAAAAGGCTTTGGAGTAGCATCAAACATTGAACTTGATAAGTTTTTCCCAGAAAACTGGGGGCTTAAGATTCCGTTCTTTGTGAACTTCGACCAGCAAACGGTTACGCCACATTTTAATCCGCTTGACCCTGATATGCCGCTTGAAAACGCACTCAATAATATTGATGACCCCGTTCGGCGTGAAGCATACAAACGAATGGTGATTGACAATAGTGTGCGCAAAGGCTTTAACTTCTCGAATGTGCGCAAAATAAAAACCAGAGAAGGCGCATTACCACATTTTTATGACATTGAAAACTTCTCGTTCACGTATGCCCAAAACAACGTAAACAGAAGCAATATATTGATTGACGATTACTCGCTTAATCAGCATAAAGGTGGTTTTACGTATCAATATCAGCCGAAACAAATTAATTGGGAACCATTCAAGAACAATAAAAGTATGGAAAGGCCATTTTTATATTGGCTGAAAGATTTCAACCTCTCTCCTATTCCGACAGTAATGGCATTCAGAACAGACTTTGACAAGAGCTTTGCCAGAACTATGTTAAGAAATGCTGACCTATCTACCGATGGTGTTGCACCTTACTTTGAGAAATACTTTTTAATGAACAGAAACTATGACTTACAATGGAATTTGACGAAGAGTATTCTGTTTAATTATACTGCTACCATGAACGCCATTGTTGACGAACCTTATGGCGATATAAATACCGAAACTAAAGCCCGTGAATTACGCCAGAGTATTCTTGGCTTTGGTCGTGCCAAGAATTTCTATCAGGAAATGCGCTTTACCTATCGCTTACCTCTTGATAAATTCTTCTTGCTTGACTGGATGACAGCCGATGCCAAATACAACAACAACTTTGGTTATCAGGCTATGGCTTTGAATCTCATAGACGAAGAATCTAACCGTTTCGGTAACACAATCAGAAACGGAAGAGACAGAGGTATAAGAGGTAAAATTGACTTTGTAAAACTTTACAACAAGGTTAAATACCTTAAGTTTGCTAACAGCCCAACGCCTAAAACCAAAAGATTTACACGTAACCCCGGCAACGACGAAGACATTGAAGTTGCGCCAAACAACGTAGCAAAAGCCTTTACTCGTTTATTGATGGCAGTTAGAGGTATTGATTATGACTACTCTATTGTAGAAACCACTATCTTGCCCGGCTTTATGCCAACGCCTAAATTCTTTGGCTTGGGCGAAGATGGTGCACCGGGTCTGGGCTTTGTATTAGGGAATCAATATACAAAAGACAAAAACTTTCTAACTGAAGGTGCCAATTTCCAAGAGATTGCTGCATCAAAAGGCTGGTTATCAAAAACAAAAACTCAAACCGATCCATTTGTACAAACCAAACAAAAGAAATTTAGTTACCGCACTACCATTGAGCCATTTAAAGATTTCAGAATGCAAATCAGTGGTAATTTTAGCCGTGGAGACAGCTATCAGGAGTATTATATCGTCGACTCAACAGGCAGATACTCAAGCACTTCTCCGGTAAGAAACGGTAATTTCAGTACTTCATTCTGGTCGTTCAATACCTTCTTTGCTCGCATGACTAAAGATGATATCAGAAACAACTATAATTACAGCATATTCAATAATATGCGTGATTATCGTCAGCACTTTGCTGAAAAACTACGTTCAATGCAATCAAGTGAACAGGGAGCCTACGACCTGAATTCGCAAGATGTGCTGGTGCCTTCGTTTATAGCAGCCTACAGTGGCAAAGGGAAAGATCTTGATTTAACTAAGTTTCCATTTTCAAAGGGCTTTAGATTCCCTATGCCAAACTGGCGTATAGATTATAGCGGCTTGGCAAATCTGGAACCATTCAAAAAACTCTTTACCTCTATCTCAATCAGCCATAGTTATAGCTCGACTTATAGTGTTGGTAACTATACATCATCGCTCGACTACGGTTCAGCTGTAGTTAACCTAATGATTCAGAACTATCCATATATGCCTAATGAAAACTCTAAACAACAATCTATAGTTAGAGATGGGTTATTTGTTCCAATATTCGTGATGAGTACTATCTCGCTTGAAGAGAAATTCCAGCCATTTATTGGGGTACAGTTCACCACAAAGAGCAAGATTACAGGTAGATTTGATTGGAACAGAGAGCGTAGAGCAGCCTTGAACCTTTCAAACTCTCAGGTAGCCGAATACAGTAGTTCTGACCTTGTGTTTAATCTAGGCTTCAAAAAAAGCGGAGTAAAGTTACCATTGAGAGGCCGTGATGGGAAAGTGATTACGCTGAAAAACGATTTGAACTTCCAGTTTGCATTTACGATTCGTGATGCAAAAGCGATTCAGAGACGATTGGACGGAGACCCTCAGCCAACCCAAGGTAACTATAACTTGCAATGGGGGCCACGTATTACCTATCAGGTTAACAAGCGTGTGTTACTCAATTTCTATATTGACCACATGAACAATCGTCCGTTTGTTACCAACTTCTCGTTTCCGAGAACAACTACAACCGGAGGTATCAACGTAAGATTCAGCTTATCAGATATGTAATAAAACCGAATTGTTGTGTATATTTAGGGTTATTGTTTAGGCAATAACCCTTTATTTTTATCCTGACCATTATCACATGAAAATCATCATAATAGGCGCTACCACAGGCATTGGCAAAGCATTGGCAGAATTATACATTTCGCAAGGCAATGAGGTAATTCTAACCGGCAGACGGCTGAAATTACTTGAAGAAATACAAGAGGCTTACCCTACCCAACAAATACACATTAGCCAGATGGATGTAGTAAATATTACTGATGCCCGCCAAATAATGCAGGCTTTGGCAGACAAGCATGGTGGATTTGATAAAATAATTATTAATGCCGGAGTCGGTTTCGGGAAAGCCAGCTTTGAAGAAGAGATTCAAACAATTGATGTAAATGTAAAAGGATTTGTAGCAATCGCACAATGGGCTTATGCCTACTTCAAAAATAAAGGTGGAGGTCATATTGTAGGCGTCTCGTCATTGGCTGCACTCAGAAGCAGCCCCTATGCACCAGAATACCATGCCTCTAAAGCCTTTGTTTCGAGCTACATGGAGGGGTTGAGGTTACGTTCATCTAAATTCCGTCATAATATTGCCGTAACAGATATTCGGCCAGGTTTTGTCGATACCCCTATGACGAAACAAAATAAAGGTATGTTTTGGGTAGCAAGCCCTGAAAAAGCAGCTAAACAGATAGTGGCGGCTATAGAATCGAAAAAAAATGTAGCCTATATTACGAAAAGGTATTTTTTATTAGCAATTTTGATGAAAGTATTCCCTGAATGGCTTTTAGCCAAAATTCTCTGATATGAAAATTATAGCTTTACTTCTTGCCTCCTTACTTATTTTTACTTCGTGCAATAAAAACGAAGATATAGATACGTGCCAGCTAGAAAAGTTTGTTCAGGAGAATCCGCTCAATGCTAGTTTCCATTATGATTTCCTTACGCTAAAAGATGGCCGTATCGAAAAGATGGTCAGCTATGACCTTAATTCTAAAAAAGATACGCTCAACAGAGTAATTGCTTTTTTTGAATATAACCAGAAAGGCAAAGTAAAGGCTGTAAGAGATGAAGGGAATCCTAACAGAATCAAAAGATACGATGCCAGTTTTGATAACAACGGAAACGTAAAGCAAATAACCCAAAGTACCAATGGCAATATTGAAGACGAAATTGATATAGAGTACGATTCTCAAAATCGGCCTGTTAGTATCATTAGCCGTTATTTAATAGGTATAACCCGTAGTATTGAATATGATAATAACGGTAACCCACAAAGTATTTTCAGAGCCGATTTAGGCTTTACCCCTACCATAACCGAGCATAAATTTGACGATAAACGGAATTTATTTGCGGGAATTCCTGCAATACAGTTCTATTGGATTATCCGGCCGCTCAGTTTGTTTCTACCCTTTGGCGAACACAATATTGTTTCATCAAAAGTGTTTGTGTTTGATGATACTAAATTCACTGAGGCTGTTAATCAACAAACCCGCCGAGAGCTTGTTTATAATAGCAAAGGTTTCCCGGAGACTATAAAGGTGATTCGTGAAGATTTATCGAGCACGGTTGCTAATATTTCTACGCTTTCTTATAATTGTGAATAGCGACTTTTCAGTAAAGCCTCGGCCACTATCAGGTCTTCAGGTGTTGTTACTTTTATGTTTTCGTAAGACCCATCAATCAGGTTTATTGCGTATCCAGCAAATTCTAATACACTGGCGCAATCAGTAAAAAAGCTTTGTTCTTCAACTTCAAATGCTTTTTTCATGATTTCAGCTTTAAAAGTCTGAGGGGTTTGCATAAGCCTGAATCTGGTTCTTTCTAATGCCCGATTCTGTTGGTTTTCATCTATTTCCCGTATTGAATCTTTCAATAACACACTCGTAACAGCATTGCCTGTTTCATTGGCAACAATAAACGACTGGTTGATTATCTCAGCAGTAACCAAAGGGCGCACGCCATCATGCACGGCCACTATTCCATCAGTACTTACATGAGCCAAGCCATTTTTTACCGATTGAAAGCGGCTCTTCCCTCCTACTACAATCTTTAGAGCGTTTAATAAATCAGCCTTCAATTGTAGCGTTTGGGTAAGTTCATTCCAGTATTCAATATCTTTCTCAGGCAAAACCAAAATTATCTGAATGCCTTCTATCTTCAAAAATTGTTCAATTGTATGCAGCAAGATTGGTTTGCCGGCTAGTGGCAAAAATTGTTTTGGTATTTCGCTACCCATGCGGCTGCCACTTCCGCCTGCTACTATTACTGCATATTTTGGTTTTTCCATCAATATATTGCTTTATAAACAAAACAGAGAAATGAAAACACTGCTCATTTCTCTGCTTTAAGTAATATTTTTATGCTGCTATTAGAGAATCAACATTACATCGCCATAAGTAAAGAACTTATATTTTTCTTTGATTGCTTCGTGGTATGCTTGCATAATTAACTCATAACCACCAAAAGCACAGGCCATCATGATAAGAATTGACTCAGGCAGGTGGAAGTTTGTTAATAGCGCATTAGTAATTTTGAAATCGTACGGCGGAAAAATAAACTTATCAGTCCAACCGTTATCGACAGGTTTTAAATGATTGCTTGCCGAAACCGAAGACTCAAGTGCTTTAAGAACTGTAGTACCAATTGCACATATTTTACCTTCTTTATCTATTGAGCTATTTACGATATCACAAGTTTTTTCTGGAATAAAGAAATTCTCCGAATCGGTTTTGTGTTTCGTAAGGTCTTCAACATCAACTTGACGGAAAGTACCGATACCAATATGCAAGGTAACAGGGCAGAAATTAACTCCGTTGATTTCCATGCGGCGTTGTACGTTTCTGGTAAAGTGCATACCTGCCGTTGGTGCAGCTACGGCACCCTCTTTATCGGCAAAGATAGTCTGATACCTTTCACGGTCCTGGTCAGTAACTTTTCTCTTGATTACATCAATCGGTAGTGGAGTTTCCCCTAGTTCATGAATGGCCTTCATCATTTCTTCATGCGAACCATCAAAAAGGAAACGGATAGTACGGCCACGAGAAGTTGTATTATCAATTACCTCGGCAACCAGGTCGCTATCTCCAAAATATAATTTATTACCTACTCTTATTTTTCTTGCAGGGTCAACTAACACATCCCACAAACGCATTTCACGGTTAAGCTCACGAAGAAGAAAAACTTCAATTTTAGCACCTGTTTTTTCTTTAGAACCATACAAACGAGCTGGAAAAACTTTAGTATCGTTTACAACTAAGGAATCATTCTCACCAAAATATTCGGTGATGTCCTTAAACATTTTGTGTTCAATTTTCTTAGTTTTTCTGTTTACAACCATCATACGGGCTCCATCACGTTGGTCAGGAGGGTACATGGCAACAAGGCTATGCGGCAAATCAAATTTGAATTCTGAAAGTTTCATTTTGTAGACTCCCCAATTCTGCTCTAGGCAGAAATTTTTTTGTTGATTTCGTTCATGTCTGGGGATTTATTTTTCCGGCATGAGGAAATATAGGTAAAATATTAATTACCTCGGATTTTCAGGTCGCAAAGGTAATAAATCGGTATAGGGGGTGTCAAGTGTTTTGGTAGAAATGTTTAAAAATGGGCTTAAACCTGTATCTTTCCTTTGAGATATAACTTGGCATGGCCTGCAATCAGCACTCTTTTGCCTGCTAGTTTGCAAGATAAACTTCCTTTGCGGGCTGAAATCTGTTCAGCTTCAAAGCTTGTCTTCTCTAGTTTATCAGCCCAATAAGGTATTAATTTGGTAAAAGCCGAACCTGTAACGGGGTCTTCATCGATACCAACTGCGGGCGCAAAAAAGCGGCACACAAAATCAAGGTTTTTGCTTCTGGCTTTTGCGCTCACTATTATACCTCTGGTTTTAAGTGCTTTTAACGCACTAAAATTCGGGCTGATGCTTTCAATATCTTTTTGCGATTCATATACCAGCAGGTAGTCATCGCCTGCTTTATAAACTTCTTTAGGTGTTTTGCCAATGCCATCTATCAGGCCGTCAGGTGCATCAACTTGTGTTAGGTCTTGCGCCGGAAAATCAAGTTCTAAGAGACTATCCGTTTTTTTTACTTTCAGAATCCCACTTTTCGAATCGAATAAAATGGTATCTGAGGGGTACTTCATAATATTAAAAACCACATAAGCTGTTGCCAAGGTGGCATGCCCACAAAGGGCTACTTCTGCAGCAGGTGTAAACCACCTGATATGGAATCCGGAGGCGGTTGGCACAAAAAAAGCAGTTTCAGAAAGGTTGTTTTCTAAGGCAATTTTTTGCATAAGTGCTTCGGGTAACCATTCTTTTAGTGGTACTACTGCGGCCGGATTCCCTCCAAAAAGCTTTTTTGTAAAGGCATCAACCTGATAAATTGCTAATTGCATATAAATATTCAGAAATCTTTAGCTTTTCTTTGCCGACACCTGCACTTTGGTAAGATACAGCATCAGTACTATTACGCTCAGAAAATAAATGAGCGTGCGTGAGTCTATAAGACCACGGCCGATAGACTCGTAGTGGTAACTTAAACCTATATAATCAATCAGATATTGTGTTGAACCATTGAACAATTGTGCAAGCTGATGAAAACCATCATAAAGCAAGAAGCAAGCCAAGGCTCCGATAATAAACGCTACTACCTGATTATCGGTAAGCGAAGAGGCCCACAAACCAATTGAGGCAAATACCCCACCCAAAAAGAAAAGGCCAATATAAGAACCTATTACAGCCGAGGTATCGACATTCCCTTTTGGATTACCTAGTTCATAGACGGAATAATAATATAAAAAAGTAGGTAAAAGTGCTACGATAACCAATATAAACGCAGCCAGGAATTTACCCAGGATAATCTGCCAATCGGTAAGTGGTTTTGTAAAAAGTAGCTCAATAGTGCCGGTTTTAAATTCTTCTGAAAACAGGCGCATTGTAATGGCCGGAATCAGAAAAATGAAGATATAAGGGGCTAATTGAAAAAAACTATTCAGGTCGGCATAGCCGTAGTCTAGCACGTTTCCTTCAAATACCCAGGTAAAAAGTCCGGCTAAAACCAGAAACACACCAATAACAATATAGGCAACCAGCGAGTTTAAAAAACTATTGAGTTCTTTTCTGAAAATTGTAAGCATCTATTAAAAATTCATTTCGGGTTTTTCGTTCTTCTGAACGGCTGCAACTATTAACGACCAAATGAAGCCAAAAAATATATAACCAAGCACAGCAAATACAAAAAGCATTCCGGGGCTCGAAAATTTACTCATCATTTCCATTGTCTGATCGATTTCTTCAGGAGTCATTCCTCTTTTTTCCAACTGTTCTTCTTGCATGGCACCTAATTGTTGCATAATAGTTGTATCAATCATCAACATATATACAATCGAAAAAAGAGACGAAATTAAGCCAGTAACTGCGCTCATTAAAGTACCAACACCAAGCCCTTCGCCAAAGCTCAAAAAATTATTACTTAGGGTTTTGTACTCTTT
Organism: Emticicia soli; assembly: GCF_037860775.1. NCBI lineage: Bacteria > Pseudomonadati > Bacteroidota > Cytophagia > Cytophagales > Leadbetterellaceae > Emticicia > Emticicia soli. The sequence continues at coordinate 165,469 of NZ_JBBEWC010000007.1, read as the reverse complement.
TACTGCAAATATGATTCCACCAAGTAGAAACAAAAATGACAAATATGAGGAAGCCGTGTTTTTGAACAAACCCGTCATATAAGAAATTACAGAGTAAATGATAATAACAACTGAGGTAATTATACCCCATTTAAGTGCAATGCGAGCTGTAGATGGTTTTTCCATGTTGTTGATTAGTTTATGGTAATAAAAAAAGGAATCTCAAGAATCGGCTTAAATCAAATTTAAACAATTTCAGGAAATAGTGTACGTATGGCGTCTGAAAATCAATGAAATTATGGTAACTGCTACAATACAAAGCTGTTTTTTAGCTATTTCATCAAGAAACACATATCCGGCTGAAGGTATCTGCTTGGCTTGGCTGAGCAGGCTGTTGAAATCGGCTAGCCCAAAGTTCTTGATATGACTATCTTTAATTTTCATTATTGCCTCTACATTTTCTTTCACCCAAAGCATAATGGCCTCGTCGCCGGCTATAAGCAGAAACAGAAAGTAAAAAGTGGCAGTAATAAGGGCGGCGAAAAGATTAGTCAAGAAACCAACCGAAAAACCTTCGGTAAAACTTAATACGCCTCTATTGGTAGCTCGGTAGGTCCAGATGGCAATCAGTATAAATAAAACATTGATACCAAAGGCCGGCAATTTATAGCGCCCAAATGGGCTTTTATGAATGCCATAAAACTGAATCATGGCCACCACAATGCATATAGCAGCGGCAATGGCTCCATAATAAAGCGAATGGCGGATTATTCTACTTTTTAACATATTTCTTTATTTCAAACAACGCTTAATCAAGCGAATTGATTCCTATTTATAACGCCAACAACTTTTCCTTTAAGCTTATACCCAACAAATGGCGTATTTTTAGATTTTGAGCGAATGTCTTTTTCTGTAAAAGTCCACTCTGTATCGGGTGCAAATATTGTCAGATTTGCCTCTGCTCCTTCCGCTATTGATTCCTCCGGCAATCGTAACAACTTAGCAGCATTAATTGTAAACTTATCGACCAAAGATTCAACACTTAAATTGCTGTAAGTATTTGCTACTGCAAACGTAGTTTCAAGGCCAATAATGCCAAAATCTGCCATATCAAATTCCAGATTCTTTGCTTCTTCGTCTTGCGGGTTATGGTCTGACACAATCACATCAATTGTTCCATCGGCAAGCCCTGCCTGCAAGGCTGCAATATCAGCTTTTGTTCTGAACGGCGGATTCACCTTCAAATTCGTATCAAACTCTTTCAAATCAGCATCGGTAAAGGCTAGTTGATGAGCGGCTATATCGCAGCTTACAGGCAAACCTTTGGCCTTTGCTTCTCTGATTAACTCTACTGCACGGCTGGTTGAAATAGTAGAAAAGTGCAAAGCAGCGTTCGTTTTCTTTTCAGCAATATTGCTGTAAGCATATTCTAACAGTTTCAAATCACGCATCACAATCAATTCTTCTGCCGTTGACGGTATTCCTTTCATACCTAAAAGCGTACTCTCAATACCTTCATGCATTTGTCCAAACAAGGCAAGCGTAGTTTCTTCCGGGCGATTCATTAAGAAGCCATCAATTGGGTACAGATACTGTAAAGTCTTCAATAAAATATCGGCATTCCAGAGTGGGTGGCTACCGTCTGTAAAAGCTATGGCTCCGGCATTGTGGAGGTCGAGCATTTCGGTAAAGTCTTTACCCTCACAGTTTTTGGTAACAGCCGCCGCCGGAAGAATATCAACTACCTGCGATTTTGAAAATCCTTTGTAATAAGCTATCGATTCTTTGGTTTGAACTGTTGGCTTTGTATTAGGCAGGGTAACAATTCGTGTAAAGCCACCTGCTGCTGCTGCTTTGGCTAATGAACTTAAATCTTCTTTCGACTCATAGCCAGGGTCTTGAGCCGACACCCGCATATCTATCCAGCCTGTTGAAACACAAAGATTTTGACCTTCAACAACCCTATCTGCTTTATCTTCTATTTTATCAGCTATTTTGCTGATTTTCCCATCAGTAATTAATATATCTTTTATCTGCCCATTCAGGTCAGATTTTTTGTCAATTATCTTTACAGATTTAAGCAAAGTTTCCATTTTCCTATAAAAATTCAAAAAAAATGCCCTTAGTAGGGCATCTCTGTATTAAAATATCTTCGATTCAACTCTCATGGTCTTATTTTTAGATAATATTCTGATAAGCTGCTGAATCTAACAAGGTGTCTATATCACTTGGGTTTGATACTTCTAGTTTTATCAACCAACCCTCACCGTATGGGTCAGAATTCAATAATTCAGGATTATTTGCTAGCGCAGGGTTCACCTCTAATACTGTTCCGGCAACGGGCAAAAACAAATCTGAAACTGTCTTTACAGCTTCTACCGTTCCGAAAATCTCATTTGCTGCTAGCGCCTGTCCTGCTGTTTCTATCTCAACAAAAACAATATCGCCCAGTTCGCTTTGTGCAAAATCAGTAATACCAATTAAAGCAACATTATCGCTCTCTAATTTAATCCACTCATGTTCGTTGGTGTAGCGTAAATCTGAAGGAAAATTCATTTGTTTGTGAAGGGGTTTATTATTTCGACCGCAAGTTAGTAGATTTGTCGGAAACTTGAAAAATTCCTAATGAAAAAATATAATATTGGCGTTGATTATATGTTTGATTAAAAACCATATTCACCACTATATTTGGGCAAAAAATCAGTATTATGCAAAAAAGGCTTTCGCCGGAGGCGTACATAGACGGAGTTTTATCGGGCAACCGTGTTATTCTTAGCAGGGCTATTACCCTTATTGAAAGCCAATTACCGCAAGATAAAGATTTAGCGCAACAGCTTCTGGAGCAGCTTTTGCCGCATACGGGCAAATCGATACGAGTGGGTATTACAGGTGTGCCGGGTGTTGGCAAAAGTACTTTCATTGAAGTTTTTGGCAAAACTATTACAGCACAAAACAAAAAAATTGCGGTTTTGGCCATAGACCCAAGCAGCCAGCTTACAAAAGGAAGCATAATGGGCGACAAAACCCGTATGGAAGAGCTTGCTCACGACCCACTGGCCTATATACGCCCCTCGCCTGCTGGCAATAGCCTCGGCGGTGTTGCTAACAAAACCCGTGAGACAATACTGCTGTGCGAAGCAGCCGGATTTGAAGTTATTGTTGTAGAAACCGTAGGTGTAGGGCAATCAGAAACGATAGTAAAAGGCATGGTCGATTTCTTTTTGTTGTTGATGCTAGCGGGCGCCGGAGACGAGTTGCAAGGCATAAAAAGAGGGATTATTGAAATGGCCGATGCCATTGCCATCACAAAAGCTGATGCTGATAATATACAGGCCTCAAAAAACGCTCGTTTAGAATATCTGCATGCGCTTCACCTCTACCCTGCTGCCTCTAATAGCTGGCAAACGCCCGTGCTGACTTGCTCGGCCCTTAATAATATAGGCATAAGTGAAATTTGGGAAACCGTGCAGGCTTACGCACAAAAAATGCAAAGTAGTGGTTTCTGGGAGCAAAACAGGCAGAAACAAAATGTTGAATGGCTTTTAGCTTTTATCCGTCAGTCGCTTGAAGATGACTTTTTTAATAATCCTGTAGTAAAACAAAAATTCGGCGATGTTAAAGCAAACATTCTATCAGGCAAAATACTACCGATTCAAGGTGCAAGAGACTTACTGGATAGTGTAAAATAATTTGAAAACAAAAAATGAAATAGTAATATGATAAATTTTCATGTAGAAGACACTGACTTTAAACTACAGCAAAAATTAAAGTTAAAAAACTGGTTGAAAAGTGTACTTGAGGCAGAGGGTTTTGTGTTAGGAGACATAAACTATGTATTTTGCTCTGATGAGTACCTGCTTAAAATTAATGTTGAATACCTTGACCACGACTACCTGACCGATATTATCACGTTTGATAACTCGGAAGACGAAGAACTAATAGAAGGAGACATTTTTATAAGCATAGACCGTGTTGTAGATAACGCTAAAACTTTTCGGGTAAGCACTGAGCATGAATTAAGACGTGTATTAGTTCACGGAGTTTTACACCTTTGCGGGTATCTGGATAAAACCGATGAAGAAGAAAAATTGATGCGTGAAAAAGAAAACCATTACCTGCAATTGTTTTTATAGTTTTTTAGCTATTAAATTAAGCGATGCATTTATTCTCAGCTACACTATTATACACTTATACATTTTTAATCTCCTAAATATTCGCATTTCCTTACAAAATCTTATTTTTGAAGAAATTTTAACACCTATTATTAACAATCACTTTACTTCTAATCTAAACAAATGGAAAACAGAATCGGCGGCTACCGTGCCGGAGCAATACCTGCTGATGTAAAAAAGAAAAAAGCAGGTACTAAATATGACAAACTGCCCTCAAAAGTTGATTTAAGAGACCACCTTACCGAAGTTGAAATGCAAGTAGGCAATAGCTGTGTAGCTAATGCATTTGCCGGAGCCTATGAGTACCTGGCCAAAAGAACTTTAGGTGAAGCAAGCGACGTAAGTCGTTTATACATTTACTACAATGCTCGTTATCTTGATGATTCGCAAGACCAAGACTGTGGGTCTATAATGTACAATGCCATTGAAGGTTTAAAAGAATATGGTGCTTGCTCGGAAGAATTATGGCCAAATGACAAAACCATGATTTTGTATGAACCAGACCAGTCAGCCTATGACCACGGTTCCAATTTTAAAATTGTTGATGCCGAATATATTGAATTAGACCTTGACCTTTGGAGAAATACACTGGCCGAAGGTTACCCTATTGCCTTCTGCCTGAACACTTTTCAGTCGTTCGACGAAGCCAATAAAAATAAAGGGCGTGTACCGATGCCTCGTAAGTCTGACAACGTAAGAGAAACGCACGGCTGGCACGCCATGCTTTGTGTGGGTTATTCAGACCCTGACAAAATGTTTATCGTTCGTAACTCGTGGGGATCAGGCTGGGGCGATAAAGGCTATTGTTATATCCCATACGATTATGTTATTCACAATCAATATAATGGCAATGATTCGTGGATTATACAATCGGTAGAAAACCTTGATTTCAGCGAAGGCGTTTGGGACGAAAGCGAAGAGTCTAATTTTGCGGTTGAGGGATTGCTTTATATTAACGAATTCTGGATTAATGTTGAAGATACCGAGAAATTTGCCACCAAACTTGAGAAACTCTGCTTAAAATATGTAGAAAGTGAAGAAGATTTCTATTTCGACTATTATTCGGAAGAAGATGAAAACGAAATTGAATATACCTACATTAGTAATTTTGAGATTCTGACTGAATATCAAGATGAATTTGTAGCAGAACTTGACAAACTTTGTGCTAAAAACGCCATAGATGAAGATTACAGCTTCACATACGGCGATGAGCCAGAGGAATATGAAGAAGAGGAAGAGTCTGACGAGGAGGAAGACGAAGAAGAGTACGAAGAGGAAGAGGAAGAAGAAGAGTACGATGAGGAAGAAGAAGAAGAGTACGATGAGGAGGAAGAAGACGAAGAAGAGGATGAAGAGTACGATGAGGAAGAAGAAGACGAGGAGGATGAGGATGAAGAAGAAGAAGAGTACGACGAGGAGGAAGAAGACGAAGAAGAGGATGAAGAGTACGATGAGGAAGAAGAAGACGAGGAGGATGAGGATGAAGAAGAAGAAGAGTACGACGAGGAGGAAGAAGACGAAGAAGAGGATGAAGAGTACGATGAGGAAGAAGAAGACGAGGAGGATGAAGACGATGAGGAAGAAGAAGAAGAAGAGTACGACGAGGAGGAAGAAGAAACTCTTAAAAAGAAAAAAAGAAAATAATCTTCTATATCTCGACACATCATTAAACACCGATAGGATTCTACCGGTGTTTAATTTTTAAGGCTTTAGATAAACATAGCCTGAATCTTTTCTATCAGCACTTCATTGATTCTTACATAAGATTCATGCGTCCAACCAGCAATGTGTGGCGTAAAAATTACTTTTTCAGATTTTGTGAGGGCATCGAATGTTTCTTTTTGGGTTGGGCTCAACTGGCTTAGTTTTTCATTTTCAAGCACATCAAGGCAAGCGCCACGTATTTTGCCCGAATTTAAGCCTTCTAACACGGCATCTAAAACGGCTACTTCGCCACGAGAGGCATTAACAAAATAAATATTGTTAGCAAAAGAATCGAGAAACTCACGGTTTACCAACTGAAAAGTCTCTTTTGTAAGCGGAATATGCAGGCTTAAAATATCGGCCTTATCAAAAATATCCTGCATAGTCGCCTCGGTAGCGTATTCGTCCGAAAAACCAACTTTGTATTTATCATAGGCCAGCACTTTACAGCCAAAAGCCGCCAGACGTTTGGCTGTTTCGGAGCCATTATTGCCATAGCCGATAATACCAACTGTTTTGCCCAGAAGCTCGTATCCTCGGTTTTCTTCACGCAGCCATTTGCCTTCTCTCACTTGCCTGTCGGCTATCAGCAGGTTATTAAACAATACCAGTAGCATACCAATTACATGCTCGGCTACTGCCACTCTATTACCTTCGTTAGCCGCAAAAACGTGTATTCCTCTTTGGGCAGTTATTTGTTCATCTATCAAATCTATGCCTGCCCCTGCCCTACCTATGAATTTCAATTGTGAGGCATTTTTCAGTAGCTCTTCATCAACCCTTGTTTTGCTTCTGATGAGCATTCCTTCATAATTACCTAATATTTCTATTATTTCTTGTCTTTTTATTTTTGGCTGATAGTCAGGCACGAAGCCTATTTTTTCGAGCATAGGCATCAGACTAACGTGCATCTCGTCTACTATTAAAACAGAACCTTGTTTGCCAAGCTTAATTGTATCCACAGTATTTTTTTTATCGTATGTTTGTCAGTAAATTGCGGCAAAATTACGTTTAGCCATAAAATTGTCAAACATATTTTATATAATAAACGTGATAAAAGCATTACTTTCAGCAATTAATCTGGAGTATATAATTAAAGCAAGAATTGAAATAACTAAATCAATAGAAAAGTGAGCGAACAACATAAACCTGTCATTGGCATTAGTATTGGAGATTTCAACGGTATCGGGCCTGAGGTAATACTAAAAGCAGTTGGGGCTAATCGTTTGAACAAAATCTGCACGCCGGTTATTTATGGCTCTGGCAAAATCGTCAATCGCTATCGTCAGCAATTAGATTTGAAAGACTGGCAGTTTTTTACGATTCAGAAGATTGAACAGATTAACCATAAGCAAGTAAATGTTATTAACTGCGTTAATGACCAGAATATAGAAGTACAACCAGGTAAAATAACGCCGGAAGCAGGAAAACTGGCTTTTGAAGCCCTTAAAAGAGCAGTTGCCGACCTAAAAGCGGGTAAAATTGATGCGCTGGTTACTGCACCTATCAACAAGCACAATATTCAGAGCGAAGAATTCAATTTTCCGGGTCATACAGAGTATCTGGCAAAGGAATTTGAATCAGACAACGAACTAATGTTTATGGTTAGTGAAGACATTAAAATAGGAGTTGTAACGGGGCATCTACCACTTGACCAAGTAAAAACAAAGCTTACAAAAGAACTAATTATAAAAAAAATAGAGCAGATTCACACTTCACTCAAAAGAGACTTTGGTATTCAGAAACCTAAAATAGCTGTATTGGGTCTGAACCCACACGCTGGTGAAAACGGGCTTTTGGGTAATGAAGAAAAAGAAATTATTCAACCTGCTTTGAACGAAATCAAAAAGAAAGGCACCCTGGTATTTGGGCCTTTTCCGGCTGATGGTTTCTTTGGCACCGCTTCATGGAAACAATATGATGCTGTGTTGGCTATGTATCACGACCAAGGCTTAATGCCATTTAAGATGCTTGCTTTTGAAAACGGCGTAAATTTTACAGCCGGACTACCAAAAGTACGTACATCGCCCGACCACGGCACTGCATACGATATTGCAGGTAAAAATATAGCTGATGAATCTTCGATGATTCATGCCATTTATACAGCTATTGATGTTGCAAAAAACAGAGACGAACTAAGCGACCTGGAGCGTAACTCATTGAAAAAGAAAACCATTGTATTGAAAGAAGCCAGTATGGAGGATTAATTAGGATTGAGCGAGTTTGTGATTTTGTGAATGAGTGATTAGCACGCTACAATAATAGATAAACATGGCCAACAGAATTTGATTTTTGTTGGCCATGTTTTTTAAGATAACTCTAAATCTTCGAAGGGGCTTCTGATATTGGCAAGGTCAACCTGTGCAATCTGATAATACATTGAAGTGGTTTGCAGGTATTTATGGCCTAAAATTTCTTTTAGTAGATGAATATCAATACCACGTTCAAGGCAGTGAACCGCATAGCTATGCCGCAGGGTATGTACGGTTGCGTTTTTTTCAATTTTGGCCTTTACCAAAGCTTGCTGAAAAACTAATTGCACACTCCGGGGGCTATAAGCCTTACCCTTCTCACCTACGAATAATAAGTCTTTCGGATTATGTTTATCAAAATACGCTGTAAGAATCGGAATCAGCTTCTTCGGTAGTTTCAGTTTCCGGCCTTTATCTGTTTTAGACGGTGGAATCATGATATGCCTTTTTTCCATATCAAGGTCTTCTACTTTCATTATCAGAATATCGCTTAATTTTAAACCCATCGCATAAATAATAGCTACCAGTGCTTTATGTTTAGGATTATCGAGCACGCTAATGATACTTTCTATCTCAATTTCACTTAAAATCTCGGGTAAAGTATCTTCTTTCATTTCGCCTGAGGCTTTGATACCAAGCTTACGCTTAAAAATCACCTCGTAGAATAACTTGATTGCTTTACCTGCCTGCTTTGAGGCATCTGCCGTTCCACTTTTCTTTTCGCTTAATCCTAATAAATAACTAGAAACAAGTTCATCAGTAATTTTACTTTGAGGTAAATCTCTGAAATGATTATAGAAAACAAATATAGCATTACGGTAAGCGGCAATCGTTTGGGAGTTGTACTTTCCCTTTCTTAATATCTCTGTAAATCTCTCAATCAGATGGGTCACAGTTGCGCAATTTTTAGTGTAAAATAGGATTTAACGAATATTCACTTTTTGGACTAAAATAAAAAAACAAAGTCACAAATTTTACAATAAAAAAACCATACTTAAGAAAGGTTTTATTATAAAATTTACAAGTGCCTGACAAATATTACAAAAAATGCGGCTAGATGTAGATAAAAAAAGAAAAATAAGTATTTTCAGGTTTTAATTGATGAACCTGTTTAAACTTATTTCTTTTGACTACGAATGGCTATTATTTACTCATATTTCATCTATTATTTCGTCCGTAGCGATGCTACGCACTCAATAAATAGCTTCATCTGAGTAAATACTAGCTCATTCTCGTCATTAAATAAAAAGTTTAAACAGGTTCAATACCTAAACCACTATTATGCTCCTGACTTTTATTGCTATTTATTTGCTGGGTACTATCCTTATAGGCTGGTTCGCATCAAAATTTGTAAAAACAGCCAATGATTTTGCCATAGCAGGTCGGAGAATGCCTACATACGTGGTAGCTTCAGCGCTATTTGCTACTTGGTTTGGGTCCGAAACAATTATGGGTGCTTCTTCCGAGTTTGTTGAAAATGGATTATTAGGAGTTATCGAAGACCCTTTCGGCGCATCGTTGTGCTTGCTATTAATAGGGCTTTTTTTTGCACGGCCTTTATACAAACTAAATATACTAACTTTTAGTGATTATTTTAGCATTCGATACGACAAAAAGGTAGAATGGATTTCAGCACTTTTCCTGATCCCTTCATACTTTAGCTGGATAGCAGCTCAATTGGTTGCTCTGGCAATTGTATTACAGGCAATAGCAGGTATTCCTTTCTTGTATGGTGTGCTAATATGTGCCTCAGTAGTGGTGTTTTATACCTACGTAGGCGGTATGTGGTCGGTTGCTATTACAGATACAATTCAAACAGCTATTATTATTGTTGGTATGCTAATACTGATGTTTGAAATGGTAGGAGCCATAGGTGGTTGGGGCCAAATAATTGAAAAAACACCTCCTGAATTTTTCAGAGTTATTCCAAAAGACCAAACGGCACTAAGCTGGATTACTTATTTTGGAGCCTGGATTACAATCGGATGGGGGTCTATTCCACAACAAGATGTATTCCAGCGTGTTTTATCAGCAAAATCAGAGAAAGTGGCAGTCAGAGGGGCATATTGGTCAGCATTTATGTATTTATCCATTGCCTGTATGCCATTGGTAATTGCACTTTGTGGAACAATGCTATACCCAGATATAAAACAAGGAGATACCCAGATGACAATTCCTTATCTGGTATTACACCACTCGGGTTTAGGTATGCAGGTTTTATTTTTTGGTGCCTTATTATCGGCCATTTTAAGTACTTGCAGTGGAGCCATACTTGCTCCCGCAACGGTAGTAGGCGAAAACCTTCTGAAACCTCTCTATGGAGAGAAAATTTCTGACAAACGTTTGTTACAAATCATGCGCTTATCGGTTATAGGTATAACTATCATTAGTGTGGGTTTATCGCTCTATAAGGCAGAAATATATGAATTGGTGGGCGAATCATCGTCGTTAAGCCTAGTGGCTTTATTTATACCCTTAGTTGCAGGTTTATATTGGAAACGCGCCTCGGCTTTGGGTGCTATTCTGTCGATGGTAGGCGGTACGACAACCTGGCTGATATTAGAGTTTTATCCGACCGAAATACCAAGTATTATCTGGGGTTTGTTAGCGAGTATTACAGGTATGTTAGTAGGTTCTTTTATCAAGAAAAATGGCAAAATTCATATCGGTTGATGATTATATCAACCATCAACCACTACATTTACAACAGCTAATCCAAAGGCTTCGGGTTTTGATTATGAATGCTCATCCAAAAATGCGAGAGCATTTCATGATTAACACGCCTATGTATGCCGTCAAAAAAGATGTTTGCTATTTTGGCAAGATACACCCGGTTAAGGGCCTAGAAATTGGTTTTCTGAGAGGCTTTCAACTCTCAAACGAGCAAGGCTTGCTTGAAGCAAAAAGTAGAAAATTCATTCATGGCATTACGCTACTTGATATACACGACCTGAAAGCAAAAGAAACCGCTTTTCTGGAAATATTGCAAGAAGCATTGATACTGGACGAAATCAACGAAAAATCTATTTTTTCAGAAATCTTACAGGCTGGTCGACAAAAGAAAAACAAATCATAAAGAATTGGCTATGTTCTGGGCAGCTATCCAGCCGCCTGTCCATGCTGCCTGAAAATTAAAGCCACCCGTAATGGCATCAATATTCAACACCTCACCTGCCATATACAAGTTAGGATATTTTTTCAGGCTGAAAGTATCGAAATCAATCTCTGCTAAATCAACCCCTCCTGCTGTTACAAATTCTTCTTTAAATGTACTTTTTCCATTCACTCTCAATCGGCTGGCAGTAAGTTGCTCAACTAATTTGGCAATGTGTTTTTTTCCGGTTTCAGCCCATTTCTGGTACTCTCCTATGCCTGCTGCTGCACACAAGCTCTTCCACAAGCGAATCGACAAGCCGAATTCGGCATTGGCTAAAACATTCTTTTTGGGCTGATTAACAATTTGTTGGTGTAAATGCTGCCTTATACTTTCGGTATCGGTTTTACCCAACCAGTTTACAATCACATCAAATTCATAATTTGCTTCGTTCAAAGCCCTTGCTCCCCAGGCTGATAATTTTAAAATAGCCGGCCCTGATAAGCCCCAGTGTGTTATAAGTATTGCCCCTTTTGAAGAAAATGCACTAAGTGCTTTATTTTTTGCATCACCTAATTGGCAAAGTACGTTTTCTACACTTATACCCATTAAATCTTCCAGGCGCTCGTCTTTGATATTGAATGTAAACAACGAAGGTACAGGTCTAACAATGTTGAGGTCAAGGTTTTGTAATAATTTCCAAACGGCGGTATCGCTACCCGTGGCAATCATTAATTTTTTGGTTTGGTATTGTTTATCGCCAATTGTATTCAATCGCCACTCATTACCAACATTTTCAATACTTTCAACCCTTGTATTTTTAATAATCTCGATTCTGCTCTGGTAGCAAGCCTCTATAAAACAATCGATAATACTTTGCGATGAATTGCTGAGCGGAAACATTCGTCCGTCGGCTTCCTTTTTTATCCTTACTCCTCTTTTTTCAAACCACTCAATAGTATGTGTAGGATTGAACTGCTGAAAAGGCGCAAGTAACTCCTGATTACCACGAGGGTAATAATTAACCAGCGCAGAAGGCTCAAAACAAGCGTGTGTAACATTGCAACGGCCACCACCCGAAACCTTTACTTTTTGTAAGACCTCCCTACCCCGTTCCAGAATTGCAATTTTAAGATTTTTATTTTTTTCGGCGGCATTTATAGCTGTAAAAAATCCGGCAGCGCCACCGCCAATTATGATGAGGTCGTACATATAGTAAAAGTTTGTATAAAAAAATCACCTTAGACAATACACCAGGTATTAACTAAGGTGACAATTATTTCTGCAAAGCAAGTGTATCAACAGCAGATTTCAAAACCTATGAGAAGTATTCTACTTCATTTTAGTTCAAAATCTTACAAGTCGATAAATTATGCATCGCTTATTCTTTCACATATTTTCCTTCAAAATAAACTCTTTTTTCACGAAGCAACTCCAACAAAGCAGCAACTTCCGGAACATCTTGACCAAATTCGAAAGTTACTTTGTGCTTTGTATCATTTTTCGTGATTTCTATCCACTCTGAACCACCATCAGCACAGTCAGGACAGCCCAGTGTTTCTTCTAATTTTTTGAATCTTTCAAAATCAACATTGTTTAATACCGATGTGATATAGTCAGTTGTTAATTTCTCAGTATAAGTTACCGGGTCACCGCCATTTGTTCCACGTCCTCCGTTCTGATAAACAGTAAAAGCTGCTTCATCATTAACCAGAGTAATTTCTTTTTTACATGGCCCTAAACACATACCAAAGGCTGTACCATATTTAATAACAGTTCCATCTAAAGTGTCTTGTTTTTGTACCTGTGACTCTTTGTCACAAGCCAGAAAAGAAAATGTGGAAAGAATGATTGCTACAAAAAGTTGAATTTTCATTTTAATAGTAGATTTTTGTGTTTGAATATTAGATTTCATTATTAGGATTCCCTTTAGCTTAAAAAGGTTGGAAACATGACTACAAAACAGATACAAATTATTGTCCAGGCTGTAGGTGCGGCAGAAAAAAACATTACTAACACCATAACTTTACTAGAAGAAGGAGCCACAGTACCCTTTATTGCCCGCTATAGAAAAGAAATGACAGGCAGTATGGACGAGGTGCAGATTGCCTCAGTAAAAGACTTATACAACAAGTTTCTGGAGGCCGATAAACGCAGAGAAGCCATTATAAAATCGATTGAAGAACAAGGCAAAATGACGCCTGAACTGCTTAATAAGCTACAAAATGCGTATTATCTGAACGAACTTGAAGACTTATATCTACCTTATAAACAAAAGCGTAAAACCCGTGCAAGTATAGCTATCGAAAAAGGCTTGGAGCCATTGGCTAAAATTATTTTTGCTCAAAAAGACAGAAACATTGAAGGCATAGCAGAAAAATACCTCAACGATAAAGTAGAAAGTGTGGAAGATGCGCTACAAGGTGCGCGAGATATTATGGCCGAATGGATAAATGAAGATATTCAGGCAAGAAATGCTGTACGTAAGATTTTTGAAAGAGAATCGATTGTAACGGCTAAAGTTAAGAAAGGTAAAAAAGAAGAAGGAGCTAAATATCAGGATTATTTCGAGTTCTCTGAGCCATTATCCAGAATCCCTTCGCACCGCTTGCTGGCTATCCGCCGTGGAGAAGAAGAAGGAATTTTGTCGGTTGATATTTCGATTGAAGCGGAAAGAGGAACAGATGCCCTTGACCGTATTTATTTAAGAGGCTTACCGGAAGCCAAAGACCAAGTGGCTGATGCCATTACAGATTCGTACAACCGCTTGTTGAAACCGAGTATCGAGAACGAATTTTCGAATATATCAAAACAAAAGGCTGATGCTGAAGCTATCAAGATTTTTGCGGCTAATTTACGCCAATTACTGTTGGCATCGCCTCTAGGTCAAAAAAGAGTAATGGCGATTGACCCTGGATTCAGAACAGGTTGTAAAACTGTAATACTCAACGAACAAGGCGATTTGTTGCACGACACAGTAATATACCCAATGGATAGAAAAATGGAAGCTGAGGGTGTAGTGAAGAAACTGATATATGATTACCAGATACAAGCCATTGCGATTGGTAACGGAACGGCCAGCCGTGAGACCGAAAGTTTCATAAAATCGTTAAAATTAGACAAAATACAGGTGCATGTAGTCTCGGAGCAAGGTGCTTCTATTTATTCAGCTTCTGAAATAGCCAGAGACGAGTTTCCGAAAAAAGATGTAACTGTGCGTGGTGCGATTTCTATTGGCCGCAGACTGATGGACCCGCTGGCTGAGCTAGTAAAAATTGACCCGAAATCTATTGGTGTGGGGCAATACCAACATGATGTTGAGCAAAAGATGCTGAAAGAAAGCCTCGATTCTGTAGTTGAAAGTTGTGTGAACCTTGTAGGTGTTGAATTGAATACCGCAAGTAAGCATTTGTTAAGCTACGTGTCAGGTCTTGGGCCTGCCTTAGCGCAAAACATTGTTGATTACAGAGCGCAGAATGGTGCTTTCAACTCAAGAAGTGAATTGAAAAAAGTACCACGTTTGGGTGCAAAGGCTTTTGAGCAAAGCGCTGGTTTCTTACGTATCAACGGAGCGAAGAATCCGCTGGATAATTCGGCGGTGCACCCTGAGACCTATGCTATTGTCGAAAAAATGGCAAAAGATATTGGTTTGAAAGTAAGCGATTTGATTAATAATCCTCAGATAAAATCAAAGATTAACCTCAACAATTATGTAACGGCTACAGTTGGTTTGCCAACACTTAATGATATTCTATCAGAGCTACAAAAGCCGGGACGTGACCCCCGTGAAGCCCTAGAAGAGTTTGAGTTTGCAGCCGATGTACACAAAATAGAAGATTTGCGAGAAGGCATGGTATTGCCTGGTATTGTAACCAATATTACTGCTTTTGGCTGTTTTGTTGATGTGGGCGTTCATCAGGATGGCTTGGTACATGTGTCACAAATGGCTAACCGATTTATAAAAGACCCGAACGAAGTGGTGAAGGTTCACCAGAAAGTACAGGTAAAAGTAACTGAGGTTGATATAGCCAGAAAACGCATTGCGTTGAGCATGAAACTGTAGTGCCAATTGAGTATCAGGCACTTATAAATTATTTTTTTATTGATGAACTTTTGAGACCGGATTTTTGTCATATAATGACCATGGGGACGACCGGTTTTGACGGCGTGAGTGGTTGCGAGTAAAAGCATGTCAGGAGTTGGTAGAACCTCCTGTTAAAAATTCTTCCGAACAATAACTGGCAATACTTCGTATGCCATGGCTGCTTAATTCCGGAGTGAATTAACCTTTTAGCCACATTCTGCCCTAGCTAACCTCTGCTGCAGGGAGTTCAGAGTGTCGATCCGCAGAGGCGATTAATTGCGGGGAACTTGTCTTTAATTAGTATTTAGGTTTCTAAGGAAAAGCTTCGGTATGTCGAACACCTAACTTTTCTCGAAAAATAAGATCGAATAAACATGTAGAAGGCTCGACAAGTGCCATGTTCGGACCAGAGTTCGACTCTCTGCGTCTCCACAAACCAACGTAAACGCCTGAATATTAGGCGTTTACGTCAAAGTGATACAAAGCCACCTGTATCAAACCACACAACAAGAAAAAAAACTGTGATTATTAAAGACATTGTTCTACACGATAAGGGTGGAGACCTTGCCGCCCGTTGGTACATTGAATACTACAAATGCAACCTGAATAGTGATAAAAGAGAGCGTTGCAGAGAATGGATTTCTAAAAAATTAGACTTCAGAGAAAGAAAGAAATTTGCAGATAACAGGATTGAGCAACTAAGCAAGATTACACAAGACGTAAGTGTCGAAGCGATTGAAAAAATCAAGGTTTCTTTAAATGACTTGATAGATAATTCAACACTTCGGAAAAAATCGAAGTCTACTTATAAAACTTGTGTTAAACAGTTATGCTTGTATCTGGAAGAATATACCACTATTACAAATATTCGTGAAATTGATAAAGATATTGCTATTGACTTCTTGGAATCGCTTACCATTGAGTATCACGCTAACACTATTACCAGTGCAAGGAATCATTTATCATCTACTTTTAGTTTGGCAATGGATGAAAAATTCATTGCTATAAACCCATTTCAAGGTATTAAACTAAAGCTACAAAAAGATGAGGGCGATTTTAATACACCTTTTAGCGACCACGAGAAAAAGACCATCGAAGAGCATTTAATTGAAAATAATTATAATCTATACCTTTTTACTCGGTTTGTATTCTACGCTTTTTTACGGCCAAAGGAATTGCGCCATATCATGGTGGGTGATGTTGATTTAAGGCTAAAAACCATAAAAATAAAAAGTGATGTATCTAAAACTAATTCCCGGGATATTATCCCGATTTTGAAACCATTGTACAGCCTAATTACTGAAAATGGATTGTTGAATTATCCATCAAATTATTATCTTTTTGGTAAAGGTTTGAAGCCATCGCCCGAAAAACTACCAGATAACCTTGCTACAACTTTACATAAAGAGGTTCTGGAAGAGTTGGAGATATACAAAGAACGTGTTACTACGCTATACGCTTGGAAGCATACGGGTAATATTCACGCATATCTTGCCGGAATGGATATAAAAATGATTCAGCGAATTAATAGACACAAGAGTCTTGCTACTACCGAGATATATTTAAAGAAATTAGGCTTGTTTTTAGATAAAACCGTTTTTGATTTCTCGTATTGAATGAACGCAAGAAAGCCCTTGTTTAAGGGCTTTTTTTATGGAGTTTGCTTTTGGGCTGCTTTAGCTTGACTTGCCGCAATTATTTTGTTATACGCTTCTAATTTGTTATGTCGTGAAATATACAGGTCGTTAAATAATATTTCAATTAAAGTAATCAAATGCTCTGCTTCTGTAGGGTCTACATCAATTATTAAATTAATATCATGTTCCATGTGAGCACCTATATTCCCTATTTTTCTCACTGCGTCTATAGCATCCCAAAGTATGGGGTCAATTAAATCTTTGATAGCATTAATTTCTGCGTGAAGAGTTTTTTTATCAGTAATACTATAAAAATCTCTAATTATACCTTGTAGGCATCTTCTTGAAAGAGTTGCTGATGCTTTTGGGCTTAATTCGACAATCAAACAGGCTTCCAAATAATCTTGTCTTAGAGCCAGAGGGATATATTCAGGAAATATCCTTGAATTAGATGAGGGTAATAAATTCCAATTTTTTAGTACACTTTTGTTCTTCCAAAAATTTGGCATATTTGGCAAATTTTCTATTTCTGTTAAAGTTGCAGTTAAAACAGGTTTCTTACATTGTTTGTTCGGACATACAATCCAAGTTGTTTTTACGCTTAAGCTATTACTTCCGTTGGATTCAATTAAGTCACTTTTGCTTCCTTTAGCTAAATTATTCTCAGCTTCAGTAACATAAGTAATTTCAGTGTCGCGGTTACAATATGGGCAAGTCCAGTGCATTGTTGTTTAGTTTTGGTTGTTTAAAAATTAGTTTTTTTTCAATTATCGTATACAACGTATAATATTGTATTTTCGGTTCCCGAAGAATAAAGAGTATTTGTAATATTAAAAGTTTTTATGACTGGCTAAAAGAAAAAGTCAAAAAAGTTGCAAAAATAACCTACCATTCTTACCATATCTTACCCGTTCTTACCATATCCTACCATATCTTACCATAGTAGCTAAAATCTTAAAAGCCTAAAAATCAATATATTATAATTTATTTTCTTATTTTGGGTAAGATGGTAAGATAAAATAAGCAAATAAACATTGAATTTCATAACTCGCTGATAGTTAACAGTTTGCACAGTTTTTTGTTTTTACAGGTATGGTAAGATAGAATTGCCAAAAATGTTACCCAAATGCGTTTTTTGACCTAAATAGGTTAAAAAACGCATTTTTTGTATAAAAAAATGTTTGTATTATTCTAAGAATGTAGAATTGTGAAGAATTGAAAAGAGGTGTGCTCAGGATATTAGTAGTAGATTTTTAAAAAGTTTGCAGAAATAACCTACCATTCTTACCATCTTACCCAAAAATGCACTCCATTAATTGCAGAAAATCGAACCTTTTTCTTTTAGCCAGTCAAAAACCTTAACATAGCTTTATGTTTTAGAAAATATTTACAACTCGGTATACACTAAAATCGGCATTTATTATATATTTGAATTACTTTTAAACTTAAAACCTATCTTTATGAAATTAATTCAAGTTTCCGATTTCGCAGGTGTTACACTATTGATTAACACAGCGCATATAATTAGAATAGCTCCCTTGCGTGAAGGTGGCCTAGAACTAACTATGACAAATGGCGAAAGGATTCCAATAAAAGGGGATTTAAAATCATTTACAGAATATTTAATCAAAGACCCAATTATTAATCTTTAAAAGCAACAAATCCCCCATTTTCTTCGGGGGATTTTTGTATCTTATTATAGATAAAAATTAAAAACTTATCTTAATCTTCAAATTTCCACCGCCATCATAATCATATTTCGGCCTTCTCAAAAATTCAAATAGAAACCAACCCATTAGCAGGTATAATGCTTTTCTTGATAGCTTGTTAATAGCCATCAATATACCCGTACCAAGCAATATTACTAATTGCGTATCTGATACGGCACTAATCGCATACGGGAAAATACCACCTTCGTACAACGCAAGCCCGTAACCTGTACCGAATCTTTCATCTTTTACGAAAATCGCTTCGGGCATCACCAAGTTATCTGTAATAATCTTATCCGCTATCAACCTATCAGGGCGTGAAGACTTGAGATAAAAGCGTACCTGTTTACTATCGTAGGCGTGCATTCCGATTTTGGTCGGATGGGTATGCACGGCCAGCGGCAAATTACCCCTATCTACTATTTGCCGTATCTTTTCACTCCACAAGGTTTTATTTGGGTTGTATGATGTGGCATTATTAGAGCCTAAAACCTGATGGAATGCTACACAGGTTAATTTGCTTTCTGTGGCTGATAATTCAAACAGGCCACCCCGTTCTAAGGATGGGTTATAGATGGCTTTCAGTTGATTCATTATAGCAACAGGAAACACGATTGTAAGCGGCCGTTGTAGGGAGTATTCACGGCCAAATGAATTAGGCCGAAACCGTAAGACTTTTTTGTCTAAAAGATTGTCAAATGATTGCATTATGATTGAAATATGATTGAAAAAAGATTGAATTATGATTGTAATAAGATAGAAACACCCCCGAAAAAGCCCCTTATTTGATGCCTTTTGGGTAGATAATCATTAGGATTTGTTCGTCCGTTGCTAGTCTCCTAAAGTCTTTTATAATAGTAAAGACCTGTTTATCATTGAAAGACTGCTTTCCTTTCTGCCATTCTACCGCTACCCGTGTTTCTTCTGATACAAAATAGTTGAGGTCTGATACGTCAACGCCTAGCATCTCGGCAATCATTTGTTTATTCCACCTCAAAACAGCTTTAAATTTCTTTGCTTTCATCTTAGAATTGTTGCATTTATCTTAAACTTTCCTTGAATTTAGTCAAAATAACTCAAATTTACAAGTTTTTAAGATAATTTATCTACATACATTTGTATCACAATCAGACACCCAATAGGGCTAATTTAAACACAAATGGCAAAATCCCGTGCAAATGGAAACAAAGACTATGTAAACAACAACTACAACGCAAACGTGGTAGATGCGGTGGGAGTGCCGATATTACCAATCGTAAAAACCTTTAGTGCAAGGGGGCTGGATTCGATAAAATGGGGATATGATAGAAATGGCCTAATTGTAGAAACAGGTTGGAGCGCAAAAATAGACCTATATCGAACCATAAACGATACTAGCCAACCAGTTTCGGCACGAGTTCAAGCAATCGACACCCGTGTAATTACTTTAGTTTCCGATGCTAAAACCTACATGGCAGCGTATCAGGCTTATGCCGATGCACAAAAGGAAATAGACGAACTCTATGCCATGATACCCCATATTTTCAGCTTGGGTTTATCGCAGGCAAGCGACAAAACGGCAGGTGCATTTTCGTTAGTGCCTGGCATATTCTTAACGGGTGTAAAGCTACTGGCAAAATCGCAAAAGCCTGATGACTACAAAGTAATTATGCAACAGCTACAAAAGAAGCTGATACACCTTGAAAGCGAAGTAGGTGCATTGGGTATTCTGAAAAGCAGCTTAACAGGCGAATACGCAAAATTCGATAAGGTGGTAAGTGATGCAGGCAGAAGCGCAAACATAGCTACTAACAATTGGCTTTGGATAGGCATAGGTTTATTGGTTCTTTTTATTTTAATCAAACGCAAGCAAGCATGAAAAGGAAATACATAATAATTGCAATCCTGATAATCATTGCTTCTTACTATGCACGTGTAGTGCTAGCGGCACAACGTTTATACTTTGCCGTTGGCAGTATTAAGAATCTAAAACTATCAGGCGGTGTAATTACATGGCGGCAAATAATCAGGGTAACAAACGGCGAAAACGTGGCAATTCCTATTACTAGCGCAAACATCGAAAACCGTATTAATAACAGTACAATTGGCCGAACGATTTTGGCACAGTCGCAAACGATAGCGGCACGGAGTAGCACAGATTTATTGCTAGATGTGTATATACCTTTATCTGATTTACTGGGCTTAAGTTTAGAAATTCTTAATACTGTAAAGACGGGCTTTGTATCCTTTGAACTCGCTGGACACGTTCGGGCATTGGGTGTAAGTGTCCCTATTTCTCAAAAATTCAACTTAGACTTAAAACACTTATTTTAAATGAATGGACTAGATGGCGGATTCAGTTCTTGGTACTTCCAAAACATGGATTCATTCACGCAAATGCAGGTTCAGCAAGCCCAAATACAGGCATCTGGTAAGGACAAATGGTGGGAGCAGTTACTAAATGGTGTCATAAAATATGGCGACCCATTTCTAACGATGTTGACTAAAAACGGCATCATTCCCAACAAAAATATACAGGCGGTAATCAAGGGGCAATACGACCAAAACGCTATGGCTCAGTTGATGGCCGCTAACGGCGGCAGCCTTGACAAAGCACCTGCACAAATCATTGACAGAAGCGCAAACAACAAGATTTTTGGTCTTGACACAAGCACTTTGGTACTAATTGCGGCGGCAATCCTACTGTTTATGGTAGGCAAAAAACAATAACAATTTTTCAACTTAAACTTTTTTAAAATGGCTCTTAGTAACAGAAAGCTAATAGGAACTTGGAAGAACGTGCCGGGTAGTGTTTTCCAAGCAATCACATTCGACAACGGCACAACCTTTTACCTTGCACAAGTCCTTAAAGAATACCCATTATCATTTTATATCCGTGGCAGGGGCTTAGCGCAGAACACAAATGAGTTTCAACTGGCATCGGGTGTAACTACTGATGACCTAACACAATTGGTTGAAAGTGATA
This sequence comes from Emticicia soli, assembly GCF_037860775.1. Taxonomy (NCBI): domain Bacteria; kingdom Pseudomonadati; phylum Bacteroidota; class Cytophagia; order Cytophagales; family Leadbetterellaceae; genus Emticicia; species Emticicia soli. Next base: position 143,873 of record NZ_JBBEWC010000007.1, on the reverse strand, counting down.
CTTATGGTGTACAAAAACCAAGTTCATTTAAAACCCCTGCGGGTTATGTGGAAAAATACGCCACCGACGGCACGGCGTTCTTTGTGAATGCAGAAGAACAAAGACAAGCCGATTTAGGCAATGATTCTGATGGCGATGGTGTGCCAGATACTCGCTCAGCAAACTTGTTTACACAGGCTACCGACTGGGTAAAAGCTAACCCCGTGCTAGCGGTAGGTATTGCGGTAGCGGTGTATCTCTTCATCCTTAAGCCTATGATGGGCGGCGGCAAAGGGAAGAAAAAAGGCTTGCTTGCTTTACTGTAAGCAACGAACCTGACCCGACAGTTTAGGGGGTAAACACCCTTTACCCCCACTAATTTAATCATTGATTTACTTAATTTCTTATAGCAATGCCAAAAATCAAAATGCCTAAAAAACCAAGTTTAAACTCGACACAAGCCACTTGGGACAAATACGAGAAACGAATGAAACAATACGTGGCATCTAAAAACGAACGTGTACGCCGTCGTGAACTCAAAGACAATCTGGTGTCGAAAATTAAAGTTTAATCTACCTGATAAGGGGGTATTCAACTGATAATAACCCCTTATTTTAAACTTACAGTCATGGATAGAATACGAACATGGATTGAAAACAACGGGGTTAAGTGCTACGAGATTCACAGCGTAGCAAGTAAAGAAAAAGTTGCAGAAAGAGACTGTAATGACACCCATGAAGCCATAGCCGAATTTGAAAAAGATTATGCTGTATTAAGTGATGGCAAATACTTTATCAAAGGGATGAAAGGCCCTAAATCTGACCGTGGGGCGGTTCGTATAGATTTTCAAATAGGTATCAATAACACTACCAATTATTTAGGCGGTATGACACTTGAACAAATAAAAGCCGAGGCGTATAATCAGGCTCGTAAAGATTTTGAATACGAGCAACTGGACAAGCGATTGACAGAATTAGAACGCAAATTCAAAGTTATAGTAACGGTCTTGGTAGACCTAACCGACGGCGACGAAAGCAACGACGAAAAAGCAACAAACGTGCTAGAAATGATTTCTAACGCAAAGGAAAATTTCGAGGGAGCAAAAGACATTCTGAAAGATTTTAAAATATAACCATCATGGCATCAACCGAAAAATACACTAATGAATTAAGAAATTTTGGGGCATTGTTTCTATCAGGATTCAACAACGATGTTGACAAAGCAGCAGAAGCCCTAGAGAAGTCAAACACGATTTTAAAAGACAACCCACGTATTATCCCGATGCTAGCCGATGAGGGAAACCAGAAACAAATCGGCGAAATTGTAACCTATGTGGAATCGGGTAAAGGTGATATTTTCAGCACTATCACTAAAGTACAGAAGTTAGCCAAAAAACTAAAATTCTAATCAAATGCAGTACGTCGCTATCATAGCCGCAATATTTACCTTATTTAAGGATACCTTTTCAGACCTTTTCAAACGTAAGGAAGTGCAATTTATACTAATTGGCTTGGGTGCTTATTATGTATATACAACTACCAAGAAGAAAGAAGAGAGAGAAGAGATACAAAACAATTTGCCAAACAACGAGGCGGCACTACTGGCACAAAGATTATTTAACGCTTTTCACCCCCTTGTCTCCGAACCAATTTTCGGGTGGTATCCACCTGACGGCACAGACGAAAACGCAGTAAAGGCCATTGCTATACAAATGGGAAAATTAAAGAACTACGCCGCCGTTTCGGAAGCCTATAAGTCTTTATTTAGTACTTCGTTAGATGCAGATTTACGGAGCGAGGGGGTTACTGATTTATTCTTTAATAATTATAATGCACAGTCAGGAACAACAACGATTCCAACAAACCCGACCAATCCGACAAACAATATTAGCGTAATGGTAGGTAGTAATGCCTTTGTCAAACAGGCAGGCGTAAATATACGGTCGAATAGCACGGGGCAGCCTTTACGCTTATCAACCAAAGGCGAGAACCTGGGCAGGGTTTTACAACTCGAAAACAAGACCGTTGGCGGCATTACGGGCATCTGGGCACAATGTGGCAAACCGACACAGGATTTAGGACTTTACAAGGACTATGTTTTAGTGTCGGCGCAATACCTTACATCAACTAAACCCTAGACAAATGGCACTCGCTTACATCGACAAAGTAACAAGCAATCGGGCGGCATTCGAGCAGAAAGTTACACAGATTGCAAGCCGTTTAGGGATTCAAGCAGATTGGTTGATGGTGGTAATGTATGCCGAATCTAAGTTGAACCACTTGGCACAAAATCCGAGTTCGTCGGCGGTCGGTCTGATACAATTTTTAGACAAGACATTGGCAGGTTTAGGCATCAACCGTACACAGCTTTTGAGCATGAGCAACGTCCAACAACTCGACTACGTAGAAAAGTATTTTGTAAATCTGGGCGTAAAGGGCAAAATGAAAGATGTGTACCAAGTTTGCTTGGCCGTGTTTCTACCAAAGCACATGAACAGCCCCGACAGCACCGTAATTGCTCAATCTGGTACAAATACCTATAATGCCAACAAAGGCATGGATATTGACAAAGATGGAGTTTTGAGCGTGGGCGATGTACGCAAGTGGTACGGGAAATACGTACCCGCCAATGTAGCAACAGGCAGCAATACAGTAGATGTAACTTTAATTTTAACAGGCATTGCAGTTTTATATTTAGTATATCAATGGAGCAATACGACGACACCGACGACAACACACCCTTAGCAGCTAGGTTGCTTTTTTTAGGGCTATTGGCTTTTATTTTATATGCCTGTTTTACTCCCGTTGTAGTACCAGTACCTAAACCACCAAAGGCAATTGTACCCCCTGTTTATCCACCGAGTGGTGGCGGCGGTGGCGGTGGTGGCGGTGGTGGAGACGACGGCAACAATGGCGGCGGCGATGGTGGCACAGGTGGAAACGGCGGCTTACAGCCACCCTTAACTTTTACGATAGGGATTTCGAGGGCATACCCTACAAGCGAGACCTACGACAACCAAGTTAGCCAAATGGCAGGCGGTGAAAGTAAATTCTGGTTTTATGGCAAAGAAAACCAACAGCCCTATCCAACGGGCGATTGGGTAACACAGGCAAACCAGTACACCACAATAGATTTACCGACGCACGCCATCAATGCCCGTGCTGGGAGTGATGGACAGCATCCCGAATTTGATACAGTTGTACCCAAAATTGAATATACAATTAAAGATTCGTCGGGTAATGTAGTAATGTACTGTAAGGATACTAAAGGCGGTTTTCATCCGTCGTTTAACCCGAACAAACGAGGTAACAACCACCCGAAAGAATCACAGCGGTATTTGCCATTTGGCACTTATACCATTGAATTTAAAAACCTGACTGAAAGCGATTTTGAAGTACCGCTAACATTTACTTTTAATCGTGCGAGTGGGTCGGTCGGCGAATACTTTCAGGAAACGGTGAACAAGGGGCAGACGGTTACAAAAACGCTAAACCTTGTTGAGCAATCAGGCAACAGTAGTATGTATAAATTAAATTGTAATTATTTACCTTAAAACAAATATGGGCGGATTAAAAACACTAGCAATTCTTGGCGGTGCGGGGCTTCTCGTCAACGAATTATCAAAAAGCAAAGACGGGCAACGTAGTGCAAACACTACCACACCCGCAAAACCTGTAATTGACAATCAGAAAGTTAAAGAAGAGATTCTAAAAGACCCTGTGGCATTGAGTATGTTACGAGGCGAAAAGGGCGACCCTGGCAATGGCTATAAAGCCACAATAGCCACGTCTACCAATATCGCTTTGGAGTTAAAGACCTTTACCCTAGCAACGGCGAATTTGGCCTATACAGTAGGTGCAAGGGTTCGGATTACTGCCAGTACAGACGTAACGAAATTCATGGAGGGCATTATCACGGCCGTTACTGCCACTACAATAGTTGTAGCGGTGGACACAGCAGAAGGCACAGGCACGTTTGCAAACTGGAATCTAAACTTAACAGGCGGCAGAGGGGCGGCAGGAACGCACGGCGCAAGTGGTGATTCTGCACAAAATTATGGTGCTTCGTTAATCAAAAACGGTTCATTGGAAGATAATAATCTTGGCCGTTGGACAGGCACAGGGCTAGCAATCGGCGCAGATAATGAGGGAATGCCGACACTAGAGGGAACAGCAGGCAACAATACCAGTTATATCTGGTTAAGAACTGATAAGCTCTACAAGGCTGAATACCTAATTAAAGGCACGGGCAACCACTCTATGTTAGTGAACCTTTACAAAAGGGATAATTCGGCAGCACCTAAAACCGACAATAGCGCAGGGGCATATTTTAAATTTAATTCGGCGATGCCTGCCAACTTTACAAAGGTTGTGGGTTATATCGGCGGCGTAGGTACAAACAATATAAACCTATCTGCTAATACTGTAAAAGCCAAAGTGTCTTTTATTGGGCACAATGGGGCATTAATTAGCCTTTCAAAATTGGTAGTTACAGAGGTAAGTCTAGGCGAGCCAGTACCGTATAATTTGCCTTATCTGCCAGCTTTTCAAACAGTCTATGACCCGACGACGGGTAAACTGGGAATGTTCAACGGCACGGCCGTTGTGTGGACTACTTAATAATTTCAATTGTTCAACTTAAAAAAGTCTTTAAAAAATGAATGTTAAAATAACAATCGGGGTAAGTCCTTATATCCTTAGTGCAGAAGACAAAAGCGTAATTGCAGAGGGGCAAACAGCATTTATTAGTATGCACACAAGTCCGTTAGTAACTGCACATGATTTAGTTTGTACCGAATCGGTTTTCAATGCAATAAAAGATACAGTTGGAACGATAAATGCACCTGCGTTAATAGCTAATTCAAGTGCACCAACTATTCCTAATCGGGTAAATTGTTACATCGAAAACGGTAGTTTGAAAATCAAAGCAGCATAATAAAACCTTATCAACTATACACTACAAAAAAGCCCTATATCAACCAGTATCAGGGCTTTTTTTGAAACTATCAGAAACAATGTCAAAATTTTCTAAACTACTACCATATCAACAGCAAGACGTAATTCGGGGCATTATGTTAGACGGCCTAACCTTTGTACAAATTGAAGATATGTACGGCGTGCCACCGGATGAAATATTAGAAATCGTCAACGCAAAGGCCGTAAAGCCTTACAATGAACAATTCAGTAAAGAACACCAAAACCAAGAGGCGGTACACAAAAAAACAATCTTTGGTTGGGTGAAAAAGAGCTTGGTTGTAAGTGCTATATGCTTTTTTGCCGTTGTGTTTATTCAGTCGGTTTTAGGCGGATTTAATACACAGGTAATGAGCGACAGCATTTTATACATTACTCACCCACTAAGCAAGGTACTTGATTTAGGCATCGCTATTGCTTTTATCGTCTTCGCCAAATATACCTTTTTCCCTATTCTAGCTACATTCATCAACGAGCGTGTAAATACGGTATCGCTCAAAGAAACCTTTCTAAATGCAAGCCCTGACAGCAAATTAAGGTTTTTAGCAATGATTGTATTATCACTATGCCTATTGGTCGGGTTAGTATTTTCAGCAGGGGCGCAAACAAATAGGGAGTGTATTATTCAGACGGCTGAAAAAGAGGTAGGCACGCTTGAAATCGGCGGTAACAACCGAGGGCAAAGAATAGACTTTTATCGTAGTATCTGTTTAGGCCGAACCGTCAAAAACTATTCTGACCCGTGGTGTGGGTACTTTGTAGGGTATGTTTATAATACTTGTAAGGTTAAACACTACGCAAAATTTGCACCACGTGCTAGAGACTGGTTTACAAATCCTAGTTTGATAGTCTATAAGAAGAACTTTAAAACAGGCATCGGCAAAGAACCAAAGTCAGGCGATTTGGTGGGGTATCGTTTTACAGGTGGAGAGATAGGCCACATTGAAATTTTGGTAGAATGGGGCAAAGATTACATTATCACTATCGGCGGTAATACCAGCAATAGCAATACGGTGTACAGAGATACAAATTCACGTGATGGTGTGCGAAAGAAAAAGCGTAGTATCAGTTCAGTTTATGCAGTTGCAAACCACATTGATTTATGAAAGAACTTTTAAGCAGTTGGCAGTCTAAATTAATAAGCCTGATATGTTTATTAGTAATTGTCTTTGCCGTTGTGTCCACTTTGCGCCAATGTTCACAAAGCACTCAAACCATAGGCAGCGGTATTGCTAACGTTTCGCCAATAGCCATTAAACAGAATACCGAAATAGTGGCACTCAATCAACGGATTGAAACGCTAGAAAACAAGATTGATAGCCTTACTTACCAATTACATAAAATTGATTCAGTACGTAATGAAAACTTTGCTAATACTCCTAACAAGTCTATTCGTTCATCTTACAGCGACATCGCAAAGCGATACACTAAGCAGCGCTGAAAAAGATAGTTTGGTGGCACTCCTACCACGTATTAACACGGAGCTAAAAGATTACGACCTATTAAAGCAAAAAATGTATATACAATTGGAGACCATAAAGGCATTGCAGGACAAGAGCAGGACGCAACAGGCGTTGAACGTTCGCAAAGAAATTAAGCTAGATACTTATGCTACTTCAATTATAAACTTACAAGCTACTACATTCACACTTACAACAGATTTAGCACGGACGAAGAAACAAAGATTTTATGCAAGGCTTGAAAATTGGGGGTGGCGTATCTTAGCGGCAGGACTGGCAGGCAAACTATTAAGGTTTTATTGATACATTTTTTCTTGTTTATTTATTGGTTATGAGTTATCCATGATGCAAAAAGCCCGATTCTGTCGGGCTTTTTTGTTAGTTGTAATAAAGTTTTCCACAATCTGTATAAATTGATTCTATAAATCTATTTATAGTTAGTAATTTTAGTAGTTATTTTAATTAAAAAATTCAACTTAAATTTCTTTTTTATGAAAACCCAAAACATCCTCCATGTATTAAGAACGACTCCAAGCCCTACTTTGGATGAAAAAACATTTAAAGAGGCATATAAAAATCATAGAGATTGGAGAAAAAAAGAGCATAAAAAATTCTTAGAAAATCTTGAAAAACTTGATTCATTTCCAATTAATGGTAATGAAAGGTTAGAATCACTTAAAAGAATATGTTCTGAACAAGAACAACACATAATTGAAGCTAGAAATCAAAGTGCTATATTATATCAGGCATTAAAAAAATAAGTTAATTTTAGAATGCAATATAGCTATGAAAGCCCGATTCTGTCGGGCTTTTTTGTTGTACAATAAAACTCAGTTTTTAATTTGTTAACAAATTTCATGCAGCATCCGGCTGATGGAGAGCAGAGCAGCTTTCTGCAGATGATTACCGGGACGAAATTTGTTAACATTTATTCCGCCCTATTAATTACGCTTGCAATATCAGATAGTTTTCTTTCAAGGTTTTTCTTATCATAATGAACATTCTGTAATTCTTTTCTTGTATCAAAGAAACGTTCTTTGTAATCATTCACAGAATCTACTTTCTTCGGATAATCCTTTATAATATAATTGATAATATCTGTACCAGTTTTCAAACCTTGTTCTTCGCCAATTTTATTGAGAATTTCTACTACATCATAAGGAATATCTCTAAGCATTATAGTTTTAAAATCTTTTGCCATAGTTTTATTATTTAATAAGCCAATAATTAGGTTTTTGTTATTCTACCAAGTGTCCTAGATAATTGCGTAATGGTATTCTTTCTTCATTTCTACTTTCGTTGATTGTTTCAATGTCTTCTAAATCTTGTATCAAATAATTTATTGTATTTAAAGACTGCTTTAAAAGTTTGTTTTCTTCTCGCAATCGGTTAATCTCGTCAGACGGTGGCAATCCCAAACCCAACAGTTCATAAATTGGAATCTCTAAAACTTTAGATATTTCATAAAGTCTATCAATAGATAATGTCCCTTTCTTTTCAAAAGCAAAGTAACTAGATTGAGATACACCCAACAGTTCTGCCATTGCATACATTGAAATTCTCTTCTGCTTTCTAATGGCAATAATTTTGTTAATTACATTTGTAGAAGTCATACATATATGTGTTTAAATCAGTTTTACTATTTTCTGCGTAGTGCTGGGAGTTCTAACTTTTTTATTTCATCGACTGGAAGACGAAACGAATATTTTAACGCATAATGAAAGACAGAATTAATAATGTGGTCGGTAAGCGATAGGTTTCTATTTGAACTATCCTTATGAAATTTCTTGATTAGTTCTTTTTCTTCTGGTGTTACTCTCATTATAATTGTTTCGGTTCGGTTAGAATCCCGTCTTGGTTTTCTGCCTTTCTTTTTCTCCGATTGTTCCATTAGCTTGTATTTTGTATATACAAAAAGCGGTTTACAACCGCTTTTCATTTTCCTAAAATGGTAAATCATCACCACCATTACCAGCACTTTCAACTGGCGGCGGCGTAGGTGTACTTTGCGCCGCTGGCGGTTGCTCCGTTGAATCGTCTTTTTTCGGGCTTAACAATTCAATGTTTTGGGCGTGTACTTTTATTGTAGGAATCCATTGCCCCAAACTGTCAGAATAATATTGGTCAAGTCTGAAACTGCCACGTACAAAGATTTTAACCCCTTTCTTCACAAATGGTGCAACTTTCAAATTATCAGTTGCACACTCAAACCAATTCGTTTTTTCTACTACGTTTTCACCGTTCTTTTTACGGGTGGTTACACCTACCGAAAAAGTAGCAAACTTTGTGTTATTAGATTCTCTGATTTCGGCATCTTTGCCAACATTACCGATTATTTGTATTTCTTGCATGATTAAATTGATTTATGATTGTTTAAAAATTATCTTTTAATAAGCCAAAATTTGTAATAAGTAGTCGAAAATGATTCACGGGCATAAATCTGTTTATAGCCTAGTTTATGCAATATTTCTGCGCATACTTTCATGTTTAAAGGCATTCCTTTTTCACGTTTAAACGCTTCTACTAAATCACTTAATTTATACAGTTTGCAGTCAATACGAATCAGGGGGCTAGAGTCTTTACAGGGTGGGTAATTCTCTAAAAAGAACTTTTCTATTTCGTCGTACTTCTCACGATTTACTAGCCAGTCGAAAAAGCCTAAAATTGATTTTCTCATTGTTATCGGGGGTTTTGATTTTTGATTGATTTTGTTTTTGGTTTCGGTTTTGCGTATGGGTCGGGGTAATAATCAGGGTCTAACAGCTTCACTTGCTCACCTTTTTTTGTTACAGGTTTCTTTATAGGTTCGGGCATTAACCTAGATTCTAGCTTTACATTTTCGGGTTCTCTCTCTCTCATTACATAGACTTGTGTACTAATGCCGCAAACGCTTTTCTTAATCTTCAATACTTTTAGTTTTGAAAGTATCTCACCAAGTTTTTTACCACTTAGATTTAAGCCAGATACACGAGCATTCAGATATTGAAGAATGTCGGTATTTGTCATGTAAGAACATCCACCAATTGGTAGTTCTTCAATGTGAAAATATGGCTCGAAGTATTTTAAGAATAGTTCTTGCTCAGGGCTTGCAGTTGTGAAGTCGGAGAAATCGCCGAATAACTTTTCTATCTCGTCTTTGTCAAACCAGTACTTAGTACCATGCAAATACATTGTATAGGCTTCCAACCAAACCCTATTAAGGTTGATTTTCGTTTGTACCCTATCAATATCAATATCAAGTATTTCAAAGGGTAAAAAACGGCGGTTTCCTGTGTTATCTGTCAGGAAGTCAAGCCCGTTAATACTACCGCAAAAGTTAGCCCTACGCATGATTTTAGTATTGTATTTGTCGTGTGGCAAGCGCAATGAAAGTTCCTTTTGTGTTATCAGGGTTTTCATTGTTTCAGCATCTTTTTTGTGCAATACTTTCAATTGGTCGTCGATATTGATAATGAAGAATTGGCCTAACATTATCCAAGTATCTTTGCTTTCTAGGTTCAACTTTCCACTATACAAATATTCGTGCAATGGTTTCGGGCATAGGGCGTTTAGAAAGGTGGTTTTGTATGCCCCTTGGTCGCCGATTAATACCATGCAAATCTGATTCTGACAACCAATAGGGCTTATCGCATTCGCTACTGATGCAATAAGCCAACGCTTTAAAGTTTCGGCAAATTCGGGTTGAGTTTTGCAGGTTACGCACGCAATTAGCTTATCCATTTCCAAATTTTTTTGGTCGAACTTTTCGGTTTTGCTCAATGCCAGGAAATACTCTTCAATCGGGTTAAAGGTCTTTGAAAAGTCAGAATGTATAATACTTGATATATCTGCAAAGTTTGCCCTATGGTCTGTTTTGCGGTCGAGAATCCGTAAAATAGTGTGAATATCTCTATCGGTTATTTCCTTAAAATTGTTCTCGAATTTTGGCGAAAATTCGATTTTGTACTTCATATAGTTGTATCGAAAATCGTAGTATTCACTTAAAGAATCTTCAATTTTTTGGCGTTTGCTCAAACGGCCTTTGAATTTTTTATTGTCTTTTATTTTCTTTTCTGGCACATCTACCAGAATTGCAGGCTCTTGTGCTTCTGTCATGGTGGTTCAGGTTATAATTTTGATACCAGATATTCGTTCAGGTCGTTGAACCCTTTATATAATTTCGAGCAATCCAAAACGGTTTTAAGTGGGTTTTCTTCAATTATTTTCTGTGTAGCTCTAATGCCAGCGGCATCATTATCTAGGTACAGCCACATTTGTTTGTATTTGTCAAATGACACTTTTTTAAGCGTATTAAGGCTGTTTAAGATTATATAATCCGCTTGGTAATGGTCAGCGTGCAAGCCTAAACGCAGATATGACAGAAAACTAAAAAAGCCCTCAAAAACGGCTAGTTTGTCGGTTCTTGCAAAAGATACAGTTCTTATATGCTTAGTACCCAAACAACCTTTAAAACCCTTGTCGTTTGGCGTTTTAGGGGGTGAGCGTAACTCATAGCCGCCGTTATCGTTCTGAAAACCGATTGATACAAAGTTGTTTTGCCCGACCCTGTAATGTATCTGTTTTAGGTATGTATCTGCTAGAAATCTGCTTACCCCTCTGTTATATACGTAGCTTAAAAGTCTATCGCTAGTAAGCGGTTTTACATCGGTTAAAGTGATTTTTGAATCTTTGTAGTAAACCTCTTTTTTAAATTCTATTATTGAATTATCAAGGCTAATAAGCCATAGTACAGCATCTTGAAAACCTTTACCACGCACTTGCATTGCAAACTTGATTATATCACCACTAAAGCCACTAGAAAAATCATTTATCAGGTTCTTTTTGGGTTCAACCAAACAAGATGCTGTACGCTCGTCTGTGAATGGTGAATAGTATAGTAATTGACCGTTTGTTACCTTACAGAAAGGTACACCCAAAGCCGCCAAAGCAGTTTGGAATGTTACGGCTTTAGCGGCTTTCTTTTGTTCGTCTGTTACCCACATAATTATATAAAGGTTCGATAAGGTATAAAATAAAAATTGCTAGTGTGATAGGGGTGCTAAGTATGATTAGCAAGCACCGGAGTATGGTTTTCATTGGTTACGCTGTAAATGCAGTTTTTAAACTACTACCAGTTAGCAAAAGAATTAAAGGCATTGCCAGTACCAGTGGTATCAGGCAGATAGTAATGCCTATGATTTTTAGAGTGTGTCTCATTTGGTGTTTTTGAATTTCAGTAGTAAGCGATTCGAAAAGCCTATCAGATACGTTTTTTGTTTCTCTAGTAAAGCCGTTCTTTCTTCTTGCTTTTTTAGTTGCTCTCTCAGTACAGAGTTTTCAATTGTCAGGTCAGTTATTGTTTTCATCGGTAGCAGGTTTAAGTATTTCGGTTTCTTCGTCCATGTCAATCACTTCAAACAATGACAGTAAATCTTTAGGTATTTCGTCTTTAACTAATTGAGCCGCAACAACTACTTTAATTGTTGATGTTAACGACACTTTTGCTAAATAAAAGAGGTCATTAATTGTTGCTACTTCATCTACTCCAAGTATATCGTATTCTTTCTCTAAGACGGCTTTATTAGCGAATTTTACACTTATAAGGCTTTTGATTACTATTTTTTTAGGGTAACAATCTGCTAAGATTTTGTAAAATCTTAGTGTTTTGCCTGTTCCTTGGCGGCCTATAATTAGGCGTGGTTTTGGTCTTTGGTTGCGGCTCATTGTTCAATGGTTAATTGTACGTTTTTGTTAAAAGCAGGAATGTTTTTGAACTGTGTAGAAAATGGCTTTAGAATTTCCCCTAAATCCAATTCGCATACATGACAGAATAGTAGTACATCGAATAGTTCGGGCTCTTTGACACGATTCCGAAATGTACGTTCTGATAGTTTGGTTTGCTCAATCCAAACTTTTCTAAAATAGCTTGCAGCAGCAGGGCTAACCGTAAGATAAGTTTTTTGAAAGATTGATTTCATTTGACTATTTGTTTGGTAATAATTTTGCCGTTATTTGTCAAGTAATTACCACTTGCGGCAATCATTTGACCGCACAAACATACAAACATTTGACATTGATGTCAAGTGATTGACATGATTTATTTCGTGTTGACATTATTTTACATTTATCACAGCCAATTTGTTAATGAAACCCCTAGAAAAAATTATAAAGCAGAGACTTGCCGAATTAGGTATGCAGGTAAAAGACTTAGTACCACTGATTGGAGTTAGCGACCAATCCGTGCTTAGTAGAATCTTCAAAAGAAATTCTACCTCGTACGAAACCTTAGTAAAAATTTCGAATGCATTGCAAATACCAATAGAAGAATTGACAGGTGAAGTTATGCCAGTAAGTAACGTGAAAGTTGTTAGTGATTATGAATTAGTTGAACTGCCATATATCCCGATTGATGCACGGGCAACTTTTATTAGTAGCATCGTAGAAAATATGCCAATTGTATTAGAAAAATTTCAAGTGTTAGTGACTGACAAAAAAGAGAATCTTAAAGACAACTTAGTGTTTGAAGTAGACGGCGACTCTATGGAGCCTAAACTGTGGTCTAAAATGAAAGTAAGGGTTAAGCCAGTACCGCATAATGATTGGGAGTTTATTCCAAGCGGTATTTATCTGGTATTGTATCGTAATGAATACTTGGTAATCAAGCGAATTAAATCTAATCAAATGCAAACTACTGGTACAATCACATTGCATAGTGATAACGAAGAAACAGGCGGAAGTTTGACACTCCAAAAAAAGGATATTAATAATATCTGGCGTGTACTCAGAATCGTAGATGCGCCTCTGGGATAGGTTAAAATTAATGTGTATCAAGTGATACAGATATACAAAGTGATACTGTATCACATTACCCCTAATATATTGATAATGAAGAAGTTACGAACCAAAAATAGTACTCTCTGCGTCTCCACAACAAAACGACAAAAGCCTGATAATCAGGCTTTTGTCGTTTTGTTAATACGAATACATCTGTATCAAACTACACAAAACGTCAAACCTGTGACCATTAAAGATAATATTCTACGTCACAAAAGTAGAGACTTTGCTGCCCTAATCATCAGCCTCTTGGCTTTAACAGAAAAAAGCATTCTTGCAAATCCTTCAATATGCCGTAAAGCGTTACCAGATGCAAGCCGAAAACACGGTAATTAAGCTATCTGATGGCACATACAATGCACAGGATATTTATTTAGAATTTACCAACCTTATTTATTGAGGTTAGTTTGCATATAGTGAATGGCAGAGGTGAAACAATTGTTTAGATTTTTTTTAGTGATTTATTAATAGTTATGAAATGTAAAAAGCCCGATTTTATCGACCTTTTTTGTTTCTTTATACCCTTATAATAAATAAATTCTAATTTATTAACTAGCTTATATATATTTACTTAATCAATAAATATTAGCTTGAAATATTTAATATGAAATTAAATAATATTTTAATTACAGGTGTCGCAGGAATCAATAATATATCTATAAACTTTAATCCCCAAATGAATATTATTTGCGGACCTAATGGGATTGGTAAAACTACTATTTTAGAGTCAATCGGGCATTTATTTTTTAGAGGACCAAATAGAGTTTTAAAAAGGAGTGCTAATTCAAGTTATGGTTTAATTAATGGAGAATTTTCTATTAATAACTCTAGAGAAAAAATTGAAATTAAATTTAAGGATTTTAAAGGAATTGACTCAGGATACATAGAAAATTATTCAGAGCTTGCAAAATTTATAATTTCTTTAAAAATTTCTAGATATTTTGAGTACCGTGAGTTAGACAGTATATCAAAAGACTACTTCAAAAATCCAGAGCAAATATCAGAGGAGGCTTCTTCAGGAGTTAAATTCTTTAATGTTAAAAATTGGATAGTACGAAGATTTATATTTTCTGCACATGAAAACGCTCTTACTCCCTCACAAGCACAAAATTTCGAGATAGTCAAAAAATGTTTTTCAATAATAAATAATGACTTTAGTTTTAGCAGGATAGATGCTTTAACAAATGATATAATGATAAATACTCCAAACGGAGAAATTTATTTCGAGTATTTATCTGCTGGATATAAATCTATTCTATCAATTTTATTTTCTGTAATAAATGAGGTCGAGCATAGATTTGACACTTCAATAGTTGTAGAAGAATTTGAAGGAATTATATTAATTGATGAATTAGAATTGCATTTACACCCGAATTGGCAGGAAAAAATAGTTAAAATATTGATTGAAACTTTCCCTAAAGCACAATTTTTTGTTACAACTCATAGTCCACATATTATTCAAAATGCTTTACCTAATCAAATAATTGCTTTGGAGTTAAGAGGTAAGGATGTGGTTCAGAGAGAAATTCCAAATACAGAATATGGGTTTCAAGGATGGACAATTGAAGAAATCCTGACAGATATTATGGGCATGAAAGACACCCAAACTACCTTGTTTAATAATAAAATTAAAGCATTCCAAAATCTAATTCAAAAGGAAGATTATCAGGAAGCGTTGATTTTATACAATGAGCTAAATATTTTATTACATCCACATAATGAATTAAGAGAATTATTTAAATTCCAACTCATTTCTATTAAAGACAAAAATAATGATTAAGCTAGAAAGGAACTTTACTCCTATAATTTTAACTCCGTCTTTTGTTGAACAAAAAACTCAAGAATTCAAATCAAAAAAAAATCGCGTTTGGGATATCCCCTTACTAAAAAAGGCTCTTTTAGAACTGAGTTCTGAAAAATGTGCATATTGTGAATGTAATATAATGGAAGAGTCGAAATATATGGAAGTAGAACATTTTGAAGATAAAGACCGTTACCCTGATAAAGTTCTAAGTTGGGAAAATCTTTTACCTTCTTGTAAAAGGTGTAATGGTATAAAAAGTACCCATGATGTTATCAATGAGCCAATTATTAATCCTTTTATTAATAACCCTTCTGAGCATTTAGCATTCCGTCTATATAATTTCTCAGAGAAATCCATGTTAGGTGAAACAACTATTGAGACACTTGATTTGAATAATATGACTAGGGTTGTTAACAAACGATTTAAAGTTGGACAAGAGTTAATCAAATTAATTGCTAGAACTTTAATATTTTCAGAAAACTATGTTAATAAAAAATCTACAAGGAATAAAAATACTCTTATATCGACTATCACGGATATTTTGGAGCAATGCTTACCTTATTCACAATATTCTGCAACCCTCTCTACTATATTACACTCTGATAAAAACTATCTCAAAATAAAAAAAATCATGCAGGAAAATTCTTTGTGGACTGAAGAAATAAATCAATTAGATATAGATTCACAAAAAATTAAATTGGATATTGTATAAATTAATATTTCATATTGCCCTTTGATGTGTTATTCTGCTTACAGAATTAGTATCTGGTGTAATTGGTTTATCGCAAGCACAGAAAATAAATAATAGGCCAAAAATCAAAAAGTGCTTCATGAGGAGAGTTTCGGTTAAAAAAGTAAATAGGTTAATACAGCCTAAATATAATGAAGAAAGGCAATGGTATTCTCAGAGTAATCCCTAAAAATTAACAAGTTCCAAAAAAATAACCGATAGGTACCTAAATGATGTAGTTTAGCTTTTATTTATATTGTTTTCCTGTTCCTTATTCAAATTCGCTTAGGTATTCTTTTCTCTAGCCCTAAACCAAGCATAAGAAACCAATTTCGTAAAGGCATTCAAATACACATATCTATCCGGAAAAACCACTAGCCTTTTCTTTTCCATTTCATTAGGGATGGCGTAGTATTTTACTAATTGGTGCGATAGCGCAAGCCAACTCATAGGCGTGTCTTGTAGCTGACGATAAATGTTTCGGTGGTTGTATTTCGACCAGAAATGGTCGTATTCTTTGCTGGTTTCCCAATAATCAAAAATATGTTTTTGTAGCTTAGGTTCAATTTGCTGATGTGGTTCTGAATCTAAAAATATGCCTTGCATAATGGCATTGCCAATAGCAAAAATTCTCGACATTTTCATTTCGGCAGCCCAAGTCTGTAATGTTGCAAATTCAAGTTCAGGATGTTGATTCTTAAAAGCTAACATATCCGAAAAATCCTTGAGCCGTATCCAGCAACCTCGTCCGCCATGATGATTAAGCATCATCTTGAAAATAGTCTTTGTGTTGGGTATCAATAATTGTCGCCGTTGGAAAGTCTCAACATTTGCTTCCTCAAATAATTCATCAACCCCTAAAGTATATTGGTGAAAGGTCTCTCCTACTGCCCAATGAAAATCGATGTGTACGTTTATTCCTGAGGGCAAATCTTTAAGCAAACTAAGTTCCTGAATTTGTGTTCGCTCTATTAGTTCTGTTAAAACGTGGTCGTCAACGCTAGTAATTTCAGCGTGAGTGGTACTGATAGCATAACCTTCTTGTATTAACAATTTAATGGCCTTCAGCGCATTTCGGGGTTTTACCAATATATCTATATCGCTGCTTTCTCGTAGTATTTTGTTCTTGTATAATTTTTCTATAAACAGTATGCCTTTGTATGGTATAACCTCAATTCCGTTTTCTTGCAAAAGTAGCAGTACCCTTCCTAATTCTTCACTAATCACTAAATTCTTGATAGCCTGACGCCTGCTAAATTTTTCGAAAACCTTAACTTCTTTATTTTTAAAGTCCACAAGTCGGCAAGCTTCATAAAACAGTGGACGAATACGGTGATAAATTACCATTTCGTTCAGTTTCTGCCAATTTACTTCTTTTGAATTAATAAGTATTGCAAATCTATCTTTCGGGCTATTGAGCAGGCAAAGCTTTACAGCCTCAAGCAAAATTTGTAATTCTAATGTAAACCGAGAACCTTGGTAATTCATAAAATCGTAGTTTGAGGCTTATATAAACCCTACAAAGATAAAATTTAATAGAAACGCATTAAAAAAATCTCTTCTGTATTTATCTATCGGGTGTTATAAATAAAACCTTAAAGTAAAGGAAAATAATTGAAATATGAGAGCAAGCTAAATCTTTACAAACAAAAAGCCCACCTTTTAGGCGGGCCTCTGCATAAAGCTTAACTGCAAAATTATTTATACTTGCTTTCGTCGAGATTAAAGAATCTTACGGCATTATTGAAGAATATATCTCTTTTTTGATCTTCTGATAAGTAATTGGCGCTTTCAATAACGTTGATAGACGTTTCTAACAATTTAGGCCATACCATTAAATCGGTACCATACATGATTCGTTTGCCAAAACCTGCCTGAATCAAACGTTGCAAATATGCGTGGATTTCTTCTAATGGGTAACTCCAGATAAAACCTGCTAAATCAACATACACATAGGCATTAGCACCCATCAGGGCAATCATTTCATCAATCATCGGGTATCCGGCGTGCATCACCCAGATTTTAAGTTTCGGGTGGCGAGCCAACATATCTTCTAACAAAAACGGACGACCCAACGAGGCACGGTATTTTGGCGCAGTAATATTGGCCATACCGTTCCCACCTGTACCCATGTGGATTCCTACCGGAACGCCCAATTTTTCGGCTACGCCAAAATATTCGTCAAGGCTCATATCGCTTGGCGACATTCCCTGGTATTGTGGTGCTACTTCGCCCATTACTTTGTAGAAACCTTTAGTAAGCGAATCCTCAAAAGCCTTTACAGTCATTTCTTTTGCGTTGCTGATACCTAACGATGGAATAATACGGCTTGGTGCTGCTTTATGCCAGTTGTGCAAAATTGAAGCATCGCCGCTGGCAACCATAATTACGTTCAGGCGCTCGGCAGTAGCCAGAAGTGCATCTTGCATTTCTTTGTCTGACTTTGCAGCTTTCAGTGGGTCGGCACAACCGTTGTTTAAGAATGAAGGCGCAGGTAACTTAGGGTCGCTGCCTGGCATGTTTTTTAAAAACCACGGGCAAAGGTCGTTGGCAAATGCGGCATTTACTTTCATGGCATGCACGTGTACATCAATAATTGGCGGGCGTTTTTTGGTTTCCTGTGCATTTACCGAAAAGGCAAATAAAGCCAGTAGAACCGCTAGTAATAGCGGACGGGTGTTAGATGTTTGTTTCATATAGTTTTTAATAATACTGTTTAAGCCTCTAAAATAATTCACAAAACTTATACAGCCCAAAAACAGTCGACCGAATGGGTTATAAAGCCTATCAATCGTCGATACTCGGCCTACCAAAGCAGTATTAACGCTTTATATTTTGTTTCTTGAAACTTCTTACTGCCTATGTGCGTTAGAATACTTTAATGGTGTCAGCACCTATCAGCAAGCATAATTATAAGTATCAAAATGACTTTCGAAGAATTAAATCTGAATAAACAATTACTCAATGCCCTTCAAGATTTAGGCTATACAAAACCCACAACCATACAGAAAAAAGCCTTTTCGGTAGTGATGTCGGGGCAAGATGTATGCGGTATAGCACAAACAGGTACAGGTAAAACTTTTGCTTATCTGTTGCCAAGTTTAAGGCAATATCAGTATTCGAAAGATAAAAACCCTCAGTTATTGGTTGTTGTACCAACCCGTGAGTTGGTTGCGCAGGTGGTAGAATCGGTGCAACAATTGAGCAAATACCTGAGCCTGCAAGTGGTTGGTGTATATGGCGGTGTAAACATAAAACAACAGATTGCCGAATTGCTTAACGGCGCTGATGTAATAGTAGGAACTCCCGGCCGACTGATAGATTTATTGGCGATGAATGTCATAAAAACCAAAGCCATCAAGAAATTGGTAATTGATGAGGTCGACGAAATGCTTAACCTCGGTTTTCGTCCGCAATTGGTTAATATCCTTGATTTACTCCCTCAAAAACGCCAGAATCTTTTGTTTTCGGCCACGCTGACCGAAGATGTAGAAGAAATCATTAAGACCTATTTTAACCAGCCTACCCGTATTGAGGCTGCTCCTGCCGGAACACCCCTCGATAACATTGCACAATCAGCTTATCTTGTTCCTAATTTCTATACAAAAGTCAACCTGCTTGATTTACTATTGGCTAAACCTGCCGAAATGAGCAAAGTTTTGGTTTTTGTAGCAACAAAGCAATTAGCCGACCAGTTATTTGAGGAGTTAGAAATGGAATATTCTTCACAAATGGGTGTAATTCACTCTAATAAATCACAGAATAACCGTTTCGATACCATCAATAATTTTCAGAATGGTACATACCGAATATTGATTGCAACTGATATTGTGGCACGTGGTCTGGATATTTCGGAGGTATCGCACGTAATTAATTTTGATGTACCCGAAGTACCCGAAAACTATATCCATCGAATTGGTAGAACAGGCCGACAAGATAAAAAAGGTATTGCTATCAGTTTTTTTGTAGAGAAAGATGCCGAAGCAAAAGAAGCCATTGAGCAATTGATGAATTATAAGATACCAATGCTCGAGTTACCCGTGCAATTGGAAATATCGGACCAGTTGACAGAAGACGAAATGCCAAAGGTAATCATGAAAGAACCTTTGCTAAAAAGACCTAAAAAAGAAGATGTTGGCCCGGCGTTTCATGAAAAACTAGAGAAAAACAAAAAGGTAAACGTACGCCGTGACCACGAAGCCGAAAAGAAAAGAAAGTATGGCAAGTCTTACGAAAAACGAGGCAGAAACTAAGTATTTTTAGCTATCTGGCAAGTTAGTTAAATTTTATCATACTAAAGCGGTGGCATTTTGAGTTTTAATATTTAAGTTTGTATGGTTTTACGACAATTAAATATTAAAATAATTATGCAAAGGCGAAATGCAATTAAAAGTTTATCCTTGGCATTCGGTGGTTTGGTAGCTTTGCCTTCTTGGGCATCGAACTGGACACCGGATTCTATCGGTAAAGTCTCTAACTTATCGTATAATGATGATGCACTACTAGGCGAAATCGTAGAAACCATCATTCCAGAAACCTCTACTCCGGGCGCAAAATCTTTGAAAGTACACCAGTTTGCCCAAAGAATGATTAACGATTGCTACGGCGAAGAACCTCAGAAAATCTTTAAAGAAGGTTTGAAAAAAACTGAGGAACTGGCGCAGCAAACCTATCAGAAATCGTTTGTGGCTTGTGATGCTACCCAAAGAAAAGCTTTGCTTAACAAAATGCTTGATTCTTCGGATAATACAACCAAGCAATTTGCCAACCTGATTAAACGCCTCACGATTCAGGGCTATACCAACTCTGAATATTACATGGTAAATGTTATCAAATTTAACATGGCTCCGGGTTTTTATCATGGCTGTGTGCCAGTAAAAGCATAGTTTGTTATCGGATACCATCCGACTGTGCACTTTAACTCTATTCAATACACTATTCTATTTAAGCTATTATGTCATTTTTAAATATTGATTCTGTCAAAGACCGCACCTTTGACGCAATCGTTGTTGGTTCGGGTATTAGCGGAGGCTGGGCAGCTAAAGAATTAACAGGAAAGGGCCTCCGAACATTGGTACTTGAGCGTGGCCGTGATGTACGCCACGTAACAGACTACCCAACAACCATGATGCAACCATGGGAATTTGACCATCTGGGGCAAATCCCGAAGGCATTGAAAGATGCCAATCCTATCGCCAGCCGTTGCTATGCCTTCAACGAAGACGCTGCACATTTCTTTGTAAAAGACAACGAACACCCTTACATACAAGATAAACCTTTCGACTGGATACGTGGCTATCAGGTTGGTGGAAAATCATTGATGTGGGCTCGTGGTACGCAGCGCTGGTCTGACTACGATTTTACAGGCCCTGCTCGTGACGGCTTCGCCATCGACTGGCCTATCAGATACGCCGATATTGCCCCTTGGTATAGCTACGTAGAAAAATTTGCCGGAATATCAGGTAATAAAGATGGCCTTGCCCAATTGCCTGACGGTGAGTTTTTACCGCCGCACGAGCAATCATGTGTTGAAAAACACTTCACCAACGAAATGGCGAAGCATTATAAAGGTGCTCGTCCGGTAATTATTGGCCGTTGTGCGCACTTAACTAAACCACAGCCTATACATACCCAACAAGGCCGTGGCCAATGCCAAAACCGCTCACTTTGCCAGAGAGGTTGCCCTTACGGTGGCTATTTCAGCAGTAACTCTTCTACCCTACCTTGGGCTGCCCGTACAGGTAAACTTACTTTAAGACCAGACTCGGTTGTGCATTCTATCATCTATGATGAAAAGAAAAACAAGGCATCGGGCGTGAGAGTGGTTGATGCGCATACCAAAGAAATGACCGAGTATTATGCAAGAGTCATATTTGTGAATGCCGCTACTATCAATAGTAACCTTATTTTGTTGAACTCAATCTCTAGCCGATTCCCTAATGGGCTAGGTAACGATAACGGTTTATTGGGCAAATACATCGCCTTCCATAATTTTAGAACCACTATTTCGGCTGAATACGAAGGCTTGCTTGATAGCAAAACAGAAGGTATCCGCCCGAACGGTAGTTATATTCCACGTTTCCGCAATTTGGCTAAGCAAGAAACCGATTTCTTACGTGGTTACGCAGCCGGATTCAGCGGTAGCCGTATGCAATACACAGATAATAGCGGTATTGGCGAAGACCTGAAAAACAGTTTGTTCGACAGAAAATTTGGTAATTGGCGTGTAGGCTCACACATGATGGGCGAAACGATTCCGAAAGAAAGCAATTTTGTAACGCTCGATAAAGACCTGAAAGATGCATGGGGTGTACCTTTGGTAAGAACTTCGGTAGCTTATGATGATAACGATGAAAAAATGATTAAGGATTTTCATGAGCAAATGACCGAAATGCTTACCTTGGCCGGATTCAAGAACATCAGAACCAACGACAACCCTAATAAGGCTCCGGGTCTGGATATTCACGAAATGGGCGGTGTTCGTATGGGTAACGACCCTAAAACATCGTTGCTTAATAAATGGAATGCCATGCACCACTGCAAAAACGTATTTGTTACCGATGGCGCCTGCATGACCTCAAACTCAACACAAAACCCATCACTTACTTTCATGGCTATCACTGCCCGTGCAGCCGACTACGCCGTAAAAGAATTTAAGAAAGGGAATTTATAATTGAAACACATTACCAGAACCCCTCTTCGCAATACTGTGCAGAGGGGTTTGTTGTTTTATAAGGGTTTAAGCAAATAAGTACATCACACACCTCGCACAAAATATGTCCGAATAGTGCGAGGTGTGCGATTTACTTAAACTATCTACTTCATTAACATCACGCTTCTTGTCTTAGAAATATCCTAATCGGTAATTAGTACCATAGATTCGCTATTCCCTACCAGTGTTTTAAATTCTGCTCTTGTAACTTTGTAGAAACAAAAAAAAGGAGTTAGACATTAAACTCATATAATCATGAACTCAGTTGAAGCCGCTTTAAAAATGAAATGCCCTCGTTGCCACGAAGGTGAGATATTTGAAACCAAAAATCCTTTTGCATTAGGCAAAATGACAGCAATGCACAAACATTGCCCTGAATGTAACCTGAAATATGAAAAAGAAGTTGGTTTTTTCTATGGAGCCATGTATGTTAGCTATGCTTTTAACATTGCGCTATTTGTGATAGCCACAGTAGCCTACTATTTATATTTCGAAGCCCGAGTTGATTGGCGTTTGTATATTGGTGCTTATTTGTTATTGACATTTATTTTATTTCCGATATTTTACCGCCTGTCTCGTTCATTGTGGTTACAGTTTTTTAACGATTATCAACCAAAATACAAACAGGCAGTTCATTCGCATTAAAAAAAACATGAGCCCGACAAACCATATTCCGGTAGTAGATATATGTAATCTGACAGATTTCAGAGACGACGACATACTTATCAGCCGTTTTGCCGAATACCTGAGTGCGCACCATAATCTACGCAAGGCTCACCGACATACATTTTATCATTTATTGCTTTTTACCAAAGGAGGCGGAAACCACACCATCGATTTCAGTAGTTTTTCGGTGAAACCATATCAGATATATTTTATGGTACCGGGGCAAGTACATAGCTGGGATTTTGAAGGAGAAGTTGATGGATATGTGGTAAACTTCTCGGCCTCCTTTTTTCAATCCTTTTTATTAAGGCCCGATTACCTAGAGTCTTTTTCTTTTTTCAATGGCATTGCCGAAGACAGCGTTATTAACCTGCCCGAAGAATTACAAGCAAAAGCTGCCAATATTTTTGAAGAAATAGTAAGCTACTCAACCCAGAACAACACTTTCCGATGGGATACTGTACGGGTGTTGCTCCTACAACTATTTCTCGAAATCGAAAAACACACCCACACAAACAAGCTCCCGAGTATTCCTTCATTTAATTATACCCTGCTCAAAAACTTCCAGAAGTTGGTTGATAAGCATTACATCAGCCTAAAACGACCGATGGATTATGCCGAGCAATTGTATATAACCCCCAATCACCTCAATGCCTTGTGCAAAGAGCACCTGGGTATTACGGCCGGTGAGGTAATCCGCAACAGGGTTTTGCTTGAAGCCAAAAGAATGCTTGTGAACCAAAACCTGAGCATTTCTGAGATTTCGTACACGCTCAATTTCAGCGACAATTCCTATTTTACTAAGTTCTTCAAGAAATACGAACACATCACTCCCGAAGAGTTCCGTAAGAAAAGTCTGTAAATATTATTCTACGGCTACATTTATTTTCCTTCTATCTTTCTCTTTTTTTGTGCATTGCACAGAATTGTATTTTTATTGGACGATTCCAACAATATTAAACTTTTCTTGAAAATATTTAGTTCTCTAATTGCAGAACCAAAAAAACTATTTACCTTTGCATTGTTATTATAAACAAATATGGACAGCCTTAAATTAAACGACAAACAATTAGCACTGATTGAGAAACTCGGGCTCTTCTTTGAGTCCGGTTTACAACCAGCACCGGCCCGAATCGCTGCTTTATTGTTGGTATCAGATAGATTAGAGTTAACCTTCGATGAGATTCGTGAAGTACTGAATTTAAGTAAAAGTGCCACAAGCAACGCCTTGAATTTCTTGCTTTCAATGCAAAGAATCGAGTATATTACCAAGCCAGGCGATAGAAAACGCTATTTTAAAAGCAATATATCAGACTGGAAAGAAAACATGAAAACTAAGTTTCTTGAATTTGAAAAAGTAAATGCGCTCATGCGTGAGGTGCTCGACCAACGCCCGCACTCAACAAAAGATTTTAATCAGGGACTTGAAGAATTTATTAACTTTCTTGGGTTCATGCATAGCGAAATTCCGGCTCTATTCAAGAAATGGGAACAACTTAAAAAGTAGTTTTTTTTGACATTATTAGTTCTTTTAATTCAGAACTAAAAAAATTAAACAAATTCTCAATATTGTACAAAATAATGAAAAAAGTTAAAGCATTACCGATAACAATACTGCTGCTGATGGTATCGGTTATCACACAAGCACAAGAAACCGCACCTGTTGTTTTTAGCCTGAAAGAGAGTATCGCTTACAGTTTAAAGAATAATCCGACAAGTACTATCTATAAAAACGAAGTATTGATTGCGAAACAGAAAAAAACCGAAGCTTTGGCAGGTTATTTACCACAAGTAAACGGTACAGCAACCTTTGATGACAACCTGAAACGCCAGGTAACAGTATTACCCGCAGGTGCATTTAGCCCTGAAGAAATCAAGATTCAGTTTGGTAACCAATACAACACCAACCTTGTAGCGCAAGTAGACCAGGTTTTGTTTGACAGAACGGTTTCGGTAGCCAAAGAAGCGAATAAAGTAAATACCCTGATAGCAGATTTGAAACTGTTGCAAAACAACGAAACAATTGTTTACAATACCATAACGGCTTATTATCAGATATTGACGCTTAACGAGCAAGAGAAACTCTTGGCTGAAAATGAGAAGAAGTATGAAGAATTGTTAAGAATCTTAAAATTACAATTCGAAAAAGGCGTGATTAAAA
The DNA here is from genome assembly GCF_037860775.1 of Emticicia soli. Classification (NCBI taxonomy): domain Bacteria; kingdom Pseudomonadati; phylum Bacteroidota; class Cytophagia; order Cytophagales; family Leadbetterellaceae; genus Emticicia; species Emticicia soli. The sequence continues at coordinate 118,575 of NZ_JBBEWC010000007.1, read as the reverse complement.
AAGTAGATTACGACCGTATGAAAGTTAGCCAAAGCAACATCAAGTCGCAATTATCACTTCTGAAAACAAACAAAGAACTAGCTCTGAATAAGTTGAAATTTGCAATGGGAATGGAATTAGGACACAAAATTGCCATCAACGATTCGCTAGATTATTCAATGCAGGTAAGTTTACCGGAAAGCAACCAATTAGATGTTAAAAATCTGCTTGATTTCAAAATTCAGTCAAACAACATTGCTTTACAACAATTAGATGTAGAACGTAAAAAGTATGCTTTTTATCCTACTCTGGGAGCCTATGCCCGCTACGGTGCCCAATCGTTTGGTAACGAATTTGGCAAATCATTCACCAACTGGTTCGATTACTCTTCGATTGGTTTGAAATTGAACATTCCGATTTGGGATGGAAACAGAAAGAAAAGCCAGTTGTCGCAAAGCAGATTAAGTTTACTAAATGCCCAGGAAAACTTAAAACTAAGCGAAAGAAACTATGAATTACAGTTTCAGAATGCCAACACACAATTGTTCCGCTCTTATACTAGCATGAACGACAACAAAGAAACGCTTACGCTTGCCGAAGAGATATTGAAAAACACAAGTTTGCAGTATCAGAAAGGAACTGCTTCATTGACTGATTTTATTAATTCTGATTACTCGTACAAAGAAGCACAAAGCAATTACATTTCATCATTACTGAATTTCTTAACAGCACGTATCGACTTAGAGAAATCGCAAGGGAATCTTTCAACATACGTCAATCAATTAAAGTAATTATTAGTACATCATTTAAATTAATCTTAAGCTCCTGAGCTTTTTAATATACAAAAAAATGAAAACAAAAATCATCACAATAGCTATTATCGTTGCCGTTATAGGAGCCATATCGTTCCAGTTGGTAGCCAACAAAAAGAAAATTGACGAGAGTAAGAAAGTTGTAGACCGTAGCCAGGTAGCCATATTTGTAACTACTACCAAAGTTGCCTTGCTTCCGATAAGTGGAAACTTAACATTGCCCGCTGTATTAGAACCGAAGGAAAAAGCCACGCTTTCGTCGAGCACACAAGGTAAGATTGAGACCCTGAACATTGAACTCGGCACAAGGGTTGCTAAAGGCCAGGTAATTGGTATGGTTGATACAAAAGTAAAACAAATCAGCTTGCAATCAACTGAGCTGACTATCAACAAAGCAAAAACAGACTACGACCGTAATAAAGAATTATTAGCCGGAAACGCCATCAATGAAACAGCCGTTAACGATGCTAAATATAACTACGAAAACAACAAGATTCAGGCTGAGCAATTGAAACAACAAATTGCCGACGGAAAAATTGTTGCGCCAATAAGTGGTACTGTAACCGACAAAAAACTAACAGCCGGCGAGTATGCCAACATAGGCACCCCAATTGCCTCTATTGTTGATGTCAGCCAATTAAAAACTGTGGTATATGTAAACGAAAAAGACGTTTATGAGTTAAAAATGGGTCAATCGGCTATTATTACAACAGATGTGTACCCGACCAAAACTTTCAACGGACGTATCATTTACATAAGCCCACAAGGCGACGAAAACCACAACTACAAAGTAGATATTTTGTTGGCTAATGGCAATGCTGCTTTAAAAGCAGGTACTTACGTAAAAGTTGAGTTTAACCTTAACAAAAATGCAAATGCTTTGCAAATTCCTAAAAAAGCATTGGGTGATGGTATGAAAAACCCTTATGTTTTTGTAGCAGAAGGCAACAAAGCTGCGCTTCGTAAAATTGTATTAGGTAGAGAAGTAGGCGAAAACGTAGAGGTTTTAAGCGGTTTGAACGAGGGTGATCAAATCATTACTGAGGGTATCATCAATATTGTGGACGGAAGTAATATTCAAATCGCACCTAACAAATAATCAGAGCCATGTCAATAACAGAATTATCAATAAAACGACCATTACTGATTACAGTAATTTTCGTTACCCTTATACTCTTCGGTTTCATTAGTTATAAAACATTAAACTATAACTTATTACCGAAATTTGAAACAAACGTGATTATGGTGCAGACTACTTACAGAGGTGCCGCCTCTGACGAAGTAGAAAGCAGTGTTACGAAACCTCTTGAAGAAGCGGTGTCGGCCATTGAAGGTGTAGATATGATTTCGTCTTCGTCGCAAGAAGGTCTTTCGTTAATTACAGTTACGCTTAAGTCTGGTTTTAGTGTAATCAATGCCCAACAAGATGCTGAGCGTAAAGTAAATCAGATTAAGTCGAGACTTCCTGATGAAATTGACGACCCGGTTGTATCAAGACTAAGCCTTGACGACCTTCCGATTCTGAAAGTGAGTACAACATCAAGCATACCGCAAACAGAATTATACGATTTCATCGACTTGCAGGTTAAACCATTGTTAACAAACGTAGCAGGTGTAGCGCAGGTAAATATTATTGGTGGCAACGAGCGTGAGATTGAGGTTTACCTCGATAATGATAAGTTACAAACTTACAACATTTCGTCGGCAATGGTAAATCAGATTATTGCCAGCAGTGGGGTTTCGTATCCGGCGGGTAATATCAAAACCGACCAATCACGTTTCTCGTTGCGTCTTGATGCGAAACTGAAAAAAGTTGAAGACATCAGAAATCTTGTGATTCGTGAAAATGCCAACGGTAGCCGTATTTTGTTGAAAGATGTGGCCTCAGTAACCGACTCACAAACAGAGGCTTCTACTTTGAACCGTATCAACGGTAAACCGGCTATCGGTATTCAGATCATGAAACAAACCGATGCCAATGCGGTAGAAGTAAGTGCAGGTGCAAAAGCAGCTTTGGCTAAAATCAAAACCAGCTATCCGTCTAAAGATTTCAATTATGAAATTGCTTCTGACCAATCGGTTTATACATTAGCCTCAGCCGATGCCGTAATGCATGACTTGTATCTGGCTATTATCATTGTGGGTGCTATCATGGTACTTTTCTTACACAGTGTTCGTAGTTCGTTGTTTGTATTGGTGGCCATTCCATCAGCCATGATTCCGACCTTCATTCTGATGTGGGCATTTGGGTTCTCTCTGAACCTAATGACTTTGATGGCCTTATCGCTTGTTGTAGGTATTCTTGTAGATGATAGTATTGTGGTATTGGAGAATATTTACCGACACCTTGAAATGGGTAAAAACAAACGTGAAGCAGCGCTTGAAGGTAGAAATGAGATTGGATTTACTGCGATGGCCATTACCCTTGTTGACGTTGTGGTGTTCTTGCCTCTTGCCTTGGCCGGTGGTTTGATCGGAAATATACTGAAAGAGTTCTCGCTTGTAATCGTATTCTCTACCCTTATGAGTTTGTTCGTATCATTTACACTTACGCCGCTATTAGCTTCAAGATGGGGTAAATTAGAAATTCTGAACGAAAAAACACTTTGGGGGAAACTTAATTTAGGTTTTGAGAGTATTATTGATAAGATACGTGACATGTACCTAAGTGTTTTGAACTGGGCTTTAGGTCATAAACGCTACGTATTTATTGGTATTATCTTATTGTTTGTAGGTACTTTCACATTGCTTTCAAAAGGTTTTGTTGGTGCGTCGTTCATTGGCAATGCCGACCGTGGTGAGTTATCAATTCAGCTTGACTTAGCGCCTGAAACACCATTGGTACAAACCAACCAGGCAGTAGCAAAAGTTGAAAAAATGTTGTTAGAACGCCCGGAAGTAACAAACGTTTTCTCGAATGTTGGTACACAGGCTTCGGTAATCGGAAACTCATCGAACAGTAACCTTGCTGAAATCACAGTTACACTGGTTGATAAACACGACCGCAAAATTTCGACAGATGAATTTGGACAGATAATGCGTGATACGATTTCGAGAATACCGGGTTTAAGTGTAAATATCCAGCCGATTTCGGCAACAGGTAATGCACAGGCGCCTATTACAATTGCGGTAAAAGGTACAGTGATGGACGATGTGGTAAAAGCGGCTGCTATTGTAAAACAGATTGTGGTGAAAGTTCCGGGTACTGATTATGTGAACTATAGTACAAAGAACCCTAAAACAGAGGTAGCGATTAATATCGACCGTGACAAGATGTCGAAATTAGGATTGGGTATTCCTGAAGTTGGTTCGGCTGTACAGTTGGCCTTTCAGGGGAACAACAACACTAAATACAAAGATAAAGGTGAAGAATACGGTATCAATATTATTTTCGATAAATCGGATAAACAAAATATTGACAACGTAAGAAACTTAACGATACGTAACAACCGTGGTGCGATTGTAAAACTAACCGACTTTGCAAGTATCAGTGAGATTGTAGGTCAGTCAATCTTGGAAAGAACCGACCGTTTGAGCTCAATCAAAATCAACTCAGCGGCGGTGGGTCGCCCATCGGGAACAATTGTAGAAGATATTAAGAAAGAATTGGCAAAAACAAAATTACCTGAGGGTGTTATTATTGACTACTTAGGTGATGCCAAGAATCAGGGAGATGCCTTCGGTAGTTTAGGTTTGGCAATGGGTATCGGTATCTTGTTAGTGTACCTTATCATGATTGCCCTTTACGAAAGTGTGGTTTATCCTTTTGTGGTGCTTTTCTCGATTCCGGTAGCGATGATTGGGGCAATTCTGGCACTGGCACTGACAATGAACTCGTTCACTATCTTTGCTATCCTGGGTTTAATTATGCTCCTCGGGCTTGTGTGTAAGAATGCGATTCTAATCGTTGACTTCACAAACCACCTGAAAAGCGAAGGATTATCGGTAAAAGAAGCTTTGATGGAAGCAGGGAAAGAACGTCTACGTCCGATCTTGATGACAACGCTTGCCATGATATTCGGTATGTTGCCTATTGCTTTGGCATCTGGCGCAGGTGCTGAAACCAAAAACGGTATGGCATGGGTAATTATCGGTGGTCTGACAAGTTCGATGATATTAACCTTGATTCTGGTTCCGGCTGTTTATATGGTGATTGAAGGATGGAGAGTAAAAGTGAACAAAGTGTTCGGTTTAGGCGGCAAGAAAAAAGCTAAAGCTACAACAGCTAAGGTTGAAACGGTTTAAATGATGTCAAATAATAGTTGAATGAATAAAGCGTGTGATTTTCACACGCTTTTATTTTTTATCCCCTACCACGGTATCTCCCCAGTTTCAGGATTAGTTTCTTCGCTGAAAAACTTGCCTGTTGGGCCATTTTCATCGAGTAAGGCATATTTTATTATTCGCTTGGCTGCAACATCAACTTCGCCGCCATTAAAATTAGTAAAATCGGTTTTAGTAAGTCCGGGGCAAACTGCATTTATTTTAAATGCCGTATTTCGCATTTCGTAAGCCAAATGAACAGTGTACATATTCATGGCAGCTTTTGAAGAACCATAAACTGCATATTTTGCATAATCATAAGCAGGCCAATCAGGATTACTTTGAAGCGCTAGAGAACCTACACTTGTACTTACATTTACAATCCTAGGCACTTCGGATTTTCGTAGCAGATTAATAAAAGCCTGTGTTACACTTATTACGCCATAAAAATTGGTTTCAAATACTTCTTTATAATTATCAATGCTTGTCTCAATTGCATTTTGTGGTACAATACCGCTAATGCCTGCATTGTTTATCAGAATATCAAGATGGCCTTGCTCCATTTCAATGATATTCTTTGCAGCTAAAATGGTTTCGGGCTTGGTAACATCTATTTCAATGGCTTGTATATTTTCAGAACCATTCTCAATGAGCTCTTTTATAATTGCGTTTCCTTTCGCTATATCACGGCTACCTAAATAGACGAATAATCCTTTTTTTGCAAGCTGTTTTGCTGTTTCTAAGCCAATACCTTTGTTGGCTCCTGTGATTAATACTGATTTCATTTTTATATTTTTTAATTAACAATACAAAATTGCTAACTATAAAAATGAGACCATTTACCATTTGGTAAAAAGCAAGTCAGCGGATATTCTTTCTTATTCTGCTCAATGATTGTTGCGTAACACCCAAGTAAGAAGCAATATAAGCTAGCGGAATACGGTTAGTAAGGGAAGGGTAATTTTCCATAAATTCCAGATAGCGGGTTGTGGCATCTTGAGAAATCACAGGGCCTTTTCTGGACTTTTGGAACATGCATAGCTGCACCATCTTATTTTTAATACTATCCCAGCCGACAATAGTATGCGAAAGTTCTTCCCATTTTTGTTTCGAAAACACAATGAGTACACAATCAGTGCAAGCTTGTAGATATTCTGATGAAGCATTGTTTGAATCAAAATTCACAATATCAACCACCAAATTGTTTTCGCTGATAAAACAACGGGTTATTTCATCACCTTTATTGTTATAATAACATCCTCGAATGACACCCTTTACAACAAAACCAACCTGTTTCGGGATTTTTCCTGCTTCTGAAAAATACTCGTCCTTACGCAAATGTTTTTCAGTTGCACTTTGTCTTATCAAGTCAATTTGTTGCGTATTCAAATTACCAAAGCGCAGAATATATTCTATCAATTCATCCATAGCGCAAATTAAACAAAACAAGCTTGCAGCGACTTACCATTTGGTAAAAACTATTCGTCCACTCTCTTCATTCTAGAAAACGGAAATCCATTACAGCCTTTTCTTGGATTCGCTCTATCGGCAATCTTTATGGCTTCGGCGGCGGCTTCAGTTTCAGCATTATAAGCACTCAGGCAGAAACCCCATAAGAATGGAGCCATATTTTCGAAAGTCATGTAATCGATGCGGGTATAAAGTCCGCCATCAGAAGGATTGTTTTTATCATTTCTGGCAATGATGTACTGCTCCTTTTCATTCCATTTAACGATATGATACTTTGCATTTGGCTTTTGCACCCAAAGCGTGTCGTTGATGGTATAAGTTATTTTGTAATCGTCCATAAAGCTGCCCTTTTGCATTGCAGGAGCTTTGCTTTGAGCATAAGTACCGATACTCAGCAATGAGATTATTAATAATAAATAAGCCTTTTTCATACATTCTTCCGATTATGTTACAAACTTTTTACACCTGTTTGCCAGCTATAAACCCGCTTAATTGCCGGATTTTTTGCTAACTCTTTAATGCCTTTCTCCGTTATATGCGTCTCGTTTAAATTTACTGCTTCCAAATGCTTTAAGCCTGTCAAGTGCTTACAAACTTCATCAGTTAAAGGATTCTTTTCTACACGCAACTTCTCAAGATTAGTCAGATTTTGCAAAAAAGCTAAATCATCATCATTCAAATTATTAGCTGATAAATTAAGCCAGATAATATTTTTCGCCAAAGTCTTAAATTCAGTCTGGCAAGTATTGAGTTTTGTTGATGATTGCGCAGGCAAAGTTACATCAAGCATCATTGGTTTTTGTAGCATTACCCTTATTACGAAGCCCTTCTTTTTTAAACTTTCCAATTGCGTTCCGTCAATAGTTAATGGTATGTCGGCATTGATAGTTTGTCCTGCATTATTTCCTACGGAAGTGCTAGCATCGCCCAAACCTAAAAAAGCACTAACCTGAGGGATGATTTCTTGCGTATTTTTCAGATCTACCAGCCTTTTGTTTTCTACGGCTTGTGCGTGTTCAATCCACCATTTAATGATTTCTGTTTCGTTTTTTGTTAAAGGTGTTTTGCCATCAGTTGGCATAAACTCTTTACTATCGGGGTTTAGGGTAATGCGTTTATACAACTCACTTTCAGCCAATTTCCCTGCTACAATAGCTGCCCCGTGCTTACCACCTTTTTTCAAATCAGCCAAAGTTTCAATCGATAGATTTCCTTTTAATTTACTGCCCTGATGGCATTGGCTACATTTATCTTCCAGAATTGGCATTACTACATCTTCAAAAATATAGGCTTCATTTACGCTCGTAGGTTTTAAACGCTCCTGTTGAAATAGTACTTTCATGGTCAGATACTCGTTTCCATGCGTGAGCGTTCCACCCTGATGCCCGCTAAAACTCACTAAAATAAACAGAAGCACTAAGGCAGCGGAATAAATTTTAGGCGTAATATAATGCATGAATCGATCGGTGCTAAGCAGATATAAAATACCTGAAACCATCGCCACACTTATACCAGAAACTTTGTGGCTTTTTAGTAATTTCAAGTTGTATTCACCACTAAATGATAAGATATAACCAAAAATACAAGCCAAAACAGCCGCTATAAAACCAACTAGCAAAGTAAGCGGAACAGCGGTTTTTAAATTGGCATATTTTGGAAGATAAGCCAGAAAATTGAATAAAATAGCTAAAAGGAGAAAGCCTATCGGTAAATGAACAATAAGTGGGTGCAACCTACCAAGAAAGGTAGTAATATCTAATATTATCATTTTATGCTAAAATATCCTTTACAACCTTGCCGTGAACATCTGTGAGGCGGAATCTTCTTCCTTGAAATTTATAGGTTAATCGCTCGTGGTCTACTCCCATCAGGTGCATTAAGGTCGCCTGAAAATCGTGCACATGCACAGGGTCTTTGATAATGTTATAACTAAAATCATCGGTTTCGCCGTAATTAAGGCCTGCTTTTACTCCTGCGCCAGCCATCCACATCGTAAAACAACGTGGGTGATGGTCACGACCATAATCATCGGCAGTAAGTTTCCCTTGTGAATACACTGTGCGCCCAAACTCTCCGCCCCAGATTACAAGCGTATCTTCCAGCAAACCTCGGCGTTTTAAATCAGTAATCAGACCCGCAGTAGCTTGGTCAACCTGCTTGCATTGGGCTGCAATGCCTTTGGGTAAACCTCCGTGTTGGTCCCAACCTTGGTGATACAATTGTACAAATTTCACATCTTTTTCTAATAACTTACGGGCAAGCAAGCAATTGGCAGCATACGTGCCAGAATCTCGGCTATCGGGGCCATATAAATCAAAAACTTCGTCAGGTTCTTTCGAAATATCCATTACATCGGGCACTGAGGTTTGCATCCGATACGCCATTTCGTATTGCGCAATGCGGTTATCTACCTCAGGGTCTCCAAAGGCTTCATTCTGCATTTGGTTTAGTTTCGACAGATAATTAAGCATTTCTTTGCGATCTTTCCCATCATAACCTTCAGGATTATTCAGAAATAAAACAGGGTCTTTGCCTGAGCGAAACTGCACACCTTGATGTTTTGATGGCAAAAAGCCATTTCCCCATAAGCGAGCATATAATGGCTGGTCACGTGGTGCATTCTTCGAAACCAATACAATAAAAGTCGGTAAATTCTGATTATCTGAACCCAAACCATAGCTAATCCATGAGCCAATTGATGGTCGGCCAGGTAATTGGTTACCCGTCTGAAAGAATGTAATAGCAGGGTCGTGATTAATAGCCTCTGAATATATCGACTTTACAACACACAGGTCGTCAACTACGCCGGCAGTGTGAGGTAACAATTCACTCACCCAGGTCTGGCTTTTGCCATATTGCTTGAATTTGTAGATAGATGGCACCATTGGCAGCACACTCTGGCTGGCACTCATACCCGTCAGGCGTTGCCCTTTCCGCACAGAATCTGGCAAGTTTAAGCCTGCTAACTCTACTAATTTTGGTTTATAATCAAATGTTTCGAACTGCGAAGGCCCACCACTCATGAACAGATACACTACCCTTTTGGCTTTAGGGGCTATATGCGGTAATGCCTTCAGTATTTCTGCTTCAAGATTACCTGCACTTTCAACAGGTGCTTTTGCGCTATGTGCAAATAATGCTCTGCCACCCAGTAAAGAACCCATAGCCAAAGCACCCAAACCTAAAGAAGTTTTGGTTAGAAAAGTGCGGCGATCTAATTGCTTATTGAGCTGATTAAATTCGGGTGTATTCAATCTGAACTCATCGTGGTGGTGTTCCGACATGCTATCTTTTGGTTAGGGTTGCATCAGAATTTAATATGGTGCTCGCTACTACGGCATTGGCCGCTATCTGCGACTGGTCAAGCGTTTGATTAATGTGGTATTGCCCGGCATTTAGCCAACCTTTCGCCTTATCAGGTGCGTTTCTGAACTTAGTTTCTTCGGTTTTCTGCATCTGCACAAGCAGGTTTATTTCTTTTGCCGAAGGGCGGCGGCCTGTTAGTTTTCTGTAAGCCTGCACAATTGCGTCTTGCTTATTAGCAGTTTTGCACATCTGCTCGCCTAACACTTTTGCGGCTTCCATAAAAGTTGGGTCGTTGAGTGTAACCAAGGCTTGCAAAGGCGTATTGGTTTTTTGTCGACGCACTACACAAAAGCTGCGAGAGGTAGCATCGAAGGTTGAGAGCGTAGGGTTTGGCACGGCTCGCTTAGCCAGAATATAGAGGCTTCGGCGATAAACTACCTTGCCCGTATCAGGCTCATAATTGGCACTATTAATTTGCCACAATCCATCGGGCTGATATGGCTTAATGCTTGGCCCGCCTATTTTATTATTGATTAAACCACTGGCAACCAAAGCATTATCACGTATCATTTCGGCTGTCATGCGAGACACAGGCCCATGTGCTAACAAACGGTTTTCGGGGTCTTTTTCTCTTTGTTCTTGGGTTGATTTTGAATCTTGCCTATAGGTGGCCGACATTACAATCAGTTTGCTGAGTTTCTTCATATCCCAGCCTGATTCTTTAAAGCTGACAGCGAGCCAATCTAATAATTGCGGATGACTTGGCATTTCGCCTTGGTTACCAAAATCTTCGGTTGTTTTTACTAAACCTACTCCAAAGAAATTTTGCCAGAAACGATTCACCGCCACACGAGCCGTAAGTGGGTTATCTTCATGCGTAAGCCATTGCGCCAAACCATAACGGTTTTTAGGCAGATTGGCAGGGAATTTCAAAATAAAATCAGGCGTATTCGGAAAAACTTCTTCACCTGGCGAATCATAATTGCCTCGTTGCAAGATGTATGCCTTTTTACGCTTAGGCATTTCTTGCATTACCATGATTTCTTTTATTTTCGACATCGAATCAGTCAACAATGTACGTGTTTGTTTCAAGGCTTCTCTGGCTTTTGCTACATCGGGCGAAATTGCAGAAAGGTAATACTCTTTCACCTCTGCTCCTGTTGGAGAAACATTCTCCCATTTACTTTTCTGTGCCAATATCTTTAATTCGAAAGGCGTCAATACTCTATTATAAACTGTAATATCATCGACCTTGCCATTGGTGAAACCAAATCCCCGCCACCAAGCACCTATTTGTAAACCGGGTTGAGCCGAGCCATTAAACAAAATATCTTTCGTGAGTTGGTCCATAGTAGTTTCCATCAGCACTTCTCTCCCATTCTGATACAAACGGAAACCATTGGCTCTTGACGAGCCATCGTAAGTCATAGTAAACTGAATCCAGGTATCTCTTGGTACAGGCTGTTTTGAAACACGGGTAATGGCATTCGATGGCGCAGTGTGAGCCATGTTAAGTTCAAGTCTATCATTTTTGAGGTACAAATGAAAACCTCTGAAATTGTAAAGTCTTTCGGCTTGGCTTTTGTGCAAAATAACCCCTTCTTTTAAATCTTTGGGCACATTCACCCAAATGCCAATCGTGAAGGGTTCTGATTTACGGAAAACACCTACACCATTCAAATCGATGTAATTGTCGCCATCAAGCACTATGGCTTTTCCTTTGTCTCTTTTCTCAAATATGGCCTTATCGCCATTGGCTCCGGCTTCCCGCTTCATGCTTCCGGTTTGCTTACGGTTAATAGTGTTTTTCAGCGTGCCATCATCAAAAGTGTATTGCGCCAATAAGCCTGCTTGGGGTATTTTTTCGGTAAGTAATTTTTTATAGGCTGGTGTTTTCAGCCAGTTTTCGAAATCAGTGCTTACTGAACTCAACGTTTTTTCAAGGCTACTCTCCTGCTGTTTTATCTGATTATTGATATAAGCAATTACCTTTTCCTGTTCTTTGGTTGGTAGCATCAGTGTTGGGGTTGGTAGGGCATCGTCCCAAGAAATCTGTCCGGCTTCTCTTACATTATTGAAAAAGCTGAACAATTCGTAATAGTTTTTCTGTGAGATTGGGTCATATTTATGGTCGTGGCATTTAGCACAACTTACTGAAAGCCCTAGAAAAGCATCGCCAAAAGTATTGGTTCTATCAACTACATATTCAGTCTGAAATTCTTCTTCAATAATGCCGCCTTCCATATTTTGCTGATGATTACGGTTAAATGCCGTGGCTATAATCATATCTCTGGTAGGTTTAGGCATCAGGTCTCCGGCTAATTGTTGATGCACAAACTGCTTGTACGACATATTTGAGTTAAATGCATTTATGACCCAATCACGGTAGGGCGACATATCTCTTAGCCTGTCAACTGTATAGCCATGAGAATCAGCAAATCGGGCAAGGTCAAGCCAATCAACCGCCATTTTTTCTCCATAATGTGGCGATGCCAATAGCCTGTCAACTTGTTTTTCGTAAGCATTGGGGCTACTATCTTTCAGAAAAGCATCTATTTCTTGAATTGTTGGCGGAAGGCCTGTGAGGTCGAGCGATAATCTTCTTAACAAAAGCTCTTTATCTGCTTCTTTTGATGCCTTCAATTTCTCTTCCTCAAGCTTTGACAGAATAAAATTATCAATAGGATTTTTTACCCACTCTTCGTTTTCTACCTTAGGCAATTTAACTTTTTGAGGTTTTATAAATGCCCAATGTGGTTGATAAACAGCACCATCGTTCATCCACTTAACCAGAATTGCTTTTTCTCTGGCACTCAGTTTTAAATGAGAATCAGGCGTTGGCATTATGTATTTCGGGTCGTTTGATAGAATCCGATGAAATACTTCGCTATTTTCAAGACTACTAGGGTCTATGGCTACCTTATCAGGATTTTCGGGCAGATTTGCATAAGCAAATTCAGCAAAATCAAGCCTTAAACCAGCTTTTTGTTTGGCTTTATCAGGCCCATGACAAGCAAAACATTTATCAGAAAGAATTGGCTTTACATGTAGGTTATAATCAAGTTCGTCAGGGAGCTCTTTGTATGCCATAGCAACCTCGTCAGGCATATCAGGCTTGCAGGAAAACAACAAGAGATTGGCCACCAATACAACTATTACAGATAAGCAGTGTATCTTCATAGGTAAAAGTAAGAGGTTGAATTACAAAGATAAAACTTAAGCCACAAAAACACTACCTAAAATATGTAAAGGATTAATAGCTTATTAAAAATTTATTAATCGGTTGTGTATTTCCTAAATGATAAAAATGAAATGTGTTCAAATGTGGAGACAAAGAAAAAGGGAATATCCTGAAAATATCCCCTTAAATTTTAGAACTGATTATTAAACCCTCATATAATCAGGCTGCCAGTTTTTTATGGCTTGCTTTATTTGGTCTGGTGAAAGTTTCTTATCAATGGCTTGTTGCACTAAATCAGGTAATTCGGCATCAGAAGCAAACCTTAGTGCCAGAATCTGTCCGAGTGAAAGTTTATGCTCAACTTCTTCCAAGCGTTTTTTAGTTAATACATAATACCTAAGTCGCATTTCTAGCCTTACTGTTCTATCCTGATTCATTAGGGCATAATGCTGCCGAAGCATGAACGATACCCATGCAACAAGTAAAATTATGCCACCCATCATAAGCCAGATAAGTTGTTGCTCAGGGTGCTGCATGCTAAAATAGACACATAGGCCAGTAAGAATTAGCACAACAGGATAAAACACGAAGTGATGTGGCGGATAATACCGCACATGATTTTTATAATTCTGATCTTCCATAAGTGAAGTGTATTAATGATTTAGTATCTCTGTTAAAAATCTGTACCAAAGGTAAACAAAAAGAGTACCTACTCAGGCAAAGCCCAAATAAATACTCTTGAAACATTATAAAAATAAAACTAGGTTAATATTAACATTTATTGGAGTGGTTCCAATTTACAATCATTTATAAGGATCTATAGGTATAATAGTACCGTCGGCATTGTACTTTAACTCTGTAACTTTAATATTTCTTAAATGAGTTTGCCCAGATAACTGTACATCATGATAAAATAAGTACCATTTGCCTTTAAACTCAACAATTGAGTGGTGGTTTGTCCAACCTTCAACAGGTTTTAATACTACTCCTTTGTATGTAAATGGTCCATACGGGTTATCTCCAATAGCATAGGCAATGAAATGAGTATCTCCGGTTGAGTATGAAAAATAATACTTGCCTTTATATTTATGCACCCAAGCTGCCTCAAAAAAGCGTTTATCATTATTCCCTTCTAAAAATAGATTTCCGTTTTCATCAACAATCTTCACATCTTTCGGAGTCTCAGCAAAACTTAGCATGTCTTTGCTCATTTTGGCTACTTTGGGTAGAAGGGCTTCTTCTTGTTGTGTTTTCAGCTTACCATTTTCGTCATAAGTGCCAGTTGCCCATCTTTGTAACTGACCTCCCCAGATACCCCCAAAGTACATATAATAGTTACCATCAGTGTCTTGAAACACACTAGGATCGATACTATAAGCACCCTCAATCGGTGATTTTTCTGCTTTAAATGGACCTTCAGGTTTTTTGCTTGTGGCTACGCCAATTCTGAAAATATCTTGTTTATCTTTCACCGGAAAGTACAAATAATAAGTGCCATTTTTATAAGCGGCATCAGGTGCCCATAGTTGGCGCCCAGCCCACGGAATATCTTTTATATCAAGCGCTACCCCATGGTCGGTAACTTTGCCTGTTGGGGTATCCATCGAGAAAATATGATAATCTTTCATACCAAAGTGGCTTCCGTTATCATCCTGTGGTATACCCGACTCAATGTCATGTGAGGGATATATATAAATTTTACCATTAAACACATGAGCCGATGGATCGGCCGTATAAATTTTAGTCACCAATGGCTGTGAAATAGGTTGTTTCTTAGTTTGCGCATGGCTTGCCATTGTGCCCAATAGTGCAAAAGTGATAAGGGCTAGCTTTTTGTGAGTAAAGGCGTACATTGATTTAATAAATTATAATGATAAAATAATTACTGTTTAAAACTGATAAAAAACCGGTGGCTTTACAATGTTTAGAATCCTACTGAGTTTCCACCATCAACAGGCAATGAAGCCCCTGTAATATATCGGGCGGCTTCTGATGCCAGAAAAACCGCTGCCCACCCGATGTCGTCGGGCTTGCCGAATTTGCCCATTGGTGTGCGGCTCAAAGCCTTATTCATGCGGTCGGGGTCGCTATTCATAGCGGTTTGCATCATAGCGGTTTCTATAAAACCCGGTGCAATGGCATTAACTCGTACATTAAATTTGGAAAACTCAGATGCCAGTACTTTTACCATACCTTCAACACCTGATTTAGACGCTGCATACGCAACCACACGGTCGATGCCGTAATAAGCAGCCATTGATGAAATCATCAGAATAGAACCGCTTTGTCGGGCAATCATTCGTTTGGCGCAGGCACGGGTTAGCGAAAATACAGCATTGAGATTGGTATGTACTATCCGCTGAAAATCATCGTCAGAAACCTCTAAAGCAGGTCTTTTCATGTTGATTCCGGCATTATTTACCAGAATGTCTATCGGGCCGATATTGGTTTCAATCTGCTCAACCAAACCCTCGAGCGTGTTAAGCTCTGTTACATCGTTTACCACATATTGCGCCGATTTCCCCAATACAGCTATTGATTCTGCCAATGCATGTTCTCGTCGACCTGTAATGATTACGTTCGCACCAGCGGCAATCATACATTGGGCAATATCAAAACCTATTCCGCTTCCGCCACCGGTTATAAGAGCCAGCTTTCCAGCTAAAGAAAATACATTTTTTTCCTGATGGGCTACCTCTGCTCCGTTCAGTTGTTGTTCTGCAATCATCTTAAATGGTATATTTCTACTAATTTTTTAACTTCGTTTAAACTACGTGTTGGCGGCACCAAAGGCGCAGGAATAGGCATTTTTGTATAGGTTATGAAATACAAAACACAGGCATCACGCCACCATAAAGCTTCTTTTTCCTGAATTCTCAGCCTACCTTTAACGTTTTCGAATGTTTCTTTATCAAGTTCTGGTTTCAGGCTTTCCCAATCTGTTTGTAGTTTTCTTACCTGTTCTACCCCATCGTAGTATCTGAAACACAGCTCGTTCCACAACGTGCGGCCGGTGCTTAGTTTCTTTGTCCAAGGTATATGATGAAACCAAAGCAGATAGTCTAATGAACATCGTTCTGGGTCACCCCATTGCTTTTGCACTTCGGCGCTATACAAACTCAAGGCATTACTTACTTTACCTGTTCTGTCGAAGCCTAATCCTACCGAATCGGCTCTGTGATAATAAATTGATGTCCAGTCAGGGCGACCACTTTTTTCAAGCCAAGGTTCTGGGCCATAGTGGTGTCCTTCACCCATCATGTGCGCCGTTCCTAGTGGATAGGTATAACTTATATAAATTGGCAGAGACTGCATCATCATACGCTTGATTGTCTCTTGCCCAGCTTTGCTTTTTGCTAAAGTCATGGCTATCCACTCTGAAGCAATATGCTCTGATGTGAGGTCATAATCCCAAGCTAAACGACCAAAGGCATACCAGTTTGCTTGATTGAAGGGGTGGGCTGTCCAGTTTACATCTGAGCCCGTATTGGCTACGCCAGCCATGAGTGAGTTCTGGTGCGATTCTAGGCTACCATCAATAACCTTTGCTACTGTAGAGCCTTTACCTTTGGCATAAGTATCACTATCGAGACACTCTTTAAACATAGGTGCCAGATAAGTAAGATGTGTCGATTGACCGAGGTATTCTTGTGTTATCTGAAATTCCATACCTAAAGTAGTATTCGGAAAAGCACCGAACATTGGGTGAAAAGGCTCTCGAGGCATAAAATCAATAGGGCCATTTTTTACCTGCACAATTACCTTAGGGTCGAAAGTACCATCAAGCGGCTTAAACTGGTCGTAAGCTTCTTTGAAACGGTCGCCGTTAGGGTCGGCTTTGTAAACAAACGCACGCCAGATAACTATACCCCCATAAGGACGCATAGCTTCGGCAAGCATATTGGCACCATCGGCATGCGTACGCCCATAATCTTGTGGACCTGGCTCGCCTTCTGAATTAGCTTTTACAAGAAAACCTCCAAAATCAGGAATATATTGGTGTATTTCCTTGGTTTTATCGTTCCACCATTGCTTTACTTCTGGATCAAGCGGGTCAGATGTTTTTAAACCACCCAATGTGCGTGGCGACCTGAAATTAACCGAAATAAATACTCTGATGCCGTAGGGACGCAATACATCAGCCACAGCTTTTATTTTCTCCAGATATTCGGCAGTGAGAAATCTTGAGCTAGCATTTACATTATTGATTGAAGCAGCATTGATGCCAATAGATGCATTGGCTCTTGCATATTGTATGTAACGAGGGTCGATTCTAAAAGGTAGTTCCGTCCATTTCCACATCGACGAACCTGCATAGCCTCGCTCTACTGTACCGTTGGCGTTATCCCAATGGTTAAGCATTCTTATTTTTACTTTTGGGTTACTTACAATAGCCAAATTACTCAAGCTTTTGCCGGTCTGTATATTTCTTAGCAATTCAAAAGCACCATATAAAACACCCGATGGCGTTTTAGCACTAATTACGATATTGCCTTTCTGAGAATTAATAGCAAAACCATCTTCTAACAAGTTTTGTGCATTGGCATTTACTTGCAAAATAACTCCACCAGTTCTAGAACCTGCGCTTGCTGATGCACTTACTTTTTTGCCTAGCAGCCCCTGAAAGCCCATTTGCAACTCACTTACTGCACTTGCTACAATAGGAGAATTATGGTTTGCAGCAATGAATTTGGTTAATGCGGCATATTTGTCTCTTTGTTGCGCATCTTTCAGTAAATCATATTTAAGCCATAGCCTTGAACCATCATCGGCTAATGTTTTAAATGAGATTAACAGGCAACATATAATTATTCTATTTAACATGAGGATTCGTTTTTAGGTTAAATATCGAGAATAAAGCGAATAAGTATTTGCTCAAATGCTGTTGGCTTTTTCGATAGCCATTTCAAGACCTCTTAATTCCGCCAATCCTTTTAAGCGACCAATAGCCGAATAGCCCGGATATGTTTTCTTGTGCAAATCGTCTAATATCTGATGCCCATGGTCTGGTCTCATTGGTATGTTCCAATCTGCCCTACCTGCTGCCTGTCTTTTACGAGTTTCAGCAACAATGGCTTTTACCACTTCATACATATCCACGTCTCCGTCCAGATGCGCTGCTTCATGAAAATTCAATGGATTATTTTCTCGTTTGGTAGTTCTTAAATGTAAGAAATGAATACGGTCGCCAAACCTTTCAATCATTCCAGCCAAGTCGTTATCCTCCCTTATACCCAAAGAACCTGTACAAAATGTAATGCCATTGTTTGTAATATCATAAGCAGCCATTAATTGCTTTAAATCGCTTTCTGTACTTACAACCCTCGGTAAACCCAATAATGGTTTCGGTGGATCATCGGGGTGAATACATAGATTAATGCCTACCTCTTCTGCAACCGGTGCTATTTGTTGTATAAAATAATAAAGGTTTGCTCTTAACTCCGTATCTCCAATGTGCTTATAATTGTTCAACAAGCCTTGAAAAGTATTCAGGTTAAAAGCTTCTTCCGAACCCGGCAAACCTAGTAGAACAGTATTTGTAAGGGTAGCAATTTCATCGTCCGACATATGATTTAACTTGGTTAATGCACTTGCTTGTACTTCTTCGGTATAATCCTGAGGTGCTTCAGGGCGCTTCAGAATATATAAATCAAAGAGGGCAAAATCTTCCCACACAAACCTCAGAGCTTTGCCACCATCGGGCATTTCATAAGTAAGATTTGTTCTCGACCAGTCTAAAACAGGCATAAAATTGTAACAAACCGTATAAATGCCACACTGAGCTAAATTTCTTAATGATGTTTTATAGTTCTCAATCAATTGGTTTCTGCTAGGCAAACCTTTCTTTATATCCTCATGCACGGGAAGGCTTTCTACAACCAACCATTGCAAAGGGACAAATTTGTCGTTACCTGCTTCAATTAGTTTCTTACGTTCTTCTATCGCCTCAACCGACCATACCTCACCCACGGGAATCTGATGCAGAGCAGTAACAACACCTGTACAACCAGCCTGACGAATATCCATTAAAGAAACGGGGTCTTTAGGCCCAAACCAACGCATTGTATGAATCATATAATACTAATAATTATCTTTTATTTTAATTCTTATCTGTTCGGAAAGGAGAAGCCGGAAGTCCTTCTTTATTAAATAAATTTGCCGTATCAGGGTTATCTGCCCAGGCATAACGCACTGCAATAGGCACGGCGATTGCATCATTCCACACCTCAACTTTATTTCTCTTAATTCTGGCCTTAGCCCACACAAACTTTTTATCTGCTCCCGCAATGGCAAAATGTTTTAGCTCGCCTTCATTTTTTACTATAAGTCCACTTCCAATATTTGCGAAACTAATTATAACTTTATTCTTTTTAATTTTCATTGATTGGAACACAGGACCAGAAAACACGACATTTTTATCCTGATAAGCTATTTTCTCTGCCGCTAAGGCTAATCTTTTACCTACATACTCTTTATTAAGCGGGTGAATATCGTTCCACTCACCTAAATCTATAGCTACTGCCATACCAGTTTGTGGTAGGCTTAGGGTTTGCAGTTGTGCTTCCCGCAATTCTGCCCATTGGCTTTCTGATGGTTGGTTGGTAGGTTCCATAAAGTTGGCTAGTTGTACAAATAAAAAAGGAAAATTACCTTGGTTCCATCTATGTCGCCAATCTTTAATCATTGTCGAAAAAAGCTGATGATATTCGCCCGGATTATTAGTACTAGATTCACCTTGATACCATATTACCCCCTTAATGCTGTAATTAATCAGCGGAGCAATCATACCATTGTAAAGCCCTACGGGCTTGTATTGAAAGAAAGTAGTAGCTTGCAATGGCTCTGCTGCTGTACCTAATTTATATTGCCATTCACCTTTCAAATCTATTGTATCGTTGCCTGTGCTGATGAAATAGGGTTTGTCTTTAATAAATCCACCTTTGCCTGAATTGCTTATCACCCGAACCACAATTGTATTTTTACCTGCTTTCAGAACACCTGCTGGAATTTCGTATCGGCGTGGTGGATATTGATAGCCGATTGTTCCAACAAATTGGCCGTTGACATAAGTGGAATCGCTGTCTACAATACGGCCCATAAAGAACTTTGCTTTCTTACCTGCCATCAACTCAGGCACATCTATTTCTTTTCTGAACCAGACTACACCATTGGTATTTTTAAGTCCTTCATCTTCCCAGAAATTAGGTAATTGCATACGCTGCCATGACGAAGCATCATAAGCAGGCTCAAACCACTTTTGTACACCTTGCATACCTTCATCATTTTTCCACAATTTTTTGTACCATTGGCTTGTGATAACGCTCTCTTTCCGGCGAATCTGGTTTACATAAGCACTATCTTTCACTTGCTTGGTTAATGCTAAGTGATGGGGAAATGCCTTCAAGGCCTCTTCACTTATCCATGCTTCAACGGGTGTGCCTCCAACGCTGGCATTGATTAAACCAATGGGTACTTTATATTTTTCGAATAAATCTTTAGCAAAGAAATAAGCCGTTGCCGAAAACCGCATGATATTTTCGGGAGTAGCGGCTTCCCATCGACCAGATGCAAAATCTTCATGTGATTGATTAAAATCATAACGCATAGGCACCAGAAATTGCCTTATAAGTGGGTTGTTAGTATTGGCAATAAGTGCAGCATATTTTTCTTTCACACGCTCCATAGGCAAAACCATATTCGACTGCCCCGAGCAAACCCACACCTCGCCTATAAGAATATCCTTTATTTTAAGTTGATTTTCGCCCGTTATAATCATTTCATAGGGGCCTCCGGCTGTTGGTGTTGGCAACTTAACCATCCATTTTCCATAGGCATCTGCGCTTGTGGTGTAGGTTTTATTATTAAACTGAAGCGCTATATTTTCTCCTTTTTTTGCCCAGCCCCATACTTTTAGGATTGTCTTTTGCTGTAACACCATACCATCACTAATTAAGCGAGGTAGCCTGATTTCAGCAAACGATTGCTCGGTAATACAGATTAAACAGAAAAAGATATACTTCGTTAGAAACTTCATAGTAAAATAAAATGCGCCTATAAACCTAAAATGTGGGTGACCAATAACGCCACCCTTCATTATCAAAAACAAACGTATGAAAATTAAATATGTAAAACTTAACTCAAAACTTGGGGACACACACTATTCTATGCATTGAAATAATTCTGCGAAAAATGCAATTCATGCATTGGTAGTTTCAGTAATGCTAGGTTTAATTATTAAGTATTAATGGAATCATGAAAGAATATTATGTTATTTTTTTGTACTAAAAAAAGATTTTACTGTCTAAGTTTAATAAATAGGAAACAAAAACTATCGGTTTCGTTTCCGAAAACGTTTTCGATAGTTTACATAAAACTTGTAAAATTTATAAGTTCTATGCAAATTGTCTTTTGCTTAATGTAATACCACAAAGCACTATAAGTACTTTGTGAGCCTTAAATATTAAAATAATATAATTTCGATGACACCTTGTACAAAATGTGGAAATGTAGAGAATATTGTGCGCTCGGGTTTTATAAGAGGCAAGCAACGCTTATATTGTAAAGGCTGTAATCTTTACTTTACTGTTACTCCACCAAACCCTGCGGCTGTAAAGAAATCACACCAGACAACGATTGTCGACATAGCCAGAGTATTGGGCGTTTCGCCTTCTACGGTTTCCAGAGCCTTGAACAGCAGTACAGAAATTAATGAGAATACTCGACTTGAGATTTTACGGGTTGCTAACGAATTAGATTATCGGCCGAACTTTCTGGCGCAAAGCCTTAACCGAGGCGAAACCCACACAATAGGCGTGATAATTCCAGATATTCAGCGACCATTTTTTGCGGGAGTAGTAGCAGGCATACAAAAAGTAGCAACAGAGGCGGGCTATCGAGTAATGATTTGCCAGTCGAACGAGTCGCATCATACCGAAACATTGAATGTGCAAGCACTGGTTACAAGCCGTGTTGATGGGCTACTGATAAGCCACTCAAAAGAAACTAATTCTTTTGAACACGTAAAATTGCAATTAAAAAAGGGCGTTCCGATTGTGCATTTCGACAGAGTATGCGTTGAGGTTGATACTGCTAAAGTAATTCAGGAAGATTTTCTGGGTGCTTTTACGCTTACCGAACACATGATTTTGCAGGGTTATAAACGCATAGCTGTTTTAGCAGGGCCATCTGACCTGCTAATAAGTAATACACGTATTGATGGATACAGAGCCGCCCTCGAGAAACATGGTATGAAGATTGACGAAAACCTGATTTATTACAGCAATTTCAGCAAGGATGATTCGATACGAGCACTTGACTTCTGGCTGAATCTACCAGAAAAACCTGATGGTATTTTTACAATTCATTATGCTAATGGCATTGAATTGATAATGGAACTGAAGAAACGAAATATCAGGATTCCCGAGGAGATTGGGATAGTGGCTTTTGGAGACGAATTGATTGCGTCGTTAATAGAGCCATCACTAACGGTTTTCCATCAGTTTCCGTTTACGATTGGAGAAACAGCCGCTAGCATGCTCATAGAAAACATCATCAATAAAGATGGTTTTGCACCTTATACAAAAGTAATTAAAGGCGAATTAATTATCAGAAAATCGTCTTTAAGAAATAAATCATCAGATATAACACCAATTAAACATAGGTTTTAGTACCTGCATAATTTTCCCTGAATTCCTTGGGAGTACAGGAGTGTTTCTTCTTGAATATGCGGTTAAAGTAAGATAAATTATTAAAACCACACTTAAACGACACTTCGGCAATAGTGTAGGTTGTATCAATCAGAAAACGAGTGGCATGCCCTAAACGAATATCATTCAGGCTATCAATAAAAGTTTTACCTGTACGCTTTTTTATGAAACGGCTGAAACTCACTTCGGCCATGTTTACGATTTTGGCAATATCAGCCAGCGAAATATCTTTATCATAATTTGCCCGCATATATTCAAAAGCACGCTCTATGCGTCGGCTATTGAAATTTACATTCTCGTTTACAAAACTGCTACTTGTGAGCAAGCGAGTATTTTCAGAGATTGATAAATAGTGTAGAATAGAGATTAATTCAAGCACAGAATCAAAACCACTTTTCTGGCCTAGAGCCATTAATCGAGGGCGTATTTTCAGAATGGTCTCTGCTGAAAACAAAATTCCCCTCCCTGACCTTTCGAACAAAGAACGAATAAAACTCAGTTGATTGCGTTGCAGAAACTTTTCATCAAACAAATCTTTATGAAACTGAATTGTGATTTCGTGAATATCTTTTTTTTGCGACTCATAACCCATCCAGCTATGAGGCACATTAGAACCCACCAATACCAGTTCTAAATCGTCGATGACTTCGATATGGTCGCCTATTATCCGTTTAGCACCTTTAGCATTTTCTATAAAATTCAGCTCAAATTCTTCGTGAAAATGAATCGGAAAATCGAAATTACTTTTGCGTCTATCAAAAACCATGAAACAATCATTCGGTGTCAAAGGGGTTATTTCATGATAAATACTGCTCATTTTACGAAAAAGACAATGTTAAATTTTTGGGGAAAGCAAAATTATCTTTTTGTAAGGAATAACAATACTGATTATGTGATTTTTTAATATTTTTTATAATTATTTATTGAAACTCAAAAACCTAATTCCCTCAGAAAAGTATCACGGTAATTGTTGCCAATCGGAATTTCGGTAGTATCCATAAAAACTCTGTTGCCCTCAATATGCGTTATTTTAACTTTATTAATAATAAATGAGCGATGTACACGAATAAACTGAGATTTAGGTAAAAGTTCTTCAAAACCCGAAAAAGTTATGGTTGGTAATATGATATACTGGTTTGTAACCACCTTTGTATAATTACCTTGTGCCTCGGCATAAATTAAATCGTTGAAAGGTACTTTGTAAATCTTGCCCTCGGCTTTTATAAATGTGTAATCATCGGTCTTGGTTTCGGCAACTTCATACATTAAATGGGTAGGCTTCTGGATTTTCTCTAATGCCTTATCAACAGCAATAATGAAACGCTCCAAAGAAAAAGGCTTCAGCAGGTAATCGCAGGCCGCTAAATCAAAGGCATCAATGGCGTATTCTTTGTAGGCTGTTGTAAATATTACTTCCGGCTGGTTGCGCAATGTTTTCAAAAAAGCAATACCATCGAGCAAGGGCATATTAATATCGAGAAACAGTATGTCAATTTTGTACTGCTGCAAGATAGTTTTTGCTTCAAGTGCATTGCCGCAAGAGGCCACCACCTGCAATACTGGCAAATGCCCGCAATAGGTTTTTACAATTTCACGGGCAATGGGTTCATCATCAACTATCAGACAATTTATTTTCTGCATACTATTTCATTTTCAATTGTAGGCTCACCTGGTAAAAATCTTCATTATTTTCTATTTCCAGAATATGCTCATTGGGGTATAATAATTCTAACCGTTTACGCACATTGGCCAATCCAAAACCACTGTTTTTATCTAAAGTACTTTTTTCTTTCGATTGGGCTTGTGAATTTTTCACCGAAAACAGCAGATAACTTCCCCAAGCTTTAAAATGTATTTCAATCTGAATACTGTGCTCTGCCGTATTTTTTGAATGCTTAAAGGCGTTTTCTACAAAAACAATAAGCAGCATCGGCGCTATCTTAATATCTCTTTGCACTAGTTCTTCAAAGCCTGTTTTCAGCATAAGCCTGTCTCCTATTCTGATTTTCTCGAATTCGATATAGTTTTTTATATAGCTCAATTCTTCATTTAAAGGTACAAATAATTCTTTGGCTTCATAAACCGAATACCTCAACAATTCAGATAATTTAAGCAATAAAGGTGGAATTTTCTCATGCTCAGTAATAGATAAGCCATAGAGATTATTGAGCGTATTAAACAAAAAATGTGGACTTAACTGCGACTGTAACAAATGCAGTTCGCTTTGGCTGTGCTGCGCTTCTGCTTTTGCTTCGTACAACTGCCTGTGTACGTTTATTCTTACCAGTTTAATAAGAATACCCGAAGCAAAGCTCAGGATAAAAAATGGTACACCAAAAAACAGCATACTCAAAAAATACCTATCCCATTTAGAAACAAATTGTGCTACAATAAACACTACAAAAGTGCAGATAAATATAATAATGGGAAGAACAAAAAAGGGCACTTTTGAGATTGGGCCCTTTTTGGGCACCCAAAGTATAGCTACGTAACGCCCGATAATAATTCCTGCCAGAAAATACAGTGTTAAAAGTATAGCAACTATCTCCTGGTCTCTATCCAAAACTGCATCGGTATATGAATTAACAAAAACAAACACGGGTATAGCCATTAGTAGTAAACCCAAAAGATAAATTTTGTTAAATGAGAATGCCTTTTTATTTGAATTGCCTGTGCTTTGTACCATATATAAATATTTTCTACAAATCTGTTGAAACTCTTTAAGACAGAAAACCTTAACTGACAAAATCTTAAGAATTGCTGACAAAAAACCGTTTAGAGCTTACTAAATCGCTTATCAGCCCAAAGTGCAGTTTTATCAGCCAAGTGATAAAGTACAACATAATTATTTTAAGAGACTAAGTATGCTTTCAATCTTTGAAAAAATTATTGAACAAGCTTTTAAATACTTACAAAATGAAGCCACTTTTCACTTTTTTAATTTTTCTCTTTATCTCCATTACTTCATTCGCCCAGCCATCAGGCAGAAGCATCAGCGGCGTAGTAAAAGACACACAGAATGAACCCATACCGGGTGCTACCATTAAGCTTGTAAAATTACCAGATTCTACACTTATACAAGGCAAAATAGCTAATGGCAATGGTAAATTTGAGTTTACCAACTTACAAAATGCCTCTTATGTGCTTACTATCACGGCTATTGGTAATAAACCATACAAGAGCGTAAGCATCACTTTAGACGATGCCCACCCAACGGTAGTACTACCCATTATTATTTTATTGCCTGCCAAAAACATTGATTTGAAAGAGGTAACTGTTTCGGCAAAAAAACCTTTGGTTGAACAAGAAATTGACCGAACGGTGATTAATGTGGAGGCTATGGTAAGTGCTGCAACCAGCAATACATTAGAGGTTCTTGAAAAAACACCCGGAGTAACTGTTGATAACAACGGAGAAATAAGCCTGAATGGTAAAAGTGGTGTTTTGGTGCTGATTGAAGGCCGCCCAACCTATATGTCGGGGCAGGATTTGGCCGCTTATTTAAAATCTTTGCCCGGCGGTGCATTAGATAAACTTGAATTAATGACCAACCCGCCGGCCAAGTATGATGCCAATGGCAGTTCGATTATTAACATCAGATTAAAACGTAACAAAATACATGGCTTTAACGGGAATCTTAATTTAAGCTATAACCAGGGGGTTACAACCAGAAGTTATAACGGATTGAATTTAAATTACATGAACAAAAAGGTTAATATCTTTGGTAATTTATCTTTTAACAGAGATGCCAATTACTCGAACGATTATTCGGACCGAACGCTACTTGATAGTGAAGGCAATAGAAATGCTTTTGTGAATGTAGAAAACAAATACCGTTATACAAGCAATGCTATTTCGGGCAGATTGGGTATGGATTTTACAGCTTCAAAGAAAACCGTTTACGGCTTTAACCTGAGCATTAACACCCGTCCACGCAATTCTAGGCTTGATTATGTTACTGAAACCTATGGTGCTTCTTCAACACCTGACTCGATAAGTAAAGGCTATACCGATGGGAATTATAAATGGGTACAATCGGGAGTAAATTTCAATTTTCAGCATAAGTTTAATGAGAAAGGGCGAGAACTAAGCGCCGACCTCAACCATATCAATTATAACACCGATGGTACGCAAGAAATGCCAAACTTTGTTTACTCGTCCGACGGTACTTTAATAAGAGATTTTGAATTTCTGTATCAATTGCCTTCAACCAAGCATATTTATACGGCCAAAGCCGACTATAGTCATCCATTCAAAAACAAGTTTAAGTTTGAAGCGGGTGTTAAATCAAGTTTTGTAAAAGATGATAATCTATCGGAGTATTTCAATGTGTTTGAGAATGTAAATGTAATTGACAACCGCCAGTCGAATCATTTTATTTATAAAGAAAACATCAATGCCGCTTATGTAAATACCCAGAAAGACTGGCGACGTTTAGGTGCGCAATTAGGGTTGCGACTGGAAAATACACAATTATCGGGCAACCAATTGGGGAATGCAGAAGTGGCGCAGATGTATTTCAGCCGAAGTTACACAGGTTTGTTTCCGACTGCTTTTGTTAATTATAAACTTGATAGCGCAGGTAAACATACACTAAACTTTAGTCTCTCAAGCAGAATCAACAGGCCCAATTATCAGCAGTTAAATCCTTTTGTTTTTTATCGTGACAGGTATTCGTACAGCTCAGGGAATCCGTATCTGAACCCTACTTATAATTACCATGCCGAACTTTCGTATAGATATAAGCGATTCTTGAATATTTATATGCAACTCGACCAGCTACGTGACAATATTTTTGATGCCACCGAGGCTGTAAACGATGTTTTTATTACAAGACCTAGTAATATGGCAAGTGGTTATTTACTTGGATTGGTGGCTAATCTAACGCTGAACCCTAAACCCTGGTGGACATTTAATTTCAATTCGGCATTGGCCAGATTCTATAACGAAGGTGTAGTTGCATCGCAGGCAATAAAAACAATTGCCTTTGGAGGAAGAGCCAGTTTTTATTCTCAGTTTAAATTAAAAAACGACTGGAGCGCCGAGTTAAGTGGTAATTATCTATCAAGGTTGACTATGTGGCAACGAACAATTGAGCCACGTTATAGATTCAATGCCGCCGCACAAAAGAAAATCATGAAAGGTAAAGCAAATATCAAGTTAAGCATTGAAGATATTTTTCATACCGGAATCCAGAAGACAAGAATTCTAGGTTTGAAACAAGCAAGTGCATTTACCAACAATATTCAGGATACTCGTCGGGTTGGCATTAGTTTCAATTATAATTTTGGAAAAGAAACATTTGCTCGTAAACGTCGCCACAGCGACAACGCCGCTGATTCGGAAAAAGGTCGTGTGGAATAGTACTTCATTTTTCTCTTAAAACGACCCTATGGATTTACAATAATTCCATAGGGTCGTCTACTATTCTAAGATTTTCGTTAAAGCCATTTATATAGGCAATATCTTGCTCACTGATTTCGAAATCGAACACATCAAAATTCTCTTTGATTCTCTCCAGATTCGATGATTTAGGAATCGTTGAAACACCTAGTTGAATAGCCCAACGTAAGATTATTTGCGCAGGGGTTTTCTGGTATTTTTCGGCAATGTTTAGCAGTTTTGGGTCGGCCATACGCTGCCCTCGTACCAATGGCGAATAAGCCTGTAACTGAATTTTATGCTCCTGACAATATTTCAATAAATCTTCCTGATACAGATAAGGGCTAAACTCTACCTGATTTACCATAGGCACCTCGGTAGCCTCTTTACTCAATTCTTCTAAAAACGGTATCAGATAATTGGCTACGCCTATGGCCTTTACCCTACCTTCATGGAATAGTCGTTCAAGAGCCTTCCATGTGAACTTACGGGTAAACTTAATAGGCCAATGTACCATATACAGGTCTACGTAGTCGAGGTTTAGCTTTTGTAGGCTAACATCAAAAGCCTTTAGGGCTTTGTCGTACCCTTGGTCGTCATTATTTACTTTTGTAGTAATGAATAAGTCTTTACGGGCAATATCACTCTGTTTTACGGCATTACCTATTTCAGTTTCGTTCCGATACATACTTGCCGTATCAATCAGCCTGTAGCCTGTTTCTAATGCCCACAATACGGCCTGTTCGGCCTCTTTTTTGTACATATCATATACACCAAGCCCCAACAATGGCATTTGTGCACCATTGCTGAGGCTCGTAAATAGCTGTTGATTTTGCATACTTACCAGTTTTTCAATCCTAAAAGTTTTTCGCCTAATTCATTTAACTCTGCAACTCCATATTTTGTTTGCTCCCAATTGCGAGGGTCACCCGGAAAAGCATAGCCCTCCGGTGCAATACGTTTTTCCCACGAATCAACACGCCATTGGCGTAGCCCCTCGTTGTCTTCTTCGGCAGGCATCATAGATATATATTGTGCCACACGCACTTTGTCTTCTGAGCGATTGGGTCTTATGCCATGTGGCTGGCTGCTGTTGAAAATCAAGAGGTCGCCGGCTTCTAATTTTACTTTTACAAACTTATCTTCAAAACCTGTGGTGTCTGGTTTAAAACGATTTCTATCAGCAGGTTGCGAGAGCTTCCAGGTATCATAAGTACGGAAAAGTTCGGGAATACACTGAAAACCACCCATGTTTTCGTCCGTTTGGTCAGCCAAAGCCAATACACCTTGTACATTCTGCGGTTTGGTTTCAGGGTCATAGTCCCAGTGGATAAAGCCTTTGAACTGGTCTTGCGGACGCAACGGAAAATTAAGATTAGCTCTATCAATAGTTACCCATAGTTTTTCGGTGCCCCAAATGTCAACAAATGCATCATAAACTCGCTGCATCTGGCGGTTATTCCATAAATGTTGATTGTTATATACCTCTACCATACCACTTCCAATCAGCTCTTTCATTTGCATATCAGCACGTGGGGCGGTGTACCATGTCTCACGGTTTGTAGGGTCTTTTTCTTCAAATTCCCATATAAAATTAGCTGTTGCTAGGGCTTGCTCTCTCGGTACAGCATTTTTGATTATAATATAACCATTCTCAATCCAGAATTTCCAATCTTCTTCGATTAACACTCGCAAAGGCTTACCATTTGAGCGGTCGCTTAGTTTAATGGCACTGCTGGTTGCAGTAGATGGATTACCCGGAATATCTTTATGTGCATTGTTTTGTGTCGGTGCAGTGGGTGCCATGGTTGGAGCCATAGTAGGTATCGTGGTTTGTTGGTCGAGTTCCATATTTTATTATATTTTGAATTAAAATAATGATACAAAACTAGAACTTTCAGCATGGGTTTTTCTACTCCAATAATTACTATTTTTTGAACAATATTGACATATTGTTTTTATATTTGATTACAAATTGAAAATAACAGACAAAATCAAGGTAGATTTCTGTTTTACGCTATATTTATGAAACTAAGACTTGAAGAATTTACGCCCGATTCCGATAGTTCGTTCAGACTAATAATTAATCCGAGGCTGAATGATGTTTTTTATTGGCACTTTCACCCCGAATTTGAGTTGGTTTATATTGAGAATGCAAACGGCACTCGTCATGTAGGTGAACATATTTCGAGATTTGAGGGTAGCGATTTGGTTTTTATTGGTTCATATATCCCTCATCTTAATTTTGACTATGGCGTAAAAACCGAATGCGAAAAAGTAGTGGTTCAGATAAGACAAGATTTTTTAGGCAATGCCTTTGCCAACATACCCGAGCTAGCTGCTGTATTTCGACTCTTTGAACAATCAAAGCATGGGATTGCTTTTGGAAAAGAAACTAAAATAAAGCTCGGCGAAAGATTGAAAAAGTTGAAAGACCTAGGGCATTTTGAGCAGTTTTTAGAGATTCTGAGCATATTTCAGGTATTGGCACAAAGCAATGAAATTACATTGCTACACCCAAAGCCCGTAGAAAACCAACATAACAAAAAAGAGCAAGAACGCCTTAAACGTATATACAACTTTATAGACCAAAATTACCAACAAAAAATTGAGGTAGAAGAAGTAGCGAATCTGAGTAATTTAAGCAAATCGGCGTTTTGTCGATATTTCAAGAAAATCACCCGACTTACTTTTATAGAGTTTCTGAATCACTACCGCATTAACCAGGCACAGAAGCTTTTGCTGCTAGATAAAAACGTAACCGAAGCCTGTTTTGAATCTGGTTTTGAGAGTTTATCATACTTTAATCGCACTTTTAAGAGAGTTACAGGAGAAAATCCATTGAGTTTTAAGAAGAAGTTTTTGAGTGAAAAATAATAGTTCGGCAAAATTATAAACAAATGAGGCGTTTATATATTTTTGCAAAAATGACTAAAAAACCTTTCATGAAAAGACCTTTCCTTTCAATTATTTTAATTTTTGCTGTTGTATTCCCAACTTTTTCTCAGCGCATTCTTAAAGACATAGCACAGGGGACTGATAATGCCAGAATATTTGCCACTAGCACTTTTGTAAGTGGTGATACTTTGTTTTTTGCTGCTGATACAATAGATGCAACAAGAATGAGTTACAGATACTATCAAACGAATGGAACTACGGTATCTACAAAAAACTTAGTGCCTGATAATCAAATGAGAAACACTCATTTTTACTCTTCTAACTATTTTTATAAATTCAAAGATGCAGTTTATGGATTTAATAACAATACAATTTTTAAGATAAAAAATGATTCTATTCAATCTGTAGAGTTTTCAGTATATGGTAGTTCTTTTGTAAGTTTTTTCGAATTAAATAATGAGATGCATTTGCTAACTCAAAGGTATCTAGATAATACCTATGATTTCTGGAAAGTACATAGCTCAGGAAAAACCGCAACACTTTATAAATCTATTTCTACTACTGAAAGCCTTTACTATAATAAAGGATTTACATTAAATAATAAATATTTTCAGCCAATCTTTACCAACGACAAAAGCTTGCTTCTGCAAACTGATGGAACTGCCATAGGCACAACTATAATTGAAAATAATAAAATGGGTTATAGCGAGTTTCAGCAAGTAGGAAGCAAAGTGTATTATCCTTTTTTTGTATTACAACAGAGCTCGTTTAAGTATCAACTCTGGAGTACGCAAGGTGATATAGCAAGTACAACAAAAGTTTTAACTGAAATTGATAGCGACACTAATTATACAGTTGGGAGCTTAACAAAATTAGACAATAACTTGTATTTTATTTCTTACGCAAATAATCGTCAGAAGGTCAGCAGATTAGATACTATTTCATTAACGGTATCTCATATATCAAATGCCAGTTTTGCTATACAGAATCTACAAGTTAAAAACCATAAAATATATTACTCAATATATGATAATGGAATGCTGAATTTTTATGAAAACAATGGTAGTATAGCGTCACAAAAATTACTTTTTTCAATCCCTGGCTATTATGGTTATAAAATTCACATAGGTACGAGCAAAATTTATGTAAGCCGGCAAATAGATCCAACAGAAGATGTGATTAATTGGGTTTATGATGGTAATACATTGAAAAAAATAAATGATTTGATTCCCAATGTCTATATGGGTTCTTTAGCAAATTCAATTGAGGTAATCGGCGATACATTCTGCTTTAGTGCCTCAGACGGGCAGCATGGTTATGAATTATGGCGAACAGATGGCACTATTGAAGGAACCTATTTGCTTAAAGATATTAATACGAAACCGGCATCATCTTACCCTAAACCAATGTTTGGCTTAGGAAATTATATGTATTTTATGGCTGATGATATATCTCGGGGGAATGAAGTATGGAGAACAGATGGAACTAGCACTGCTTTATTTGCTAATATGAATGGATCATCAGAATTTCGCCATGTATCAGGCTCAGATTATCACTCAAGTATCAAATACCGAGACTCCCAGATTGCCTATATCAATGGAGGCTTGCATCAATTTACCCTAAATGGAGAACTAAAATCGCTAGATTTTCTTCTATTTTATCCATATTCACTACCACAGGTATTTAAAGATAGTATTTATTTTGCAGGAAATGATGGTAATATATGGAAGACAGATGGGACTAATGCTGGCACAAAAAAAGCAATCCAATTATATTTTCCCGAAACTGGAACCGCTCATGGTGTAATTAGTAATTTAACTACAGTTGGCAATTCTTTATTCTTTACATCTTATAATGGAGCTGTCATTTGGAAGACAGATGGTAGTAAAAATGGTACAATACAATTAAAGCAATTTACTGGAAACTCATCTAACACTCTTATAAATCATCTGATTACCTGGCCAGCACAAGATAAACTCTTTTTTACCAGGTTTAATTATTCAATTTCTAAAACAGAACTCTGGGTAAGTGATGGGACAAGTGCCGGAACAATTAATCTTAAAACAAATAGCCTTATTAATATATTCGGTATACTTAATAATAAACTTTATTTCAATTATGATTCTGAATTATGGCAAAGTGACGGTACTGTAAATGGAACATTTAAAATAAGCTCAACTTATTTCATTTCTGGAATGAACTTAAATAATAAAATATATTTATTACATATTACCGAAACAGGACTAACAGCTTATTATGAATTAGATAAAAACAACAATATAAAACTTTTAGCTACCATTAATGAGTTTACAAACGAAGGCTTTGGTTACCCGAGCGGTTTTGTAAATATTGATAATAGATATTTATTAAATTATATTTCCACCCCAAGCCATCAACATTTTATTCTTACTGATGGAAATGGTGAAAATACTAAAAAGGTATTTTCTTTAAAAAACTCCATCCCTATTGATAACGAATACCAATTTACCTACCACAACAAAAAAATCTACTTCACAGCCCTTGATAGCCTGAAAGGCCAGGAACTCTGGATTTGGGATTTTGAATGTCCTGATGGCTATACCGTCAGAGATGGTATCAATAAAGATTCTACCGTAGTTTATGGCAAAAATATATGGGGGCAAAATATTGTAGGCAACAACAAAACTGTAACCTATGACGCCAAAAATAGCATTACCCTCCAACCCGGTTTTGAAGCCAAGAAAGGAACAGTTTTTAAAACTAAACTGATTGGCTGTGCTAATAATGCTACTCCAAATACAATACAAGACACTAGCCCGACTATAAACGACCCATTAGTGAAAGTAAACGTTGATAAGCCACAGTATCCGCAACTAATGGATTTCCTGTATTACTTGCCAAATAAGCATTTGAAAGATATTTATGAGCGAGCGCAACTCAACAAACTAGCACTAGTAAGTTGGAATATTGTGACAGAAGAGAATATTTACAGGCTTGATTTGAAAATAGGAACGAATGTAATCAAGGGCTTTTTGCCTAAAAAAAATTAGGTTTTACAAGTTTAGTAATCTGAAAAGATTGTATTTTTAGCACTTTACTTCACAAATACTAAACATACCGTATAACATGAGAAAAACAGTGCCATTTCTGGCCGTCTTTATGTGTTTGTCTATTATTAGCCATGCTCAATCGCCTACCCCAAAAAGAAATTTAAAACCTTCGGATGTTTATCGCTTAAAAAACCTGAGCGACCCTCAGATTTCGCCGGATGGTAAGTGGGTTTCTTATACACTTTCGTCGGTTGATTCTGTAAAAAACAAACGTAATGCTGATATCTGGATGGTATCGTGGGATGGAAAAGAAACGATTCAGTTAACGCACAGCTCTGACGGCGAATCACAGGCTCGATGGACTCCCGATGGTAAGTATTTGTCTTTTATATCATCAAGAAATGGATTAACAAGCAGCCAGATATGGTTAATGGACCGTCGTGGTGGCGAAGCCAAACAATTAACCGATTTGAAAAAAGGGAGTTTGACAGATTATGCTTGGTCGCCTGATAGTAAAAAGATAGTTCTGGCAATTAAGACTCCTTCTGATACCTCAAAAGTTAAAACACCAAAGCCAATCGTATTAGACCGTTTTCAGTTTAAGCAAGATGTTGAGGGCTATTTAACCAAAGCACCTGTGCACTTGTATCTGTACGATGTGGCTACCAATAAGTTAGATACCCTTACGAAAGGTGAGTACGACGAAACCAATCCTAAGTGGTCGCCTGATGGAAGCCAGATAGCATTTACGAGTAATCGTACCGAAGACCCTGATAGAAACTCTAACACAGATATTTGGTTGATTGATGCCAAACCAAATGCTACTTTGAAGCAATTAACCAAATGGAGCGGCAGAGATTTTTCGATAGATTGGAGCCCTGATGGTAAGCAAATTGCGTATCTGAGAAGCACGTCGGCTGAGAATTATATTATGTACGACCAGTCGATTTTGTGTGTCATATCAAAAGATGGTGGCGAACCACGTTTATTAAGTAAAACACTTGACCGCCCAGTTACAGCGCCCCGCTGGGCTAAAGATGGTAATAGTATTTATGCCCTTGTGGCTGACGATCGCACAAGATACGTTGCTCAATTTAATGCCACAGATGGCAAAATGACAAAAGTTGTAACAGGCAACAAAAGCTTCAACACCTTAGAACGACACCCATCTGGTAGTTTCCTTACTACTATGACAGACCCGCAAACGCCACTAGAAATTTATGCCTTAGAAAATGCCGTTACCAGACGCTTAACCAAGCATCATGAAGATTTTATAGCAAAAATATCATTAGCAACGGTTGAGGGTTTTACCTCTAAAAGTAAAGATGGCACAAGTGTTTCAAATATATTGTATCGCCCGGCTAATGCGAGCAAAACCGAAAAACTACCAACCATCTTTTTTATTCATGGTGGCCCGGTAGCGCAAGACGAATTCAGCTTTGATTTAAGTCGCCAGATGCTGGCTGCGGCAGGTTACGCAGTTGTGGCTGTTAATTACAGAGGCTCTACCGGCCGTGGTTTAGATTATTGCAAAGCCATCTGGGCCGATTGGGGTAACAAAGAAGTTGTAGATATTTTAGGTGCAGCCGATTATGTAGTGCAAAATGGTATAGCCGATGCCGACAAATTAGGTATTGGTGGCTGGAGCTACGGTGGTATCCTGACCGATTATACTATTGCAACCGATACACGTTTTAAAGCAGCAGCCAGTGGTGCGGGTGTAGCCATGATCTCGTCGATGTATGGTGTTGACCAGTATATTCTGCAATATGAAAACGAACTGGGCTCGCCCTGGAAAAACTTTGATAAATATGTGGCACTATCCTACCCTTTCTTAAAGGCTGACCGCATAAAAACCCCAACACAATTTATGGTTGGCGAAAGCGATTTCAATGTTCCGTCTGTGGGTAGTGAGCAAATGTATCAGGCTTTCAGGTCTTTGGGCATTCCTACCGAACTCATTATTTATCCTGGTCAGTTTCATGGTATCACAAATCCAAGTTTTCAGAAAGACCGTTTCGAGCGTTATATCAAGTGGTTTGATAAATATCTGAAAAAGTAAATTACAATTTTGATATACATTTAAAGGCTTCGTATAAAACACGAAGCCTTTATTTTTCATATTTTGCAATTTCTATCCCTGTTTTTTGAGGTTTGTCACATTTTCAGGAAATCGAATTTTAGAATCCGTAATGTTGTCAGAAAAAACGAAATTATGGAAATCAGACTTAAAAATTATGAATTAACTCTTTTTACCCTACTAACGGGTATTACGGCGGCGGGCTATCTGTGGGAAGCCAATTATGTAGATACCACAAGTATTGAGAACGTTTTTATTGAAAATGGGCATTCGTTCAATTACTTCACTAATGTGTTATCGCCTAAACTTGGGGCACTACTGTTTATTTTTCTACTCTATGTTACAACTTATATTCTGAACATTCCCTATTTATTGATTAACAAAGCTCGTTCAACAAATCAATATATCTGGATAGGCATTTATATTTTTATCGCTATTTTCCTGATGGCTTTAGGTGCTAATTTAGCCACGTATTTTGCTCGCCCTGTCTATTTCAGTTATGGAGGTTATAAAATAATGGCTTTGTTTGGCTATAATGATAAGCCATTGGAAGACATATTTTTTGGTTTTGGCCGAGCATCAAGCATAGTTATCATTTACTTGCTATACGCCTGCCTGAGAGAATATATTACAGCCCGAATCAGGAAATCGAAAAGACGCAATTACCTAACCATGATTGCCAATGAAGTGGCACTCACATTTGTTATTTATTTACTGATACCATTTTCTGCAGCTACTTTTGAACTCATAAAAGATGATTTTTTCTTTACCATTTATGTACTTTTTATTACACCGACTCTCTTTATTTATCTCATTAATACCTATTGGATTTTTCCTTCAACTGATACCAAGCCTTGGCAGAATATCCGTACAATTAGTTTAATTGTTGTCTCTACCTTGTTTTTTACTTTTCTCTTTAACAGACTGTCTTTTCACTCGTTTACAATGCCTTTATGGCTTACAAGCTGGGCGCTTCAGCTATTTCTGGTAACGCCCATTACTTGGTTATTGTATCAGCAAAGAAAAGATAAAATATTACAACTACGAGGTACCGAACGTGCATTGGTAAAATCGAAGGCAGATTTACAGCTTTTGCGTTCACAGATTAATCCGCACTTTCTGTTCAATGCCTTGAACACTTTATATGGCACAGCCATGTTGGATGGTTCACAAAGAACCGCCGATGGGATTCAGAAACTAGGTGATATGATGCGTTTTATGCTCCATGACAATCACCTCGATTATATTCCGATGAGCCATGAAATACAATATTTAAAAAACTATTTATCCTTACAAAAACTCAGAATTAAACATTCACCATCAATAATTATTGAAGAAGCTATCAACGAGCAAAACTGTAACCATGTAATTGCACCCATGTTACTGATTCCGTTTGTGGAGAATGCCTTTAAACACGGTTTACACGCCAACGAAAAATCGTGGATAAGAATCAAACTCAATTGTGATAAAAATAATATCAGGTTTGAGGTTCGGAATAGTGTACACGCCGCCGTAAGCAACGACCCTGAAAAGGAAAACTCGGGAATAGGTCTTGAAAACGTAAGAGAACGCTTACATTTGTTTTATGAAAACAGACACCAACTAAGCTATGGGTCTGACGGGAAAGAATTTGTTGCTACGCTAGTGTTAAACCCTAATCAATAAGCAGAATGTTACAAGCCATTGCCATAGACGACGAGCCGATAGCCTTGGAAATTATAAAAAACATGGCATCACAAATAAATTTCATTGACCTGACGGCCTGTTTTACCAATGCAATAGAAGCAATGGGTTTTATACAAACGCAAAAAGTAGATGTAATTTTTCTGGATATTAAAATGCCGGGAATATCAGGGCTTGACCTCGTAAAAACTTTGGCAAAGGCACCTATCATTATTTTTACAACTGCTTATAGCGAGCACGCCGTGCAAAGCTTTGAGCTCAATGCCATTGATTATCTTCTAAAACCGTTCTCGTTTGCACGCTTTTTACAGGCATGCAACAAAGCCCACGAACAGGTAATTTTGAAAAATAATTTTCAGCAAACAATACCGTCTTTGCCTGCAATCTTTATTAAAAGTGGTTACGAACAGATTAAGGTAGACTTAGAACATTTATTATATGCCGAAAGCACAGGCAATTATGTAAAGTTTATAACTGAAAATCAGACAATTGTTTCGAGGCTTACTATGGCAGAAACCGAAGAACTGCTCCCCACAAGTGCTTTTATCCGTATCCATCGGTCTTTTATAGTTGCTAAGAAGAAAATTAGCAAAATCGACAAACGAAGCGTATGGATTGAACAGAGAGAACTACCAATAGGCGCTTTTTATAGCAACGACGTAGAAAAATTCGTTGCACAGAATTCCAAAACCTAATCCGATTTAAAATCTTATCATTTCTTATCAAATCAAATTTCAATCTTATGAAAAAGACAATGGCAACGCTTTGCCTTTTGGTAACACTATTATCAAAAACATCAGCACAAAGTATTCCGCAAAAGCTAAATGAACTCATGACTGCTTATGCAAAAAACCGTGAATTTAACGGAACGGTTTTAGTAGCCCAAAATGGAAAAATCTTATTAGAAAAGGGTTATGGGTTTCAGAATTTGCCTATGAAATTAAACAATACTGTTGCTACCCTCTATCCTATTGCTTCTGTTACCAAAACTTTTACAGCTACCTTAATTTTAAAACTGGTTGAGTTGAAGAAGTTATCGCTGAATGATAAGCTAAGCAAGTTCTATCCTGATTATCCTAAAGGTGATAGTATTACAATAGAAAACTTACTGACACATACGTCTGGCGTGTATAACTACACACAAGATAGCCACTTTATGTTTAACGAAGCCGGCAAACCTGCGAGCCAACAAAAAATGTTATCGTTGTTTAAAGACAAGCCGCTTGATTTTTCACCGGGTAAAGGTTGGAATTATAGCAATTCAGGCTACAGCCTTTTAGGGTATATTATCGAAAAAGTAACGAAAATGTCATACTATACAGCCATCAGAAAATACATATTTGAACCAGCAGACATGACCAGTAGTGGTTTTAATTTTGTAGCACTGCCAACAGATAAAAAGGCAATAGGTTATTATTCTGATTCAGGAAAAGATTATAACAAACAGGCTCCGTGGTATGATTCAACAGTTGTTTATGCAGCCGGAGGGATTTATTCTACCGTAAGAGATTTATACAAATGGCATCAAGTGCTTCAAAATAATCAGATTATCAGCAAAAACCTGGCAAACAAAGCCTATACACCTTTTAAACAAAACTACGGCTATGGCTGGATAATCGACTCTGTCTATAATAGACGAGTAGTATCGCATAGCGGCGGATTATCAGGCTACAGAAGTAATTTTGCCAGGGTAATTGAAGATAATATTTGTATCGTACTACTCAATAATACTGAAAGACAGGGTTTAAATACAATTACCGAAAAACTGCTGGCTGTTTTATATAATCAGCCCTATAAATTGCCAGTAGTAAAGCAAACCGTAGCACTAAGTACGGAAATACTCAGGCAATACACAGGAACTTATGAGGTTGAGCAACAAAAACTGCTAATTGAGATTAAACTAGAAAACAATAATACCCTAGTGGCCTATCCTGTTAATGGGCCAAGGTCTGTGCTTGCGGCGCAAGATGAAACCCACTTCTTTGATATTGAGCAAGAAGAGGTGAATGTCTCGTTTGAAAAAGACTCAAGCGGCAAAGTCAATAAACTCATTCTGGATATTGGCGGCAAAGTCAGAATCGGGCATAGAATCGATTGATTCTATGCTTTATATTCTCCAAAAAGTTCGATTAGTTTCTTATGTCTGAACTCAAAAATCTCTGCCAGTTGACGCTCAACCATCAGGCTATTGGCAATGTTACCAAGAAATCCTAACGGAAGTTTATAATGAACAATGTCTTCCATCAACACGCCATTACTTATTTCTTTCAATCTGTGCTGGTGATGCCAGAATGTATAAGGCCCGAAACGTTGTTCGTCAACAAAATAATCGGGTTCTTGTACATGGGTAATTTCGGTACACCATTTCAAAGGAATCCCCAATACTGGCTTTACAATATAAGTAATAATCTGCCCTGCATACATCTTGTCGCCATGATGCTTGGAGGTCATTTCGAAACCCATGTAGGGCGGAGTTATAACTTTAAGATTAGCAGGAGTCGATATGAAATCCCAGGCTTGTTGTAGGTTTATGGGTAGTTTTTGCGTACGATGCAAAGTGTGCATACTATTGTTTTTATTTAGTCAACTTCTTTAGCGCCTGAATTGTTTTGGCAATAAACCTTTATCATACAATTTTAGCCACAATGTTCACTAATGCACAATATTTGACTACTTTAATAAAAGTTTTAAATAGGATATATCCGCTTTAAGAAACTTTAACAAAACCAGAGATACGCAAATTCTTTTGTTTTAAGGTTTTTCTCTAAGTTTGTTCTTCAGGCAACCAAAGTCAATTTTTGCAAACCTGTGATAAAACCATCTACAACTCCTACTGATATGAAAAGAGCATTTCTGGTATTTTTCTGTTTCCGTATCTCAATTTTAGCCATTTGCCAAACCACTGAGCTCAAAACCAATTTTGATTTTGAAATAAATAGCAAAGGTCAGGCAACCGGGTGGAGCGATTCGGGTAATCAGAAGTATAGTTTTTCCTTAGATTCTTCTACCGCCAAAAGTGGTAGATATTCAGCCATGATTGAGGCGAAAGACGAAAATCCCGACTTTGGCTATATGGTTTATACTATTCCGCATAATTATCGAGGGCGGCAAATAAAGCTCTCGGGCTATATTAAAACAGAAAATGTAACAGAAGGAACGGCTGGCTTTTGGATGAGAATCGACCCAGCTATTGCTTACATTGACATGAGTGCCAATGGCGCAAAAGGCACTAGCGACTGGAAGAAATATGAAGTAACGCTTGACTTGAATCCTGAAAAAACAACGAAGATTCTGATTGGCGGTATGCTGATTGGTAAAGGAAAAATGTGGATGGACGACTTAACGGTTACAATCGACAATAAGGAAATCGCTGATTTAAAACCTTATTTGAGAAAAATATATCCTGCTGAACTGGATAAGGAATTTGATAAAGAGTCGGGCATTGCAAGCATTACGGCTAATGAAAAGCAAATTGAAAATCTAAAAACGCTTGGCTTAATATGGGGATTCTTAAAATACTATCACCCAAGCATAGCCAAAGGCAAGCATAATTGGGATTATGAACTTTTCAGAGTTTTACCACAGATACTTAAATCTGAAAACAAAATCAATCGGGATAAAATATTGGTTGAGTGGATTAACAAATTAGGCAACATTACAGAAACTAAAAAAGCATCTACTAAAACAAGCGATGTAAAAATTAAGCCTGACTTAAACTGGATTTCAGAATCAGGACTTTCTGCTGAACTTTCTGCTTTATTAATAAAAGTTAAAAATGC
Organism: Emticicia soli; assembly: GCF_037860775.1. NCBI lineage: Bacteria > Pseudomonadati > Bacteroidota > Cytophagia > Cytophagales > Leadbetterellaceae > Emticicia > Emticicia soli. Next base: position 77,006 of record NZ_JBBEWC010000007.1, on the reverse strand, counting down.
TGAAAGGCCCAAAGAGCATTATTATATTGGTTTACATCCGAATGTAGGAAATCCAAATTTTAAGAATGAAAACCCGTATTGGTCAATGAAGCACGAAGATGCGGGGTATCGTATCCTGGCATTGTATAGATATTGGAATATTATTCAGTATTACTTCCCTTACAAAAACCTGATTGAAGAAGACTGGAAAAATGTATTGACAGAATTTATTCCAAAATTCATTGATGCTACCGATAAAACAGCCTATGATTTGGTTACATTAGAACTCATTGGCCGAATAAAAGACACCCATGCCAATATCTGGGGTAGCACGCCTGCCTTAAACCAATATCATGGTAATAACTTCGCAGCCGTTAAACTGACCTTTGTTGAAAATGTACCAATCGTAACTGGCTTTTACAAAGAAAAATCAGACGAAGAAACAGGCTTGGCAATTGGTGATATAATCACGAGTATTAACAATCAGCCCGTTGAAGAGATTGTCAAAAGTAAGTTAAAATATTATCCGGCGTCTAATTATCCAACGCAATTAAGAGATATTGCCCCCAACCTTTTGCGTAGCAATGAATCTACTATTCAGGTTGAATTTAGTAGAAATGATAAAAAAGAAAGTAAGGTATTAAAAACTTACTTACCTAAAGACATCACTATTCCAAGTATGTTTGTTTCGGCCGATACTTCTTTCAAAATGCTAAGCAAAGATATTGCTTACATAGATAATGGTTCTGTAAAACAAGCACACCTGCCAACAATCTGGAAAGAGATTGAACCTACTAAAGGATTGATTATTGATTTGCGCAATTATCCATCCTCTTTTGTTCTTTACGATTTGTGCAATTACTTAATGCCTGATAAAACCGATTTTGTTAAGTTTTCTAATGGTAATATTGCTGAACCGGGCTTATTTACTTTTACAAAAAACCAAACGGTAGGAAAGAAAAACAAAGATTATTACAAAGGAAAGGTGGTTATTCTGATAAACGAGATTTCTCAAAGCTCATCAGAGTTTCATACGATGGCTTATAGAGTGAACCCCAATGCTATAGTTATTGGCTCTACTACTGCCGCTGCCGATGGTAATATTTCACAATTCTTTTTACCGGGTGGTATCAATACAGCCATAAGTGGCATTGGCGTATATTACCCCGATGGCAAAGAAACACAAGGAATTGGTATTGTACCAGATATTGAAATTAAACCAACAATTCAGAGCATCAAGAGTGGTAGAGATGAATTGCTGGAAAAGGCGATTGAGGTGATAAATGGGAAATAGAATTATTTGAGTATTAGCGAATAAATGCTTGTTGAACAACTAAAAATTGTGGCGCGAACTTTCAGTTCGCTGTAGGTCTGTAAATTTAGTGAATATTGCAAATGAGCATTTCTAAACCTCATCTTTTAACAAATACTAAATGCGAACTGGAAGTTCGCGCCACAAATATTAAATAGAATTCATTCGGTGAATACAATACTATCTAAAACCCAAAACACCCTACTTCAACTCCCCAGCCAATACGCTTACATTTTTTCTGATTCCACCTCGCAAAAGATTTACAATAACTAACTTATTAATCAGTTCATCGTTCAGTATTTTATGTAGGTCATCGACTGATGCGATTGGTTTTTCGTTTAAACCTACAATAATATCACCTCTGTGCAGCTCATTATTGCGGGCATTGGCATCGGCAATTACTTCGCTTATGTAAACGCCTGTGCGAGTACTTAATTTATTGTAGCCTATCATTCGCTCGGTAAGGTTCACTACCTGACCTGCAATACCTAGTTGCGCTCTTTTTACTTTACCTTCTAAAATCAGCTTTCCGGCAACATATTTTGTCAGATTGGCCGAAACCGCAAAACAGATTCCTTGAGCTGCGGCAATAACTGCTGTATTTACCCCTATAATTTCGCCACCAGAATTAACCAAAGGTCCACCCGAATTCCCCGGATTCAGCGAAGCATCGGTTTGTATCACATCATCAATCATCCTTCCGGTTTCGCTACGTAGTGTCCTGCCTAAAGCACTCACTACACCAGCCGTAACAGTGTACTGAAACCCTAATGGATTCCCAATTGCAATGGCAATTTGCCCGACCTTCAGTTTATCTGAATCACTAAAACTTAAAGGTTTCAGCGAATCGGCATAGATTTTCAGCACGGCAATATCTGTATAAGGGTCAGTCCCTATAATGGTAGCCTCAAAAAGTCTTCCGTCCATTAGCCCTACTTCTACCCTATCTGCATTACTTACTACATGGTTGTTGGTAATCACGAAGCCATCGCTCGAAATAATAAAGCCCGATCCACCTGCTTCCTGCGGTTGGCGCATTCTAGGATTAGTATTTTGGTTATTCGGCTTTTTTAAAACTTTAATCTGAACAACCGAGTTGCTGGCTTTTTCTACCACCTTGGTTATCGTGCGAGAGTAAGCATCTAAAAGTTCATCATCTTCTGATGATTGTTGCAAAGTGTTGTCTTCAGTAACAGAAGACGACAGAAAAGATAACATTTTTTCTCCTTTTTTATATGTAATGAAGCATAGTCAAGAAGTTTGCCAATACCTTTTTACTGTCAAAATGACTGAAAAGCCTTATGTCTACTCATTTTGCCCAATCGTATAGTTTAATTAAGCTTCTTGTTTTTTTTACATAATTTTACGTTTTCGTCATACACACTAGTTATCGTGTGCGCATTTTATCATCAAAAAAAAACTAAATCATCTGCTCATAAATCTTTGAAATTCAGAGGATTATACTCTTTATATTCGCTTTTTCTTCTGCCATAAAAGCAACGGCAACTTATCTCTTCATGTCTATACAAGTCAGAATAGTATCATATTAATATTTGACACATATTTTAAATTTTTTTAATAATTATTTAGCAAATCCCTGCAATTTTTTAACTCTATAAATATTTCTTATAACTAAATTCACAAAACAAAATATCTGTCAATCATACAATTATTCATTTTATGTTATAAATAGTTAAAATAGTACTATGTATTATATACAAATTTTTATCAACTTTGTGCAAATTTTTCTCTTTAACTATCCTTAAATATTTTATGAAGCAAAACTTTATTAAATCACTTCTGTTTGGCTTTATGTCGTTGATGAGCATCTCGCTGATGGCACAACAACGAACTATTACCGGTAAAGTGACAGACGACAGGGGCGAAGGCTTGCCCGGGGTGTCAATAGTAGCAAAAGGTGCCAATCAGGGTACAGCTACTAACGCAGATGGTAACTACTCAATTACAGTTCCTAATACGGCAACATCATTGATTTTTTCGTTTGTAGGAATGACGCCTAAGGAAATAACGATTGGCAACCAGACGAAAATTGATGTAAAAATGACATCAGAAGACCAAACACTTGAAGAGGTTGTTGTGGTTGGTTATGGTACTTCTAAACGTGCCGACATCAGTTCTTCTATTACTTCAGTAAAAGCAAAAGACCTGAAAGATATGCCCGTAGCAGGTGTTGACCAGATGCTGCAAGGTAAAGCCGCAGGGGTTACGGTAACTAGCAACAGTGGCCAGCCTGGTGGTGGGGTGTCAATCAAAGTACGTGGGGTTACGTCAATCAACAGTAATGACCCTCTATTTGTGATTGATGGTGTGCCATTTGTAAACGGTAATACATCAGACAACAGAGGTTTTGATGGACTGGGAGGCTCAAATGGCCAGACCGGAAACAGTGTAATGGCGATGTTGAACCCGAATGATATTGAGTCTATCGACGTATTGAAAGATGCTTCGGCTCAAGCAATCTACGGTTCGCAAGCGGCCAATGGGGTTATCTTGATTACTACCAAAAAAGGGAAACAAGGTGAAGGGAAAATTAATTACGAAATGTATTATGGTGTATCTGAAGTAGCTAACAAACTTGATTTGATGGATTTGCGTCAGTTTGCGCAGTATCAAAACGAGGTACTTCCTATCATCGGCAATCCGGTTTCTGATGAGTTCAAAGACCTTTCGGTATTAGGCAAAGGTACCGACTGGCAAGAAGCTATGTTCAGACATGGGAATGTACAAAATCATCAGTTGAGTTTCTCAGGTGGCAAAGACAAAACTTCTTATTACTTATCGTTAAACTATTATGATAACACAGGTATTTTGTTAGGCTCTGACTTCAAACGTTTCTCTACACGTTTCAGCTTAGACAACCAACTAAAAAGCTGGGCAAAAGTGGGTGTAAGTGCCAATGCAACCAGAAGCATCCAGAATGTAAGTTTGGCCGATGCGGCAGAAAGTACTATCTGGTGGGGAGCAGTTACCAGCCCTTTGACGCCGGTAAAAAATCTTGATGGAACCTGGGGTGGTGGCCAAATGATTGGTGGTGTACGCTACAGCAATGCCAACCTTGTGGGCAACAGCCAGTTCAGAGGCAATACCAAAACCACCAACAACGTTTTTGGTAGCCTTTATGCCGAATTCCAGATTTTAAAAGATTTATCGTTAAGAAACGAACTTTCTTACTCATTGGGGCAAGACAACAACATTGCGTTTCAGAAAACAGGTAACGTAGGTGGTGATACTTTCAGAAGCAAATTGATTGATTCTCGTTCGGACAGCTACTATTACTCGCTTACTAACTACCTGAACTATAACAAGTATATCAACAAACATGGTTTTCAGGCAACAGTAGGCCATCAGGCACAATCATCTTACTATCAGTCTATCTCAGGCACAAAAGTTGATTTGCAAGCAAATATTTTCGACTTAAATACAGGTAGTGCCGACCAGACCACCTGGGGCCTTAGCGGTGGTAAAGGTCACTGGGCTATGGAATCTTATTTTGCCAGAGCTAACTATACTTATGACGACAGATACTCGGTTTCAGCAAGTTTCAGAGCGGATGGTTCTTCAAACTTTGGACCTAACAACAGATGGGGGTATTTCCCGGGGGTTTCAGTAGGCTGGACAGTTTCGAATGAGAAATTCATGAAAGAAAAACTAAGCAGCACTTATCTGAAAGTTAGATTCGGCTACGGTGCAGTTGGTAACCAGAACTTCCCTGGCGGAGCACCAAACCCAGCTTATGTAGGTGCGGTACAGTTCTTCTCTGGCCCTGTTGGTTTTGGTACATCTAACATGATTAACGGTATTCCGAACCCTAATTTGAAATGGGAATCAGTTAAAACAACTAACGCAGGTATTGACCTGGGCTTGTTCAATGGTCGTATCGATGCAACAATTGATGTTTATAAGAAAGTTACTTCTGATATGATTATCTTCCTTACTGGCCCCAACCTTATTGGTGTAGGCGACCAATGGGACGATTTGAAAGCGCCACTAGGCAACGCAGGTCAAATGACAAACACGGGTATTGATATTGGTATTACCTCAACCAACATCAAAACCAATGACTTAACCTGGAAAACAAACCTTGTATTTACCAAATTTAAAAATACGTACGACAAAGCTGCCAGTGCGGCTTCAGCACTTGATGGTAAAGTGTATTATAACAACTACCTGATTACTCACACAACTCCAGGCCGCCCTGTTGGTTCATTCTGGGGATTAGTAACTGATGGTTTGTACCGTACACAAGCAGACCTTGACAATAGCTTACCACAATTTGGCTATATTGTTGACCCTACCCAAACATACCTTGGAGACGTAAGATTCAAAGATATAAATGGTGATGGTAAAATTGATGCAAACGATATGACTTTTATAGGTAGCCCACTACCTGATTTCACTTATGGTTTAACTAACAATGTAAACTATAAAAACTTCGACTTCACGTTGTTTATACAAGGTAGCCAGGGAGCTAAAGCTTTCAACTTCTTGCGTTGGCAATTAGAGGGCTTGAACAGTGCTTGGTCTAACCAAATGACAACTGTTTTAGACCGTTATACCGACGATAACCCTAATGGTAGCCTGCCAAGATTTACTAATACAAACAAAAACAACACTGCGATGTCAGACAGATACGTTGAAGATGCTTCGTACTTGAGAATCCAGAATATCACGCTTGGTTACCGTGTACCAAGAAAAGTACTTAACAAAATAAAAGGTGCTAATTTCAGAATTTACGGTTCAATCCAGAACTTGAAAACGTTTACTAAATATTCTGGTTACGATCCTGAAATCGGTGCATTTAATAATAGTATTAAGTTGATGAATGTTGATGCGGGTCACTATCCGAACCCACGTACTTTTACAGTAGGTGCAAATGTTGAATTCTAAGCAAAAACATTTATTAACAATGACGCCTCTTGGCCTCATAAATCAAATTTTTAAAATGAGACTATTAAAAATATCGGCCCTTGTTATCCCTATGATGATTTCGGCCTCGTGTAGCAAAGATTTTATTGAAAGACCCTCGTTGTCGGGTACAACAACCGGAAACTATTACAACAATGCCTCTGAAGTAAGAGCAGCAACAAGTACACTTTATAGTGGGCTGCCTTGGCGTAACTACGAAAGTAGAGCACAAGATGCCATTGGCGACGTGATGTCGGGCAATATGTTTACTTATACCGATGTAGAATACCTTAATTTTTCACTTTCTTCTGCTTCTGAGCGTGTTGGTGCAGCTTGGGGTGCATTCTACAAAATTATCGGTTACGCAAACGTTATGATTAAAACGTTTGAAGAGAAAAAAGCCGCTGGTGGCGGAGCCGATTATCTTGACCCTGCCATTGCAGAGTGCCATTTTATAAGAGGTACACTCTATTTCTACATTGCCCGTACTTGGGGTGATGCTCCGATTATTACTGATCCGGGTGCAACGGCACTATCGGGCAATTTCAATATTCCGAGATATTACCAGAAAGATGTACTTCGTTTCGCCTTAGAAGAACTACAAATGGCAGAAGCCAACCTGCCGGAGTCTGACGAGCCTGGCCGTTTAACAAAATACTCGGCAAAAGGTATGATGGCTAAATTGTACTTATACAATAAAGACTACGCCAACGCTAAAACTAAAGCGCAAGAGGTAATCAACTCAGGTAAATACAGCCTTGTAAGCGACTACAACGGCATGTTTACCAAAGCTAGCATGAATAACAATGTCGAGAGCCTTTTCTCGATTCAACACCAGTTTGCGGTTGACCCTTGGGGAACAGGAAATATCAAAAACCCAGACCGTGGCGCTAGTAACCTCAGAACAGCAGAAGCTGACGCATGGGAAATGTATATGCCATCTCTTGACTTATTGAATGAGTACGAATTTGGTGATTTACGCCGTAAATGGTCGGTAATGGAACATGGTTGGACTAACCCTAACTGGAAACCACAACGTGCTAACCAACCAAAATACAATGAGTTTATGGCCAATGGTTATAAATATGACACAATACAGCCTGTTGATGATGGTGGTGCTAAAAATGCTGTTAGAGCCAATATTGCCAAATACTTTGCAGGCCCTGGCAAAACCTATGGTAGCGAATCTGTATTAGGTCAAAACTCTGGTAACAACGTTGTACTGCTGCGTTATGCCGATATTCTGTTGATTTATGCCGAGGCTACACTTGCTGGTGCTGCTTCAACTACTGATGCATCTGCCCTGCAAGCGCTGAATGCTGTTAGAGCCCGTGCTGGCTTACCTGCCAGAACCTCGGTTACTGCAGATAATATTTTCCATGAGCGTAGGGTAGAATTTGCGTTTGAAGGAGATTTCTGGTATGATATTCAACGCCAGGGATATGCCAAAGCAAAAGCAATTATCGAAAAACAAAACAGGGGTTCGATAGAAGGCGGAGCTAATTACATCACTACTTTCACCGAAGACAGAATGTACTTACCGATTCCGGCTGGTGAAATTATCCAGGACCCAGAACTAGCAAAACCTGCAGTACCTTATTACAAATAATTATTAATGATACTATCAATGAAAAAATATCAATTTAAAAATATTATCACTTTAGTATGCTTTGCACTGGTACTTGGCTTTGGCGTGAGTTCATGTACGGAGGATACAGACGGACGACCACAGATTGGCCCAGGTAACCCGAAGTCATCTGGTATCAAACCTGACTCTGCGGCAGGTGGTACTGTGCTTACCTTAAAAGGCACCGGTTTGGGCGATATGCGCTCAATTGTTTTTGAGAAAAACAATGTTCCGGCTGGTTTTCAGCCAACTTTAAATACCGACGAGGCAATCATTTTCCGTGTACCGGAAGATGCATCAGGCGGAGACCAGAACATCATCTTTACCAATAGTGCAGGTGCTAAATTAAGCGTTCCGTTCAAAGTATTGGCCTTCCCTTCAGTTGCGTCTGTGTCAAACTATAACTTCACAAAAGATTCGGAGATTACAATTGACGGTAACAACCTTGACGACGTAATTTCTGTTACTCTAACCGGAACTACCGAGCAAGCAACTATTGTGTCTAAAACCAAAAAACAATTGGTTGTTAAGATGCCTGCTTCTGCAGTAAACAGCGCAACACTTGATATTGTAAACAGCACAGGATTATTTAAAACAACACAAGAGTTCGTAAATCTTGATAAAGCCCTTAAAATCTTTACAGAAGGCTATGGCGAAGGTTTCGCTGATGGCTCGTGGGGCGATGCAGGTGCTATATCAAGCGCACAGTTCAAAAGTGGTACTAAATCGGTGGGAAAAAACTATCAGAAAGGTAACTGGCACTTGATTAACTTTACAAACTGGTATCCTTCTGTTCCTTATTCTGCCGATTACAAATATCTATCTGTCTGGATCAAAGGTGCATCAGAAGATTATTCCTTATACATTACAACCGATGCCAGCAAAGCCGGATTCGGAAACTATGTAGATTCTAATAAGCTAAATGTGAAAGCTGGTGTCTGGAACTACTTTAAAGTAAGATTAGCCGATATCGACTTCTGGTCAGCTGGTAAAACTCTTGCGCAAGTTGGGTTCAGAATCCAGGGGCCAGACAAGCAAGATGAAGTATTCTATTTTGATGATGTGATTCTTGTGAAGTAATTCATCTTGAACTTTGATTTACCTGATTTTTTTGATTTCGCTGAAAGATTAATTCAAGATTATTTAAAAATCACATTTTAATGCAAAATCATTTCAATCAGTAAAATCAGGTAAATCAAAGTTCAGACAAATTATTCTGACCACTATAACCCGGGGGTAGCTAAACACTACCCCTATTTTTCAACAAACCTATGAAAACCACCCGCTCTTTTCTCTTATTGATTTTTGTATCTACACTTAGTTTTGCACAGATCGATAAAAACGCAACTAAAGAAACTAAAAACCTTTACCTCAACCTGTTAGCTACTCAAAAGCAAGGCGTAATGGTAGGGCATCAAGATGGGCTTGCCTATGGCCTTAATCCTGATGGGACAAGATGGATCGGACAAGATGGGCGCTCAGATATTAAAACTGTGGCAGGTGAGCATCCGGCTGTTTTAGGCTGGGATTTAGGAAAAATCGAATTTGATAGTACCCGAAATCTCGACAAAATACCATTTGTAAAAATGAAGCAGTATATTGAAGAAACCTACAACCGAGGCGGAGTAAATACAATAAGCTGGCATTTGCATAATCCGGTAGAGCCTAAAAAGAATACCTGGGATAAAGCAGATTCAACAATAAAAAATATTTTTAACAATACCGAGAATCTGAAAAGATATGAAGGCTGGCTCGACAATGTGGCCGACTTCATCAAAAACTTAAAAGGCAAAAAAGGAGAACTTATACCTGTTATCTTCCGTCCATTTCATGAACATACAGGCTCTTGGTTCTGGTGGGGAGCAGGACATTGCAAAGCTGATGAATATAAAAAAATGTGGCGTTTTACGGTTGACTACCTAATCAAAAAGAAAAACGTGCACAATATGCTGATTGCCTACTCAACTGACAGATTTAACTCAAAAGAACACTATTTAGAAAGATACCCGGGCAATGATTATGTTGATATGGTAGGCTTTGATATTTACCATACAAACTCGCCCTCAAGCAACGAAAAATTCAAAAAGGATTTTCAGCGAATGGTAACAACGCTTGAAGAAATTGCCAGCGAAGTAAACAAACCCTGTGCTGTTACAGAAATGGGACTAGAGAAAATTCCGGAAGCTGACTGGTTTACAAGTATTGTATTACCTGTGGTACAAGACACAAAAATTTCGTATTTTCTGCTTTGGAGAAATGGCTACGACCGCCACTATTATGCGCCATACGAAGGTCAGCTTAGTGCTCCCGATTTCATTAAAATGTTTCAATCGGGCAAAGTTTTGTTAGAAAAAGGTGCAAAAAAGAAAAACTTCTATAAAAGTAAATAGGCTGTTAGTGTGGCAGGTGCGTATATTTGAAAATATCAAACACCGAACTTTATGAAAATTCAACTCTTAGATGGCATCGTTATAATTGCTTATTTGCTTATTATTTCTTTCATAGGTTTTATTATGAAAGAAAAGGCTAAGCGAAGTAAAAACGACTATATGCTAGGAGGCAATTCATTGCCTTGGTGGATGTTGGGTATTTCGAACGCATCAGGTATGTTTGATATTTCAGGTACGCTCTGGATGGTTTCCATCATGTTTATTTACGGCGTAAAAAGTATTTGGCTACCTTGGTTATGGCCTGTATTCAATCAGGTTTTTATGTTTGCCTATTTGTCGATATGGTTGCGCCGCTCCAATGCATCTACCGGAGCCGAATGGATGCTTACCCGTTTCGGAACAGGGCCTGATGCCATGCGTTCGCATAAAATTATTGTTGCATTTGCATTATTAAGTTGCCTCGGTTTTATGGCTTACGGATTTATCGGTCTAGGCAAATTTATCGAAATTTTCATTCCGTTTCAAGCTATTCAGCCATACCTTCCTTTCACAGTTCCAGCATCGTTTACAGCCCATTTCTATGGAATAATATTTACGCTTTTCGCCGTATTATATTCTATTATGGGCGGCATGACGAGTATTGTATGGGCCGATGTAGTGCAGTACGCTTTAATGTTTTTAGGGTCGGTAAGTATTGCCTACATTGCTATAAATGAACTGGGCGGGCAAACCCTACCTGTACCTGATGGTTGGTTTGATTTATCGTTTGGTTGGAATCTGGGCATCGACTGGAGCAATATTATCCCCGAAGTAAACACAAAAATCAAGGAAGATAATTTTGACCCATTCGGCGTATTTTTCTCACTAATGGCTACCAAGGGAATATTAGCAAGTTTGGCCGGGCCTGCTCCTAATTATGATATGCAGAAGATTCTGTCGGCTAAATCGCCCCGGGAAGCAGCCTTGATGAATATGTTTGTAAATATAGTATTGCTCCCTACCCGTTATCTGATGATTATTGGCTTTACGGTTCTGGGCTTATTATATTACAAAGACCTGAATATTCAGACCGCAGCAGGCGCATTAGATTTCGAACGTATTCTTCCATCAGCTATTCTCAAATTTGCTCCGGCTGGGCTCATGGGTTTATTTCTGGTTGAGTTGATGGCCGCATTTATAGGCACTTTTGCAGGTACGCTTAATGCCGCTCAGGCTTATATAGTTAATGATATTTATCTGAAATCTATCAAACCTGCGGCCAGCAATCAGGATATTTCACGCATGAATTATGTCTCGGGCATTGCTATGGTGGCTATAAGCATTGTGCTTGGCATTTTTGCTAAGGATGTAAACAGTATTCTACAATGGATAGTGGGGGCCTTGTATGGAGGATACATAGCAGCCAATGTGTTGAAATGGCATTGGTGGAGATTCAACGGCTCAGGCTTTTTCTGGGGTATGTTTGCCGGAATTGCTTCGGCTATGATATTGCCCACGGTTTTTAGCAATACAGTGCCCCTCTATTATTTTCCACTTATTTTATTATTGTCGCTTATTGGTTGCGTAGCTGGTTCACTACTCACGCCCCCTACTGATATAAATGTTCTCAAGAGTTTTTATAAGACTGTCCGTCCATGGGGTTTTTGGCAGCCTGTTTATGCAGAAGTGCTGAAAGAAAACCCTTCATTTGAGCGCAATAAAGATTTTGGCAAAGATATGTTTAATGTAGTGATTGGTACCATAGCACAAACAGCCATTACGGCATTGCCCGTATTTGTTGTGCTATTAAAACCACAGCACAGTATTATCTCTGCGCTGGTGTTGGCCATGTGCGTGCTTATACTCCGTAAAACCTGGTATCAGAAATTGCCTACTGATTAAATAGTGTCATCCTATACTTACCTAAAACAAAACTAATTTTATAAAATGACCATTTTTGAAAATAGACTTTCGTTACTCCAGCAAGCGCATCAGGCACTTGTTACTTTAACGAATGAAAAAACCGAACCGGGCAACGGTATCTATGACCGCTACCGGAATCCCGTACTGACGGCGGCACATACGCCCCTGTTCTGGCGGTATGATTTGAATCAACATACCAATCCCTACCTCATGGAAAGATTCGGCATTAATGCTACTTTCAATGCAGGTGCTATTAAGTGGGAAGGGAAATATATTCTGGCAGTAAGGGTTGAGGGGCTCGACCGTAAATCTTTTTTTGCCATTGCCGAAAGCCCGAATGGTATCGATAATTTCAAGTTCTGGGATTATCCCATAACCATGCCCGAAACGGAGATTCCTGACGGAAATATATATGATATAAGATTGGTAGCGCACGAAGACGGCTGGGTATATGGATTATTCTGCACCGAGCGCAAAGACCCTAATGCCCGTAAAGGCGATGAATCGTCGGCAGTAGCACAATGTGGTATTGCCCGCACAAAAGACCTGATAAACTGGGAGCGTCTGCCCGACTTAAAAACGCCGTCGCCTCAACAAAGAAATGTAGTATTGCACCCAGAGTTTGTTAATGGGAAATACGCACTTTATACACGTCCGCAAGATGGTTTCATTGAAGCAGGCACGGGCGGCGGTATCGGCCTGGGCTTTACCGACTCAATGGAAAACGCAGTAGTAGAAAAAGAATATATTGTTGACGAAAAACGCTATCATACTGTATATGAGGTAAAAAACGGCCAAGGCCCTGCCCCGCTAAAAACTCCTTATGGTTGGTTGCATCTGGCACATGGTGTTCGGAATACCGCCGCTGGTTTACGATACGTTTTGTATATGTTTATGACTGACCTCAACGAACTAACGAAAGTTATCTATAAACCTGCAGGCTATTTTATAGCACCAGAAGGCGCCGAGCGTGTGGGCGATGTATCGAACGTAGCATTTTCGAATGGTTGGATTCTTGATGAGGATGGCACTGTGTTTATCTACTATGCATCATCAGACACCCGTATGCATGTAGCCACAAGCACTATCGATAAACTGTTAGACTATTGCATGAATACGCCAGATGATGGTTTCCGTTCGGCAACATCGGTTGAAAACCTGAATAGTATCATCGAAAAAAACCTGAGCTACACTCAAAACAAAACCTTGATTAATGCCTGAACTTTACGCTTGTCGTCTGTTGGATATTTATAATTTTTCTTTCTCCACCAATGTAGAGTAACCTATAATTACAAAGATATAATGGCTTATTGCCTTTAAACGTCAACCCCTATGATAAATCTAAAAGAATTTAAAAGTGAAGTTGAGAAAGAACTCGATAATATCCTGAACTACTGGATAGAACACGCCGTAGATAAAGAGCATGGAGGTTTTTTCGGAAAAATCACGGCCGATGATACTATTATTAAAGATGCCGAGAAAGGGCTCGTACTAAACAGCCGTATCCTCTGGACATTCTCTGCAGCCTATATTCATAACCCAAAGCCTGTTTATAAAGAAGTGGCTACCCGTGCTTACGAGTACCTGTTGGCGCATTTCTGGGATCAAAAAAATAGCGGAGGCTATTGGTCAGTCGATTATCTGGGTAATCCTAAGCAAACCCATAAGCAAATATATGGACAGGGTTTTATGCTCTATGGTTTTTCGGAATATTACCGTGCTTTCAACGACAAGCAAGCACTCGATAAAGCCATTGAATTATTTCAGATACTAGAGCAAGTAGCTTTTGATAAAAAACACGGTGGCTACTACGAAGTAACTACTGCTGACTGGAAAATTATTCAGGATACGGTAATTACGCAAGGCAAAGAAGACCAGAAGAAATCAATGAATACGCATTTGCATATCATTGAGCCTTATACAAACCTTTATAGAGTCTGGAAAAACCAACATCTTGCTAAACAAATCAGAGGTTTGTTGAGAGATTTTTCTGAGCATATTGTTGACAAACAAACGCATACACAACACCTGTTTTTTGCTGACGACTGGACAGTAAAATCTGACATCGTATCGTTTGGGCACGACATCGAAGCCTCATGGTTACTGGTAGAAGCGGCCGAAGTGCTTGGTGATAAAAGACGAATAGAACCGGTAAAAAAACTAGCCGTACAAATTGCACAGGCATCAACCAAAGGGCTTGATACCGATGGAGGAATGTTTAACGAACAAGACCCGCATCACCTCAACAAAGAGAAACACTGGTGGGTGCAAGCCGAAGCGATGGTGGGCTTTCTGAATGCCTATGAGATAACCAAACAAAAGGCTTTTCTTGACCATTCGCTAGCCAGTTGGGACTTCATCAAAAAATCCTTGGTTACTTCAACCGGAGAGTGGTATTGGGGGCTCGATGGTAATAACGTGCCAATGAAAAAACAGGATAAAGCAGGTTTCTGGAAATGCCCTTATCACAATGCCCGTGCCTGCATGGAAGTTATCAGACGATTGTCCTGAATAACAGAAACTGGTTGAGTTAATCTTATTTAATTGAAAAAGTCGTTTTTTATTTCAGAACAAGATTTCAAAATCCTCATTTAGCTCTGCTAAACTCCGGTTTTAAAATCTTGCTCTGAAACAAAAACCACTCTTTTTCATTTTAAAAATTTAACTCAACCAGTTTCTCACATAAATCTAATAATTTTAGGGTTTAGATTATTCACCCTTTCTTAACCGACCTTATATGAAACGATGCTTATCGGTTCTGCTGCTATTGGCTTTGCATTCGGCAGCATTTGCACAAGTAAAACTGGCTCGTCTGTTCTCCGACCACGTGGTGCTTCAAAGACAAAAAACTATCCCTGTGTGGGGCTGGGCTAGCCCTAACGAAACCGTAAAAGTTTCATTAGCAAACCAAACACAATCAGCCCAAGCTGATGCCTCAGGTAAGTGGCTGGTAAAATTTTCACCGATGGAGGCCGGAGGGCCGCACCAACTTACTGCTTCTGCTCAATCGGGTAATGTATCGGTAAAAGATATTCTTATTGGCGAAGTATGGCTTTGCTCAGGCCAATCGAATATGGAATGGCGTGTGGCAAATGCTGACAATTACCTTGAAGAAAAGAAAGATGCTGATTATCCGCAGATCCGTCACTTTTTTGTAGAACATGAAGTAAGCATGGTGCCTGAAAAAGAACTAAAATCAGGTGAGTGGAAATTAGCTTCTTCTGAAAATGTAGGCAATTTTACGGCCGTAGGTTTCTTTTTTGCCCGTGAATTATACAAAAAACTCAATATTCCGATTGGTTTGTTGCACTCTTCGTGGGGTGGCTCACAAATAGAAGGCTGGATAAGCAAAGAAGCCATGCTGACAGATGAAGACCTGAAAGCCTATGCCCAAAACTTACCGGATAACTGGACAGACGCCGATGCTATTCTTGATAAAAAAACAAGAGCAAGTTTATTTGGTGATGATAAAATCAACCCATCGGTAGATGATGAGAAGAAATACACAGCAGCTAACTATGATTTTTCAAAATGGAAGCACGCAGGCAGTCCGCTAGGCCAATGGGACTGGAAAGGAATCTGGATGTTTCGTGGAAGCGGATACATGGCACGTATGGTAGAAGTACCAGCCGAAATGATTGGTAAAGAAACTACGCTAGGTTTAGGCATACAAGATAACCTTAATGAAATTTATATCAATGGCGAATTGATATTTAAAGGGGTAGTAAAGGGCGTGCGTAAAATCAGTATCCCGGCTAATACATGGAAAGCCGGAGATAACAAATTAGTAATAAAATTTGGCAAAATGGTAGAGCCATCGTGGTATGGATTAGGGCTAATGGGTACTGCCGACGATTTGTATCTGAGCGATGGCGCCTTAAAAATAAGCCTGGCCGACCATTGGAAAATTATGCCTTCTTTTGCCGAAAAGCACGAGTATTTGCACTCAAGTAACAATGTTGGTACAACTATCTATAATTCAATGATTGCTCCACTTGTACCTTTTGCTATCAGAGGTGCTTTGTGGTATCAAGGCGAAAGCAATGCAGGAAGAGCCTATCAATACAGAAAAAGTTTCCCACTTATGATTAATGACTGGCGCAAGCAATGGAATGACGATTTCTCATTCTATTTCGTGCAGTTATCAAGCTTTGGAGGTTACCAGAACAGTAACCAAGGCAGTAACTGGGGCGAACTTCGTGAAGCCCAAACCATGACCCTGAGCCTACCTAAAACCGGAATGGCTGTAACGACCGATGTAGGAAATCCGAAAGATATTCACCCAACCAATAAGCAAGATGTTGGGCATAGATTAGCAGTAAATGCTTTAAAGTTTGACTACGGCCAAGATGTTATGCATTCAGGGCCGATGTTTGAATCGGTAAAATTTGATAAGGGTAAAGCCACCCTATCTTTTAAATATGTTGGCAAAGGGCTAACTGCAAAAGATAAATTTGGTTACCTGAAAGGTTTCGAAATTGCCGGAGACGATAAAACATTCTTCTACGCAAAAGCTGAAATCGTAGGTAATAAAGTAGTAGTGTATCACCCGAAAGGTGTAAAACCAGTAGCAGTACGCTACGGCTGGGCCGATGCCCCGGAAGAAGCAAATTTGTTTAATGCTGATGGCCTGCCTGCAAGCCCATTCAGAACTGACGACTGGAAAGGCTTGACAATTGGTAATAAATTTGAATAGTTTAAACGGACGATATAATGAGTTATATAGCAAATCCTGAGCGTTATGAAAAAATGACTTACCGCCGATGCGGTAAAAGTGGGCTTAAACTGCCTGCCATTTCTTTAGGTCTCTGGCATAATTTCGGTGGTGTCGATGTTTTCGAGAATTATCGGGCCATTTTACGTACCGCTTTCGACAACGGCATTACACATTTTGATTTGGCAAATAATTATGGCCCACCTCCAGGCTCGGCCGAAGAAAACTTTGGGATTCTTCTCAAAAAAGATTTCGCCCAATACCGTGACGAACTGATTATTTCCTCAAAAGCTGGCTACCTTATGTGGCCTGGGCCTTATGGAGAATGGGGTTCAAAAAAATATTTGGTGGCTAGTCTCGACCAAAGTCTGAAACGCATGGGCTTAGACTACGTTGATATATTTTATCATCATCGCCCCGACCCTGATACTCCGTTGGAAGAAACAATGGCTGCGCTTGATTTAATCGTGCGCCAAGGCAAAGCCTTATATGTAGGTATTTCAAATTACCAAGCCGAAGATGCTGCCAAGGCCATTGAAATTCTTAAGCAATTAGGTACGCCATGCTTAATTCATCAACCAAAATACTCAATGTTTGAGCGTTGGGTTGAGGGTGGTTTGTTAGATGTGTTGGGCGAAAATGGTGTAGGCTGTATTCCGTTTTCACCATTAGCACAGGGTTTATTGACTGATAAGTATCTGAAAGGGATTCCGACAGATTCAAGAGCGGCAAAAACGCATGGGCATTTGCAAGAAAATCAGGTAAGTGATGGTGCCATTGCTAAAATAAGACAATTGAACGATTTAGCCATTGGACGCGGGCAAACACTGGCTCAAATGGCATTAGCTTGGTTGTTAAAAGACTATAGAGTTACATCAGTGCTCATTGGCGCAAGCCGTGTTTCTCAATTAGAAGACTCATTGAAATGCCTTGATAATCTTGATTTCAGCCATGATGAATTACAACAAATAGAGAATATTTTATTAGGTTAATAAATATATGTATACAGTCATGCTATGCTGCTTTTGCATAGCATGATTTAATTTAAATGTGTTATACCATGAAAAAACTATCCATACTACTGTTTTTTGCAAGTTTGAGTGTTTCGGCGCAGCTTAGCATTAAGATAGACCCAACAAAAGAGGTAAAGCCTATTTCGCCCAATCTGTACGGCAAAAACAATTCTTTCTCTTCTACCAATCCGAATGAACAATTATCAGCCGAAGACCTTACACGCCTGCGAGATGCGGGTGTAAAGTTTTTCAGAGAAAGCGGCGGTAACAATAGTACTAAATACAATTGGCGACGCAAACTATCGAGCCACCCTGATTGGTACAATAATGTTTACACCAACGATTGGGACAATGTAGCAAAAAACTTACAGCGCAACTTCCCGAATGCGCAAGGTATGTGGGCGTTTCAGTTGATAGGCTGGGCAGCTAAAACCAATGTGTATAATTTCAATGATTGGGGCTATAACAGGTCGCAGTGGTGGGAAGGGGTAAACCAGAATCTGGCCGGAAACGGTGAGCCAAACGCCACAGGCACAAAAGCAAAAGTCGAGGGCGACCCAAGCTTATATCTTGAAAAATGGCCTGCTGACTCAACCACAGGCATACTCGACCATTGGTTTGGCACAAATGGCTTGGGCTTAGATAAAAGTAAGATTATCTATTGGAATATGGATAATGAAACAGAAATATGGAGTGGTACGCACGATGATGTAGTACCAAAACCTATATCTGCCGAAGAATTTATGCAAAAATACTTTGCCGTAGCAAAAAAAGCCCGTGAGAAATTTCCTGATATTAAACTGGTTGGCCCAGTCACAGCTAACGAATGGCAATGGTACAACTGGCCAACACCTATTAATCATGAAGGCCGCAATTATCCGTGGTTGGAATATTTCATCAAAAGGGTGGCCGAAGAGCAAAAGGCAACAGGAATAAAATTGCTCGATGTGATGGATATACATTTTTATCCGTCTACAAAAGTTGATGATGAAATTGTACAATTACATAGGGTTTTCTTTGATAGGAATTATGTATATCCGGGAGCAAATGGCGTTAAAAACGTAAATGGCTCATGGGATAATAGTCAGAATAAAGAATACATCTTTGCCCGTATAAACGACTGGATGGATAAATATTTAGGTGCAAATCATGGCATTACGCTCGGCATGACCGAAATAGGCATCGAGGGAGATAATGCCAACGCAACAGCTGTTTGGTATGCCTCAACCATGGGAGAATTTATGAAACATGGCGTTGAGATTTTTGCCCCTTGGCATTGGAAACCCGGCATGTGGGAAACCCTGCATTTGTTGAGCAAATACAATAAAACAAGTTCAGTTTTCGGCGAATCATCTAATGAAACCTTGGTTTCGGCTTACCCAAGTATAAACGCAAGTCAGGATTCTATGACAGTTGTTTTGGTGAATCGGTCTGGAAGTGTTATCCAGAATGTCACACTCAATTTTGATAATTTCATTCTTGATAACCAAACAGCAAAAGTACTAAGTTTAAAATCTTTGCCAAGCTCCGAGACTTTTTTCTCAAGCACACGAAATGCATTAACAGAAAGTTCAATCCATATTACCAATAATAAAATAGCGGCAGCCTTGCCGCCAATGTCGGTTACCTCAATACAGCTATCAGGTAAAATCGGGCAG
Organism: Emticicia soli; assembly: GCF_037860775.1. Classification (NCBI taxonomy): domain Bacteria; kingdom Pseudomonadati; phylum Bacteroidota; class Cytophagia; order Cytophagales; family Leadbetterellaceae; genus Emticicia; species Emticicia soli. Next base: position 57,485 of record NZ_JBBEWC010000007.1, on the reverse strand, counting down.
TATATTATTCTGAATACAGAAGAAACGAGTGAGGCAAACATTAAGGTTTTTCCGAACCCATCGAGTGAGAGAATAACTGTTCAGTGGGGAGCTGAGGTATTCGAAAAGATTGAAATAATTGACGTACAAGGTCAACTTATTTATGAGCAGCCTATTCCGAATGACAATCAACAATTAGAACTCAAACTTAGCTTAACCGATAAAATTTATTTTGCCCGCTTAAGCCAAGGGAATAAAGTAGTTGTTAAGAAAATAGTAGTGCAAAAGTAGTTGTTTCAAAACGGAGGGTCTCCTGAATATATCATTAGATAATTGTCAATTCGACAGTTATTTGCGTTATTCGCATAAGTTTTGGCATTAACACAAAACATTAAATTGAACAAAAAATGAAAGGAATATCACGTAGAAACTTTGTAAAAAATACGGCTCTTGCCACAGGTGCTGCTAGTATTATTGGTACTGCCGAAGCAAAACCGGCCAAAGAGTTATTTGTACACCATGTATATTTTTATCTGAAAAACCCAAGTAGTGAAGCCGACAAAGCAAAATTATTGGAAGGACTAGAGAAATTATCAAAAGTGCCAACTATACGCATGGTACATATTGGTGTTCCAGCCCCTACAACTCGTAGCGTAATTGTGCGTGATTACTCTATCTCATGGTTGTGTTTCTTTGATAACCTTGAAGAAGAAGAAATTTATCAAAAACACCCAATTCACCTCAAATTCGTTGAAGATTACTCACACCTTTGGGAAAAAGTAAATGTTTACGATTCGGTTGGTCCTAAAAGATAATTACCTATTTGCAGGCAAAACCTTGTTTTGCTCATTCAAGCCACACTTTCTGGTACTAACATAAAGTGTGGTTTTGTTTTTAAACCTCTATCACCATGACCAGACTATTCAACTTCAAAAAAATTGCAAGCATTCTTATTCTCTTTATTGGTTTGCAACAGGCTTTTGCTCAAAATGAAAGCATAAGGCTAAATCAGGTTGGTTTTTATCCTAATGCACCTAAAGAGGCCGTTTGGGTAGGCGAAAAACAAACCGACTTTGTGATTTTAGCAAAGGATAAAAAAAAGGTAGTTTTCAATGGAAAATTGTCAGAACAACGAACCAACGTTATCTCACAAAAAACTACCCAAATCGCCGATTTCTCTGCGTTTACAAAACCAGGCACCTACTATATTTCTATTCACGATAAGGGCATCTCCTACCCTTTTGAAATCAAAAAAGATATTCACAGAGAAGCCGCCAAAGCCTCATTAAAAGGCTTCTATTTTCAGCGTGCTTCAATAAAATTACCAGAAAAATATGCTGGCAAATGGCAGCGAAATGAAGGCCATCCTGACGACAAAGTTTTGATACACCCATCGGCGGCGAGTAAAGAACGTCCCGAGAATACCGTCATTTCATCAACAAAAGGCTGGTACGATGCCGGAGACTATAACAAATACATTGTAAACTCGGGCATTACAATGGGTACGCTGTTTTCGTTATATGAAGACCACCCTGAATATTTCAAGAGCTTTGACATTAATATTCCGGAAAGCAACAACGCCATACCAGATTTACTGGATGAATCACTCTGGAATTTAAGATGGATGCTTACCATGCAAGACCCTAACGATGGTGGCGTATATCATAAATTAACCAACGCCTCTTTTGATGGCATGGTAATGCCTGATAAGGCAACCAAACCTCGCTATGTAGTTCAGAAAAGTATTACTGCGGCGCTCGATTTTGTGGCTGTAATGGCACAGGCGAGCAGAATTTTTAAACCTTGCGATAAGCAATTACCGGGTTTGGCCGACTCTTGCCTGACTGCCGCACTTAAAGCGTGGGACTGGGCAAAAGCAAATCCAAAGTTATTTTATAGACAAAATGAGATAAATAAGCAGTTTGACCCAGATGTAGTTACAGGCGAATACGGTGATGGAAACAATGCCGATGAATGGATTTGGGCTGCCGCCGAACTTTGGATAAGCACCAAAGATGATTCTTATTCTCAGGCAGTAAATTTATTTCCTGATGCTAATCTTCAATTACCAACATGGAGCCAGGTACGAATGCTAGGATATTATAGCTTAATTCGTTCTGAGGCAATACTGACCCCTAAGGGAAAGGAAGCATTACCTGCCTTGAAAAAGATGCTTACAGGTTTTGCAGATGGGCTTCTTGATGGCGTTAATCAACAAGCGTATAATATTGTGATGGGTAAAACTGCCAGAGATTATATGTGGGGCAGTAGCTCACATGCAGCCAATCAAGGCATTGCGCTTTTGCAGGCTTATAAAATTACAGCTGATAAGAAATATCTAAATGCTGCTTTAGGCAATCTGGATTATCTATTAGGAAGAAATGCCACAGGATATTCGTTTCTGACAGGTTATGGTTCTAAGCAGGTAATGCACCCACACCACCGCCCGTCGGAGGCTGATGGTATTGTTGAGCCTGTTCCGGGTTTACTTTCTGGTGGGCCAAATCCGGGTCAGCAAGATAAATGTACTTACACTACAAAAATTGCTGATGAATCTTTTACCGACCATGTTTGCTCTTATGCTTCTAACGAAATCGCCATTAACTGGAATGCACCAATGGTGTATCTGGCTGCTGCGATTGAAGCCTTACAAAAGAAATTCTGAGGTTTTAGGGTTAATAAGCCCTTAATGATTTCTCAATAAGGCATATATTTTTTAGATTTAGGGAATGTTTAGGCTAAATATGTTTAGCCCGAACATTCCCTAATTTTTTATTTAAAAATCTTCTTTTTATGGAGCAACAAATGATTCTGATTGCAGGGCCGTATCGCTCGGGTACAAATGATGACCCAATTCTAATTGAAAAAAATGTACACTTGATGAACGAAACAGCCTTGGAGGTTTATAAAAAAGGCCATTTGCCTGTATTGGGTGAATGGTTTGCCCTTCCTCTGATTGCCACAGCCGGTTCAAAAGAAATGGGCGATGAAATCTTTAACCAGATATTTCACCCCGTAGCAGTTGATTTAATCAGTTTTTGCACAGCGGTGTTAAGAGTAGGTGGCCCATCAAAAGGCGCTGACGAAATGATAAGCACAGGACAAGAAAAAGGAAAAATCATTTATTATGATGTTAATGAGATTCCTGCGATTAAATAAGTGATTCATATTATTCACCTAAATTCAACCTCATGAAAATTCATTTACTCCTCCCCTTTTTCTGCGTTTCACTTTTCAGTTTTGGACAAGAAGTTTATAAACCTATTCAAGCTAATATTTATCATTGGGCTAATGCGCCTGTAACGAAAAAAGAAAACACCGAGCAGCGTTTCTTGCTGGAAGGTAGCTCGGTTGACTTTAAGCACATTAAAATCCATGCTACAAGTATCTCGCCGAAACAAACACCACACCCAAGCCACAAGCACGAAGAAGAAGAATTGATTATTGTAAAAGAAGGTGAGCTAACTGTTACGATTGAAGGCAAAACCCAAACTTTAGGCACAGGTAGCGTAGCACTCATCATGTCAGGCGATGAGCATGGTTTTGAAAATAAAGGAAATAGCACTGCCACTTATTATGTGATGCGCTATGAATCGAAAGAACCTAAAAATATAGAAAGAGGCAAACAGGCTGGCGGCTCATTTATGATAAACTGGAACGATGTTAGTTTTAAAGAGCATGACAAAGGGGGTATCAGAAAGTTTTTTGATAAGCCAACTTCAATGACCAAGCGCTTCGAAATGCATGTAACTACCCTGAAAGAGGGCATGGAAAGCCACCCGCCACATACACACAGAGCTGCAGAAATACTCTTACCTATTGATAACATAGCAGAGGAACACATAGCTGGGCAATGGATAAAAGCCGGAATTGGAGACATTATTTTTCTGGAATCAAAAGTGCCCCATGCTATCCGAAATATTACAAAAGGCACTGTTACCTACTTTGCTTTTCAGTTCGAATAAAAAACAAAGCCCTTGGCAATGCCAAAGGGCTTGTTTCTCAAATTTTACTTTATGTTGGGTCAATTATTGAAAACCTAGTTTTGTTTTACCAACTTTTACCTCCGGTGCCGACATGAATAAATTCCAAAGCAATGCTGTGCGATGGTTTTCAATCATGAGGATAATGGGCCCTTGGTCAATCGCCAGAAACGAATCTGCAAACCAGATGTTTGTCAGATTGAAAGCATCGGCAAAACCATGATTCTTCCATATTTTGTCTCCTAATTTATAATAAAAGAAATGCAACGCCGCCATTGATTCTTTAGGCGTGTAAGGCATAGCCGATAAAGCTGCCGTTGGTGTAATAACACCTAAATCTTCGGTTGGAGAGTGAGCAGCATAACCTGTGTTGGTATCGCTGGCAGTTAGTCCCCAACAATTTGGGCCATACCCATTATAACCTTTCGGGTTAGCCACACAATAACCGTAGTTTACTTTAGTATGTGCTACGTTTTGTTCCCAATAATTAGCATATTGGTCTTTCAGGTTACGAGGGTCAAGACCCAAAAACGAATAGTGAGAGAAAAACAGCGGTCCACCATATTCAAAACCTAACGGCAATACTGTACCATAGTAGTTTTTACCATTTTTCATTTTGCCGTTATCAGCCCAGCCATTGTCGTATACGTCTTTCGAAATACTGTGCGTTGGCGATGCCGCAGCCAGAAAATAAGTAATCAAACACTCGTTCCAACCACGAATCTGGTGGTTCATTTTCCAACCAACAGTTGGCGACCAGTGCCAGTAAAGCACTTTTTCGCCACCTTTAGTAAACCAATCCCATTCTACGGCCTCCCATATATCATTAACTTCTTTTCTGAGTTTTGTTTCTTCTGCGTTACCTAAAGTAAAATATTGGCGCACTGTCAACAAACCCTGAATCAGGTAAGCTGTTTCAACCAAATCGGCACCATTATCGTCAGGACTAAACGGAATAGTTTCGCCCGTTGCTCCATTCAACCAGTGAGGATATACCCCATGATAACTCTTTGCCTTGTTTTTAAGGAAATCGGTTATTTTCAGCATTCGGTCTAGCCCCTCTTTACGGGTAATAAATCCACGCTCAATAGCTACCGGAATAGCCATGATACCAAAACCCGAACCACCGGAAGTAATCACATCGCCCGAAGTATTTCGCTCACGAGCCAAGCCGGAAACCGGATGACCGAAATCCCAGAAATACTTGAAAGTCTGTTTCTGTACTAAAGTTAGAAGCTCATCGTCGCTGATACGAGGAAATTTATCTGTCGTATCAATTTTGGTTGTCATACCAAATTTGATTGAGCTATTTAATAAAGTCTTGTTTTTTGATATTAATTCCGGATTAACCATTAAGTCGTATTGCGTAATGCTTTTTAATGGTTGTTGCGGAACAACACTCACTGCACTATCATTTTTTGAAAATGATAGGCTCAGAGGAACCTTAATCGATGTGTTTTTTTCCTGCAAAGTGATATTTGACTGGGCGGATTCTTTGTTGAGCGGAGCGGAAAAGGAAATATCGACTTTGGGCAAAAGATTAAGGTTGTTCGCATAAAACCCGGCAGACTGATTGCCGTTAACCATCACAGTTCTGAAATAAAACTGCTCAGGGGCAACACTTTGGGTTTTACAAGAACACAGCAACATTATCAATATGACACCCAAATTGAAGATTTTCATGCTTGTATTAATTAAATTAGTGAATAAAAAAGCACCCACCCACAAGGATAGGTGCTTTGATGTTGATGAGTGTTAACTGCGATGATTATCTTCCTGCTAGCTCTAACTGATAAAGTGAGCTGATATCTCCTTCAGAAAGGGCTTTATTATATACACGGATTTCGTCGATTTGTCCATTAAACAAACTTTGCCAATCTTGAATTGGAGATTTAGTATAGCCTGTACTAGCATTAGCAAACCCACCAACTAAAACTGTTGTAGATGTTGGAAATACTAATGCGCCCAATTTACCATCATTCCTTAATCTAAAGTTTTTGTTTGATACAAGAACACCATTACCATAAACATCAATAGTTGAAGCCGCAGCATCGTATCTTACTACTATTTGAGTCCATTTACCTGCACCTTTCACCACTTGGTAATCAGTCCCCATAACACCAAAATTGTTCAAATTATCATGTCCTGCTCTTACAGCACCTGAATATTGACCCAAAATACCTTTCAATACCAAAGTATCGCTTGTTGGTTTATAAGATGCCGTTTCTAAAATAAGCCCAATCGCTCCACCCCAGTCAGTCTGTGCAGCTAAAGCTTCATTTAGAGCAAAAACGCTTGATGCTCCCTTATCCTTATTTTTAGCATTTACCCAAGCAGTAGCCGTAAAACTAGCAAAACCATTTGCACTATTTAAGCCTGCAATAGTAGGATAACGCAAATAACCATTACTCAGACTCACTGCCTGCCCTTTAATACCGGTTGCAAAAGAAGCATTTTCGACTTTGTCTGGTGCTACACCAGATTTTCCCTCTTTATTATCGCCATTAAATCCCCAATAAGCTACAAGATTTGAAGTTGCTACTTCATCAGCACTATTATATCCGCCAATTGGTGGTAAACTTGGGCCATCATCTTTAGAACATGATGCGAAAAAAATACCTGCTGTTAGCACACCTGCTAAAACTCCCAATGAAATTTTACTCGTCTTCATAAATCGAAAAATTGTTAAAAATGTGTAAATAATTGTAGGTTGATTGCAAATCGGCTTTTCGCCGATGCTATTGGTCTGTCGGTTCATTAATAACCGTTGTTTTGTGTAAGCTTTCCACCACTTAAAGCAATCTGCAAAGATGGAATCGGCAACAATTCATTTACTCCAGGTCTGAAGTTTCTATTATGAGCCGATAACACTTGAGCAGCTCTGCCCGTACGAACCAAATCAAAGAATCGGTCGTGTTCCATTGCTAATTCTACGTGTCGCTCTTGCCAAATGGCTTCTCTCACCTGTGTCTGAGAGCCAACTGTCAAATCTTTTAAGCCCGCACGCTGACGTAATCTATTTAAATTAACTATTGATTCACTTGGTTTGCCCAGTTCATTTGCCGCTTCGGCATTCATAAGCAATACCTCTGCAAAACGTAACAAGTGAATATTTTTTTGTTTTTTATCACGGTTACCCAGCCAACTTTCTACATTTTTGTTTTCTGAATGATACGCTTTATAGTTGTATCGTAGATTCTGAACTGAATCAGCACTTGGAATACGGAAGCCATCAAACAATACCGTACCTGTATGTTTGCCACTATTATCAATAAAAATGATGGTGGAATTTCTTCGTAAATCACCAGATTCGTATGCACTTACCAAACTTTGCGAAGGCGTGCAGAATCCCCAACCAAGGTCTGTCCAACCACCTGCGCCACCAACACGCGGTCCTTGCGACATAGAATAATTACTCACTCCATAGTCAGAATTATTAAATTGCCCAGTTTGTACTTCAAAAATAGCTTCACGGTTATTATCACCTGCTTGTCGCCAAATGATAGAGTAATCGGGCACTAAATCATACTGGCCTGAATTCATTACCTCTTTAGTTAGGTCATAAACCTTCTGCCATTCTTTACGATACATATACACCTTTGCAAGCAGCGACTGTGCAGTTCCTTTTGCAATTCTACCTGCGCCTGTCTGCGTTTTTAATGGCAGATTATCGGCACTAAACTGCAAGTCTTCCGTTATCAATTGATAGATTTCATCAACGCTTGCCCTGGTCTGGAAAACCGGGTCGGTGTTAGCATCGCTGGCATCTTTAGGAACTCTCACAATTTTAGGTACTCCACCAAACCATCTTACAAGATTGAAATAATAATAGGCTCTTATAAACCTTATTTCTCCACTCAAGCGTTTCTTAGCAGCATCATCGAGGTTTGAACCATCAATAATTGCCAATGCATTGTTTACTTTGGCAATACCATTATAATGTCCACTCCAAAGTGCTTGTACAAACGAATTAGTTGAGGTTACTGTAAAATCATCAAGTACGCCTGCTGTAATCTGCTGATCAATGGCGGTGCTGCCTTTATCGGCGTCATCAGACATAATATTTGTAGCTGATACAAAAGCAAAACCATGCACGTCTCCTTCTGCTCCGAATGATTCGCCTGTTAATAAGCTATTATAAACACCTACTACCAGATTCTGAACCAAGTTAGGGTCAGTATCAGCAGTTGGCTTGCCTTGCAGTGGCACATCAAGAAAATCACTGCTACAAGAAGAGGTCCAGAACAGACCAATAAGCCCAAGACTTATTTTGATTATATTTTTTTTCATCGATTTCATTATTTATAAAAATCCGTTTTTAAAATTAAAACCCTACATTCAAGCCAACTGCTAATGTTTTAGTAGTTGGATACGCATTCAGCTCAATCCCTGCTTTTGTGGGGTCTCCTGTTAGTTCAGGAGTAAATCCGGAGTATTTTTTAAATGTGAAAAAGTTTTGAGCGGTCACAAAGACCCTGATAGAAGCGACTTTTAGTTTACTGGCTATATCAGGAGAAACGTTGTAACCCAAGGCAATATTATTAATACGAATGAAATCACCAGATTCAACAAAGTAGGTTGAGGCAGGTAAATTACCCGCATTACCGCCCGGTTCGTTGTTTATTCCGCTTCCTCGAGACCAACGTCCGTACGCCATTGAAGCCTCTATGTTATCGTACATTCCTTGTCTGAAAGCACGCTTTCCATTATAAATCTTATTTCCAAAATTACCGTAGCCATCAACGCTTAAATCAAAGCTTTTGTAGGTTACTCCCAGATTAAAGCCAAAATAGGCTTTAGGCTGATATGCTCCTGCAAATACCCGGTCGTTATCATCAATTTTACCATCGCCGTTTGTATCCTGATATTTGAAATCACCCGGTGATGCGCTTGGCTGAATAACTTGTCCGGTTGAGCTTTTATAAGCATTAATTTCTTCATCAGTCTGGAAAACGCCTAATACCTGCAATACATAAAAACTACCAACTGGCTGGTTGTTATCTGTACGGGTAGTGTATTGCTGTGAACCACCAATGCCGCCATCAAGAATAGGTTGACCACCATTCAACCCAATAACCGAGTTTTTGTTGAAGGTGATGTTTCCACCCACACGATAGCTCAGGTTTTCATTAATCTTATCTCTCCAGTTCAAAGCAGCTTCAAAACCTGTGTTTCTGATAGAAGCAGCATTTGTTAGCACAACTCCATCTTTATCACCCGTTACCGAAGGCACTTTTACATTTATCAGGAGGTCTTTAGATCTTTTATCGTAGAAACCAAACTCTCCTTGTAGTTTACCGTTTAGCAAGCTAAAATCTAGACCCAAGCCAGCTTCCTCGGTAGTTTCCCATTTCAGATTCGGGTCTTTTATTTGCGTAATGGCAGAACCAATGGTAGCTACTCCTCCACCAAACGGATAAGCAAGGTTTGGTTCAACTGTTACAATATAACCATCGGAACTGATGCGGTCGTTACCCACACGCCCCCAGCTTGCACGAAGTTTCAAAGTCTGAAATATTGTATTTCCTTTCAAGAAATCTTCATTACTCAATACCCAACCAGCACCAAACGATGGGAAGTACCCCCAACGATTTTGCACCGGGAAACGTGAACTACCATCAGCACGCATAGTTGCGGTAAACAAATACTTATCGTTGAAATTGTAGTTCAAACGGCTGATGTAAGAATTTCTGGCCCACATATCGCCGTCACCTGCATTGGTAGACGTATTAGCATTACCAGTATTGATGTACCAAAGATTTTTAGCAGGAGGCACGTCTCTTCTAAATGCCTCAAAATTACTCATGGTGTATTTCTCGGCTGTTGTACCTCCCATTAAAGACACTGTATGCTTCCCAAACGTCTGGTTGTAAGTAAGCGTATTATCCCATACCCAACGGAAGAAAGTTTCTGCCGAGGTCTTAAGATTACTATTCGGGTTACGTTGATTTCCTCCGGCCTGAATAAATGTTGTTTGGTCGTTATTGAACTGATAGTTGTACAAACGGGCATTTTTGAAATTCAAATCACCACCTATACTACTACGAAACGTAAGAAACTTAAACGGCTTAAAGTCAAGATAAGCTGATGATTGCAGGCGGTTGATAACTGTGTAATCGTCGTTATTATTAATATCAAGTATCGGGTTACCAACATTATTATGCAGAGAAGTATTGCCATATTTGCCATCAATCATCGACGGAATAATCGGGGCAGCTCTATATGCATTGTTGTAAGCTGCATTCAGGTTTACGTTCTGGTCTCGGCTGTTTGAAAACGAAGTAGCCAACCCTACAGTTAGTTTTTCGTGAAGGGTAAAATCATCATTCAAACGAGCAGTGAAACGTTTAAAATTGTTTTTAATTACAATTCCCTCGTCGCCCAGATAACCTAAACTTAAATAGTGCTTCGATTTTTCAGAGCCACCTGAAATAGAGAGATTATGGTTTTGCATAAAAGCATTTCGCAGAATCTGTCCGTACCAATCGGTTGATACTTCACCTGGTTGAATAATGTTTCCGCTGGCTGCGCTCACATAATTGGCGTACTCGGTTGAATTAGCCATTTTTACCAGATTAGTTGCCGAACGTGTACCTATCTGCATATTATAGTTAATTACCATTTTACCCGAAACACCCTTTTTGGTAGTAATAATTACTACACCATTAGCACCACGCGAACCATAAATAGCTGTTGCCGAAGCATCTTTCAGAATATCAATATTCGTAATATCGGCGGTATTAATGTTGCTGATGTCGTCGGTAAGTACACCGTCAACCACAAAAAGTGTTGCCGTACCTGCCAAAGCCGTACCAGTACCACGGATACGAATGTTTGGCGAGCTACCCGGACGACCACTGCTAATGATTTGCACCCCTGCTACTTTACCCTGAATGGCCTGCGTAGGCGTCATAACAGGTTGTTTCATCAGTTCTTCACCTTTCACGCTCGAAGTAGCACCTGTTACATCAACCTTACGCTGTGTACCATAACCTACTACAACCACTTGCTCTAATTCGTTAAGCGATTCTTCAAGACCAATTGTCAAATCTGATTGATTATTTACCGGAACTTCTTTAGTTGTGTAACCAATAAAAGAAACAATCAGCGTGGCATTAGGCAGTGCATTGATACTAAACTTTCCTTCGAAGTCTGCCACGGCTCCGGTATTAGTATCTTTGATTCTGACAGAAGCTCCCGGAATGCCTTCTTTTGTTTTCTGGTCGATTATTTTGCCTGAGATTTTGTTCTGTGCAAAAGTGAATGAACAACTAAACAAAAAGAGAAAAACACCTAAGCCTCTTTTCAGAGATTTGTTGAGAGAAATTTTATTCATACGGTAATTAACGGATGTAAGAATTTGTTTTGTTGTGTTTTTTTAATACTTAATAATACCTCCAAAAAACCAGAGCGGGTGTCAAGAAAGTACATCATGCGCTGTGGTTACCAAAAACTAACTGAAGAACAATTACTAAAACACGTTTACTTTGTTAAAGTTTAAAAATTATCATTTATTGAAATAAACAAAGAATTTATTTAATTTATCCGACACAAAGTACAGGTTTTTAAAACCATTATCCTAAAAAAACGCTACATCAATACTACATCATTTTGTGTATTTTGTATGGTTTTTTAGTAATTTTACCACATCATTGCCAAAAACACATACATCATAGCGCATGCTACGACAAAAAAATACACTTTACTGCTGCATCATATTATTGTGTTTGCTTACGAATAAATCTTTCTCGCAAAGACTAGCAGATTTGTGCCAACCAGATTTATTTAACTACTCACAACAGACATATAAGGCGCATCGACAAAACTGGGGAATTGCACAAAACCCAGTTAACAAGTTTATGTATTTTGCTAATTCAAAAGGCTTATTGGAATTTGACGGTACACAATGGACAACCTACGAGCTACCTGCCAGACAGATTGTACGCTCGGTAATGTGTGATAAAAATGGCAGAATTTACACAGGAGCTTTGGGTGAATTTGGCTATTGGGCAAAAAAGCCAAACGGAGTGTTGGCTTACCATTCTTTAAAGAACTTGATTAAAGAAAGTCAGTTCAATCAAGAGGAAATCTGGCATATTATCGAAACACATAATGGAATCATTTTCCAATCGTTTGCCTATATGTTTATTCTTCAAGGCAATGTAGTAAAGAAATTATCAACACCCGGTAATATACTTTTTGCTTTTGAAGCAAACGGGCGATACTTTCTGGAAGTGCTCGACAAAGGTCTGTACGAAATCAATAACAATCAGTTTGATTTTATACCAAATAGTGAATTTCTGAAAAATGAATCGGTGCATACAATTCTGCCCGGTGCCACTGTATCTACTTTTTTGGTAGGAACTAATAAAGGCATTTATTCTTTCGATGGTAAAGTATTTAAGCCTTTCAATAAACAACTTCAACAGTTTGTTCAGCAAAATCAATTAAACGCCGGCGTAAGGTTGGCTAATGGTAATTATGTTTTTGGCACTATTCTGAACGGCGTGGTGATTACCGACAATCAGGGGAATATCATCAATAACTTTAATCAGAAAAATGGTTTACAGAATAATACGGTGCTATCACTACAAAATGATGAAAGCGGTAATATCTGGCTTGGGCTCGATAAAGGCATTGCCATGATAGCTATGAGTTCTCCGTTTAAATACTTTGAAGACATAGAAGGCGAACTGGGGACTGTATTTGATGCCGCCATCTTTCAGAACAAATTATATCTGGCAACTAATCATGGTGTATTTTATACCTCACTCGAAAAACCAACCCGACAGTTTAGCTTATTGCCTAATACCCAAAGCCAAACCTGGGACTTGGAAGTGATTGACAACCAATTGTTTTGTGGGCACAACAATGGCACATTTAGAATTGACAACCTGAAAGCTACGCCTATTTCGACTATTACGGGTGGGTTGGTGATTAAATCTTTAAAGAATTACCCTAATCATCTCATTCAAGGTACTTATACCAAATTGTGTATTTATGAAAAAGATAAATCGGGGCAGTGGATTTTCTCCCACACTATCGATAATTTCTCCGCCCCTATCAAGCAATTGGAAGAAGACGAAAAAGGAGAAATTTTTATAAATACACTAAACAATGGCATTTTTCGACTACGTCTATCGGCCGATTTAAAGAAAGTTGAGAAAGAAACTGCAATTAAGCAAAACTTTACGCCTAAAAACCTAAGTAAAATACGAGGTAAAATAGTAGTAACGACTGATAAAGGCATAATGGAATATGATGAAGCCAGTCAATCTTTTCGGCTTATAGAAGCCTTGAAAGAACACATCAATACCCAAAAGATATTTAATGTAAGCAATACAGAGCAATGGATGCTGAAAACAAATGGTTCGTTTGGTATTGTTTCGACCCAGAATATCTGGCTTGAGTTACCCCTAAAAAAAGACACATGGGTAAGCGACTACGAAAACATGAAGGTATTTGGCTCTACTTTTTTCTTTTGCAAAGAAAATGGCTTCACAATATTAGAAAAGAATAGTATTCCGGGTTTGTTAGGGCTTAAAGGCAAAAAACCTATCATTAGAAGTGTAAAAGTTGAAAATTATCCTGAACTGAATCAGCTTTTTACCGAAAATGATAAAAGTTTAAGTTTCAAGTATAACCAGAATACCCTGAATTTCACTTTCAGTTCGTCTGACTATTCGTCGTCTGTCAGATTCAGTTATTGGCTTGAAAACAATATGAATCATTGGTCGGAGTTTTCGGAGAATTATGAGAAAGAGTTTAACAACCTTTCGCCTGGTGCCTACACCCTGCATTTACGCACCAATACCAGCGATGCCGAAACTGTTTTGCATTTTGTGGTACGTGATCCCTGGTATTGGAATCCATTGAGCAAAACCCTTTATCTGCTTCTGTTTATTGGTATTTATTATTACTTATATAAACTGCATCTGAAACGCCTGAAAGAGCAAAACATGAAATTGGTACAGGAGAAAGAAGAAGAACTGAGACGACAGCAGGAAAAAAGTAAGCAAGAGATAATCAGGCTGCGCAATGAACAACTAGAACAAGATGTTGTGCGTAAGTCAGAAGAGCTGGCGAATTCGACTATGCAATTAATTAAAAAAAATGAATTATTACAAAAACTGAAATCTGAAAGTCAGGAAATAGAAAATCAATCAAAAACAGGCTCTCTTGGACATATTATCAAACTGATTGATAATAATATTTCCTCTGGGCACGACTGGCAAGTATTTGAGCAGAATTTCAACAGAGTGCACGAAGAGTTTTTTAAAAAATTACTGGAGCGTTATCCGAACTTATCTCCGGGCGACTTGAGGCTATCTGCCTATTTACGCATGAACCTGTCGTCGAAAGAAATTGCTCAGTTACTTAACATTACTTACCGAAGTGTTGAATTGAAACGCTACAGGCTTAGAAAAAAACTGAATCTGGAAACAGATGAAAATCTGGTTGAGTGGCTGATTGGAGAATTTTAAAAAGCCGAGGATAAGATCCTCGGCTAAAATAGTATTATTGATTTTTATAAACCTTACCGTCTTTCATTACAAAAACCATTTTCTTTTCAATCAGCGTAATGTCTTGCTGAGGGTCTCCATCAACAGCTACAATATCAGCCCATTTACCAGTGCTTATTGAGCCAGCTTTATCTTTGATACCAATCAAATCGGCAGCATTGATGGTGGCAGCTTGTATGGCTTGTATTGGTGTAAGACCAAATTTTACCATGTAGAAAAACTGCTTAGCATTATCGCCGTGCGGATAAACACCCGAATCTGTTCCATAAGCTACTTTTACGCCAGCCTTAACAGCCTTCTGAAAGTTTTCTCTTTGCAAACGCCCTACGAGTTTTTCTTTCTCTATGATTTTTTGAGGAACACCCATTTTTGAGTATTCTGACAAAATGAAATCATCGTTATAAATATCCGCTACCAGATACGTTCCTTTCTCTTTCATCAGGCGAATGCCTTCTTCGTTTACGAAACTTCCATGTTCAATAGATGATACTCCGGCTTTTACAGCCATAATAATCCCTTCGGTGCCGTGTGCATGAGCCGCTACTTTCTTGCCCCACAAATGCGCTTCGGCAACAATAGCATTCATTTCTTCTTGCGAATACTGCGGCGCCCCTACCGATTCTTCTTCGCTCAATACTCCGGCAGTTGCACCGAATTTAATTAAGTCGACACCGTATTTAACATTCGTACGAACCATTTTACGTACACCGTCAACACCATCGGCAACACCTGACCCTTGTTGAAAATGCACATTAGGCGAGAAGCCCGTTAAATCGCCATGACTTCCGGTTGCCCCTATAAAGAATCCGGCAACATACAACCTTGGGCCGGGCACTTTGCCTGCATTAATGGCGTTGCGAAGGGCAACATCAATATATTCGCTAGCGCCTACGTCTCGGCAAGTTGTAAAACCTGCTTCTAAGGTGCGCTTTGCATAAATATGTGCAGTAATGGCTACATCTACCGGAGACTTACGGAAGAGGTCTTCCATGTAGTTTTCAGGCTGACCCGTAATGTGCGTATGGCAGTCTATCAGACCCGGAAGAACAGTTTTTGTGCTTAAATCAATTACTTCTGCGTTAGCAGGTATCTTCACATTGCTTCCTACTTCACTAATCAGGTTATCTTTTATAAGTATTACCTGATTATTAAGAAAAGTACCTTTCTCGCTATCGAATAATTTTCCGGCTTTAATTGCCGTAATTTTCTCCTGTGCAAAGGCAAAATTGCTTCCAAAGATTAATAAGACACAGATTAGTTTCTTCATGCAGGTAGCAGATTAGTATTGGTAAAATTTCGATGATGTGATTGCAATCTATTGATTTTCAAGAAATAAGCATTCTTTTGAATAACAAAAAAACGCAAAATTATGTAGAGACGTATTGCGATACGTCTCCTGTCGTAGAACCTGCTTTTTCCGCTAAAAATGGAACAAATAATATAAAAATTTAACGCATTTGGCCATACTTCGTTCAAAAATCTAGATAAGCCTTTGAGACGTATTGCAATACGTCTCTACGAAAAATACAATTTATCTAGAATTTTCATTTCTTAAACCCTAACTACCGGCAAATTCTACATCAGGCTTTCAACCCTAAGCGTTACTGCTCTTTTATGCGCTTCCAAAGATTCAGCTTCGGCCATTAATTCTACAGTTTTACTGATATTTTTGATGCCTTCCTCTGAAATCTCCTGAAAGGTTATCTTTTTCACAAAACTATCTAACGAAACACCGCTGTATGCACGGGCATAGCCATTAGTTGGCAGAGTATGGTTAGTACCAGAGGCATAATCACCGCAAGACTCTGGTGTATAATTCCCTAAAAATACCGACCCCGCATTAACAATCTTCTCTGCTACGCTTGCGTAATTGGCAACCGATAAAATAAGGTGCTCGGGTGCATAATCATTCAATAATTCAACACAATCTTCTTCGTTTTCAAGTAGAATAATTTTTGAATTTTCGATAGCCTGTGCAGCTAACTCTTTTCGTGGTAAACGATTCAACTGCCCTGAAACAGCCAGATTCACAGCAGAAACCAGTTTTTTGCTTGTTGTAACCAATAGTACCTGGCTATCGGCACCGTGCTCCGCTTGGGATAATAAGTCAGAAGCAACAAAGGCAGGTACGGCCGTATCATCTGCAAATACTGCTACTTCCGATGGTCCGGCGGGCATATCAATGGCTACGCCTTCTTTACTTAATAATTGCTTAGCGGCTGTTACATACTGGTTCCCCGGCCCGAAGATTTTATATACTTGCGGAATAGTTTCGGTACCATAAGCCATAGCAGCTATGGCTTGTGCCCCTCCTACCCTGAAAACCTGTGTTACACCAACCAGCTTGGCAGCATAATAAATAGCAGGGTGATTACTCGGCGAACACAGTATTACCTCCTGACAAGCTGCAATCTGGGCAGGTACACCCAACATCAGCACAGTTGAAAACAAAGGTGCTGTGCCACCAGGAATATAAAAACCTACTTTTTGTATACCTACGCTTTTTCTCCAGCATTTAATACCCGGCATGGTTTCAATTACCTGCGGCTCTTGTTTTTGCGCCACATGAAAAGTATAGATATTGTGGTACGCCTGCTGAATAGCCGATTTGAGCTCATCAGAAAGTTGATGCTCGGCAGCATCAATTTCTGATTGAGATACACGAATGGTGTCTAACTCAACCTTATCGAATTTCAAAGCAAATTCTTTCAGGGCATTATCGCCCTCAGCTTTTACTTTGGCTAAAATTGGCTGTACTTTTTGTTCAATATCTGCCATTTCCTGCACAGGGCGTGCAAGCAATTGTTTCCACTCGGTGCGTGGAGGAAAAGAAACTATTTTCATTTATCGAATAATTTTCAGTTTTTCAACCAATTGTGCCGATACGCTTTCGGCATACACGCCATAAGCATTTACCAGAACACCCTTGATATTGTTTACCACAGAAGAAATTGCATACACCACTACTTCGTCGTCGGGGTTAGTATCACCCTCAAAACGATATACCTTATCAATCTGAAATTCTTCAGGTTTTAAGCTGGCATCGTTTACGTGGCAATACAATTCTTCATCCTTCAGATTAAAATTATGGTCGTAGCCTTGGCTTACCAAAGCATTAATTGCCGCCGAGGAGGTATCGTAGGTAGTCATGTTAAAAGAATTTGGAAACAGTTTGAGTTAAATTTTGAAAATGAAAAAGGATGATTTTGGTTCAAGACGAGAATTAAAAACCGGAGTTTAGCAGAGCTAAATGAGCGGTCCGCCGCTGCGGGATTTTTAAAGCGAAGTATTGAATCAAAAGCAACTTTTTCAATTCAACAAGATTAACTCAAACTGTTTCATGTATCAATAAATCATTTTTTCGATTGGAATCACCAGAATGCCTTCTGCGCCTGCTGCACGAATCGCCTCAATGTTTTCCCAGAACTGATTCTCTTCTAATACCGAATGAATCGAACTCCAACCTGGCATAGCCAAAGGTACAATGGTTGGGCTTTTCATGCCCGGTATCATATTGATAATATCCTGAAGCTTTTCGTTAGGGGCATTCAACAATATATATTTGTAATTCTGAGCAGTTTGCACGGCTCTTACTCTGAACAACAATTTATTAAGCGTTTCGTGCTTCTCTTTCGATAATTTTTTATTGGTAATTAAGATAGCCTCTGAGCGAAAAATAGCTTCTACTTCTTTTAGGCCATTACTCAATAATGTACTACCCGAACTAACAATGTCGCAAACACCATCGGCAAGGCCAATGCTAGGGGCAATTTCAACCGAACCACTGATTTCGTGAATCTCGGCTTTTACGCCTTGTTTTTTAAGGAAATCACCTAAGATACGTGGATAAGATGTAGCAATACTTTTGCCTTGAAAATCGTCAACACCATTATAGTCTACGCCACGAGGAACAGCAATAGATAAACGGCATTTTGAAAAACCTAAACGATAGCTTATATCAGCCTTGCGATTCGACTCCACAAAAACATTTTCGCCTACTATTCCTATATCGGCTACGCCGTCTTCTACATAACCCGGAATATCGTCATCTCTTAAAAAAAGGAATTCGGCCGGGAAGTTAGAAGACGAGGTTTTAAGTTTGCCAGTACCACTTTCAAACTTAATTCCACATTCTTTAAAAAGTCCAAATGAGTCTTCGCTTAATCTTCCTGATTTTTGTAGCGCTATTCGTAAAATTGAATCTTTATTTAACATTTATTTATATTTTCATTGAAAGGACTGCAAAAATACGCTATGGAACGGTTTTTGCAAAGAGATTAGAAAGTATAAAAAAAAATATAACTTTTAATATAAATTTAACTTGAAACTTTTTTGCCTATGATGTAACTTTACCTCGTCGTAAGAGTATCCAAAACTATCCTAAACATTAAGTATTAACCACTAGTAATTCTATGAGACAATCGGTACATTTCAGCTACCGCTCACCCCGTGCGGTGACTCACACTAAAGCCAAAAAAGTAATTTCAGTTATTATCATTGCGTCAATCTGTCTGCTAGCGATTTTTTTCTGAAACCAAGTGAGTACAATTTGAGCGCGCATAATTGAAAAATTATGCGCGCTTGTTGTTAAATGCTCCGCCTTTCTTCTAAATTAGCATCCGATTCTTCTTTATATAACCTTACATTCTAAAATAACACTTCATGAAGAAAATTTTCAGCATTTTTCTCATGCTATTATCGCTTGCGACTATAGCACAAAACGAATTTATTAAACAAAACTATACCAAGCACGAATACAAAATTCCGATGCGTGATGGTACAAAACTGCATACGGCCGTGTATGTGCCTAATGATGCAAGCGAAACAAATAAGTACCCATTTATGATGCAGCGCACCTGTTACAGCGTAGCACCCTATGGCGAAGACAAGTATCCGGGAAGACTGGGTCCTTCGCAGTTTTTGATGAAAGATAAATATATTTTTGTGTATCAGGATGTGAGAGGTCGTTGGATGTCGGAAGGAACATGGACAAACATGACCCCAAATAACCCTGGAAACGATGACAAAACTGCTCCTGACGAAAGTTCGGATACGTATGACACAATAGAATGGTTGTTAAAAAACGTACCGAACAACAACGGTAGAGTTGGCCAATGGGGTATCTCTTATCCGGGCTTTTATACAGTAGCAGGAGCTGTTGATGCGCATCCTGCCTTAAAAGCATCGTCGCCACAGGCACCTGTGAGTGATTTCTTCTTTGATGACTTCCATCATAATGGTGCTTTTATTCAAGCTTATTTGTTTACGTTTCCTGTATTTGGTATTCAACACTCTGGCCCAACCACGCAGGCGTGGTATAACCAGCAGATGATTAACACCAGCAATACACGTGACGGCTACCAGTTTCAACTGGATTTAGGGCCATTGAAAAATGTACAGAAATATTATAAAGATAATTTCTACTGGCAAGAAACCGTAGAACACCCCAACTATGATGAGTTCTGGCAAAAAAGAAGTATCATTCCTCATTTAAAAAATATCAAACACGCCGTAATGACTGTTGGTGGCTGGTTTGATGCCGAAGACTTATACGGCCCGCTGAATGTATATAAGAAAATAGAGAAAAATAACCCAAGTACTTACAATACATTGGTAATGGGGCCTTTTGGGCATGGTCGTTGGTCGGCGGAAACCGGGCATACAATGCACAGTAATGTATATTTTGGTGATAGTATCGCTACTTTTTATCAGAAAAACATTGAAGCGCAGTTTTTCACGCACTTCCTGAAAGGAGCTGGTGATGGAAAAACAGGCTTGCCTGATGCTTACTTATTTGACACAGGCAACAAAGAGTGGAAACAGTTTGACAAATGGCCTGCGGCTTCGGCAGAAAAAATAACGTTTTATTTGAATACAAACGGAAAACTAGACCAAAGCAAACCGGCTAAAGTAGGTGCAAGTGAATATACAAGTGACCCGAAAAAACCAGTGCCTTACAGCGAAGACCTTACGGCCATGACCGGCTTTACTCCTTTCAACTATATGTCGGAAGACCAACGCTTTGCAGCCAAACGCCCCGATGTTTTGGTATTTGAAACTGATGTACTGACCGATGATATAACACTAGGCGGTGAGATTTTTGCCAAACTAAAAGTAAGCACTACGGGTAGCGATGCCGACTGGGTTGTAAAACTGATAGATGTTTACCCTGCAAATGAGCCTAATCACCCTTATGTACCCAACAAAAATATGCTTATGGCCAATTACCACCAGATGGTACGAAGTGAAGTAATGAGAGGCCGTTTCAGAAATAGTTTCGAAAAACCTGAGGCCACTATACCAAATAAAGTAACTGATGTGAATATTCAGTTGCAAGATGTTTTGCACACTTTCAAGAAAGGCCATAAAATACAGATTCAGGTACAAAGCACTTGGTTCCCGTTGATTGACCGCAATCCTCAGAAATTTGTACCTAATATCTTCAAGGCCGAAGAGTCTGATTTTATCAAGGCTACGCATAAAGTATATTCTGATTCGAAAATCGAAGTACAAATACTTAAATAAGCATTTGTTGCAGGAAATATTTTCACAAAAAACACTACCGTTTAATAATACTTGGCATGAATTTTGGTTTCAGGATAATACCTATACGAAAATGAATTGAGGAGTTGATATAGGCTAACGGGTTTAGGCAAATCTTATGATTATAACTTACTAAAAATTTTATTACTCTAGCGACAATTTTCTTGTCGTCGGGTAAGATTCATCGTGTATTAAACAAAAAAACGCTGCATTTTGCGGCGTTTTTTTTTGCGTATATCTCTAAACAAATACGATCTTATTATACGTAAACAAGTGATTTTCAAGCATCTAACCATAACACTTTTCTCTGTAATTCGTTATCCTTACAAATCAAACTAAAACGACACAATGACAATGATTGAAAACAATAATGCGTTGGCAGGCAAATTGCCTAAAAGGCCTTATCCGGAATTGAAAAAACTTGAGCCTCTGGTAGGTAAATGGAAAATTAAAGGGGATGATGGACTCGAAGCCGTTTCTCACTACGAATGGATGGAAGGCGGATTCTTTCTGATTCATTATTTTGACCTTAAACAAGGTGACGAGCACCACAAAGGCGTAGAATACATTGGTTTTGACGAAAACACACAAACCCTACGTTCTCGTCTGATGGAAATAAACGGTGGTAACTTCTCTTACACCTACCAGTTGGAAGGAGATACACTCTGGTATTGGTTTGGCGATAAAGGTTCGGGGAATTATAGCAAATCTAAGTTTAGCCCTGACTTTAACTCGTATGAGGGAAAATGGCAATGGCCTAATACTGATGGCTCTACTGGAGGATATAGCTATAAGGCTACTCGTATTAAATAGATAAAACCCCATCCCCAACCCTTCCCCAACAGTGGGGAAGGGAGCAAAAGTCCCTCTCCTTAATGTAGTGGTCACCGCTACTTAGGGATTTAGCGTGCCCTGCTTAGGGTGTGGGGTTTGAAACTCTTATTTCGTTAAGGAAAAAGGCGCATCAGCCTCATTAACTCCTCTTTTCTTATTTGGTTCGGCTGACATTTTTATATCAATTACAGCCCCTTTCATTAATTTCTCGTGGCTTAGCCAGTTTTTGCTCGTTGTCACACCATTTTGTTTTACTTCTTGTATATACTTGTTGCTGGCACTATTGGCAGGCGCATTAATGGTAATGGTTTTACCATTTTCAAGCGTAAGTGTAGCCTTTTTGAATAGCGGTGCACCCAGCACATACTCATCTGTACCCGGACAAACCGGATAAAACCCTAAAGCCGAAAATACATACCAGGCCGAGGTTTGTCCGTTGTCTTCATCGCCACAATAGCCATCTGGTGTAGCCTGATACATTCGGTTCAATACTTCTCTAATCCAGTATTGTGTTTTCCAGGGTTCGCCGCCGTAATTGTATAAATAAATCATGTGCTGAATAGGCTGATTGCCATGTGCATAGTTACCCATGTTCATAATCTGCATTTCTCTTATTTCATGAATCACAAAGCCATAGTAAGAATCATCAAAAACAGGTGGCACTACAAATACTGAATCAAGCATTTTGGTAAACTCTTTCTTGCCTCCCATCAGGTTGGCCAAACCTTTTATATCATGAAAAACGCTCCATGTATAATGCCAGCTATTACCTTCAGTAAAAGCATCGCCCCATTTGAAAGGATTAAACGGCGATTGGAAAATGCCATTCTGATTTTTGCCACGCATCAGCTTTGTGCTTGGGTCGAACAGATTTTTATAATTCTGGCTTCTTTTGGCAAAGCGGTCAATTTCTTCCTGTGGGCGTTTCAGCGCCTTAGCTAACTGATACATACAAAAATCAGCATAGGCGTATTCAAGCGTACGAGCCGCATTTTCGTTGATTTTAACATCATAAGGTACATAACCCAATTCGTTGTAATACGCTACTCCTTTACGCCCTACCGAACTCACAGGGCCTTCGTTCTCTGTGTTTTTCAAAAGTGCCTCATACAAAGTCTGCATATCAAAGCCTTTTCCTCCTTTCAGATAAGCATCAGCTATCAACGAGGCAGAGTTAGAGCCAATCATACAGTCACGGTGGCCAGGGCTTGCCCATTCGGGTAAGAAACCACTCTCTTTATAAGCGTTTGCCAATCCTTCCATAATCTGTGCATTCATGGTCGGGAACATCAAGTTAAAGAAAGGAAAAACGGCACGGAAAGTATCCCAGAAACCATTGTCGGTAAACATATAACCCGGCAAAACCTGACCATTGTAAGGGCTATAATGCATTATTTTACCTTGTGAGTCAATCTCGTAAAATTTACGAGGGAAAAGCATAGTACGATAGAGACATGAATAAAACGTAGCTATTTGTGCATCAGAGCCACCTTCTACTTTTAGTCTGTTGAGTAATGTATTCCATATTTTCTCGCCTTTGGCTTTGGTGGTATCAAAAGTATCGTTTCCTAATTCTTTAAGGTTCAATTCTGCTTGTTCGAAACTAATAAAAGATGAGGCAACTTTGGCATGAACCTTTTCGCCCTGATTGGTAGCGAAGCCAATCACGGCACCTACATGATTATCTTTTAGCTCTAAAATAGTATCGTCTAGCTTCTTGCCCGTCCAAACACCTGTATTCGCAAAAGGTTTATCAAACTGAATCACAAAGTAGTTCTTAAAATTCTCAGGCACACCGCCACTGTTTTTGGTAGTATAGCCAATAATTTTTCGCTCGGCCGGAATTATCTTAATGTAAGAGCCTTTATCAAGCGCATCAATCACTACATAAGCCTCATTTGTTTTCGGAAAAGTGAAACGCATAGCGGCCGCTCGTTCAGTTGGTGTTATTTCGGCAGTTACATTGTGGTCGGCCAGATAAACGCTGTAATAATGCGGCTTGGCGATTTCTGATTTATGTGAAAACCAACTCGCACGCTCGTCTTCATTGAATCGGCGCTTGCCTGTAATAGGCATAATGGCAAACTGACCGTAGTCGTTTATCCAGGGGCTTGGCTGGTGTGTTTGTTTAAATCCTCTGATTTTATCAGCATCGTAAGTATAAGCCCAGCCATCGCCCATTTTTCCTGTTTGTGGCATCCAGAAGTTCATACCCCAAGGCAAAGCAATAGCAGGATAAGTATTACCTGTTGACAAACTCGGTTTAGAGGCCGTGCCCATTAGTGTATTTACAAAATCGACGGGGTTGGTGGGTCTTGCTTGCCCGAAAGAAAAATAAGAGAGTGCGAGAAATAAAAGTGTAAGTGTATTTTTTTTGAGCATGAGTGTTATTTTAGGTTGAGAATTGCAAAAGTATTAAGAAAATCCACTCAAAATGTTGCATTGTTGCAAAAATAAGCCTTAAAAATAAATATTTTTCTTGCACTCCTGTTGCACGGGTTTCTTATATACATTTGCAACATGAATCAGTTTACTAACATATTTCTGAGTTTTTACCTGCTCTTTCTAGCGTGCATGCCTTGCCATGATACTGCCGAGGGTGTAGGCAATATTGAGCAGACTATTGTTAGTAGCCACACAGATTCGCAGGCCGACCACGGGGCAGACTCTGACCTGTGCTCGCCACTTTGTAGTTGTGCCTGCTGCGGTACACTTATTATTTCGCCTTACACTGCGCAGATGCCCTTATATCAGGCTCCGGCTTACAGAGCGCAGTTCTGTAATAACACAAAAGATACCGCAAGCTATAATTCCTTACTCTGGCAACCGCCAAAATTAGTTTAATACGACTTAAAACCGTGTTCGTAAAGCACGAACACCGCTAAAAATCCAGTGCTTATTTGTAAAAATAAGCCTTAAAGTCTATTGTATTAACTAATTTTCAGACATATGAACCGAAACACCTTATTATATATATTCATTTTAATAACCAATATCTGTTTTGCACAAAATCAAGCAAGTATCATTGTTAAAGACAGCAAAACAAAAGAAGAATTAATTGGCGCAACTGTAGCCGTAAAAGGCACAAAAATTGGAGGCACGACCGACATTGAAGGGAAAATCAGCTTACAAGCGGCACCAGCCGGAGAGCAAACAATTGTGGTTTCGTTTATCGGCTATACCAACTTTACTCAAAAACTCACGTTCCCGCTAAGTGCTGATGTAGAAGTCTTGTTGGAAAGCGATAATGAAGAACTGGAAGAAGTAGTGGTTTCTACCACCCGTATCAGCCGTAATATTGAGAGTATCCCGACACGGATTGAGGCTATTTCGATGGAAGAAATTGATGAAAAAGCCAACATGCGCCCAAATAATGTATCGATGATACTGCACGAAAGCACAGGAATACAGGTACAGCAAACGAGCTATACATCAGCCAACCAGAGTATCAGAATTCAAGGGCTTGATGGCCGCTATACCCAGATTCTAAAAGACGGATTCCCAACCTTCGGTGGTTTTTCGAGTGGTTTAAGTTTGTTAGATATTCCACCGCTAGACCTTCGTCAGGTTGAAATCATCAAAGGTTCGGCATCAACACTTTATGGTGGTGGCGCCATTGCCGGGGTAGTAAACTTTATATCGAAAGAACCGAGAGAAAAAGCAGAGTTTTCGGCCATTATTAATCAGACCAATACAGGTGGCGGTACAAATTTCAGTGCGTTTTCGAGTAGAAGAAATAAAAAAGTTGGTTATACTATGTTGGTTTCGGGTACAATCCAGAAACCTTATGATGTAGACAAAGATGATTTTACCGAGATTCCGAAAAGCCGTGATTTAAACATTAATCCTCGTTTGTTTGTCTATTTTAATGATAAAACCAAGCTGATAGTAGGTAACTCAACAACTTTTCAGAATCGTTTTGGTGGAGATATATTTGTAATTAATGGCAAAGCCGATAGCCAACACGCTTATTTTGAGAAAAACGAATCGGTGAGAAATATCTCAACAATACAATTGAGCTCGCAGATTTCAGAAAACAGACAATTGGTTTTAAAGCAAAGCGTGAGCCTTTTCGACAGACAGATTAAAGTACCCGATTACAATTTCAGAGGTTTACAAACCAATGCTTATACTGATTTCTCGTACATAATCAGCGAAAACAAGCATACGGTTTTGCTTGGGGCAAATCTTATTTTTGATGATTTTAAAGAAAAAGAAAGCCTGAAACCACGCACCGAAAACAACTTTGTAACAGGTGTGTATGTACAGGACAACTGGGATTTAACAGAGAAATTTCTGATTGAAGGAGGCTTTCGCCTCGATTATGCCAAACGCCATGGTGTTTTTCCATTGCCTCGTATTTCGGCATTGTATAAGATTTCGGAGCATTGGAGCAGCCGTTTAGGTGGTGGTTTGGGCTATAAATTGCCAACCATGTTTACAGAAGCTACCGAAACACTGGCTTTTCAGGATGTGCTGGCTGTTGATAGCAAGGCTAAGGCCGAAAAATCGTATGGTAGTACGCTTGATTTTAACTACCAGAATACCATCGGAGAAAACCTTATTACGGTAAATCAGATGTTCTTTGTTACGCAAATCAATCAACCACTTGTGTTAAGAACAAATGCTGATAAGCAACTATATTTTGAGAATGCAGCCAAGCCTGTAATATCAAAAGGCTTTGAAACTAACGTAAGATTTACATTTGCCGATTGGGTAAAACTTTTTGTAGGTTATACTTTTACAGATGCCAAAGCAACTTACAAAAATACCAATCAAACAGTTGCACTTTTGCCAAAAAACAAGGTTAACATGGCACTTTTAGCCGAAAAACATAAGAATTTCAAAATCGGCTTAGAGGCTTATTATTCTGACAGACAGGTATTGAGCGATGGCCGATGGACTCGCCCCTATTGGGAGTTCGGCTTGTTTTTAGAGAAAACCTTTGGCAACATAAGTGTATTTGCCAATGCCGAAAACTTTACCGATACCCGCCAGAATCGTTTTGAAAAAGTAGTATTTGATGCCCATAACACGCCTAAGTTTAACGAGGTGTACACGCATACCGAAGGACGTGCATTTAACGGGGGCATTAAAGTTAAGTTTTAATTGTTTCTAATGTAGAAACTGTTTGAGTTTGAACAAAGGACGCTTTAGAATTCTCAAACGGTTTCTATACCCAAGTTTTAAAATGATTGATATATGAAAAATGAACACGAACATAATCACCCACAGGGCATCAGTACAGACCCTAATCATGTGCATACCTATGATGAGCAGGGACGGATGACTTGTTGTTCTTTAGAAGAAAAGATATATACACAAGCCAATGCAAAAGAGTTGTTGATAGCTCGGCCAGCTGCAAAAAAGAATGCCAAAAGTCATGACGAAAATGACCACAATCATTCGCACGAGCATGACCATGAACATGGTCACTCACATGACCACGATCACAACCATGACCACGGAGATGCGAGCGATTGGAAGGTTTATATACCTGCTATATTCAGCCTTGTAATGTTATTAATTGGCATTGCCCTGGATAACTACATTGAAAATAGCTTTTTTGAAGGCTATGTTCGGCTCGGCTGGTACATTGTAGCCTATTATCCGGTAGGTTTTCCGGTAATGAAAGAGGCTTGGGAGGCTATCATTCGCAAAGAGTTTTTTACTGAGTTTACGCTTATGGTGCTGGCCACAATCGGTGCGTTTGTAATAGGTGAATACCCCGAGGGGGTAGCCGTAATGTTGTTTTATGCCGTAGGCGAATTGTTTCAGAGTGCAGCCGTTAATAGAGCCAAAAACAACATTAAAGCCCTACTTGATATTCGTCCGGCGTCTGCTAGTGTCTTAAGAAGCAATACCTATCAGGAAGTAAAACCGGAAGAAGTACAAATTGGCGAAACGATTCAGATTAAAGCTGGAGAAAAAGTACCGCTCGATGGTGAAATGCTCAGCGAACGCAGCAGCTTTAATACCTCGGCGCTTACAGGTGAAAGCAAACCTAAAACCATTGAAAAAGGAGAGCAGGTTTTGGCCGGAATGCTTAATCTGGATAAAGTAATTGAGATTAAAGTAAGTAAGAAATTTGCCGATAGCTCGCTGGCTCGTATTCTTGACATGGTGCAAAACGCCACTACCCGCAAAGCCAAAACCGAGTTACTTATCCGTAAGTTTGCCCGTGTTTATACACCAATTGTGTTTTTTCTTGCACTTGCACTGGTGTTTATACCTGCGCTGGTCGTTGAAAATTATGTTTTCAAAGATTGGCTATACCGGGGGCTTATCTTCCTGGTTATTTCCTGCCCTTGTGCGTTGGTTATTTCTATTCCTTTGGGGTATTTTGGCGGTATTGGTGCGGCATCACGCAACGGTATTTTGTTTAAAGGCTCCAATTACCTCGACCTGATAACCAAAGTGAATACGGTAGTGATGGATAAAACAGGTACACTTACCAAAGGGGTATTTAAAGTACAAGAGATAGTTACTGAATCGCTTGATAAGGACGAGTTCATCAGACTTGTGGCTGCGCTTGAAAGTAAATCGACACACCCTATTGCCAAGGCAATTGCAGAATATACTTCGGATAAAAAATCTGTTACAGTAGCCGATATTGAAGAGATTTCAGGACATGGGCTAAAAGGTAAAGTTGATGATAAAGAAGTGTTAGCGGGTAATCTGAAACTGCTACAAAAGTTTAAAATTGGTTACGACAAAGCCATTGAAGAAATAGTTGAAACCATTGTGGTGGTGGCTATTAATGGTAAGTATGCCGGACATATTATAATAGCCGACGAGATAAAAGAAGATGCAGTTGAAGCCATAAAAGAAATGCATAAAAACGGTGTAATACAAACCTTAATGCTCAGTGGCGATAAAAACTCTATTACACAAAAAGTTGCAAAAACCATTGGCATCGACACTGCATTCGGCGATTTATTGCCTGAACATAAAGTGCAAAAAGTAGAAGAACTACGCAAAGACCCAAGCAAAGTAACTGTTTTTGTGGGTGATGGTATAAACGATGCGCCTGTGCTGGCACTTAGCGATGTAGGCATTGCTATGGGTGCTATGGGTAGCGATGCAGCCATAGAAACAGCCGATGTAGTAATACAAACCGACCAGCCATCAAAAATTGCAACGGCTATTAAAATTGGTAAAGCTACCAAGCGCATTGTGATACAAAACATAGTACTGGCTTTTGCCGTAAAAGTAGTCGTATTACTATTGGGGGCAGGAGGTTTGGCCACTATGTGGGAGGCAGTATTTGCCGATGTGGGTGTGGCTTTATTAGCTATTCTTAATGCCGTAAGAATCCAACGGATGAAGTTTTAAGCCAGTTCAGAGCTTTAATCGAGGTAGTTCTTTTGAGCTACCTCTTTTTGTTTATAGCAATTGCGCTAATAAATACCGATAAAAATATCTATATGAAATTTACGTATTCAGAGCTAAAATTGTAAATTTAACAGCTTAACTGCATAACCCTGAAAATACAAAAACCTATTAAAAAATGAACGACACCTTATCAAGACAAAAGTTTTTGCAATATACTGCCTCGGCAGGTGCTGCCCTCCTACTCGCCTCTTTAGAAAGTTTTGCTGCTGAAAAAGCCGATAAAAAGCTAAAGGTAGCAGTAATTGGCTGTGGTAGCGTGAGCAATCGTTATTTACCTCAGCTCTTATCGTCTCCGCTGATAGAAGTAGTGAGCTTGTGTGATATTAAGCCCGAACGTGCTGTTGAACAAAACAAACAGTATAAAGTAAATGCCAAAACCTATGCCAATATTGATGCAATGCTGGCAGGTGTGCCCTTCGATATGATGGTAACACTTACCGATATGCAGGTGCATGGCGAACTAAATAAAAAAGCACTGCTTGCAGGTAAACACGTATGGAGCGAAAAACCGATGGCTAATACCTATGCCGAAGGCAAAGCCTTGCTCGAGTTAGCCAATCGTAAAAAGTTGCGTATCTGGGGTGCTCCGGCAGTAGTGAATAGCCCACAGTTTGCATTTATGAGCAAAACTATTCAAGAAGGGAAACTTGGCAGAGTAGCTTCGGCTCATGGCCAATATGGGCATACAGGGCCAACCTGGAGTGCTTTCTTTTATGAAAAAGGCGGTGGCAGTATGCCCGATTTGGGCGTTTACAACATGGCTACACTTACAGGCTTACTAGGCCCTGCTAAAAGCATAATGGCCATGACAAGCATAGTAAACCCTGAACGTACCGTTGACGACAAAGGTAAAATAAAGGTTGAAGCCGAAGACAATGCACACGTATTACTAGAACACGACAAGGGCGTTATCTCTCATGTAATGTGTGGTTTTAATTATTTCGACCCACACGGGCATGAAGCAGGAAACCAGAGTTTGCACTCGATTCAGATATTTGGTGATTATGGAAATATGCGCCTAATTGGCTATGATTGGGAAACAAATGGCGTAATACTTGACACCTCATGGACTGAACCGCCGAAACTAACCTCGGCAGATAAAGGTGGTTATGAATGGCAGGAAGGCGCCCGTGTTGTAGGCGAAAGTATGGTAAAAGGCATTGAACCCCGCATTAATGTAGAACACGCCCTGCACGTTTTAGAAATCATTGAAGCCGCCCGAAAATCATCGGCTACGGGAACGAAAATAAAGCTAACTAGCACCTTTAAGTGGCCGATGGTTTAGGCTATCTTGAACCTTGCCGGGGCGGCGTACCGCTTTACCTGATTTAATAATTGAACTGATACACACCCATAGAAAGAAGCATCGGAATCTACTTACTGAGTCTTAGATTATAAGGTATGTTTTTTTATAAAGTTACAGAAAATCAATAAAATCATTTAATCAGGTAAATCAAAGTTCAAGACTTAATTCCCTCAATATTCTAGCTAATTATACCAAAGTGAATTACTTTTGAATAAAATTTTTGCCCTTTTATGAAACACATACTTTTGTTTATATTTTCGTTTTTTACGCTTACATCCGTCGCACAAAGCTTATCTGAAGACGAGGTTAAAAAATATCTCGATGCACTACAAAAAGAAGAAATTATTTCAGAATTTGGTAAAGACGGCTTCCTTAAAACTATTGCCAAAGATAACCCGGCCATTAAGCAACGCTTATCAGGTATGCCCTTTGGTGCATTGAGCAAAATGCCTGATTCTTTGTTCAGGTCGAGGGCTGCCATTCTTGGTTTTGTGGGTGTTTTTGAGCTGGTACGCAATGTTGGTTCTGCGGCTGACGAGCTTGTGCAGTTACGTGAGATGTCGGAAAAAATATTAGGCGAAAGTATGTATTTTAAACCTGATATTGACGGAGATGTAAATGCCCGAAACCCAATCTCTTTTCTGGGTCTTGAGCAAAACTTGAAAGCATCAAAAGAAAAATACCTGGTTCTTGCCGATAAATTAAAAAGTATTCAGTTGATTGACCAGAAAGTTTATGACGAGTTATTGAAATGGCTTGAAAAAGACCGTATCAAGCTCATAAACGATTTTGGTTTCTTTGTTTATGCTGCCAAACAAACCTGGTTTTATGACAATTATGCCTCACAAAAAAGCATTCAGTTTAAGTTTATCGATAGCCTGCAAGCAGTAAACTTGCTTTCAAAAGCAAAAGCCGAAGCCATTAAGCAATCTTATAAACCTTTTGAGTTAAAAAGTAAAATAGATATACTTTCTGAAAGCAATAATGTAGTAATAATACCTCGTGAACAGGGTAATTTTACAAGAGAAGAGATTTATGAGCGTATGTTTAGCGAGGTAAAAACCAAACTTCTACCCGATTTTGCGTTTACAAATTTCTCGGTAAAAGAAATAAGCAAACCCACCACAGAACAATCTTTCGACAGCCCAATGGGTTTACCGTTCAAAAGTCCTCTGGATAAGAACAAGAAAAACTTTAGGCTTCAATATACAGTTAATGGGCTTACTTACGCCCAGAAAGCCGACACCGATTTTTCGTGGTTAAGTAATTTAAAAAGCCTTATTCCGCCAGATATTGACATTGACAGCAGTGTGATAGCCTCGTATGCAACTGTTTTTTCTCCGCTGATTGGCATTAACGCCAAAGATTTCCAATCAATTAACGACTACCTGACAGATAGAAAATCGGATAAAAGATTGATAATGCTTACCAACGAGGTAAACCCACTACTGCCAATCAGAGATGCCCGCAAAGCATTGCTGCTGGTAGATAGTACCCAAAGTCTGGTTTTCAAAACCAAGTGGCAAGATAACGCCTTTATTGGAGGCCTATTAGGCACTGAAAAAGTTGATTTCTCAAATGCATATAGCCGTGATAAACTGACGGCTATCATAAAAGACCTGCAAGAAAATAACATTCTTCCGGCCGACAACAAAGATTTGATTGATAAAGCCATTGTTGACCTTAGGTTTGAGGCCCGCAATAGAAGCAATGTAAAACGTAGCTTACTGTTAAGTTTTCCATCTATCATTGCCAAGGTTAATTTCAGCCCGAAAACCGACACTGAAAAAATAAACGCTTTCAAAACATTTATAGCCGAATTGGCTCGGGTTTCGCATAATAAATTCAAGCCCGAAAAAATCAATGATAATTTTGCTAATGAGATACTGAAAAGCAGCGAGAAAGACCGGAATCTGGTAATGAGTTTCAGGCTCAAAGACAAAAAGTATGAGTACAAGCAAGAGGTGCCTAAAATAGAAAAAGAACTGATTGAGGCACAAAAAAACCTTAAAAACAATAGCTTCGTCAATTTTGACAATGTAAGCCTGCATGAATATCAATTAATTGAACTCGTGAATGAATCATTGGAAGAAAACAAAATTGATGGCGCATTTTATAAAATCAATACCAGTTACAATACATTTACTCTAGGCGAGCAAGGCAACTATATTTTTCTGACCCAGCAACAATATGAGTATATTGATAAAACGCATAGCGAGATATTCAACGAACCTATCACCGAAAATGCGTATCATTCTTACCAATCGCAGATTGCTGCTTTCAGCACCAAAGATTTTGCCGATGCCCTGAAAAGAGAAAATATGCTGAGTGATGAAGAACTGAAAGCTATTGACCTAAACAAAACCAAAGAGCCATCTGAGGTATTAAAAGCAAGTTCACAAGCTGTTGTATTCGATTTGAATGAGCTGGCAGGCAAAAACAACGCTGAGTTGTATGAATATATTCTGAAAAAGTTTGGCACCAAACTATTACCAAATACCACAATCAGCGACCTGAATTATAAAAAAGCAAGAGAGTTCTCTGACTCAACAGAATATGGCGAGTATCTGGTTTCTGTAAAAATCAACGGCCGTGCATACGAGCAAAAGCTCTATGTCTCTTTGGCAAAAGTAGTGCAGAACGCCCTAGACTCGCTAAAAAATGAAAAATCGCAGTATTTTCCGGGTATAGGCGAAAACCAGTTTAAAGTCGTAAACGATTACCTCAACGATGTTGCTTCTCCGCACAGGCTGGTTATTGTATGCGACTACCGCAGCCCTAAGATTTCGTTTGTTTTGTTTGATAGCACGCAGGCAGGGCTGGTTGCTGAAACTCTGCCTAACAACTATGTTGATTTTAGTATGTATAATCGGGATTTCAGCCGTGACAGTTTGCAAAACACAATTTTTGAACTGGGCAGAATGGGTTTTATAGAGCCGATGAACGAAGCCCAGAGAGATGAATTTATTCTGAAATTCCGTCGGGTTCAAGGCTCAGGCAAAACTTTGCTGGAAGCACTACCGGGCGTAATTGCGAAAAGCAATATGTGGGAATTGGAAGATTTCAAAGATGTATATAAATCTATTATTGACTCACTGAAAACAATTTCAAAAGGGCGTTTTAATCCTGTAAAAGTTGAAGATAATTTTCAGAAAATGCTAAAAAAGGGAGAGTTTAAAAACCGCACCTTTACGTATAGTTTTGAACTGCATAACAAAAAGTATAGCGAAAGCCAGTTTATAAAAGCATTGCCTAAAAGCAAGAATAAAGACAACCAGTCAGGCTATGACTATTTTGACTTTGATACTGCAAAAATGCTTGAACTGGTAAATAAAGCTGTTGCTGAACAAAACGCTGAATATGCATTTTATGAACTATACAACGGCGAAGATGATGAACTAACAGGCCCGCAATTTATCTTTTTATCGGCCAAGCAATACCGATGGATAAAAAACAAATACCCCGAGTTATTTGAGACCTACGAAGATAACCGACTCTACGATTCGGATAAGATTGATGATAAAAACAAAAATTAGAGCTTTGTATAGCCTTTTATTTTCCCCAACCTAACGCTATTTTAACCTATGAAAAAAAACATTTATCTGGCATTGCTATCAACGGGTATCCTCTTGATAGCAACTGCCCTTCAAAAAAATTATCAGCCCGACGATGAGGAGTACACCGAATGGAAAGAATACCTCGGAGGGCCTGATAGAAACCATTACTCGACCCTAAACCAGATTACACCTGAAAACGTTTCGAACCTGAAAGTTGCATGGACTTATTCTACGCCTGATTCGGGGCAAATGCAGGTGAATCCTATCATTGTTGATGGTGTGCTATATGGTGTAACTTCATCGGTTCAGGCTTTTGCTTTAGATGCCGCCACAGGAAAGGAAATCTGGATGTTTGGCGATAAGCTGAAAAACTTTGCCAGCACTAGCCGAGGTGTGGCTTATTGGAGCGAAGGCAACGACAAAAGAATTTTGCACACCATAGGCCAGAATTTGTATGCCATTGATGCCACAACAGGTAAACCGATACCGACATTCGGCGATAACGGCAAGGTAGATTTACACACAGGCTTACCCGAAATAGCCCAGAAGAAATTTATTATTTCGAATACACCCGGAACAATCTTCGAAGATTTGATTGTGATGCCGCTTCGCTTGTCGGAAGGTGCAGACGCTGCACCGGGAGACATCAGGGCATTTAATGTAAAAACAGGTAAACTGGCTTGGACATTCCACACTATCCCCTACCCGAACGAGCCGGGCTATAATACATGGCCTAAAGAAGCCTATAAAAACACCGAAGTTGGTGCAGCCAACAACTGGGCTGGTATGGCCGTTGACAGAAAAAGAGGGATAATTTATGTACCAACAGGCTCGGCCGGCTATGATTTTTATGGCGGCAAAAGAATCGGCAAAAACCTTTATGCCAACTGTTTGCTGGCTTTAAATGCCCGCACAGGCAAGCTGCTATGGCATTTCCAGACTACGCACCACGATGTGTGGGACAGAGACCTACCCGCACCTCCAAACCTGATTACAGTGAAGCACAATGGCAAAATGGTTGATGCTGTGGCACAGCTAAGCAAACAAGGCTACATTTATTTGTTCGATAGAGTTACAGGCAAGCCACTTTTTCAGATTCAGGAAATAGCAGCACCTAAATCCAACTTGCCAGGTGAGGTAACGTGGCCCACGCAACCTGTGCCCGTTAAGCCTGCGCCATTTGCCCGTCAGGCTCATACCTTAACAGAAAAAGACATTAGCCCCTACGCCGAAAACCGTGATTCGCTGATAGCGCAGTTTAAAACTTACCGCCGTGAGCGTTTTGCGGCACCAAGCAAAGAAGGTACTATTATTCTACCGGGTTTTGATGGTGGTGCCGAATGGGGAGGCGCAGGTGCCGACCCTAAAGAAGGGATTATGTACGTAAACAGCAACGAAATGCCTTGGATTCTTACCATGAAAGCAACACCCAAACAAGATGCCCTAGCCGGACTTGGCACAGGTGAGCGCATTTACGCAACGTCTTGCGTGGCTTGTCATGGGTCTGATAAAAAAGGGAATGCAAAAAGTGGGTATCCATCGTTAGTTGATATTGAAAAACGCCGTGATAAAGCCTTTGTAACACAAATTATCAGCAATGGTAAAGGTATGATGCCGGGTTTTACAACACTTAGCAATACTGAAAAACAAGCACTTGTGGCATTTTTGTTTGGCGAAGAAAAGAAAGAAGTTGGTGGTTCAGGCAATGCTGGCACAAAAACACCTTATTTGCCTTTTGTGAGCACAGGTTATAACAAATTTTTAGATAGCAAAGGGTTTCCAGCTATATCACCTCCTTGGGGCACGTTGAATGCCATTGATATGAACACGGGTGAGTATCTCTGGAAAATTCCGTTAGGAGAACATGAGGCATTGAAACAAAAGGGTATCCCGACCACAGGTTCTGAAAACTACGGTGGCCCTGTGATAACTGCCAATGGTTTATTGTTTATTGCAGGTACCAAAGACGAGAAGTTCAGAGTTTTCAACAAGAAAACCGGAGCTTTGATTTGGGAAACCAAACTTCCAGCGGCGGCATTTGCCACGCCGTCAACGTATCAATTAAACGGTAAGCAATACGTAGTAATTGCCTGCGGAGGCACAAAGCTCGGTGCTAGGAAAGGAAACCAATACGTCGCATTTGCACTTCCTTAATTAATAAATTCAAGAGATAATAGTAAATATTTTTTCAAAAAATTTGATTCAAAATAACCCCATCCCCAACCCTTCCGCATCGGCGGTCCGACCCAACTGTGGGGCAGAGAGTTTAAAGTCCCTCTATCCACAGTTGGTGAGCGGCCGCCGCTGCGGAGGGATTTAGGGCGACCCGCGTAGGGTGTGGGGTTTTTAATGTCCATATTCGAACAATCACTTCTTCGCTTCTACGACTGCTTTGGTATCATTAGCATTTGCCGCTAGGGTGTTTTTGATGTCTTTTATTTCTGCTTGAAGGGTTTGGTGTTCTTTCATTAGTTTCTCAATCATGGCTTGTTGCTCTTGCATAGCTTTAATCATAGGAGCCATCAGATCGTTGTAACGCACTGATAAATAACCCTCATCATCTTTTTTAAGCAAGCCCATGTTTTTCTTGCCGAAATCATCTAGTGTTTGTTCTAAGTCCTGCGCAATCAAACCCATTTCTACACTTTTCGACTTATCGTTTTTACGAACGTATTGCACCGGTTTCAAGGCTTTTATAAAGTCAATTCCTAATGGCAAAG
This sequence comes from Emticicia soli, assembly GCF_037860775.1. Classification (NCBI taxonomy): domain Bacteria; kingdom Pseudomonadati; phylum Bacteroidota; class Cytophagia; order Cytophagales; family Leadbetterellaceae; genus Emticicia; species Emticicia soli. The sequence continues at coordinate 20,645 of NZ_JBBEWC010000007.1, read as the reverse complement.
CCTGAATCTGTTCTTTCCATCTTCTATCAGATGTAACTGTCCAGGCTACTTGTACGCCTGCATAAGTAATAAAATTGTTACCTATTCTCACTTGATTATCAGCCGAAGCCGATGGCACATTAGCCCCTCTGCCTACCACAACATTATTTGAGCCTGTAGTTACATTACCACCGCCAAGCAATACATTATCAGAGCCTGAACTTAAATTTGACCCTGCACTATTTCCTATTACAACATTAAATGAACCAGTATTGATACCGCCCCCTGCAAAGCTACCAACTGCTGTATTTGAGTTGCCACTTGTAGCGTTTTCTAAGGCCAAATAACCCAAAGCTGTATTTGCACTTCCAAAATTATTGCTACTCAAAGCACTATAGCCAACCCCTACATTATTAATACCCACAGAGTTTGACAACAATGCCTGATAACCAATTGCTACGTTGTTGCCACCGCTTGTATTGTTACGCAATGAATTGCTACCCACAGCAGTATTTTCGGTACCACTATTACTGGCAGGAGTATTGCTGCCTCTTAACGCAGCAAAACCCACAGCAGTGTTGTTTCCGGTTTCGGCAGTTGTACCATTATAAGCATATCCTAAAGCTCCCGATCCAATAGCAGTATTATTGCTTCTGGCTTTGTTGCTTCCTAATGTGCCTTGCCCAATACCAACGTTATGCCCTCCAATGGTGTTGTCTTGCATTGCCTGATAGCCACTGACTGTATTGTTGCTACCAGTAGTATTGCTATACATGGCTCTGTATCCGCTGGCTACATTAGCAGCTCCGCCAAGTGTTGAGTACAAAGCACTTGTACCAACTGCCGTATTATAATAGCTGCCTGTACTACTATATAAACTTCTGCTCCCAACAGCCGTATTGCTGTTACCACCTACATTTGAATAGAGTGCATAATTCCCGACTGCTATGTTATCTCCGCCTGTAGAATTTGAGTAAAGCGAGTACTCACCAAGTGCTACTACGCCAGAGGCAGTTGTGTTGTTAAACAAACTGTTATAACCGATGCCTGTATTGCCTTGTCCTGTTGTATTGTTTGTAACAGCCTGACTACCAACAGCCGTATTGCGGCTGCCTGATGTATTATCGAAAAGAGCTGATAAACCTACAGCCACATTCTGGCTTCCTGTAGTGGATTTTAAAGATTGCGCTCCTAAAGAAGTATTGGTAGTATTATTACCCGGATTCCCGTTTTTACCTCTCACGCCTTTAGGTGTGATGGTAATTGAGCCATTAACGACTTCTTCTACATAAACCTGAGCTTGAGTTTCATAACAGACTAGTAAGCCCATTATAATAAAGGCAGATAAAAGATTTTTCATGGTCATTGTTATTTTATGAAGGATTTATTGAAATTAAATTTACCTAGCTAAGAAGTACGAATAATAAAAAGGGGCGAAAATCTGACTGTTTTTTTACTAAGTGGTAAATTGATGATAAAATCAGGCTACTAATATATAATAACCTGAAAATGTGGGAGTTAAAATCTATATAGAACAATCAATTAGAAACTCTTACCTTATAGGTGAAAACTCTGAGCTAAACGAACTATGGTCAGAAAACGAAGAAGATTACGAAGAATGGCGAGGCGGCGTTGAAGTTCTAATAAAAATACTAGAACGATAATGTATATGGAAACGCCAACATAGCGTCTCCAAAAATTCCATACAAAAACACAACCAGCACCCCTCCCTCTTACCATCCTAATAATCAAGCACTTACCCCTCATCTAAGTCAAAAAACTCACCCAATTAAATCCTCACACAAATATTTTTTAAAAACTTTTGTAACCTTTTTGTTTTCTCCCAGTAATCATTGTTAGAAACCTAAAACGAAAAAGCTTTTTATGACTGATGAGGCAGCTATGCAATTTGTAGCCAGTGGCGACTTGGATAAGGCTGCGATTTTGTACGAACGCTACAAACGCCCATTATACAATTTTTATTTAAGATTTGGAGTAGAGCGAGATTCTAGTCAGGACTTGACGCAACAGGTTTTCTATCGTGTTATTCATTATAGGCAGAGCTATCGGGAGGGGTACGAGTTCCGGACATGGATATACCGCATTGCACGGAATATCTATCACGACTTTCTCAAGGAGCATTCGCACAACCATAAAGATTTACACGAAAACATTGATGTACCAGAAGAAGAAAATTATGATGATGAACAATACCTTTTAATTCAGAAAGCCCTAAAAAAACTACCACAAGAATACCGCGAGGTATTGACCATGAGTAGATACGACGAACTGAAATACGATGAAATAGCCGACATACTTAATATTTCGGTGGCATTAGTGAAAGTTCGGGTACACAGAGGCTTGAAACAACTAAAAGAAGAATTTTTGAAACTCAATTAAAATTAACAATTACTAGGAGGACTGTGGTTATGGAACAATTATTTGCCGATTATTTAGAAGATAAGCTGACTGCCAAACAAAAACAGGAACTCGAAACCTTGCTGGCAGAAGACGATACACTCAGAGATGAGTTTGAAGATTTAAAGGCTTTTTATGTCGATATGCACAAACCGGTAGACCTCGAGCCAAAAGCAAATCTGGATTTAGGTTTCTACATGATGCTCGAAAAAGAAAAGGGTGCCGAGCAAAAGAAAAAAGACAAAGAGCAAAAAAGCGCCATGAGAGTAAGCTGGATCAACTCTCCGCTACTAAAATATGCCGCCGGCGTTATATTATTACTAGGCATTTTTGTGATTGGTCGCCGAACAGCCGATAAGAATCTGGGAGATTTGAGTGAAATAACAAAAATCAAAAACGATGTAGAAGAAACTAAACAACTGGTAATGCTCTCGATGCTTAAAAGAGAGTCGGCTTCAGAAAGGATTCAGGCAGTAAACTACAGTTATGACATAAACAAGCCTGATAACGAAGTACTAAAGGCATTGATTAAAACGCTCAACAACGACCCGAACATCAATGTACGTACAGCCGCTGCTGAGGCGCTGTCGCACTTCGGAGATGAGAAGATTGCCAGAGATGCTTTGATTCAGACCTTGCATAAGCAAGAAGAGCCAACATTACAGATTACGATTATTGATATTCTGGCGAATCTGGGCGATAAAAGAGCAGTAAAACCAATTCAGAAGCTATTACAAAATAACGATACCGATGAACTTGTGAAACGCAAAGCAATGGAAAGTGTTAAAGTCTTGACTTTATAAGCCCCCTAGCCCTAGCGAGCCATAAGATACATCATTTGGAAACATTTTTCCATCGACTCATCACAAATGAGTAACCCACCAACTATTATAAGAGTAGTTTTGAGAGATGTTCCTATAATTGTTGCAGTTATTAGCACCTGATAATTTTTTTACTAAAAACTGCAACGTTTATACCCTAAGCTGGGACTCTTAATAAGACTATTAATTTTTAAACTAAAATTATGAAAAAGTTTCTATTACTAACATTACTCCTTGGAGTAAACGGAATCTTATTGGCTCAAAAAAGCAAAATCACAGGTTTTGTACTCGATTCAACAGCCAACAAACCAGTTGAATTTGCAACAGTATCGCTCTTAAAAGACAGCAAACCTGTAGAAGGCACTACTGCCGACGAACGAGGGAAATTTACATTAACAAAAGCAAATCAAGGCACTTATCAAATCAGAATTACATTCATCGGCTTTAAAGACAAACTCATCGATAATGTGAAAGTAAGCGACAACGAAGACCTAGATTTAGGAGTTATTAAAATCTCACAGTCGGTTCAGCAATTACAAGAAGTTACTGTGGTTGAACAAAAAGCATTGTTTGAAGAAAAACCAGACCGCCTGGTGTACAACGCCGAAAAAGACATCACGATAAAAGGCGGCAACGCAGGTGATGTGCTTAGAAAAATACCATCGATAGCCGTTGACCTTGATGGTAACGTAGAGCTGAGAGGTAGCGCCAACATTAAGGTTTTGATCAATAATAAACCTTCAAACCTGATGGCCCGTAGCATTGCCGATGTGTTGAAACAAATCCCGGCCGATGATATTAAGCAAATTGAGGTTATCACCTCGCCATCGGCTAAATATGATGCCGAAGGTACGGCAGGTATCATCAACATTATCACCAAAAAGAATAGTATTCAAGGGGTGAATGGTAACGCCGATTTATCGCTTGGTCAATGGAACGACCGCCTGAATGGTTCTTTGAATTATCGGACAAAATCTATCGGTTTCTCGGCCAGAGGTGGTTTTAACCGCTGGAGAAACAAAGGTGGCAACGAAAGCAACCGTCTTACAAATGTTGAAGGGGTTACGAGTAGTTTGTTACAAACAACCGATTTCAGAGGAGGTGGCGAAAACGGCTACGGCACAATATCGGCCGATTGGGATATTGATTCTCTTAACCGTATCACGGCAAGCTTTAATCTGTACGATGGTAAAAACGGCATGAATTTCGATTACCTGAACGATTACTCAACCCAGGGTGTATCGAACTTGTTCTTCACTCGTAACCTTTACCGAATCTATGACTGGCAGGGAAATACGTTGAATCTTGACTATATCAAATCGTTTAAAAAACCAAAAAGAGAATTCAGCATCCTGACTATGTTCTCGAAAGAAGGGGAAGACAGTTTTTATACACTTGACCAGTCAAACGAGGATAAAATAGTTAATTACCGTGAGAAGAGTACAAACTATAGTGCAAACTATGAAGGAACGGTACAGGTAGACTTCACAAATCCGCTCGATAGTGTAAGCACAATGGAAGTGGGTGTGAAATCAATTTTCAGAAAAGTACAAAGCGATTACCAGGTATCAAACGCACTTGATGGCTCTACCAATTTTGAAGATGTACCAGAACTAGCCAACGTATTTAACTATGCGCAGCAAGTAGCCAGTACTTACCTTACTTACTCACGTACAAAAAACAAATGGGGTATAAACGCAGGAGTAAGATATGAGCATACCTTTATTCAGGCAGAGTTTCTGGCAGGTAAAGTGCCTTTCACAAACGATTACGGCAACCTGATTCCGAACGTAAGTTTGTCACGCAGCTTACCCAAAAACCAGAAGTTGAAACTAAGCTATACACAACGTATTCAGCGCCCGATGCTTTGGTACTTAAACCCTTACGTTAATGCCAGCGAGCCATTACTGACATACTCAGGTAACCCATATCTGAAACCAGAGTTGACACATAGCGCCGAGATTAATTATAATGTGTATATCAAAGAGTCGTCAATCAATACATCGCTTTTCATGCGCCAGACAAACAATGCTATTGAGCGTATCAGAACATTCGATTCAGAAGGTGTAGCAAGTATCAATTTCCAGAATATCGCACAAAATACCTCTTACGGCTTAACGCTGAGCGGTAATACCAAAATCAAGAAGAAATTCACAGCCAATGGGGCAATCAACCTTTATTACAATATTCTGAACAGCCCTGCTTTGCAAGCCACAAACGAGAACTGGATGTATCGCCTGAATATGAACGCCAGCTACGATTTTGGCAAAGGTTTTAAAGCGCAGTTCTTTGGTTTCTTCAACTCACCACGTGTAATGTTACAAGGCAAAATCAGCAGTTTTGCTTATTACAATGTTGCCTTGCAAAAAGAAATAATGAACAAAAAAGCAACGGTAGGTTTAGGTTTCGACAACTTCCTTGCACCATATTTTACTCAGAAAATCGATTTTTCAGGCCCAACATTTACACAAACGGGACAATCGAGATACTATAACCAGGGCTGGAGATTGAGTTTCTCTTACCAGTTCGGAAAAATGAGCAGCCAACCACAACGTCAGAAGAAAAGCATCAGCAACGACGACAAAAAAGGTAGCGACGGAAACTAAGGGGTAATGCCCGAAAGGTTTCTCAGAATAGGCCTCATTTCATGAAAAATAACATACACCAGTAACACTTAATTTAAAATATTGAACATAAACCAGTAAAAAATCATGAAAAAAGCAATTGTTGTAATTTTAATCTGCGTTGCCTACGCAAATGCTTTCGGGCAAGCTAAACCATATAAAGTAGCCTTTAGTGGACAAGGAAAAAAAGTAGTAGTTGTTGTTCAACAAGCCTCGGTTAATATTCAGGGAGTTGACGGAAACGAGGTAAGCATTGAACAAACCGGAGAAAACCGTAAGGAATTGCCAAAAGAAGCCGATGGCTTAAGATTAATCACAGGTGGCATTGTTGATAATACAGGTGTAGGTGCAAGTGCAGAGGTTGAAGGTAACGTATTGAAAATTATCATTCCTAAAAACCGTTACACAGGTGTTTTAACTATCAAAGTCCCAAAATCACTTGGCCTAAGCGTAACTGAAAGCCAGAACTGGGGTGAGCAAAAGATTATCATCAGCGATATTGCAGGTGAAATTGAATTGAAAACCGGTAATTCAAAGGCATATCTGAACGATATTACAGGCCCATTGGTAGCTAATACAGGCCACGGAAAGATTTTTGTTACTTACTCAAAACTTTCGCAAAGTTCACCAAGTTCAATCAGTGCCTCAGGTGCAATTGATGTAACGCTTCCAAATGACTCTAAAGCAAACCTGAAGATTCGTAGCTACTACGGCGATTTGTTTACAGACTGGGACATTACAGCCGTAAAGAAAGAAGCTAAAGCAACAGCGAGCTCAGGCACTAAAACCATTACAGGCCAAGGCAGTGTAGACGGCGAATCAATAGCAGTAGCAGGACAATATAAAATTGCTACAAGAGTAGATGGCGGCAATTCTGACGACAGAGATGTATTCAAAAAAGACCAATTTGTATATGTAGCCAGCTCAAGCAAAACAGATGCTTTTGAAGGTACTATCAACGGTGGCGGCGTAGTGATTGACTTAAAGTCGAGCAACGGTAATATTTATGTGAGAAAGAAGAAGTAAGCATAAGGTACCAGCGAATGATTTAGGTTCACGAAATAAGCGTTCTTTCAAATAAAAATCTAAAATGAACCAGACCGCTTTGTAGAGACGACATGCTGGCGTCTCCACAGGTCTTGAAAATTAGAAGTTTATCTATTGGATTTGTCTCTCGAATATCATTTTTTGATTTTACAGACCCTTGGAGACGCCAGCATGTCGTCTCTACGAGAAAATCCTTATTTATTGAGCCAAATCATTCGCTAAAATACCAGTTCGAAAACTCAAATCGACCTTAGCTCCTACTAAATTATGAAAAAACTCCTTACAATCATCGTTTGCCTTAGCTGGCAAATGGGCTTTAGCCAACTCAAGTTTGCCGCTCCGCTCAAAAGCACTTCAAGATATGCCGCAGTATTAATAGAGCGAAACAATATTAATATTCAGGGTTATGAAGGCAATGAAATCAGAATTGAAATCGAAAAGCCGATTACCCCACCAAAACAAGCCGATGGCTTGAAACGTGTAAATATCAAAGGTCTTGAAGATAATACACAATTAGGCATTAATGTATCGCAAGACGATTCAACGCTGGTTATCCGTGAAGTATGCAATTGTTATGGTGGTGTTTATACAATATATCTGCCAAATAAACTCAACTTGATGGTTTATGAAAACTTTCCGCAACATGGGCAACGATGGGCCATAAAAGATATGCTTGGTAGCTTTGATGCCAGCACCGAATTCGGGAATATATATTTACAAAACGTAATGGGTCCTATCAAAGCCTATAGTCGCCACGGTTCGGTAAATGCATATTTGAGTCAGGCAGGCAATATTTATATGTCGAGTCTTTACGGTAAAGTATTGCTTGAAGTACCGGAAAGCATAAAGGCCGACTTAAAAATAAAAACCACAGAGTGGAACGACGTATTTACTGATTTTGAGTTACCTGTTTATGAAAACAAACAAACCTACCTCACAGCCTCATTGAATGGCGGCGGCAACTCGGTAGAACTAAAATCAGACCACGGTAATATTTACTTGAGAAAGAAGAAGAATTGAGTGATTGAGTGATTTAAAATTAGAAATAAAATAATCACTCAATCACTCACTAAATAAAAACTTTAAGGTTTCTGAAGCATTTTAATCATACAATTTAGCTTAAAGCATAGGGCGAGACTTTGTCTTGCCCTTATCTTTTATAGATTAGTCTTGATTAACTTAATAGAAATAGCCAGCAAAATCATTCCGAAAACTTTACGTAGTATATCGGCACCTGTTACACCTAGTTTCTTCTCAATCCAGACCGATGTACGCAATACCATATATACAACTAATATATTGAGCACAATTCCTACAATAATATTCTCTTGTTTATAGGCAGCTTTCAGCGATATAATGGTAGTCATGGTACCTGCTCCGGCAATAATAGGGAACGCCAGGGGTACAATAGACGTAGCTTTACTCGATGAGGTTTCATGCTTGAAGATATTCCGCCCGAGAATCATTTCCATACCTATCAGAAATATAATCAATGCCCCTGCCACGGCAAATGAGTTGACATCGACCCCAAATAAATTGAGAATACCAACCCCCAAAAACAGATAAACAATCATCAACGAACCTGCTACTAATGTAGCTTGTTCGGCATGGATACCACCTGCCTTTTTTCGTAAATCGATAATTACCGGAATAGACCCGAGTATATCAATCACCGAAAAAAGAATAATGGTAACGGAAATAATTTCCTTAAAACTAAAGTTCATTTTTGAAGTAGTATATGGTTAAATATGTGATTGTCTGAACTTTGATTCACCTGATTTGTGTGATTTAACTGATTAAACATTTATGATTTTGAAAGTATTTAAAAGACCATTCATTTATCTCTCATAACTCAAATTTATGGTCGCACTACTACATCAGTGTAATCATATAAATCAGGTAAATCAAAGTTCAGACTAAATTCTTAAGCGCCTCAAATTCCCAATCTTCAATGGCCGGGAAGTTGGCTATCCTGAAGGTGTTTTCTTTCCAGTTGCCGTAGCCATTACCGAGTGTGATTCCGGCTTCTTTGGCTCTTTGTTTTAGCTGTTTTATGGCGTCGCTTACGCCTTCAATGGCAATCACGGTATCAGAGCGTACCGCTTCATTTTCTATCAGCAAAGTCCATACGGTTTCCTGCTCTATAAATCTACAAAAATCCTGATTGCGGGTTTTTATTTTTGCACTTATCAACTCAATGTTTTCAACGTGCTCCATTACTCGCTTTAGCAAATAAATAGCCAAAACATTGGGCGTATAATGCGTCTGAAACTTCTCAAAATTCTCGTGTACAAACAAAAAGCTATTGTAGTGTTTGCTCTCCCCTATCAATTCCGCCTGTTTTATAGCTTTTGGCGAGCAAACCATTACACCCAAACCCGCTGGCAAACCCAGACATTTTTGTACCGATGCCAGCCAAATATCACCTTTGCCCCAGTCTAATTCAATACCACCAAGCGATGAAGTAACATCATAGGCAATAAGTGCTTCGGCTGATGGAATCTGGCTTACATCTACCTGAGTAGCATTAGAGGTTTCGTTTTGTGTAATGCAAATTACATCATATTTTGATGTGTCGGTTTCTAGCAGAGGTATGTTTTCATTTATTCCGAATGGAATATCAAATGTAGCATCGCCTACTATTTTTTTGGTGTACTCAAACCATTTCTGCCCAAAAGCGCCATTGTAAATATGTAGACTACCCTTGGCGGTAAAAGATTGTGCGATTATTTCCCAACACTCGGTGGCTGACGAGGTAAAGTAAACTTTGTAGTCGGCCGGAACATTAAGTTTCTGTTTAAACAGGGTAATACACTGTTTAAGCATATCCATAAAAGCCGGACTGCGGTGGTTCTGGCTAAGAATACCCTCTTGTACTGCATCTTGCAGGTAGGTGGCTATCTGAGGATAAATTTTAGATGGCCCCGGATAAAACGTAATCATTCGGTAATGAGTATAATCATAACGATTTGCAACAAATAAGCAGCATATATAAATAAAATCTATACACTAGCATGATTCAACCAAACCATCACTATTGAATTTCGTTCAGAAAATATCTTCTTAATTCTCTTTCCAACTCAACAGCCGATACAATTTTAATGTTCCCGTCGATAGCTAAAGAAATCTTGCCGTTTTCTTCCGAAATACAAATAGCTACGGAATCGGTAGCCTCTGAAATACCCAAGGCTGCTCTGTGTCGGAAGCCGTAATTAGAAGGGAGGTCGTCGCCGCTGGCAATTGGTAATATACAATGTGCTGCCTTTATGCGGCCTTTATTAATAATAGCTGCGCCATCGTTGAGCAAACTATATTGGCTGAAAATAGTAACAAGCATCTTTTTAGATAATACCGCATCTACTATATCGCCTGACTCTATAAACTTACTCAAATCATCGTCTTTTTGCAACACAATAATGCCCCCTGTAAACTCGCTCGACATGGTTTTGGCTACATCGCTTACTATTTTCAAAGGCGTAGCATTTTCTTTTTCTAGCTGATTACCCAACAACTTGGCAAAAACCTGATTATTTGCCAATGAGGTAGATTTACCAACCATAAGCAAAAACCGCCTGATTTCCTGCTGAAACAACACAATGAGAGCAATGGCCCCTACACCCATAAAATACTCGAGTATACGTGTAAGCAACTCTAAACCGATAGCTTTTACAATTAAATAAAACAGATAGATAAGTAGATAGCCCAAAAACACCCTGCTTGCTACGCTTCCTTTTACTAATTTATATATATAATACAACAGAAAGGTTACTAATACTACATCTAAAACATCTGTCCACTTTATTTCTAAAAAGCTTATCTGCATCGTTAGGATTTTTAATGTGTGATTTGCGAAAGTACGAAAAAAACGAAAAAACCACACCTTTCGATATGGCTTTTCCTATTAAAATCTTTATTTTCTGGTTTTATTTACATGTTTCCTGAAATCTTCAATTCGGTGAAAAGTCAGAAAGTTGGCATCATGAAAATTATTTGCACCACCGCTTGCATCATCATAGGCTGTTCTTGATGCAAAAATTATATCGTTTTGCTCAAATTGCCAGTCAACGTATTGAAAACCATGCTTGCTAATATCGGGATGATACAATAATTGCTCATGAATCTCCCAGTTTTTAAGGTCAGCCGAGCTCCCCAAAGCCAATTGATTGCGGATACTTGCAGGGGTTTTAGTCTTATATAAGGTATCAACTACGTTCAGCAGAGCCCAGTATCTATCGCTTACATTATCGTACCTTATAGTAAATTTTTTACTTGCGCCTGGCATAGGCACAAATCCTGTTTGTGCATCAAAGCTGGCTTTTTTGCCATCTTTGCTGATATTTACAAACGCAGCTACCTCAGCATTTCCGGCAGGTACATCAACCCGCAGAATATCGAGCACTTTTCCATCTTTACTCACAACAGCGTTTCCTTCGAGCCATGCGTTGAACTTCCCATCAAGATAAGTCGAATCGTAGGGTAAAGCATTTGTTCTTCTCCAGTTATCAGCATTGAGTAAATCGGCGTTTACAGAAGCCGAAATCATCATGGCGCTATATCTTTTTCCCCAGCGTGTAGTTGGCGCAGTGGCATACTCTAAAGCACGCCAGATGCGGCCATTATGAATAAGCACAGGCACAGGTGCGTTATGGTATTCGCCCTCAATTAATAAACCTGTTTTTTTACTGTATGGAATTGTCCAGGTATGCCCTTTATCTGTCGATTTACGGATAATAAAATTGCCATGATGCTTGTTTGTACCCATTATGTAAAGGGCATCGTTATGCACAAAAAGATTCGACCAGAACTGCCCATCAATATTGGCTATCTGCTGCCAGATTTTACCTTTATCTGTCGAAGAAAAAATGCGGGTTTGTGCCGAAGCAAACTCTTTCGATTTAGGGCCGAACTCATCGTGCGAAGCAATATAAGTACCATCAGGTAAAATACAGATTGAGGGCGAGCCTATGTATTTACCTGTCTCTTTGCTCATGTAACTGATTACAGTTCCGGGAGGCTCAGGCACGCTTTGCCCAAGACTTGAAAATGAGATTGCAAAAACAAAAAAGCAGGAGATAATTGTTAAGGTTGAATATTTTGTCATAATTAGGTGGTATAGGTGATTTTAAGGATTAAGTTAATAAATAATTTGAGAGCTAGCGAGCGCCAGTTTTTAAATTTTGTTGATTGATATGCAGAATAAGAGCATGTTTAAAAATTATGATTCGACCTGCAAAGGCATCTTTTTTAGCTATACTTCGTTGCATTTTTTCGATGTAGCTGCTTGCTACATCGAAAAAATGACGCCCGCAGCGGCGGCCGCTCGTCTATCTAAAAAATCTGTCCTTTTCGGTCAGAATAACAAAATTTAAACATACTCTAATTACAATCGCTCAAAAAATTTTATTACTATATACCTCCAAATACATTAAAATTACTATATATCAACAAAAAAAGGTACCACATTCATCGGCTTTGAACCAATTGCTGTGATACCTTTTGGTATGGATTCAGAGGAAAAACCTATTAACGCGGACGGCCCCCTCCAGCACCGCCACTTGCAGGCGCCTGGCCTCCGCCTTGTCCGCCACCTTCGCCTTCGCCTTCTTTTATATCATCGTTATTAACTTTTTTCTTACTGCGGAACATGTTTCCACCTCCGCCGTTGAAGTCCATTTTACCAAATGAGTAGTTGATAGAGAAACGAACCCCTCTGTTGTAAACATTACGAACCGATGTAGAACTAAAGGTAGGGTCAGCAGCAAAGCTCTTGATAACCATTTTCTTGGCAAATGGATTATCTAAGCCAAAGTTGAAGCTACCTTTTTTGTTTTTGAAATCTTTTTTCACACCAATGTTATAGTAGCGGAAAGCACCCTGATACCCTTGTAATTGTACACGGCGGCTACCCATAAACCCAAATGCCTGTGCACCCCAACCTTTGGTAAATGTATAAGAAGCGTTGAAATTAAAGTTTGAGTTCCAACCTTTATTTTCTATTTCAACTATTGAGTTTCGGTAGGTGTTGTCAGCCTGTAAAACAGGAATCACGATTGAGCCATTCAGCAAGTTATAAGTAAAATTAGTACCACCACCAATTCTCAGGCTTTTGGTTGGCTGAAGGTTCAGAAATAAACTTGCGCCGTAGAAATTGGTTTTACCTATATTATCAAAAGTTGAAGTAGTAACACCTGCTTCGTCAACCGACCTTACAGTTGTGATATTGTTGTTGGTAAAACGACGGAACACAGAGAAATTAACCGAATTAGCCTTGAAATAGGTATTGTAGTTTATCTCAAAATTATGGCTTAATTCTGGTTTCAATAATGGATTACCATACGAAATATTCAGTGGGTCGGCATAGTTCACAAATGGGTTTAGCACCTCAAGCGATGGGCGTTGAATACGTTGCCCATAGCTAAATCTAACCTTATGATTTTTCGGAAAATCTTTAGAGACCGTTAAGGTAGGCACTATATTATCGTAAGGTGCAATAGTAGTTTGAGCATCTGAATTCTGGAACTTGGCATTAATAGTGGTGTTTTCATAACGAACCCCCATTTTTAAGCCCCATTTTTTAGGTAATGCTAGTGTAAGCGTACTATAAGCAGCACCAACTTTTTGTTCGTACTCAAAATTATTGGTTCTGCCCGGCAATAAAACCAGGTCGCCCACTTGCTCATCAAACTGATAAAAATCATACGCACTCGTTACATCACGAATAATATATTTTGCTCCAACCTCAAAAATATGTTTTTTGAACGGATAGGTATAATCGGCCTGAAAGGTTGTTTCGGCGTTTTTACCATCGTTATTACTTTTATTAAACGGGCGATTATTCTGGTCGGTTCTGAAATCTGTATTACGGATATTACGCCCATGCTGTACCAATAGCGTAAAATCGTGGCCCTGCTCCTTGAAAGTACGGGTATAATTAAAATCAAAGTCAAGGCTGTTGTTGTTACGCAATTGTTTTACATAGCGTGTAAATTGTTGTAGAACCTCTTCTTTGGTTTCGCCTGTAAGCAAAGAAGTCTGAGGGCCTTTGGTATTAAAATTACCTATACCAAGGCGGCCTGTAAGTGTCAATGAGTTTTTCGGATTAATATCATAATCAACGCTCAATTGTGTGTTACCAAACAAACGGGCTACATTGTTGGCATCTGTTTGCGCAAGTGTGGTATTAAACCCTCTTACTGAACTCTGGCGGATGTTCGACCCATCGCCCGGGGTATTATAACCTGAGTTTCCACCAAAATTTAAAGATGTACCAATTTTTTTCTGGCGTAGGTTAAGGTTTCCAAAGGCATTAGCACCACGCCAGCCAGCACCGGCATTTACAAAGCCTGTTAAACCCTGAAGCGTATTTTTCTTTGTAATGATATTGATGATACCTGCTGTACCCTCGGCATCATATTTAGCCGACGGAGAAGTAATAAGCTCTACCGACTTAATCATGTCTGACGGAATTTGTTTCAAGGCATCAGCAATGTTTGTAGCCAAAATACTAGAAGGTTTATTGTTTATCAAAACCTTGATGTTGCTACTTCCACGCATTTGCACGTTTCCGTCCATATCTACCGTTAGCATCGGAACTTTACGAAGAATATCTTCGGCTGTACCGCCACGGCTTGTAATGTCTTTCTCGGCGTTATATACAAGGCGGTCAACTTTATCTTCAATTAAAGCCGCCTGCCCTACTACTGTTACTTCGTTCAATACCTTAGTGTCGGTAGCCATCAATATATCGCCAACATTTACATCGGCTTTGTTGGTACTAACTTCTACTTTGTTGAGCGTTGCGTTTTTGTAACCTATAAAAGATGCCACCAGTTTATATGTACCTTTAGCAAGGTTTTTAACAGTAAAAGCTCCGTTCATGTCGGTCATGGCTCCGTCTACAACTTTATTGTTTTTGTCATATACGGCAACCGAAGCAAACTCAACCGGTTTATTGCTTGTAGAGTCAACTAATTTACCACTAATTTTTGCAGAACCTCTTGGTGTTTCGTCTTGGGGTGTTTGTTGTTGTTGCTGTGGATTCATTCCCTGGAAACCACCACCAGAACGTCCGCCTCCGCCTCCTGGAAATTGGGCATAAGCTGTGGTGACTAGTCCTAGAGAAAGAACTGTTAGTAAAATTTCTTTTTTCATTATCGTAAATAAATGTTAAACTTTAGAGCGGTTTGGAAGCTAAAGTATATCTTGATTTTGTACAAAATTACCACTCAAACCTGCAATAAATACCAAGGATACAATTAAAAGAATTATAATATTTACCACTACGGTAAAACAATAGATGAAAGGATAAGATGCGTAGATAAGAATAAAACAAAAAAATGCTCTGCACAGGCAGAGCATCTATATACGTAGCTATTTAGGGCTTTACAAATGGTATTTACGGCGAGTCGGATTTATCTGAAATTTCTTGTGCATGGTAAAACTTTCGGGATGCATTTGCTCAAATAAAACCCTCCACTCTTCGAACCTCTCAGGCTCGGATTTTGCAAATTTTTCGAGGTCAATTTTCTTGCTTATCAGGTATTCTTCAAAAGTCATGATTCATGTTTTTGTACAAATTTATTATAAATTTTCTAAATAGCTAAAGCCATGTAGCTATTGTTTCAAAATGATACAATAAGGATTGTCGTTTAGATTTAATTGCTAAGTTAACAAAAACCCAAATTGCTTGTTAAACGTAAATAGATAAAACCGAAAAAATATTCTTTCTATTCACGAAACTAAGATGAAAGAAGTTATAAAAAAACATCCACTGGCCATCAGGTGGTTTCATTGGGTAAACTTCCCGATATTGCTTATCATGATATGGAGCGGAATGCTCATTTATTGGGCTAATGGCGTATATAAAATTCAGATTGGAGACCTAATCATATTTAAGTTTTTTCCCGACTGGTTTTATAAAACCCTCAAAATCCCCTATCGACTTGCTGAGGGCATGGCTACTCATTTTGTTTTTATGTGGCTCTTCTTTCTGAATGGGCTTTTTTACGTTTTATATACACTTATATCAAGCGAATGGCGCTATCTTGTGCCAAAGAAAAACGCTTTCAGAGAAGCCTGGCAGGTAGTTTTATATGACCTGGGCATAAGTAAGTATCACCCACCCGTACAAAAATACAATGCTGCCCAGCAAATAGCCTATTCGGCAATTATCCTTATGGGCTTAGGCTCTTTGCTCACGGGTTTAGCTATTTACAAGCCTGTGCAGGTATATTGGCTTACATGGCTTTTTGGGGGCTATTCTGCAGCCCGAATCATTCATTTTATACTCACAATAGGTTATGTGTTATTTTTCCTGATTCATGTTATACAGGTTATAAGAGCAGGGTGGAAAAATTTTCAATCAATGATTACAGGTTTTGAAACTACTAAATCAGACCTGAAAGAACCAAAAGAAGAAGAAAACCCTAAACCGATTAGTGAAACCTAAAATGCTATGAAAAATCAAAAAGAACAATGGTCGGATAAAAAGATACAGAGAAGAACCTTTTTCTCTTTTCTTGGCTTTGCTTTAGCCAATGTTGGCGCATGGTTTTCGTGGAAATGGTATCAAAACCTACCTAAAACCAATAACAAATTAGATGAAGCCACAAGAGATGTATTAGGTTTTAACGAAAAAGTGAAAGACCAGTTTTTCAGCCACAAGCATCTGGCTAAAACTTATCCCAAGGCAAGAGCAGCCAAAAGGCCACGCCTGAATGGTTTTATTGGTATTCAGGAAAATATTGATGTAACAAAATGGCAGCTTGAAGTACTCAATCCATCAGGTAAGCCTTCGACTTTCTTTCAGATGAGCCATATTAAAGCATTACCGAAACAAGAAATTATTTTCGATTTTAAATGTATTGAAGGCTGGTACCAGATTGTGCATTATGGCGGCATCAGGTTTTCAGACTTTTTACAAAAGTATAATCTGGGCAAAAAAGAAGGCACCAATGAGTGGTATAAATATGTAGGGCTCGAAACCCCAGACGGCAAATATTATGTAGGGCTAGATATTGAAAGTGCTTTACACCCTCAAACTTTACTTTGCTATGAAGTAAATAACCAGCCTCTACCAAAATTTCATGGTGCGCCCTTGCGGCTGATTATCCCGGTGAAATATGGCATAAAAAACCTGAAACGCATCGGTAAGATGTATTTTTCGGATACTCCACCAAGAGACTACTGGCATGAGCTAGGCTATGATTATGACGTAACCCTGTAAGCCTTAATCAATGTTACGCAGCCAGCCCGTTAGGCTGCGGCGCTCACGGGTAGCAGGTAATACTTCGTGTTCTATCTTATCGCTTTCAAATACGGCCAGACGCCCGCCTAAAGGCAATATTTTTTCTGCTTTATCTGGCAAATACAAAACCAGTTCGCCGCCGTTATCGGGCTGCCAGTCTTGGTTTAAGTAACAGATAAACGATAGTTTACGCCCCGAATCGTTTCTGAATTTATCTAAATGGCGTTTGTAGAAAGTACCGACAGGGTAAGAAGCATAGTGGATTTCGTAAGAACGGAGCCCTAAATAACATGTATAATTGACATAAGACATAAATTCTTCAAGACGAGTCAGGAACCGCGTTTCTATCTCATTAGCATTGTCTTTTTCAAGCCAAAGGATTTCGTCTCCTCTGATATTTTTTACCACCTCATGCCCCTTACTAATACCCGCCTGCTTAAATTCCTGTGCCTGATAATGAGCTAAAAAGCTTTCGTTCAGCGCGCCTATTTCTTCTTCTGATAAAAAGCCATCTAAAATCCCGTATCCCTGCTCAATTATTTGAGAAATTATTGATTCAAATGAAACTTGCCATGTTTCTTCCATATTTTATGCGTATTTTTGCACCCGTTTTATGCTTGAGGGCCTCATGTTTTTTATGAATATGCTATACAAACCTTAGGTATGAATCATTTGACATATTCAAACAACAAACGTCAGCTTAAGCAGCCGACAAACTAAGGCTTACAAAATTAGATAAAAATGTCATTTCTTCAAGAATTACACAAACGTCGTACTTTCGCTATCATTGCTCACCCCGATGCAGGGAAAACTACATTGACTGAAAAACTACTCCTTTTCGGAGGTGCGATTCAGACAGCGGGAGCCGTGAAATCAAATAAAATTAAAAAATCTACTACTTCCGATTTCATGGAAATCGAGAAGCAAAGAGGTATTTCGGTAGCTACATCGGTAATGACCTTTGAGTACCGTGACCTTAAAATTAATATTCTGGATACGCCCGGCCATAAAGACTTTGCCGAAGATACTTATAGAACCCTTACGGCTGTTGACAGCGTAATATTGGTGATTGACTGCGTAAAAGGCGTTGAGGAACAAACAGAAAGACTGATGGAGGTTTGCCGTATGCGCAATACACCAGTGATTATCTTTGTGAATAAACTTGACCGTGAGGGACAAAACCCGTTTGATTTGCTTGATGAATTAGAGCAAAAACTAAACATCAGCGTTCGCCCTATTACATGGCCAGTAAATGGTGGTTCAAATTTCAAAGGTGTATACCACCTGCTTGAAAAGAAAATGAACCACTTTGCAGTAAACAAAACCCGTTTGGAAGATGATATTGAGGTGATTGAGTTGGAGTCGGATGTTTTAGACCAGAAAGTAGGCACAAAAGACGCCAATCAGCTTCGTGAAGATGTTGAATTGATTGAGGGAGTATATAGCGAGTTTGATAATGAAGAATATCTGGCAGGTAACCTTGCTCCGGTATTTTTTGGTAGTGCCGTGAGTAATTTTGGCGTAATGGAGTTGCTCAATACGTTCTGCGATGTGTCGCCGATTCCGGTACATCGAATGACTGACAAACGCATGGTTGAGCCGGACGAAAAGAAATTCAGCGGTTTTGTATTTAAAATCCATGCCAATATCGACCCACGCCACCGTGATAGAATTGCGTTTTTAAGAATATGCAGCGGTCAGTTTGAACGTGGTAAGTTTTATAAACACGTGCGTCTGAGCAAAGAAATGCGTTTTTCGAGCCCATTTGCTTTCTTGGCAGATAGAAAAGACGTAGTAGAAGATGCATATCCGGGCGATGTGATTGGTTTGTATGATACGGGTACTTTCAAAATAGGTGATACCTTGACCGAGGGAGAAGAATTGCAGTTTACTGGTATTCCGAGTTTCTCGCCTGAGATATTCAAAGAGGTAATTAACAAAGACCCGATGAAATCGAAACAATTGGAGAAAGGTGTACAACAATTGACCGATGAGGGTGTTGCGCAGTTATTTACGGTACAGCCGGGTAACAGAAAGATTATTGGTACTGTGGGTGAACTCCAGTTTGAGGTAATTCAATACCGATTATTGAACGAGTATGGCGCTAGCTGCCGATTCGATGCTCGCCCCTACTCTAAGGCTTGTTGGATAACGGCTGAAGATAAAACCAAACTTGCTGAGTTTATTCGTCTGAAGAGCAATTTCATAGCCTACGATAAAGACGAGAACCCTGTATTTTTAGCAGAAACCGACTGGATTTTACGAATGAATATTCAGAATAACCCAGACATTAAGTTTCATACTACCTCTGAGTTTAAAACAGCATTGGCGTATTAATAATATAAATCCCCTTCGGTATCGAAGGGGATTCTTTTTAATACTTTACTTTAATGCCATGATATAGCTCCTGCTCCTTATAGTCTTTTCTTAGCGGATGGCCTTCCCAGTCGGCAGGTAATAATATTCTTCTTAAATCGGGGTGCCCTACAAAATCAATCCCTACTAAATCGTAGGCTTCACGTTCGTGCCAATCGGCCGTGCGCCAAATGGGGGTTACCGATGGTACTTTCGGTAAAGCGCCACCTTCACCACTACGAGGCACTTCTACTTTCAATACAAAATTATGCTCGTAAGGTATAGAGGTAAGGTGGTAAATCACCTCAACAGTGCCCACAGTTTCGCCATTATCAATGGCTGTAATACAAGCCAGATAGTCGAAGTATAATTTGGGTTGCACATGCAAAAACTGGCAGATTTCAAGTATTTTATCGGCAGGAACTGTAATGCTTGGTTGTGGAGAGATTTTGTCTTCTTTTAGCACCACGTCATCACCAAACATACTTATGATTAATAATCTTATCAGGTCAAAATCCATTGTCTCTTCTACTGAACTTATGATTGAAAAGTAAAGGTACAAACATATCTTATATCTCCGAAAAAAATAAGTTTATTTCAGATTTAAACCTTTTTTATTCGATTTACTCTAAGAATCACAACGTTGTAAAAATTTTCATAATTATTACCATTAATCTTTATTAAGACAATGAAAAAAATCATTTTAGTGTGTGCGTTTGTGGGTGGGTTAGTTAGTGGTGCTTTTGCACAGGGCGACCGCCTGACTCGTGGAGAGAGGACAGAAAAAACACCTGAACAACGTGCCGAAATCAGAACCAAACGTATGCAGGAGTCGCTTAGCCTCAATAACGACCAGTATCAGAAAGTATTAGCTATTAATCTTGAGCAAGAGAAGAAAAGAGAAGAGTTCAGAAAAGCTGAGAGAGAAAGAATGATGGCTAATCGCCAGCAATTTAAGGCAAACCACGATGCCGCAATGAAAAGCTATGAAAACGTACTTACACCTGAACAAATGACAAAGTTTAAGGAAGAAGCCAAGAAAAGAAGAGCCGAAATGAAAGATAAACGCAGAGGAAAAAGAAGATAGTTTTCGGGAGTGTAAACTGAACTGTGTCAAGTATTTTTACTACTCACTTGGAGTTGTCTTCAAGTGAG